>NZ_JAJERH010000190.1 GCF_016919725.2 Virgibacillus sp. AGTR
TCACTTTACCCATTGTAAAAAAAGTCAACCTATTACTTATGACAAGAATTGTTGCACATTCTCATAGCGGAGACTAATTACGTAGACTCCTGCGGGAATTGCGCGAGCCGAAAATCCACTTTGCAACGTGTTCTTCTTTGCAAAGTTAGTTGAGGCCGTGCCTGCGGAAAGCGAAGTAATTCGTCGGAGCATTGCCAATATACATCAAACATTTCAAAATAACTACTTGGCTTAACGCAGTCATTGCACTGATTTTATACTTTCTTAACTTATAAGAAAAATTGAGCAAAATTCGCTCAGTCCTTATCACTAAATGCTCAGATCTACGCTTCCTATAGTAGCTATTATGGAATAATAGCTACTGCTTGCTTGACCACCACTCCGGCTTGCCCCACTTCCCTTTCCGTGGGGTTTGTCCTTCAGCTAACTTTTTTAGCAAAACCCGCTCA
>NZ_JAJERH010000191.1 GCF_016919725.2 Virgibacillus sp. AGTR
CTAGATGAAAAAGTGAAGAAATACGATCAAGAAATCGAGGAAAGTGAAAAAGCAAAAGATCGCAAACAACTCCGTTCTATGCGAAAAGAACCCAAGCAATACCGTAAACAATTCCAAGACTATGTAATTCGTAAACAGAAATATCAAAATGATATGGAGATCTTTGGCAACCGCAATAGTTATTCTAAGACGGATCATGATGCCACTTTTATGAGAATGAAAGATGACTATATGAAAAATGGCCAACTTAAGGCGGGTTATAATGTACAAATTGCGACCGAAGGCCAGTACACATTAGCTTATGATGTATTTCCAAATCCTACGGATACTCGCACGTTTATTCCTTTCCTCAATAATATTGAAGAAAGGTACTTCAAGTTACCCAAGTATATTGTCGCTGACGCCGGTTATGGTAGTGAACAAAATTATAGTGAGGTATTACA
>NZ_JAJERH010000192.1 GCF_016919725.2 Virgibacillus sp. AGTR
GAAGCCGAGAAATTACGACTAGAAAACCAAAGAATGAGACGTGGGGGTTAATCCCCCTACTCTCAATAACAGTATACCATAAATAATATGGTGGAAAACATAATTAATATATTGTTAATCGTAGTTGCAGGATCATTGCTGATTGTTTGGTTACGTAAAAAATATTGGGATAGAAAAAAGAAAGGGAAGAAATAATATGCACCCTATTGACTCACTTTGTAAAGAATATGAAATGACTCGGTACGCTCTGTCAAAAAAGAGTGGTGTAAGAGAATCCGTATTTTCAAATTTGGTTCAAAAAAATTCATCGATTCAAAACATGAGGTTGGGCACACTTTTAAAAATATCTGATGCGCTGGATCTTCCAATAGGCGTATTAATTGAAAAGCTTTTACAATATGAAAAAACTGCCCCATCCGACTAAGGACGGGGCTT
>NZ_JAJERH010000193.1 GCF_016919725.2 Virgibacillus sp. AGTR
CTGCCCAAATATGGTTTTTCGATGCTTCATTCGCCAACTGTCTTCATTTAAATGAATAATTTCCACTCGATGCAATATACGATCTAGAATCGCGGTTGTAATTGCCTGATCTCCTAATAATTCACCCCATTCTTTAGGACCTTTATTGGACGTTAATATAATCGATGTTTGATTGTACAGATCATTGATCAAATGAAAAAACATATTGGCTTCCTGTTTGTCCATTGCCATAAACATTAAATCGTCAATGATAACTAGATCTGCTTCTCGTATTCTCTTCATTCTCGTTTTCGATTTCCTTGTGATTTCTTCAGTCTTTAATACATGAATGAGATCACCCATCGTAGTAAAAATCACTTTATATCCTTGGTTGAGAGCCTCCATGCCCAGCCCAATCGATAGGTGGGTTTTGCCG
>NZ_JAJERH010000194.1 GCF_016919725.2 Virgibacillus sp. AGTR
TGGTGTTAACGATTTATCTCGAATCGATTCAAAAATATGATAGAAAGCTAACGTCATATTAACTAAAAATGTTTTGGTAAATAATAAGATAATAATTGCAATGAATCCAGCAAAAATGATGGAATACATAATGGAATATAGCGTAAATAAAACTCCAGAAATCGCTCCAATTGCTGCAAATAATTTCACATCACCAGCACCTATAGCTTTAAAAATATACAAGACTAGCATAATACCTCCACCAGCCAATAACCCAAATACAGAATTTAACAACCCGTCCAATTGATTGAAAAATAAATGAAATAACAAACCTACCATTGCACCACTAACGTTCAACCAATTTGGTAATCTGGAGTATTTGATATCATAAAATGCTGCAACCCCTAAAAACACAATTAATAG
>NZ_JAJERH010000195.1 GCF_016919725.2 Virgibacillus sp. AGTR
TTGCAGGTGTCCAACATGCTTAAAAATCATAAATTAGCAAAAACCATTAGCGAAGCGAGCTGGTCACAATTTAGATCCATGCTTGAATACAAAGCAAATTGGTACGGCAAGCAAGTCGTTGCGGTATCGAAAACATTCGCAAGTTCTCAACTGTGTTCGCGCTGTGGATATCAAAACAAAGACGTTAAAAATCTCGCGTTGCGTAAATGGAATTGTCCAGAGTGTCACGCGCATCACGATAGAGATTTGAACGCAAGTAAAAATCTTAAAAACGAAGCCATACGGCTTCTAACTGCGGGGACCGCAGGGATAGCCTAATCCATAACTTTCGGTTACGAAGGTGTTCTTAGGAATCCCCCACTTCAAGCGTAAGCTAAGTGGTGGGTAGTTCAA
>NZ_JAJERH010000196.1 GCF_016919725.2 Virgibacillus sp. AGTR
CTAGTCCCTCCATACCGTGACGTTCATAGTTTTTCACCCATTCATATATTGGTGTAAAGCTACCCATATGATATTTTTTGGCTAAGGAACGATATGAAAGATTTCCATCTATATTCTCGGTGACAACCTTCACTTTAAATTCTTCACTATATTTAGCCACAAAAACACCCCCTGAAGTTAGACTTTTTACTCTAACTTCAGGGGGGCGTCATCGTATTTGAAATTAATTATCGCTCGTTTTTTGATTAGAATCATTCATTTAGCATCTGAAATAAGCGAGACTCCGGCGCGAACAGCACGAGTCCGAAGATCCACGTGGTAACGTGTTTTTCTTTACCAAGTTAGC
>NZ_JAJERH010000197.1 GCF_016919725.2 Virgibacillus sp. AGTR
TCTGACGATATCTTCCCGAAAGCCTTCTTTACGATGAATCATCACCGATTGATTCCAATGATGGCTATCTGTAAAGTTGTGTTCAAAAAACATCTTTTGAATTGGAATTAGCGGTGCTTCTCCAATCACTTCTTCTTGACTTACTTTACTTTCAAAAGAGATAAGCTGCTCACGAATGGAATGAATCGTTCCATTTTTAAATAATTCATTCATAGCTAATTTAAAGCCATGTTTTTGTACACCGGAGACTATTCTGATTGCTTTAATGGAATCTCCACCTAAATCAAAAAAGTTATCATGGATTCCGACTTTGTCTATGCCTAATACCTCTGACCAAATTA
>NZ_JAJERH010000198.1 GCF_016919725.2 Virgibacillus sp. AGTR
AATAAATTTTTGTCTTTTAAACGTAATTTACGGAACTTGGTTAGAGAACTTGGCTCCATCACGGATTCTTCTGGAGCCATACCAAGAAAATATTTAAAGGACATGTCATATTTGGAACGCTCTACAATGTCCACATCAGATAAATCATAGATTGTTTTTAGAAGTAAATATTTAAACATACGGATTGGATCAATGGCATTCCTACCATTTGTATGACAGTATTTATCGTTTAATTCATCATATATAAAAGAAAAATCTACTAACTCATTAAGCTTTCGTAAAACATTATCCTTAGGTACAACCAGATCATAAATTTCCGAATATGCACTTAATAT
>NZ_JAJERH010000199.1 GCF_016919725.2 Virgibacillus sp. AGTR
AGAATTCTCCATGAAACTCCGTCTATCACTAAATGGTGAATCACAAAAAGTAAATGGTCCCCTTCATTCGTTTGAAATAATGCTACGTTAACAAGTGGGCCGTTTTCAATATCTAGCCCACGCTGAATCATTTGACTACATACTTCTATTTCTCTCTGATGGTCTTCTACAGAACGATAATTAAATACTTGAAAATCGAACAGCTTATCTTCCGTACTCTTTCGAATGATTTGTTTTACGCCGTTCGGATCAAATTGGTATACCATTCGTAGGGCATCATGATGCTTGGTGATTGCCGTTAAAACTTC
>NZ_JAJERH010000002.1 GCF_016919725.2 Virgibacillus sp. AGTR
AATTTTATACTTTCTTAACTTAGAAGCAAAGGCTATCGAGGGGTTCTCGATAGCACCGTATTCTTATACTTTCGAACTAGATGGATAATGAAGGTTTAACTGTGAAGGTTAATCATTTTTTGATAAAGAGAGAAAAATACTCTGATAATCCAGCAGAAAAAGGAGATTCGGATGAAGCAGCACTTTTTTTGACTTACTTAATTATAAACATAACCATTCCTTTTAATCCTCGTTCATAGTAAGAAAACTGCTTCATAAAAATGGACCGGTTTTCCCTTTTAACTAAACAAATTTATAGAAGTGATAATAATTGGCATTGCGAAGACGTCGATTAGGAAAGCTCCAACTAAAGGAACAACTAAAAATGCTTTTTTAGAGGGACCGTATCGGTTGACTATTGCATCCATATTAGCAATGGCATTTGGAGTAGCGCCTAGCCCATGCCCTGTGAAACCACCAACCATCACTGCCGCATCATAATTCTTTCCTAGCAATCTAAATAATATAAAGATACCAAATAAAGCTATAAATAGTACCTGTACGATAACAATGACTAATAATGGCAATGCTAAATTAGCAACTTCCCATAATTTAATACTCATAAGAGCCATTGATAAAAAGATACCCAATGTAATATCACCTATAATTCCAATACTTTTCATCTCAATTAATGTTTTATCATATCGATCAAGCACATTTCGAACGATTACAGCAACAAACATGGCACTTACATATCCGGGCAGTACAAAACCGGTTACATTTGAGAATAGCTCTCCTAAATAGGAGCCTAATACCATACATAAAGTAATAATAAAAGCTTGTGTCATAAATGTTTTAGAATTAATAGAGCTTGCTTCTGTTTTAGCTTCAACCGTAACAGCACTTTCCTCTGTTGCCCGCTCCGTAGACTTCAGATTGTATTTCTTGATTAAATATTTTACAATTGGCCCACCAATCAGTCCGCCAGCTACTAATCCTACAGTAGCAGCAGCTAATCCAATGGATAATGCAGAGTCAACTCCAAGCTCTTCAATGGTTGTACCAAATGCAGTTGCGGCACCATGACCACCTTCCATTGATGTAGCTCCAACCATTACACCGATAAGTGGATCTAAGTTTAAAAGCGTTGCAAAAGATATTCCAATAACACTTTGTGCTAGTGCAAGAAATCCACATGATAACCAATAAATGATCAAAAGCTTTCCACCTAATTTGATTAAACCAAAGCTTGCACCCAAACCTACAGTAGTGAAAAAAGTTAACATAAATAAGCTTTGTAAAGATGTATCCAAATTAATATTTACAAGATGAAGTCCTTTTAGTAGTGTTACAAGTATAGCGAAAAGTAGCCCCCCAACAACAGGAGCAGGTATACAAAATCTCTCTAAGAATCTAATTCTTTTATTAAGGTATCCCCCAAGAAGAAATACAGCTATTGCAATAAACAATGTCGTAACTTGATTCATTTCTAATGTCATGTTGTCCCTCCTTCATATGTTAAACAACTGGGAAATTCGATATATTCATCGTTGAAATATTAAAATGTAACATTCTCTCTCATTGAACTGTATTATTAAAATTATGCAAAACCTCCGCCACTAGATAAGCAGCTAGCTTTGTAGTTCGTCCATTTTCATCTAAAAGAGGATTTACCTCTGATATATCAAAGCTACATACATTCTCTTTAGCAACAATATGACGTAATAACGTTCTTACGACAACAGGGTCCAGTCCAAAAGGGGACGGTGCGCTAACTCCTGGGGCTGCAGAAGAAGCAATCGAGTCTGTACATAGCGTAACGATAATGACATCGTACTGGTTACAAAATTGATCAATAACTCCATATTGTTTTTGTATGTTGTGTAGAGCTAGTGATTCTTCTAACACATAAATACATCCAAGCTGCTCTGCAACCTGAAACAGAGATTTTGTATTACCGAATGGTTGAATTCCTAAACATAAATAGCCTGCTTGCTTATCCTGTTCTAAAATCTGCCTAAACATAGTCCCAGATGAAGGTCTACTATCCTGACGCAAATCAAAATGTGCATCTATATTTATAATACCTATCGATGTGTTTTCTCCCACATACTTCCTAATTCCGAGATAATGACCGTACAGCGTTTCATGTCCTCCACCAAGAATAATTGGCGTGGATCTTTTATTAAATATTTGATCAACGCGATCCGCTAATTCTGCCTGCGCAGCTTCTAAGCTTTCTCCTTCGCATACTACATTTCCAACATCGATAATTGAAGCTGTATCTTCAAAGAGATAGGGTAGTTTACCAAGACTTTTTCTTATTTCATCAGGAGCCTTTGCAGCACCAATTCTCCCTTTATTCCTTCGAACACCCTCGTCAGATTCAAAACCAACAAGACAAAAAGCGCTTTCAAAATCATCATCCGTAGAGTTACATATCACACGTTGATGAATGCGAAAGCTATCTTTGTCTATTTTACTATCCACTCTACCTTGCCACGTTTGTCTATTTGGCAATTTATACATATCAACACCTCACTACCTACATATTTTGCTTATTCAGAAAATATATTATTTATTATAAATAACTATACATATAATTACTAATATGCAAATTTTATATTTCTATAGTTTAAAACTATAAATAGAATATAAGAGCAAAAGCGCCCGATTATAAACGCAGCGACTGGACCGAGTCAACGGAAAAAAGGAATCACGGTGTGCTTGCGAACTGATGATGACTTATCATAGAGAGATTCATGAAGTCGCCTCGTTTCTGGACGCTGGAGCTGGACGCCGCTCAACACGCCCAAATTTATCCACATAGGCAAATTTTATATTTTCCTAGACTAGACTAATAAAAAACTACCGACCAAACGTTGGCTATGGCACAACATTTGATCGACAGTTCATTCACTTTTAGGAATTTCATCTGCTGATTCTCTTAGTGAACTACTCCCACCACTTACCACCCTTACGGGTTGCTTGAAGTGGGGGCTTCTTGGATAATCGCCACTTTTGGTAGCTGACGAAATGGACCAAGCTAACCCTCTTGTTCCAAGAGTTTATATTTTCATTAGGCACTTGCTAATAAGCGAATGCCTTCTTTTTTGATATTGAGAGCTGAATTATAATCTCTATCGAGATTTAGCCCACACGAACAAGCGTATGTTCTAATTTCTATAGGCATTGGTTGGGTATTTCCGCAACTCGAACAAGTTTTGGTAGATCGGAACCATTTATCAATTTTGATAAGTTGTTTCCCTTGTTCTTTTAGTTTGTACTGTAAGAAAGAGGTGAACATTCCCCATCCATTATCAGCTACGCTTTTACCGAATTTAAGTGCTTGTGACATTCCTTTCATGTCTAAATCTTCAATCACAACAGCATCGAAGTTAGACACTAATTCCTTTGATTTATGGTGAAGAAAGTTCTTGCGTTGATTGGCAACTTTCTCTTGAATGTTAGCTACTCGAATACGTTGTTTATTCCAATTTGCAAAGCCTTTCTTTTTACGAGAAAGTTTACGTTGTTCTTTTGCTAATTTATTAAGTATTTGTCGATAAAACTTAGGATAATTGGCTTTCTCACCCTCACTATCAACAAACAACCCATCCATTGAAAAGTCTAAGCCAACAACTTTTTCAATTTCCTTCCTTTTTATCTCCTTCTCGTACTCTGTAAGAATCGAAATATAGTATTTTCCTGATGAAGTCATAGACAAGGTACAAGATTTGATGGTGTACTCCGAAGGAATTGCTCGATGTTGCTTGATTTTGACCATTTTTAATTTAGGTAATTTGATATGACCATCCAACAACTGAATATTTCCATTGACGACATTCGTTGTGTAGCTTTGTTTATGGCGTTTGCTTTTGAATTTTGGGAACCTGGCATGCCCTTTGAAGAAGGCTTTATATGCCTTATCTAAATTTAGTTGAGCGTTTGCCAACGCTAATGAATCGACTTCTTTTAGCCATTCGTATTCTTTTTTGTAATTGGCAGGGGTAGGATGTTTTACCTTTTTCCATGCTTCTTTATCATCTTTTAGGGTTTCATACGTTTCTTTTCGTTCTGCTAACATTTTGTTATAGACAAAGCGAACGCAACCGAAGGTTTTACGTATAACCAAAGCCTGTTCATCTGTTGGATACAATCTAAACTTGTACGCTTTATTTTGTTTAGCCATATCAAATCACCTCACTTTATCCTTTGATTTTCAATCTATTTTTTTACTACTTCAATAGGCGAACCGCCAGTCGTCAACAAGCAAAAACTTCTTGACCAAAACATTTCTTTCCATAACTTTTTACGGACATGAGGAAAATCCCTCTTGCTAAGTCTTGGACTGGCACTTTTATAGGCATTGATGAATTTCGATAATTCACTGTTGGGTTGTGCTTTGAGCAAAAAAGGAAAAAAGCCTTTGGGCTGTCGCCCAACCGAAATTCATCCTCTTACCGTTGGGCTACGCCCTTCACACGCTTGAAGATGGAGACTTCTTTCGGAAGTACGTTAAATTCCTATTTCTATTCGTTGTATAAAATCCATCTGTGTCAGTGGATACTTTATATATGGAGCCCTTTTAAAACCATTTTCACATTATGTTTGTGTCATAGTATTATCCTGACTGACAATATTTCGCGTTGCTTTTGTATACGACTCCTCTAGCTCACTAACAATTCTCTCAATTGATTGAACCTTGTCAATCGCGCCAATTCCTTGACCAGAACCCCATACATCCTTCCATGCCTTTACTTCTGGATTATCCAATTTTTCAAAGTTAATTTCTTGTTTCTTTTCTAATTGATTTGGATCAAGCCCAGCTTTTACAATACTAGGAATTAAATAATTCGCGTTAACACCACTAAATGCATCTGTATAAATAATATCTTCAATCGATGATTCAACAATCATTTGCTTATATGCATCAGGTGCTCCACTTTCTTCAGAAGGTATAAATCGTGTTCCCATATAAACAAAATCAGCACCTAGAATTTCTGATGCAAGGATATCTTCTCCTTCCGACATACCACCTGCAAGTACGATAGGTCCGTCAAAAAATGAACGGACTTCATGAATAAACGGAATTGGATTTAATACTCCAGCATGGCCGCCAGCTCCACTGGCAACAAGTACCAAACCATCAGCACCTTTTTCAATCGCCTTTTTGGCAAACTTTACATTAATGACATCGGAAAAAACTACGCCACCATACTGATGGGCAATCTCGACAACTGGACTAGGATCCCCCAAAGACGTAATAACAATGGGTGGCTGGTATTTTTCAATTAATTTCAAATCTTCCGTATACCGCTTATTGGAACGATGAGTAATAAAGTTTATACCCCAAGGTGCGATTTTCCTCGTCGGTTCTTTTTCTTTGAGTACATCAATTTCCGTATTAATTTGATGCATCCAGTCTTCTAAAATATCACTAGTTCTTGCATTTAATGCTGGAAAAGTCCCAGCAATTCCAGCACGACAAGCTGCCACGACCATTTTAGGACTAGACACTAAAAACATCGGTGCCATAATGACTGGTAGACGCATTGATAATTTCATTTGTTGAATTGCTTGTTTAGACATTTCTGCAAACTCCTCTTCATTATAATTCTCTCTTTTCTGTCCACTACATCAATAATGTGAAACTCCAATCAGTTGGGGTTTTGTTTTATAGAAGTTTCTCTTGCAGAATCCCTCTACATCGACCTCTAATTGCTAAGTATATTTCCCCCAAAATGCAATCGTTTTCAATTATTCCTATTTAATTACATAAGATATAATTATTGATAATTCTAATAATTCATCCTTTGTATGTCAAGTTATATCTAGCTGGAGATCCGTTGCATAATCCCCCTTTTTAACGTTTAAAAGCGAAGCAACTTCTTCTATATCTGTTGAGAAAATCCGATCTTCACTTATCGTTGGCACGACCTTCCGATATGCTTCCCATTTTTCTTTTAGTTTACCGGCCATTTTGTCTATCCCTGTGCTTTCCACTGCTTGAAGAGCACATATGCATTCAATTGCTAACACACGTCTTGTATTATTTATGATCAGCCTAGCATGTCGAGAACCTATTGTCCCCATACTGACATGATCCTCTTGATTAGCCGATGACGGAATCGAGTCGACACTGGCTGGATGAGCTAACGTTTTATTCTCAGATACGAGCGACGCTGCAGCATATTGCATAATCATGGCCCCAGATTGTAGCCCAGGCTGAGCACTTAAAAATGCCGGTAAGTCATTCAACTGTGGATTAACCAAACGCTCTACACGTCGTTCAGAAATATTGGCAAGTTCAGCAACCGCAATTTTCAGAAAATCCATAGCTATCGCAATCGGTTGACCATGAAAATTGCCCCCTGAGATAACCAGCTTTCCCCCATCAAAAATAAGTGGATTATCTGTTGCAGCATTTGCTTCTATTTCTAATTTTTCCTTTACATAATCCAGTGCTTGCCATGTTGCCCCATGAACCTGAGGAATGCAACGCAAGGAATAAGCGTCTTGGACCCGTTTTTCTCCTTGATGAGTAATTAATTGACTGCCTTCTAACCAAGCTGTCATTCGCTTAGCCACCGCTACTTGCTGCGGATACCCTCGTACTTCATGAACAGCTGGATGAAAAGCATCGATAATCCCTTGCAATCCCTCCATCGTTAACGCAGCTATCCACTCACTGTCATAGGCTAGCTTTTCGGCTTCTATATAATTCATGACACCAACTGCTACCATCGCTTGGGTTCCATTAATTAGTGCTAGCCCCTCCTTTGCTTGTAATACAATTGGTTGAAGCTGTTTTTTAGAAAGAACCGAGGCAGCATCAACCGCTTCTCCCTTTTCATTAAAGACTTTCCCTTCACCGATCATCACTAAGGCTAAATGTGCTAATGGAGCTAAATCTCCTGATGCCCCCAGAGAACCTTGCTCAGGAATAACAGGATGTATTCGCTCATTAACTAGATCTGCTAATAGCTCAACGAGCACAGGACGTACGCCAGAGAATCCTTTTAATAGTGCGTTTAAGCGAAGGACCATCATTGCACGCGATACCTTTTCTTCAAATGGATTACCAACTCCACAGGCATGTGAACGAATTAAATGTAATTGTAAATCCTCTACGTCTTTTGCCTCAATCATAACATCGCTAAACTTCCCAAAACCAGTCGTAATCCCATAAACAATTTCTTTATTGGCAACAATGTTATCCACAGCTAATCTGCTTTCTCGAACCTTCTCCATACTAGTTTTTGAAATGGTAATTTGCTCCTGTTCAATACAGATGCGTTTCAATTGATCTATGGTTAAAGAATCTCCTGATAGCTCAATCATTACGCTTCCCCCTTTTCATTAATACAATAAAAAAGAGGCGATAATGGCATACAAATAAGCCACCATCACCTCCTCATGTCTACTCACTTTAGGTAATGATTTATATAATTAAATATGATTAACACCTAGTCCGACAGCTTCATGCTCCAAGCCTTTTATTGGAGCTCCAATGGTACCGTAAAAGGCAACGGCAATCCATTCACCTTCTTCAGGATTTACATATGGGTTCCCACGAACAACAGCGAATCGTAACCCAACGGTACGCATCATTTCACCAATTGCCCACTGCCCTCTAGTAACTCCTTCTAATCCTTCTAAAATTGCATGATAAAGTGCATGTGTTTCTCGATAAACGCCTTCTTGAATTAGCTTGCTTCGTTTCACTGCCGTTTCTACTGCGGAAATCACTTTTTGCATATCCATTGATCCAACTTTTCCTTCACAAATTTGGACATCTGGAACTATCGATTGATAGGACGCTCGTTCTTGCTCATCTAGCATTGCAAGTAACGTAGCAATTTTTCCAATACGAAGTTTTTGTGTCATTGTTTCTTCTCCTAAAGGTCTCTGCTTATACAAAATGGTTTCTCAAAAGTCAGTTGCCTCCATACAACTGGAATACTCCGCTTTCGGGTAGCGGTTCAGCCTTCTTCTGAGTTGAAGACCTACTATGTAGTCCGCATAGCTCCTCTTTTTTGAAAGCCAAGTATATATCAAACGCTCTTTAAATAATCTAATCTTAACTAATGACTAGTAACTACTTTTAGTATACGTCTTCGTAAAATTATCCGTCAATAACATTTACAAAAAATTCCGTCTATTATTATTCAAAAATCAAATATTACATAGCTATAATCATAGGGTGAAACATCAATTAGTGTGGATTTTTATCCCCATTGAAGGTTTGTACCACAAGATTATGACCTAAAGGTCTTTAAACCACTCGGACATTTACTGGCAGTGGATATCTCTATTATCCATTATTGGTTTCACTTTATTGCTTTTAGTGGAAATATCACTGCCAGTTATATACGCAATAAATCGTATTAACCTAATTCCACCCCATCTTTTGTTATTTCTTATACGGAGGATACATGCCTGTTACATGTGGACAAGTTCTCTTGTTCTACAACTACCTTTCCCTTCTTGATAACTGTATCCACATGATTCATTCCATATTGATAGGATAGCATTAGATAATTTGGTACATTAAAAATCGTAATATCTGCCTGTTTACCAATTTCTAGACTCCCGATTTTATCAGCACAACCAATCGCATGTGCAGCATTGATGGTTGTTGCTGTAATAACCTCTTCAGGTGTCATCCCCATTTTTAAACAGCCAAGATTCATAATAAACTGTAAGGATAACGTTGGGGATGAACCTGGGTTTGCATCCGTAGAAAGAGCAACGGCTAAGCCTTGATCTATCATTTTTCTTGCTTGAGCAAATTCTGCCATTAGGAAAAATGCAGTACCTGGTAAAAGAACACCAATAACATCTTGTTCAGCCATTTGACGAATTCCTACATCCGATGCCTTCAATAAATGATCAGCTGAAATCGCACCAACAGCTGCAGCTAATTCTGCCCCCCCATAGGATTCAATTTCATCCGCATGAATTTTTGGAATTAGTCCATATTCCTTACCCGCCTCCAGAATTCTTCTTGATTGTTCTGGCGTAAATACGCCTCGCTCACAAAACACATCATTAAATGTTGCCAAATTCCGTTTAGCAACCTCTGGAATCATCTCTGAAATAACTCGATCTACAAAAATATCTGGATTTTCTTTTTCGGCTACTGGTACAGCATGTGCTCCCATAAATGTTGAAACAACATCCATGACATGATCCTTATTTAATTGCTTGGCAACTTCCAATTGCTTGATTTCATGTTCTGTCGTTAAACCATATCCACTCTTTGCTTCTACTGTGGTGACGCCATTTGTTAGAAATGTATCTAGACGCAGCTTCGATTCATGATAAAGTTGGTCATAATTTGCTTGCTGCGTAGCTCGAGTTGTTGCGTGAATACCGCCTCCTGCATGCATGATGTCCATATACGACTTTCCTTTTAGTCGCATTGCATACTCATTCTCCCTTGTTCCGGCATGAACAAGATGTGTATGAGGATCGATCAGACCTGGGGAAACTACTTTATTAGACGCATCGATTTGTTTAGCTTGAGCAATTTCATCGGCATACTTCGCTTGAATTTTTTCCGTCGTACCAATGGCAATAATCTCACCGTCCTTCGCAAGTAATCCACCATCTTCTATACTATTAAGCTCTCTCATTGCATCAGTTTTAGCTGGCTTATCGGTATTTCCACTTATGGTAAGTAATTGAGCTGCATGTTTAATAAATAGGATATCTGACATTTATAACGCCCCTTTACGTTGTAGCATTGGAATATGAACACCTTTTTCCTTCGCAGTATCCTCGGCTTTTTCATAGCCTGCATCCACATGACGAACAATCCCCATCCCAGGATCTGTTGTAAGGACGCGATCCAAACGCTCCTCCGCCTCTTTTGTTCCATCGGCAACAATAACCATTCCAGCATGAAGCGAGTATCCCATACCAACGCCGCCACCGTGGTGGACACTGACCCAGCTAGCTCCCCCAACACTATTAATCAACGCGTTTAATATTGGCCAGTCCGCTACCGCATCGCTTCCATCCTTCATCACTTCCGTTTCTCGATTTGGTGAGGCTACGGAACCTGAATCAAGATGATCACGTCCGATAACAATCGGTGCTTTTAATTCACCTCGTTCAACCATACGATTAATAATTTTTCCAAAGCGGGCTCTTTCTCCATACCCTAGCCAGCAAATCCGAGAAGGGAGTCCTTGGAAACTAATTTTCTCTTGCGCCATGCGAATCCACTTACACAGCGACTCGTTCTCACTAAATTCGCGCAGGATGACCTCATCTGTCTTATAAATATCTTCTGGATCGCCGGATAATGCCACCCAGCGAAACGGTCCTTTACCTTCACAAAATTGTGGGCGAATATAAGCAGGAACAAATCCAGGAAAATCAAATGCATTCGCTACTCCTTCATCCTTGGCTACTTGGCGGATATTATTTCCATAATCAAAGGTAACCGCCCCTTTTTGCTGCATTTGCAGCATTGCCTTAACATGAACTGCAATACTTTGTTTAGATAATTGAACATAATTCCCTGGATTATTCTCCCTTAATTTAGCTGCTTCTGCTAACGTCATATGAACAGGGATATAGCCATTCAGCGGATCATGAGAGGAGGTTTGATCTGTTAGTACGTCTGGAATGAATCCTTTTGTAAGCATTTCCGGTAGAAGCTCAGCTGCATTGCCTAACAAGCCTATAGATAGCGCTTCCCCTTTACTACGCGCTTCTTCAGCAAGCTTTATTGCTTCATCTAAGCTATCCGTAGAGGTATCTAAATAATTTGTATCTAATCGACGCTGGATACGATGAGGATCTATTTCTATAGCAATACAGATCCCCTCATTTAGTATCACCGCTAAAGGTTGCGCTCCTCCCATGCCGCCTAACCCCGCCGTCACAGTAATCGTTCCTTGTAAACTACCGTCAAAATGCTGCCTAGCACATTCTGCAAATGTCTCATATGTTCCTTGCACAATTCCTTGGCTGCCAATATAGATCCAGCTGCCCGCAGTCATTTGCCCATACATCATTAAACCTTTCTGATCCAATTCATGAAAGTGCTCCCAATTCGCCCATGCTGGAACTAAATTCGAGTTAGCAATCAGCACTTTCGGAGCATCTGTATGCGTACGGAACACAGCAACGGGTTTTCCTGATTGAATGAGTAAGGTCTCATTTTCCTCTATCTGTTTTAATTCCTTCACAATCGCCTCGTAGCATTCCCAATTTCGTGCTGCTTTACCTATCCCACCATAAACCACTAGCTCGTCTGGATTTTCTGCCACCTCTGGGCTCAGATTATTATTCAACATTCGAAGAGCAGCTTCTTGTATCCATCCTTTCGTATGTAATGCTGAACCACGATATTGTTCTACTTGCATGTTCTTTTCCATTCTCATTTTCTTCATCTCCTCCCTATGTTAGCAACCTCAAATAAACCGTTTACATTTTCTGTAGTTAAAAAATTCACATTCCTTTTCCATCTGATTATCGATCCTTCTGTTTATTTGGTACTATAGATAATAGAAGACATAACATTTTTTTAATTTAATACCATACATTAAAATTATAATTATAATAATATATAATTACAAATATAAATATTCTATATTTTTATAAAATTCAACTATAAATTAAGGAGATTAGGATGGAATTTCGCCATTTAGTCTATTTTGTTACGATTGTTGAACAATCAACCTATACTCGAGCAGCAACCGTCTTACATGTATCTCAGCCATCACTTAGTGCTGCTATTAAAAAGCTAGAGAATGAAGTAGGATTGACATTAATTAAACGTAATACGAGGAGCCTCGAGGTCACAAGTGAGGGTAAAATACTTTATCAAGAGGCTAAAAAATTGTTAAATCACTATCAGCATGTATCTAAAGAAATGATCCGCTTGAAAGAGCAGGGACCGCTGGAACTCACAATCGGTTTAATAGAGTCCTCCAATTTTTGGGTACCAAAAATTTTGAAACAATTTCAGAAAGAATATCAGGATGCTCATATAAAATTATTAGAAATTCTAAGTTTAACGGATGTAGAGAAAGCTTTAACAAACTTCGATATTCATCTAGCTATAACAAATCAGAATTTGAATAATGATGCGATTGAGACATTACCTATCTATGAGGAAAAATTAGTTGCTGTTCTTCCTCAAGGGCACAACTTACAAGATCATACAGAGCTAACTATTTATGACTTGAAAGACGAAACATTTATCATTTGCAAAGAAGGCTTTCAAACAAGAGAGGATATTCTTTATGCATTTGCTAAATCAGGGATTCAGCCAATGATTCAATTTGAAATCGAGCGATTTGAAACAGCATGTCGTCTTGTTATCGAAGGTTTAGGAATCACAGTTGTTCCTGAAAACTATGTTAAAAATACAGTTCATTCAGATTATCATATAAAACATATTAACGATTCACATTTATCCAGAAGCGTATATCTAGCCTATGAGAAAAATCGTTATTTACCTCCAATTGTACTGAAGTTTATAGGATTGGTGGAAGAATTCTTTAAACAGTGATGCCCTTAGTTCACCTAGAAGTATTTCGTCCTATAGAACACGTACCACCTCAAGCATAGACTGGATGTCAACTTGTCATATTTTGATTGATTCGAGTAATTACTCTAGGTGAGATGCTTAGCTAAATTATGTTTTTCCCCACATATAACTAGCAGTAAGACCCCCGCTTCAAGCAATAAAGGAACAACACTATTGGTAACTAGGGGGACAAACAAAACCTTCAATTGATTGAAGGTTCACTTTATTTGTATGTCATTAAAGGAACAATTGAATAAACGATAGGCATCATTTCCTTGCTAAAATTCAAATAGCCTTGCGTGAAATAAGGAAATCTGTTATATTACAGACAATTAAATATTTCTTATTTCAATTATTTGAAGTGAGGATAGAGGTGCATCGGTCATCATTACACAGTTTGAGGATAATGAGATCCATTGACGATTGTGGAAAGGGATCGTTGCCGAAGTAACAGATAACTCATTATTTACTGTTGCTGGTTCTGCTATTGAATAAATACAGGACTGTCGTATAGGTAACTATATGGAGGGCTATCTGACGCAGAAAATGAAATACTACATTTCTGCAGTAGCAAACCCTTGCTGCTGTTTTTTTGCGTTAATTAGAAATGGTCTATCCATCTATTGTTTTAACTTATCACAAGGGGTGTAAAGAAATGGAATTTGGCCAAGTATTAACCGCAATGGTGACACCATTTGATCAACATGGAAAAATTGATTTTCATGCCACAAGATCTCTCGTAAATTATTTAATTAAAAATGGAACGGATGGGCTGATTGTTGCTGGAACTACAGGTGAATCAGCTACATTAACAGATGAGGAAAAGATTCAGCTTATGCGCTTCGTTGTTGAAGTAGTAAATGATCGAATTCCGGTATTAGCTGGAACTGGGGCAAATAACACAAAAGCTACTATTAATTTAACAATACAAGCGGAAAAAGTTGGAGTTAATGGTATCATGCTTGTTACTCCATACTACAATAAACCTTCGCAAACAGGAATTTATCAGCATTTCCAAGCGATTGCAGCAGCTACTAATCTCCCTATTATGCTTTATAATGTACCGGGAAGAACTGGTGTCAATTTAACTGTAGATACTACGGTACAGCTTTCTAAAATAGATAATATTGTTGCCATCAAAGAAGCGAGCGGTAACCTTGATGCGATGTCAGAAATAATTAGACGCACATCCAAGGACTTCTCCCTATACAGCGGAGATGACGGACTAACATTACCAGCATTAGCTATTGGAGGAAAAGGTGTGGTCTCAGTCGCCTCCCATATCATTGGTAATGAAATGCAAGAGATGATAAATCAATTTAGCTTTGGAAATGTCAAAGCTAGTGCAGCGCTACATCAACATTTACTTCCAATCATGAAAGCTTTGTTTGCTGCACCTAGTCCTTCGCCCGTCAAATCAGCATTATCTATGAAAGGTGTTCCAGTTGGGGATGTTCGGCTTCCAATGGTACCTCTAACACAAGAGGAAACAAACAATCTAAAACAAACATTACAGCACTTACAGTCCATCGTTTCAGCAAGTTAAACGATTATGAAGAGCGAGAGACTATAGAAATTGAGATAAGTAATGTCGAACTACTATTCGAATATGAAGTATATCAGGATAGTAGTTCGACAGTTCTTTGGAATAGTAATTATTCTACCGAGAGAAATCGATGCATGAACGTCTATCCTAGCCGAAAAAATTGTGAAAACAGCACATGTCAAATGTAACTACGCCAGTGAAAAGCGATACAAAAATTCACTAGGATTCAGCTTTTGATAGCCCTCCTCTATTCAGTTCCTTTAAAATTCTTTAAAGGCTACCGTTACTTTACAACAAATTTTGCTCGACTAGATCCTTCTTTTGTCTTCTTTACCTCGAGTACTGCTGGGAACATAGCTTTTAATTCCTGCACATGTGAGATCACGCCAATCATTCTACCCGATTGCTGTAAACCTACCAATGTATCAACTGCTTTGTTTAGTGCTTCTTCATCCAGCGTACCAAACCCTTCATCAATAAACATTGTTTCAATCGAAATATTGCCTTGAAAACTTTGAATAACATCTGACATACCTAGTGCCAAACAAAGAGCTGCATTAAACTTCTCGCCTCCGGATAAGGATTTCACATCTCTTGTCTGTCCCGTGTATGCATCGAAAACGTCGAGGCCTAGACCACTCTGTCTTCCATGCGATTCCTGCCTGTCACTACGACTCAGGAAAAATTGACCATTTGATAATCGATCTAATCGTAAATTTGCCGCATCGATAATCTGCTCCAAATACTCAATTTGTAAATACCGTTCAAAGGATATTTTCTTGTTATTTTGCCCTCTTAATACATCATGGAGATCGGTTATAGTGGCTAATTTCTTTTCCAAGTTATTAGCTTGTTCAGTGACCTCGACAATGTTTTGCTGTAGTGTAATGATTTCCTCATAGTATTTATTTGATTGATCCCATGTCTTTAATGCTTGTTCGTATTCTACTTTTAATTCTTTCAGTTTGGCTTCAATAGTCGTTAATTCAACCTGCTGCTTATCTTTCAATTCTCTGTTCAGATCACGGACCTGCTTTTGCAGCGTAAGCCGATGCTGATTATATTCTTCTATGCTATGCTTTAACTGCTTACGCTCATCCTCTTCCAGCTTAGCTTGTTGAAACACCTCCTCCGTTTGGAAGGACGCTTGGCTTAATGCATCAACAAACTGTTTGTTTGCATTCTCCCGCCTTATCTTCGTTTCCTGCAGCTGGTTGCTTGCATGACTAACATCGGATTCACTTTTAGTCAATTCTTCTTTCTCCTGCAACAGCTTTTGTTGTATTTGCTCCCAGCGCTCCTCCAATTCCTTTCGTTGCTCTTCTTTTACTTCTATTTTTTTCTCTAATTCAGACAGAGTTCTCACATCTTGAGGAATCTTTTGTATTCTTTCCTGATAAACAGCATGAGCAGTACGATAAGATGCAACTTGCTCTTGATAATATTGCTCCGTTCTTTTCACTTTAGCTTCTACATCTTTGGTTTCTTTTAATGCCTGTTCGTACATAGCTTTATATTCAGCAAGCTGTTTTCTATCATGATGTAATTGCTTCACTTCTTCACTTAGTTGCTGCCCTTGAAGTACTAATGCTTCTTTAGCACTTGTTACATCTCTCTTATTTATGGAATAGTTATTTAATTCATTTTCCCTTTCCTTTAATTGTACGCTTACTGAATTCCATTCAGCAAAGCTGTTACGATATTGCGTATCTAGTATCTGAAATTGCTGCTTCGCTTTTTCTAAATGCTCCCTCGATACGTTACGATCCTTATTTATGGCTTTTTGTGGATGATCGATACTTCCGCAGACCGGGCAAGCTTGTCCATCATGTAGATGCGCTGCTAGAATACTAGCTTGATTATTAAGCCAATCCCTTTCAATTTGTTGGTAATCAGCTTGCGCTTGAGATGCTTCTTGATGTTTTTGTTTGGATTCTTTTTCTAATTTATCGTGTTTTTTTGCTAACTCTATATAATCTATTAGGACTTTTACTTGATCTCGCATCTCTTGTAATCGTTGCTGTTTATCTGGTAACTGCTCGACTGTGAGATCGAGCTTTTCTATTTGTTCGTGAATAGCTTCTGCTCGCTGATTCTTTACATCGAGTAGTTTTTGAAGTTTCTCCAATTCGGAGGCGCCATCCTGCACTTGCTGATTCAGCTTATTCAACTGTTGGTTAGACGCATCCATTTCTTTAACTATTGGTAAATAATCCTTTAGTTGTTCCAGAATAATACGTAGTTGTTCTCTTTCTTCCTTCTTATCTTCCTCTTTTTTATACAAGGCTTGCACTTGCTTTACTCGCTCGTTAGCTGTTTTAAGCTTATTTTCTGCGTAGTGAAGATTCTTTTGTTGCATTTCCTCTTCTTTATGCCAATCATTTCGCTGTTTTTCATAAGGAATGAGGTTGTTAGCTCGCTCTGCATCGTCTAATTGTTTTTCTCGCTTTTGATATGTTGTAAGCTGATTATCTAATTCGTTTAGTCTGGCTTTTTTTTGTTGCATTTCATTGAAACGATCATTTATAGCTTTTGCTTGGTGATATTCCGCCTGTTTGTTATTATGAGCCTCATATGCTTGTTCATATCTAGCCTTATCACACGCGATTCTCTCCATATAAAAGTGACTTTCTTCTTGTAAACCAGTTATAACCTGATTGATATTGTAATGCTCACTTTCTAAAAGCTGAAATAGAAATGAATTTTCTCGTTTAGGTAACCTCACTTCAATATGCTTAATCAATTGATCACGAGCTTGGATAGCTTTATTGTATGCCTGTTCTGCATTAGCCCTCTTCTCTCTCATCCGTTCACTAATTTTTTTATACGGTTCCGTCTTAAATAGTCGACGTAATATTTCTTCTTTATTATCCGTTTTCGAGGTGAGCAGCTTACGGAATTCTCCTTGCGGAAGCATAACAATCTGCTTAAATTGATCCTGTGTTAAACCAATTAAAGCTTCTATTTTTTTGTTTATTTCAGATACAATCTGCCTATCTACACAAGGAATTTCATTGCCATCTATTAGCTCATAGAATTCGTATCGGTCACCTGTCTTCGTTTTATTCCCTTGCTTCACATGGCCTAGTTGGCGCAGAATTCGAAAAATACGACCGCCTAATTCAAACAGTAACTCCACTGCTGTATGGACATTGTCATCGGCAAAATCACTTCGCAGCATATTTTCTTCTCGATCTTCTCCGCTTGCTGAGCCATATAAAGCAAAGCAAATACCATCAAATATAGTCGTCTTACCGGCACCAGTATTTCCAGAAATAACAAATAAACGATACGCTTCTATTTCCGTAAAATCTATTGTTTCCGTATCTTTATATGGGCCAAGCGCTGTCATTGTTAACTTTAAAGGTCTCAATTATTCCACTCCCTTCTGCATTAAATGGTAAGATAAGGCTTCAACTTTTCTGTTTGTGTTACATCTGATTCCTCATGCAGCCATTCATTCAGTACTTCTTTAAAAAGCTGTTCCGTTTCTTGTGTTGCTTCTGTTCCCTTCACTTCTTTGTAAAAAGCATGAAATAATTCAAGTTCTGACAGCTTGGTGCGTTCTGCCCGATTATTCTCCTCATCATCAGCAAGAGAAAATTGATTATGCTTCCGTTCAACATGCAACGCATTTGGGTAAACAGATCGCACCTTTTCCATCGGTGAAAGTACTGGTAACTCGTCTGTTAAGCGAATAAATACATAATCATCATTGATAGGGTGTGTCAGCAACTCATTTATAGAAGCTTCAACTGTGCGCACATCTCTTCTCGGATGCAGTATACGTTTCTCAACATTAACAGCACCTTCTCCATCTATTTCCACAACATAGAATCCTTTCTTATGATGCTCCTCTGAAATAGAGTACTTCAATGGAGATCCAGCATAACGTATCGTCTCGTTCCATACATAATGCGCTTGATGAAGGTGTCCTAACGCTGTGTAATGAAATTTTGCAAAGTGCTCAGCAGCTACATATTCCGATCCACCAATAGATAATGGACGTTCTGAATCACTCGTATTTTCTTCTTCTGCTCCATAAGGAGTAACGAAAGCATGTCCTACAAATACATGTCTAGCATGTGAATCCATTCTCCCCTCAATCTGCTCGATAATTTTCTTTGCTGCATCATTATGTGTACGAACCGTATCATCCTGAAAAGTAGTTCTTACCACACTTGGATCACAATAAGGAACTAAATGAAAATGAACTTCTCCATCATGATCATGTAAAACAATTGGTTGTAAATCATTCGTGAGCGTCCCTACAATATGGCAGCCATTATCTCGCATAATTTTACTACCAAAATTTAATCGGCTCGGACTATCATGATTCCCAGCAATTGCCAAAACCGGAATACGAAGTTGAAGTACGATTCTCTCTAAAATTTCATCTAAGAGATGTACCGCTTCTGTTGGCGGCACTGCTCTATCATATAAATCTCCTGCAATAATAACAGCATCAGGTTTTTCATTTTCAATAGCCACGATGAATTGATGAAGTATGTACGCTTGATCTTCTGTCATATAGACACCCTGTACTAATTTGCCAAGATGCCAATCAGCAGTGTGAATAAATTTCATTCCATATTCCTCCTTATAATAAGATTCATCTATTATTCTTCGATTACTGTAAAATTCCATATTTCATAGTATAAAGTGCAACTTCCATCCGTAGGGGATTTTGTTTATCCCCACGTATGGTTAGCACCACAAGGGTATGACCTAGAGGCCTTTAAACCAACGGACATTTACTGGCAGTCGATTTCCCCCTTATCCATATTGCTTTCTCTCTATTGCTTGAAGCAGGGAACTAACTGCAAGTTATATGTGGGATAAATCGTTAAAAGTTAGAAACCATATCTTCATTCTACCTGCATGCTAGACTAGATGATTCTATGTTTCTCAATCATAATTTTAACATAATGATTCACATCTACGAACTAACTACTAAAGGTATACTTCTAACAAAATCACCCAAATGAATTCCGATTGACCCATAACTTATAGACTACAAACAATATATTTTCTAATTTGTATATTACTTGTAAAATTATCTTGACTAATATGTGAAGTTTCGACAGAAATAGACAAATTATAAAATAAGAATGGTATACTAAAGTAGTAATTTAATTATTTCCATCTGAGTAATAAGGAGGATAATTCCATGAAAGCTGCAGTATGGTACGGTAAAAAAGATGTACGAGTAGAAGAACGAGAATTGAAACCTTTAAAAGAAACTGAAGTAAAGGTGAGAGTAGCTTGGGCAGGCATTTGCGGAAGTGATCTTCATGAATATGAGGAAGGACCTGTATTTGTTCCTGTAGAAAAAGAAGATCCTTTAACAGGTGATACAACTCCATTAACATTTGGGCATGAGTTTGCAGGAGTTGTAGAAGAAGTAGGTGCAAAGGTTACCACATATAAGCCGGGCGACCGAGTAGCAGTAAATCCTACCCTTACATTCGGAAATAAATCAGAGGATCTTGACCCATATGATGGCTTTGCCTTTATCGGTTTAAATACAGATGGTGGATTTACATCATTTACAAATGTTCCAGAAAAAAATGTATATCACCTACCTGAGCCATTAACATTACAAGACGGAGCTTTAGTTGAACCGACAGCAGTTGCTGTTCAAGCAATAAAAGAAGGCGGACTAGTATTTGGCGACACTGTTGCAGTATTCGGTGCTGGACCGATTGGATTATTAACAATCATTGCAGCAAAAGCAGCAGGTGCAAGCAAAATTATTGCATTAGACCTATCGGAAACAAGGCTGCAAAAAGCAAAAGAAGTCGGAGCAACACATATTATTAATTCTGGGGAAACTGATCCAGTAAAAGCTATTACAGATATCGTACCTGAAGGTGTAGATGTTTCCTTTGAAGTTGCTGGCGTAGCTCCTACATTTGAGCAATCTATTCAAGCAACGAAACCAAGAGGAACCATGGTAATCGTATCAATCTTTGCTAGACCGATTGAATGGAACCCATTCCAATTAACAGGTAAAGGTGTGAAAATCACTTCATCTATAGCTTATACACCTACTTCTTTTCAGCAAACGATTGATTTAATGGCATCTGGTCAAATACAGCCACAATCTGTTATCACGGATGAAATACAGCTGGATGACATAATTGAAAAAGGCTTTGAAGCATTATCTAAGGACAAGTCTCAAGCAAAAATATTAGTAGAATTAAGTGGGGAAAAATAAGAAATAACGTTTAATTGTAATTAACCAGATATAGAGCATGGGATGTGCACACTATATAGATAAAGTGAAACAACGATCCGTGGAGGGATGTTTATCCTCCACGGATTGTTAGTACCACAAGGGTATAACCTAAAGGCCTTGGAACCAATCTGACTTATAACTGGTAGTTGATCCCCTTCTTATCCATATTGAGGGCATACTGCACGTGATATGCGGGATACAAGCTCCCGATTAGAAACATAGCGAGTGGAGCGAGTCAACGGAAATAAGGAAATCACAGTGAGCTTGCGAGCCGATGATGAATTATCGTGAGACGATTCGTGAAGTCACATCGTTTCTGGGCGCTGGAGCTGGACGCGGCTTAACACGCATATTTATCCACATGGACAAATTTTATCATTTCCTTCATTTCCGATGACTACCAAAAAATAGATTTCAAAGCAGGTATTTATACTTTAAAATCCATTTTATCTAGCCTATATAGTTAAATTATGTTAATAACTTCATCTATACCATCGCAACAGCAATTAAACCTAATATAAATTCTACCGTTCGTTTCATAGCTAACTCCTTATTTATATTTATCATTTATATACGAACACATTCATTTAATGGTTCCATCAATTATGAATGAAGATCAGCGGTACCAAGCTTGGATACACGTTGTAAAGTTTTTATGATCTCTAATAACATCTAGCGAATAGGTCAGCATGGTCTGATAGTTGCCCATTTTCCTTCCCCACACAAGCGAGGATACAATATGCATGGCACTATATAATGCATATAGTTCCCAAAACTTTATAGAAACATCATTTTCGTTATAACCATCAACAATTCCCCTTGTAAACGCATTGCTTACTCGATTAGAAAAAAAGCCGAGTTTTTGGAGATCATGAATAGGATCACCCCAGTCTATTCTCTGAAAATCAATTATTCCTGCAAATCTGCCTTCGTTGATCAATAGATTAGCAGGATGAAAGTCATCATGCTGAAATGTATTTGGCCTATTGTATAATAATTGCTCATTTTCCTTAATATACGACCGAAGCATCCTTTTCATGTTTACATCAACATCGATAGCCTCCAATTCTGACAGATATTTATTACTTTTTCGTCTTTTAATTTCGTACCATGATGGTATATTTTCTGGGGCTGGAAAGGCGTGCAGCTTCTTTAATTCCATACCAGCTTGAATTCCCGCTTCGTACTGTTCATCTTCTGTTAAACATTGTAAGACAGCTTCTCCATCCTTACCGGTAATATAAGTAAGTATCATATATGAATAATCCGTATCCGTTATAGAGCCAAATTCAACTGCTTCAGGGACATACTTGGAATAAGTTTGTAAGCGCATGATTGTCTTAAATTCCTTTTCCCTACTCGCTTCCTGTTCACTTGAAAAAACTCGGATAAGATAGCGATTATCAACTACAAATTTTTTATCAGCTGAAAAACCCTTCTTAATTTTCTTTATTCTTGAATCGTGATTAACAAAAGGTATCTTATCTATTAGTTGATCCATACCATTCACCACCTTAATCTAAAATTTACGCATTAATATTCGACATAATTATGCAAATATCCTGTAAATTATAGACTAAATGTATACATATGAAAAGAGAAACTTTTAGATAAAGTAAAGCTTCAATCAGTGGGGGTTTTTTGTTTATCAATTATTGTTTATCCCCCACTGATTACTAGTTGAACAAATAAGTGGGTTTTACCCTTACTCCGCAAAAAAATAATGCCTACTAAGCATTTATTATATCGACACTTCTTTTAATCACCTCTCATACTTCACAAACTGCCCCTTAATCTGTTGTTGGTTTCGGTCAACAAAAGGTAGCATCGATCGATAGGTACCCAGTTCATAGACTTCACTTATTTCAGTAATGCGCGCAATCCTAGATAAGCCTTAGCTTCTATTTTGCAGGGTGATAATCTCGCCTAAATCGTTAAGTAAAATAATGTCGGAGAAATAGTCTCTCGGGTCTGCCCCCCACAATGTGCGATACAGTGTGAAGTCTCAGCAACTAATATTTAGTTATGCTATCTACTACTTTTGCTTTCATTTTCCGATGTGAATGTTTGATCTATAAATGCTTTAATAAACTCCTGATATTTTTTCTTATTATAACCATGGTATAATTCACTTGCTAATACATTAGGAACACCAAAGAAAAATCGCTCATATTGTGTTTGTCTGGAACCAAATGGGCTCATTGTCAAATCCCATGCTAATCGAAATAACTTCACCCTTTCCACTGCATCTTTTGTTGCACTCTGCAAATATTGATCCAAATCCATCCGTATAGACGAATTAAAATCTTCCTCTGTAGGTATAGTCATTAATCCGCTAGCAGCAAGTAATTGAATGATTTCCACTGCCCGTGGGTAAATTTTGGGAAATGCGCTACTTGCTGCCTGTAACGAAGCTAATTCCGGTCGCATCAGTCCAAACTCATCCAGTGTCGCATTCACCTCTGATTTAATTAACAATGCTTTTATTGTCTCTAAACCGACAATGATTTCTGCCATCTTCTCTTGTACATTCTCGTACGTACCAGTATGGATTGACTCGATAATCTCCTCAGCAATACCCAAAACGAATTCTAGCTTTACAACCTGCCTATTAATCACTTGATGCAGACTAAAAGGCAAAAACGCACTTTCTCGTTGAAAACGATTACCTACCTCGATGTTTTTATAAAAAAAGACCCGCTCCCATGGTATGAAAACATTATCAAATACAATCATCGTATCCATTTCTTCAAATCGAGAACTTAATGGATAATTAAAAGAGGAATCTCCCTTACAGAATGATTCGCGACAAATGAATTTTAGCCCATTAGCATCACTAGGAACAGATAAAAAGTATGCATTATTTTCTTCAAATATTCTTCCAGCTGAAAAAACAAGCAGCTCATCTGTCATTCCGCCCTGTGTTGCCAAAAGCCGGGCACCTTTTATAATTAAACCTGCTTCTGTTTCATCTACAATTTTGGCAGCAATTGGTTCTTCGCTATCTTCTATATAATACTTTGACCGATTGAATTGTGGGTTAATAAAGGTATGTGTAAACGACATATCTTCTTCCCTAGCCCTTTCATAAAATTGAACAAGCCGCTTCGGAAAGCAATTTGCTTTTCCTTCCAATAACCTTGCAGAAGAAGCGAAGGCCATTAATACGGTGTTCATATAATCTGGACTCCTACCCATCATTCCACCATGTATTTTTGCCCATATTTGTATCATACGACTACGTTTCTTTAATTCCTGTATCGTCCTAGGCTGTATATAAGAAGTTCCAATACGATCACCTGTATGAGGTGAATGATAGGTCATTTCTTCAATATAATCATCCCTCAGCTGCAAATCATAGAGCATGGCTTGACTTTGAATCGCGCCTTTAAAAGCTGGATGCTGAGAAATCCTCCCATTTATTTTCCCCCCGTTATACCAAATTTCTGTGTTCAACTGATCAATCCGCTTTATATAATCGTCACCTGAAATGGCAGGCATTTGTTACACCCCTTACAATTTCCAAATTAAATGCATCGTATCATTTAAAAAGATTTTCTTTCTTAAAGTGAAACTTCCATCCGGCTTTTACTGAAACAAATACGTACAAAGGCTTAAATCGCCACGTCCTGTGGCAACGCCTTTGTGACCTACTTCCATGTAGGCCCGAACAAATCGGACATTTACTGGCAGTTGAACCCCTTCTTATCTATATTGCTTTCACTTTATTCCTTGAGGTGGGGGGCTTACTGCCAGTTATATGCGGGATAAAGTGAAACTTCCATCCGTGGGGAGTGTGTTTATCCCCCACGGATGGTTAGTGGAACCAATCGGACATTTACTGGCAGTTGAACCCCTTCTTATCTATATTGCTTTCACTTTATTCCTTGAGGTGGGGGGCTTACTGCCAGTTATATGCGGGATAAAAACATCTATATACCAATATATTAGGCAGCCCAAATTATGTTAAAAAATCAAAGCATGCAAATTAAAACTATTTCATCTATAATGAAAGGACACCATTTAAAATTGTTTTTCTTGATCAAGTCATTTATCTTAGACATACTTAATATATATACATAAGTTTCTTTTAGAGGAGGATAAGCATGCGAAATCAAACTATATTTTTAAAGAATTTGAATCAGCATACGTTAAAACTTGATGTTAATCGAATGGCCATTTATAAACAAAGTAAGGTTATAGAAGCCACTGACCTCCAGCAGCAACGATATTATTTATTTTTCCATAACGATAAGTATTTAACGTATGACAGCTCAAGGACCACCCGAAAAACATCTCACCTAAGGAAAGCTTTCCAATACGGACTCGTACTTTCTTCTCCACATCCATTTATCGAATTACAAATCTCACCTTATTCCCAATTTAAGAAACGAAAATATAGTTCCCTTTTTCAAAAACTATTAAATGAATACACACTTCAGGAAACTGCATTAATCACTACCTACTTCGAATCCTTTATAAAAAAAGAAAAGCTAGCAAATTTTATTGAAAAATGCTTTTATAAAGAGCGACGAGATGGAAAATTACTATCTTGTTACCGTATTTTTAGGATCCTTAGAGGCTTTGCTCCTAATCACCGATTAGTTGATACGTTTTCCAGTGATTTAACATTTGCAAAGTACGAGGAACTATACAAACATAAAGATGAGAAAATGCTTATGAAAGACCCCATTTATGTAGAAGAAATTTGTTATGACCATAAACACGAAGATTTTCAAAAGCTTGCACACATATATAAGCAGCAGGAACGATGGATGGATTTAGCCGCTATCCATATAAGCCAAGCTGTCTATACACAACGTAATGCCGATTATCAGGAATTAAAAGCCACGTTAGACCAACACTACCCTGCTATCTCTTTAATAGAGGTTTTGGAAGATTTATATACACGCGGACTTACCTTAGATACATTCCTCAAAGACTTATTGAATGTATATTTATCAACAAAAAACGTACAAAAATTAATGGTTTTGCAAAGCGAGCACAGCCTCTCCTTGGAACCTACCCAATCCAAATTGTTAGTAAATACAATCGAACAAATTACCGTCAATCCCGTCTCACTGAATTCTAAAGAACTCCAGCAGCTCATTCTCACATTACATACGATAGATAGGAAGCAGGCAGATAGGATGTTACATCAAGCTATCTGCCGATTACTCTCTGAACTACCCCTTCCCGATATTTTAAAATGGCTAGAGCCATTTATGACGAAACCATTTGCAAAGCGGATTATTAATCTGGTTCATGAAATAAATGAACTTGCTGAAGACCCTAATCAACAGCGACGTCTGGGTGAACTCTATCATTATTTTAAACAGCAAGAATTAGCTATTGAATGCATGAGTTGGGATATGGAACTATATCCTGATGACCCTAAACCAGTAGAATGGTTATCCATTCTCTATTCTGAGTTAGGTATGGAAGCAGAACATAAAGCATATCAACAGCTTTATATTGATATGGTAAAAAGATCTTCTTAATTCCAATATGTAGAAATTATGTTTGATCAAATAAAAGAAACTCGATAACCTATTTTTCTGCAAAAGGAGCGGTTCAAATGAAATCTGTGAGCGATACGTTATTTACAAAGCCATTCATTGCTAATCCTTATCCAACTTATAATCAATTAAGAAAGGAAGAGCCAATTACCCAAATACGACTTCCAGATGGTCAGTATGCATGGTTTATTACGAGATATGAAGATGCGTTAGCAGCATTAAAGGACCAACGATTTATTAAAGATTTTAGAAAACTGATACATGAAGATGAATTAAATTATTATACCGTTTTAGATGAAAATATGTTGTTTGCAGATATGCCTGATCACAGACGCTTACGTGGTCTTGTTTCTAAGGCATTTACTCCACAAATGATTGTAGGAATGAGAGGTCGTATTCAAGAAATAACAGACCATCTCCTTGACGAAATGGCTAATCACCAGTCTGTTGACGTAATCGATTCACTTGCTTTCCCACTACCAATCATCGTTATTTGTGAAATGTTAGGAATCCCAACAGAAGATCGTGATAAATTTCGCATTTGGTCAAATGTCTTAATTGAAGGAACAAATGGTGCCATGGTACAAGAGGATATGGAACAGCACATGGATAATTTCATCCACTATTTAAAGGAACGGTTTGCTATCGTACGTGTAAATCCTGGTGAAGATTTAATTAGTAAGTTGGTCATTACGGAGGCAGAAGGGAACCAACTTACTGAAAAAGAGTTATACGGTGTTGTATCATTATTAATAATTGCAGGACACGAGACAACCGTTAATTTTATTGGGAATAGCATTATGAATTTATTAGAACACCCTGAGCAGCTAGAATTATTAAAAAAGCAGCCAACATTAATCACCAATGCATTGGAAGAAACACTGCGATTTAATGGTCCGGTTGAATACAGTACATCGCGTTGGGCTGGAGAAGATATCCTATTTAAAGGACAATCTATGAAAAAAGGGGATCTAGTCATCATTTCCCTTAATTCTGCCAATCACGATCCAGAGCAATTCAAAGATCCAGAAATTCTAGATATTACGCGAGAAAAAAGTAAGCATTTAGCATTTGGTAAGGGAATTCACGCATGCTTAGGTGCTCCGCTTGCTCGTTTAGAAGGTGAAATTGCGATTTCTAGCTTCTTTAAACGTTATCCGCACGCTGCCTTGAATATTACCAAACAAGATTTAGTATGGAGAACAGGCATGATTGTACGCGGTGTGAAAAGACTACCCATCCTTCTTAATCATTAAAGTAATTAGCGTTTCGTAGTGAAAAAGGATAAAACGTATGGGAGGCAATCGAGTGAGAGGGAAAGCGAAGTACAGCATTTTCCCTCTCACCAACGTTTTTTTATAATCATGCTTTTATTAATCTTTTTCCTGTTAATTCCCTCTTTGTAGGGAGCATTTAAATTGGATCCATTTCTCACCGATAATGATGTAATAAGTTATCTTTGAATCTATTCCTTATAAAACTTATACTTACCGTAGATCGCTATAGAAAGGATGATTCATATGGGACAAGTTATCAAAGGTAAAGTTGCCTACATTACAGGTGCTAGTAGTGGTATTGGACGAACTACTGCTCTCGTATTAGCAAAAGAGGGAGTCCATGTTGGCCTAATCGCCCGCACAAAAAGCAAGCTAGAAGAAGTTGCAAAGGAAGCAGCAGCCCATGGTGTTAAAGCAAGCTTTGCTACTGCTGATATAGCTAATCTAGAAGAAGTTGAGCAAGCGATTGATTACTTACAAAAAGAAATTGGCTCAGCAGATATACTTATAAATAATGCTGGTATTGGAGCATACGGTGCTTTTCTAGAGATGGACCCAGTAACATGGAAGCATACTTTCGAGGTTAATGTTTTTGGAACATACCACGTTACACGTGCTGTCTTGCCACAAATGGTTGAAAAGAATCAAGGAGACATTATTACTATTTCTTCTAGTAATGGACTAAAAGGCACAGCAGGTTCTACCTCCTATAGTGGATCTAAATTTGCTATTCAAGGTATGACAGAAGCACTAATGCAGGAAGTTCGTAAAAACAATATTCGCGTGTTCACGATGAATCCAAGTCTTGTTGCTACAGAACTTGCCTTCGGAGACCAATTAGCAGAAAAAAATGAGGATAAGTATATGCAGCCTGAAGATCTAGCGGAATATATGGTCGCTCAACTAAAACTACATCCTCGTATTTTCATTAAACAATCTTTACAATGGGCAACAAACCCATTTTAAGATAAGTTGTATAGGTCCACTTTTAAAATTAACAAAGCAGAAGTCCCATCCCTTGGTCTTCTGCTTTCACTTACTTTATAAGTGTATTAGATTAGTAACCTCACCCTTCAACTATCTACATAGCAATATTAAACCATGTATCATTATTTCATGACAGAAGATCTGTGGATAGCAGATGGAACAGTAGTAGCCCCATTCCATAACGCTTCACGATCCTCTTCCTAATACTAGCTATAATCGGATAATACTATGACCAACGTTTGCTTGATCACCTGTCTTATAATATTTCCTTTTATTCCCTCCACTGGCTTCCGCCGTCATATTCTACTTTATAGAGAAAAAACTTCATCCAGTGTACCACCTTAAAAACTACGCGCCAATATAGCGCTGATATAATTGCTTGGCAGTATTCACATCGCTAACGCCATGTATTAAGGTTCTGCCATCTTGAAACACGACAAAACGAACATCGTCAATTTCAAAAATGAGGACTTCACCATTATCTCTAATTTTATCCGTAAGGTTACCGATCTCTTTCACTAAATTAGAAACTGATAAGCTCCCTTTTTCTCCTGGTCTTACTTGTACCGTATCTCTTCCACAAAGCATAGCCGTTTTCAACCCTTTTTCCTTGGTTAAATAAGGATAAATTGCTGATTGAGAACAAGATGAACAAATGGGATCTACTAACCTACTTACATTAATCGCACTATATGACCGTCCCCATATATCGACTTGTACTAACTCCGGAGATGTACCATTATCTGTTAAGTATTTTAAGCACTCCGTTGTCTGATAGGCAGCTGTCACCTGTACCGCAGGAGAAATAATTCCAACCGTATCACAGGTTTTCCCTTCCTGAGGAAGGTGATCAATTAAACATTGTAAACAAGGAGTTTTTCCAGGAATAATGGTAAGTGCGATGGCAGTACTCTGTAAGCAGCCACCATATGCCCAAGGTTTACGATGTTTTGCTAACACATCATTCATTACAAAACGCGTTTGAAAATTATCTGTTCCATCAATAACAAAATCGGCATCTTGTACTATTTTCTCTCCATTCTCCTCAGAAAACTCTTCTACAATTCCCGTAATCTCCACTACCGGATTAATCGCTTTTAATCTTCGTTGAGCTGCTTTTGCCTTCGTTCGATTCTGTCTCGCATCATCTTCTGTATAAAGCTGCTGACGCTGAAGATTACTAAGTTCGATATAATCGCGATCAACCAGCGTCAGCTTACCTATTCCTGCTCGAACAAGCATTTCCGCATTTGCACTTCCTAATGCTCCAGCGCCAATTACGACAACATGTTTGGTCACTAATTGGCGCTGGCCAGTCTGTCCAATTGGGGCAAAGCGTTCCTGGCGAGCATACCGTCCTGTTATCATTCAATCATCGCCGTCTCTGGACTACTCTTCATTCCGTACATTCGTTTGGGAATACGGCCTGCTTTATATCCTAATCGTCCAGATTGTACAGCCAACCTCATCGCTTCCGCCATTTGAATTGGACCTTTTGCGCCAGATACAGCTGTATTTAATAAAACCCCATCTGCTCCAAGCTCCATGGCATAAGCGGCATCACTCGGAGAACCAATCCCTGCATCGACAATTACGGGGATGTCGGATTGTTCGATAATAAATTGCAAATTCATTGTATTAATAATGCCTTGACCCGATCCAATTGGTGAAGCCCCTGGCATAATTGCATGTACACCTGCTTCTTCCAATCGTTTTGCTAATACAACATCATCAGAGGTATAGGTTAATACAGTGAAGCCCTCCTCTAGCAGTTGTACTGAAGCTTTCATCGTTTCAAAAGGATCAGGCAGCAAGGTTTTCTCACAACCGATAACTTCCACTTTAATCATGTCACATAAACCTGTAGCCTTAGCTAAACGGGCAATTCTTACCGCCTCATTTGCTGTCTTAGCGCCAGCAGTATTTGGTAGTAAATCATATTGCTGCAAATCTAATTCTTCTAACAGATTCGGCTCGTTTTCATCAAATATGTTCATTCTCCTGACGGCAAAGGTTAATATTTCTGTTTTGGATGCTATCACCGCCTTCTTTTGACTTTGAAATGTCGGGTACTTTCCAGTACCTAGCATCAGTCGGGAATGAAATGATTTTCCGCCAATTGTTAACATGACTTATCCTCCTCCTACAAAATGAACAATTTCAATAGTATCCCCATTAGTTAATATTGTTTCGTCATACACTGTTTTATTAATAATTTGTTGATTCTGTTCGACTACCGCGAGTTTCGCTTGAATGTTAAAGCTTTTTAGTAACTCGCCAATAGTTGAATCCTTAGCTACCTCCACCTGACGTCCGTTCACGTGTATCTGCATATGTGATCCCCCCTTTCCTGAAACGATTTGGTGTAAAAAGACGCTGGATCGATGATGGTACATAACGCTTTAAGACCATATCACTAACTAGTTTCCCAGTAGCAGGAGCAAGAAGAATACCATTTCGATAATGTCCGGTTGCAAAATACAAATGGGGAATCTCAGGATGTTCTCCAATAATTGGCTTACCATCTTTGGTGCCCGGACGAACACCAGTCCAACAGCTATGCAGTTCTTCCTGCTTAAACGATGGGAACAACTTCAATAAGTGATTCATTAATTCAAAAATGCCACCTGTTGACGTATAACTATTGCTATCATCATGATAGCTAGTTGCACCAATAATATAGCGTCCGTCTCGTTTTGGTACCAAATACAGATTGTGAAAGAATAACGTCTGCTGAATAGATTGAATGCTTGGCTTTATGGCAAAGCATTCTCCTTTTGTTGGGACCATTGGATTCATTAATCCTGTCGCTTCAAACCACCTCCCACTTTTTACACCTGCCGCTACAACAACATGATCAGCTGAGATAACATCGTTATCGATTTGAATATGAAAAACATCATGGTCATGGACTATTTCTCCAACTTGACAATTCTCGATCAACTGACCTCCCATTGATAAAGATGCCTGTTTAAAAGCTTCACACACTTTCAATGGTTCTACATGTCCATCTCGCCGCATATATAATCCCCCTACTGCCTGGGATAAAGCTGATGTTCGTTGCCTAATCCCTTCCGCATCCAACCATTCTAAGCCTTCAAATGCATTTTGTTTTGCTCGCAGTCTTTGCTTCTGTTCTTCATTCGTAGCTATCTCGAGCATACCGTTGGTGGAAAGCTGAATATCAATCCCTGATAACGAAAATAGTTCTTTGCTTAGAGATGCATACATATTTCTACTTGCTTGGCAAAATTGATAATACGTACCTTCCTGATCATTTTCTGTGTGTACACCAAGCATGCCCGCAGCAGCTTGTGTAGCTTTTCTTCCACTTCTACCTTGTTCAATTACCGTCGTTACAACCCTACTTTTACTTAAATAGTAAGCAATGGATTGCCCAATAACGCCTCCACCTATAACCACTACATCAACGTGTCTCTTCATTTCGATTCACCTCCTTTCGAAACGATTGCACTGCCTGCAGTGGATTATTTTGACTAAAAACACCTGACATTACAGCAATCCCACTTGCCTTCGCTTGATAAATATCCGTTACCTTTGCGCTTGTGATTCCACCGATTGCATAAACGGGAATGCTCACCTCTTTTGCAACTGCTGCTAATTTCTCTACTCCTTTTGGTTTCACCCCTTTCTTGCTCGCTGTCGAAAAGACATGACCATACAAAATATACGTAGCACCTAGCTGCTCCGCTCTCTTAGCTACTTCGTTGGAGTGCGTCGATACCCCTACTTGTAAACCGGGGGATTGTTTTCGGTGATCGTGTACCTCTTGTATTCGCTTTTCTGAAAGGTGAAGTGTCTTCACATTCGTTTCACCAGGTAGTGTTGTATGGCCATGAATAATTAGTTTTTCTTCCGGAACTCCTTGTGCAAGCACACGTTGAATGAACAAAGAATAGTCCTGCTCGGTCATTTGTTTTTCTCGTAGAATGACAGCATCAAGATAGGGAATAATACTCGCTATTGTCTGGATAAGGTATTTCTCCTCCTGTTCACCGGTAGTCACCGCAATTAGTTTCATCACTTCCTCTCCTTTTCTACAAAAAAATGCCACTTTTCCAGCAAAGGAAAAGTGGCATGAATCTATAACGATATCCTAAAAAAGGTATATGTCGCTGATACACACTACTCCTGTCACTTTCCTCCGCTGGTTCTTACTCCAGTTCAGGTTCAAAGGGTCTCCATGTCCCACATGGATCTCAGCCATTACGTAAAGGCACCCCTAGTGAAGCGTAATTTAATTATTCAATATGCATTTGTCTATAAAATACATGATTTTGGATTATTCGTCTACCAAAAATGAACAATTTTCTATTTTTTTGCCATTCTCTACTAACAAAAGAGCTGACCTAATGAGCCAGCCCCTTAACATCTCTTTTATTTGGTATAGCGTTTAACTTCATCAATCTTTTGTTCTTTTGCAAGTTCACGAGTTGCGCGTGGCGCGGTCCAAAATGTGGTTAACATGAGTAACGATACAGGAACAGCCGTCACCACAATAAAGGATTGTAGCGATCCAACACTATCCTCACCAATAGTGATGAGTACAGTTGCGACAAGTCCCATAAGAATTGCCCAGAACACACGCAGGAATTTCGATGGGTCTCCATTACCTGTAATCGCCATCGAGATGGTTAATGACATCGAATCGGTTGTCGTTAATACAAACACAATAGTTGCTACTAAAAAGAAGAAACCGATAATCGTACCAAGTGGCAATTGTTCTGCGATAGCAATCATAGCTGCTGGAGGTCCAGCACTATTTAAAGCTTCAGATACGGCACCAGGGTTATTCATTTCAGCAAAAATCCCTGTGCCACCAACAACTGTAAACCAGAACGTCGTTACCGCAGGTGCAATTACCGCAACAGCAGTTACAAGCTCTCGAATTGTACGACCACGAGAAATACGACTAACAAACATCGCCATCATTGGACCATAGCCAATGAACCAAGCAAAGAAAAAAACGGTCCATAAGCCAAGCCAAGCTCCATCTCCACGGAAGGTGTTTAAGGTTAGGAAGTCTTGGACATATAATCCAACTGATTGCAAATAGGAATCAAAAATAAATAATGCTGGACCTAGAATAATCACAGCAACCATTAAACAAACTGCGAGAATAATATTATAGCTGCTTAAAATTTGGATTCCTTTATGAATTCCTGTCGCAGCAGAAATCCCAGCTGCTAGAACAATAACGATAACAATAAGACATTGTACAAATAAATTATTTGGTACACCGAACAATGCACTTAATCCATAACCTGCTTGTAATCCAAGGAATCCAATTGGACCAATCGTACCAGCTGCCACTGACACAATCGAAAAGGCATCAACAAACGTACCAAGTGCACTTTTTTTCATAATCTTATCGCCAAAGATCGGATAAAGCATCGATCTTGGCTTTAATGGTGCATTTCGATGATAATGGGAATACATGAATACAATCGTACCTAATGTTCCTAAAATTGCCCATGAGACAAAACCCCAATCGACAAAACTTGCTGCAAGTGCAGGTACTACTGCTTCTGTAGTCCCAGCCTCAATTCCTGAGAAATGTGGTGGGATGGTTAAAAAATGGCTCAACGGTTCTGCCGCTGCCCAAAAAACACCACCTGCCGCTAGCAGCGTACACATAATAATCGAAATCCACTTGAACGTTCCAATCTCAGGCTTTTCTAATTTTCCTAAACGAATTTTCCCAAACTTTGAATACCCAAGTATTAATGCAATGACTAGAGTTCCTACCATTAGAACTTGATATATCGAGCCGAAATAGGTTACCGACCAATTAAACATCGTATTAACTACATAGGTGACCATTTCCTGGTTTATTAATGCAAGAATTACAAAGGCAAGTAGCGCCCCTCCACTTAGAAAAAGAACTGGCTTATCTATGGTTTGATCTTGCTTCTTTCTATTCTTCAACAATCTGCTCCTCTCAATTCCATACAAAAAAATCTCACATAACCATATACTGACCTTTTTGCTTTTCACTTATTTAGTCAGTTGTATGTGAGATTTAATAAGCATTTTTAAATTAACACACAGCGTTAAAGGATACATTTTTTCCGAAAACCTGTCAAGTTTAATAAATTACCAAAGGAAGAATGCAGTCTTACTAACTTTTGATTATAATTTTTCCATAAAGTGAAACTTTAATCAATGAGGGTTTTGTTTTCTCTCACTGATTGTTCGTACCACAAGTGTGTGACCTAAATGCCTTTGAACCAATATTGGCAGTCTCCCATTTACCAACATTGATTTCACTTTATTGGGTTGAAGTGAGAGGCTTACTACCAGTTATATATAATAAATCTGCAAGATCGCCCGCTTATTCATAGCGATCGGGGGTATCAGTATACATCTAAAATGTTTAAGCAAAAGATAGATGCCGCAAACATGAAGCAAAGTATGTCACGAGTCGGACGATGTATTGATAATGGGCCGATGGAATCTTTTTGGGGAACACTGAAAAGCGAGAAGTATTATTTAAATAAATATGAGTCCTTTGAAGAATTATCTGCATCCATAGAGGACTATATACATTTCTATAATTATGATAGATATCAAAAACGACTAAACGGCCTTAGCCCTATCGAATTTAGAGCTAAAACCGCTTAAGTCAGTTTTTATTATTTCCACTGTCTACTTGACAGGGGGCACTTCATTCAACTAATTATCGTCCGTTTTTAATTGTTTCTTTATTCTTTTGTATCAGTCTCTTTTAAGTCTATTTCTGAAAGTCCACCTTTGCTGTTTCTAATAAATGAACATGTGATTCGCTTGGTTTTGTTTCAGCAATTATCATTCCATTACGAACTGAATAGAGTACGGAAGCTTGTTTACGAATAGCTTCGTATTCATCTTCAGCATCCAAGACGATTATGTTTGCTGGTTTTCCAGCTTCAATTCCATAATGTTCTTCGATATTCATTGTTTTTGCACTGTTTGTTGTAATGAGATCGATAGCATTAATAATTTGTTCATAACCCATTAATTGAGAAGCATGAATGCCCATATGGAGCACCTGCAACATATTTCCTGTACCAAGTGGATACCACGGATCAAAGATATCATCATGTCCGAAGCAGACATTCATTTCTGCTTCTAGTAATTCTTTCACACGCGTTAAACCACGTCGCTTCGGATAGGAATCAAATCGTCCCTGTAAATGGATATTAACGAGTGGATTGGAAATGAAATTGATATTTGAAAGTCTTAATAAACGAAACAGCTTATACGCATATGCATCATTATAGGAGCCCATAGCCGTTGTATGACTGGCCGTTACCCTGGAACCTAATCCGCGTTCATATGCCTCTGTAGCCACTACTTCTACAAAACGTGATTGCTCGTCATCAATCTCATCACAGTGAATATCAACAAGACGATCATACCTTTCTGCTAGGTCGAAAGCGATCTTCATCGAATCCACACCATACTCACGGGTAAATTCAAAGTGGGGGATTCCACCAACCACGTCCGCACCTAACTTTAATGCTTCTTCTACTAATTCTTTACCATTTGGATAGGACAGGATTCCCTCTTGAGGAAAAGCTACCAACTGTAAATCTACATAAGGTGCCATTTCTTCTTTAACTTCTAATAATGCTTGTAAAGCTATTAATTTCGGATCAGTAACATCAACATGTGTACGTACATGTTGAATTCCTTGAGCAATTTGCCATGTCAATGCTTTCTTAGCACGGGTTTTTACATCCTTTTTCGTTAAGGAAGCTTTCCGTTCTGACCAACGTTGTATCCCCTCGAATAATGTTCCACTTTGATTCCATGCTGGTTCTCCTGCAGTAAGCGTCGTATCGAGATGAATATGAGGCTCAATAAATGGAGGTAACACAAGTGAACCTTTTACATCAATCGCATCTGTCCCATTCCTTTTTGTATTAGCAGGCGTAACAGACGTAATTATTTTATCCTTAATAGTAATATCCCATTTTCCAGCTTTTCCTCGTAAGGAAGCATTTTTAATAATCATTTTAATTACTCACCTTCTCTACATTAGATGTCATCACCTGTTTTTCCTTTAGTTGGACTAGTCTCATCCCCACTACATGAACGACTGCTGAACCAATTAGCGCATTAAGTGGAGCAATACCTGGTATAAATATAGCTGCGGCAATCCCTGCTCCCCACGCAACTATCGCAACCCAGTTAATCGCTTGAAACGTCATGCTTCTAAAGGCCTGGTAATTTCCCCGGTGAAGGATAAAGAAATCTGCAAGAATGATTGCTCCTATTGGTGGTAGCGCAGAACCTAATAACGTTAAAAATCCAACAAAGTTGTTATATAGCCACATCGCAGCTAATGTTCCAATGATTCCGTTAAAGATGACAAGTTTTTGCTTTGGTAGCTTCGTAATATTTGATAATCCAAGTCCAGAAGCATACAGCGCATTGTCGTTGGTCGTCCAAATATTTAAACCCAATACGACAATTGCAGGTAAAATGAGCTGTTGCATAAACATCACTTCCGAAATATCTGCATACCCTGTTGCAATGGAACCAATCGCTCCAAAAACAAACATCAGTGTATTTCCGATAAAAAAGGCAATGACTGTTGTCACAACTGCTGATCGTTTTTTACGAGCAAATCGATCTGGAGTTAGTGTACCTGCACTAATAAATGAACCAATACAAATGGTTAAAGCAGCTGCTAGACTAATTGCTTCTTCTGGCTGATAATTCAATAATCCTTGCATACCACCTATACTGTCAGCTGCTTTAAAAACAGATGTACTTCCTAATATCGTAATTAATGGTACTGCAATAAAACTAATGATAGCGAGAGCCTTCATGCCAAAAAAAGCAGTAAATGTCATAGCCATACCTGCTATGGCAATCAGCAGATAGATATCTATACCGGTTACTTTTTGGACCGGCACTGCAAACATCGCGGTGCCAACTCCAAACCAGCCAATTTGCGTAAAAGCAAGCAGAAATGAGGGAAGAAACGATCCTTTTTCTCCAAATGCATATCGAGCAAGTAAGTGTGTAGATAATCCAGTCTTTGCAGCTATATACGCCAATGCCCCCGTGTACCCACCAAGAATTAAATTACCCACAAGCACAATGCCAATAAATTGTACAAATGTTAGTCCTTGTCCCAATTCTCCCCCAGACATCATACTTGCTGAAAAGAAGGTCAATCCAAGCATGACCACAAGCGTTTTAAAAAATCCATTGCGTTTGTGCAACGGCACTGCTTCTAATGAAAACTCTACGTCCATTTTTTTCATCTATCTTTCCTCCTGGTTGTGGTACCAACCCAAGAAGAGAATATGGTGTAAAAAAATAAGCTTCCAGTCGCTTGCGACAAGAAGCCTATGTTCAAAGGGACTATCCACATCCAAAAACATTGCTAGCTTTACTATGGATAATTGTTAAATCAATACATATCCCTACACATATCCGCTGTCCTTGTCAGCCTCTCTGGACTGAATTAAAGGTACCATATTTAATTAACTCTATTATTACAGAATTTTAGATGGATCGTCAAGGTGAAATTTACTTCCACTTTTTAATTAGCTTATCAGCTTGTTTTTGAAAGCTATCAAAAGCTTTATCAGATATTACATCTTTTTCTAATTGTTGATCAAGTAGACTTTTCCACCCCTTCATGTGTTTCACTACTTTTTTTGCTTTTTGTTTATTTTCATAACGACTCACTGCTATCAAATGTAATTCTAATTCATGGAAAGCATCTGCCGTGTACACTTTATCACGATTATCACGAAGCGACTTCAACAATGATTGTGTACTCGTATCTTGATGCCGTTTTGAAACAAAAACATTTAGTTCTGCTGCGGAAGCAAATCCTCCAACACCTTCAATTGCTTCTAATTTAATATGCGACGCTTCTATTGAATCAAAACGAATACTTTTTTCCGCTTTATCGTTACTCCACTCTCCATTTGCTATTTCTCTAAAATTTTCACCATCGGTACTAGTATACAGCTTGTATTTAGTAATAATTCCATTAGTCCCAGACTGTCTAGGTAAATAGGTAACTTCATTAATTTCGTGCTTGCCCCCAAGGTCTAGGGTGATAGATTGTGGCAACTTATCATCTCCAGACCAATCCGTATGCCACATCGTGTTTTGGTTTCCATCAATAGCATTTTCGGCTGGGTCAGAACCTGATTGTTCGCTCGTTGCAGTTGCAGTCATCTCCGATTGTTTAAGTTTATATGGATCCATAATAGACACGTTCGAATAAGCATTAGTGGTATAATCATCTCCACTCTGTTTAAATGTCGAATGGGCTACTATATCATATTCACCTTCGCCTGTATGCTCTGGAGGTATTAATGTGAATGTGGCAGTGACCTCTTTATCCTTATCCAGCTTATTAAACAAAGCGTTTGTCGATCCATCTACTTCCCACCCATTAGGTACTTCTAATGAAAGTAGCACATCTTTCATTTTTTTGGTCGAACCATTCAGAAAGCTTGCTGTCACAGTAATGGGATCTCCAGCTTTTTTCTCATCCGGTACTTCCAAGCGAAATAATGCTGCAGGATCACCTTCGTCATCTCCTACACTACTGGATCCATGTATTGTCATTGTGAAGGATTCACTCGTTGACATTGGTTTGGTCTTTATGTGTACAATACCGTTACGATCTTCCGCATCATAGTACCAACCTTCACTTGCCTTTGCAAAATCTTCCTTCGAATCATATTCCATTAATTTCTTGCCTTTTCCGATCCCTACATTTGCAGGTTTTTCACCTGTATGAACAGTAAAGGTATACGGCCTGCTTTCTGGTTTTCCATCATATTCGCCATCGCTGGAACCAACTGTAATCTCAATATTACCTTTACCATTCTTCGGTGCGTTGGTTGTAATTAATTGTTTAGCCGAGGCTCCATCTTGATACTCCCGACTAATACCATCATCCTCATATAAGGAGAAACTACTTTCGCCATGGGGATAAATATCGAGTATCACTCGATGATCATTGGCTAATTCTTTAAAGGAATTATTTTCCGGCCACATCGGAATAATCGCACCAGCTTTAACAAACAGCGGAAGTTTATCTAATGGTGCATCATAATCGTTCACGATACGTGGTCCGTTATAAACTTTACCACTCCAATAGTCTAGCCATTTCCCTTTTGGTAAATAAATCCCATCTCGTGTTTCTGTATCTTCATATACCGGAGCAACAAGCATGGATTCGCCAAACAAGTATTGATATTGTGTCGTTTTATTCCAAGTTACAGGGTCGTCAGGATATTCTAACACCATGGAGCGAGCTAAAGGTACGCCGCTTTGATGTGCCTCTGCCGCATAGGTATATATATAAGGCAAAAGCTGTTGTCTTAGCTTTAAGTATTTTCGGTTTATGGAGGTATACGGTTCTCCATACCTCCATGGCTGTTTATCTGTATCCGCCCAGCCTGACATGCTCATTAATACTGGATTAAATACTTTCCACTGTAAGTCTCTTACGTATGTCTCTGCACTTCCACCAAAAATCCCATCAATATCTCCTGTTGTGAATGCCTGCCCAGATAATCCGGAACCAGCAATTGTTGGAATATGAAAGCGAATGTTTTCCCATGATCCTGTTTGATCACCAGTCCACTGAACAGCATAACGTTGAGCCCCGGACCAACCTTCAACCATCCAGGTAAAGCCCCGTGCGTTACTATTTTCTTCGATGCCTTGATAGGCTTCTTTTGCAGCGTTTAATGCAAATCGATAACCTGGTCCAACCCAAGCAACATCTAATTTTCTAACACGGACTCCTGCTTCACTAACTTCATATTCCTGATCTGGCAAGCCGTCTTCTGTCCATAGCCCAAGTTCAATATTCCGGTCTCTTAATTCTTGACCTACTTCCACCAGACCTTCATAGCCACAGCCATACCCATCATTAACAAGCATCCAGCCTACAGGCATGTCGTATTGTAGATACCCATTTGCCACCTCTAGAGAGTCTATAGTCGTTTGCCCTTCGTCATTATAGCAATCTGCATCGCCAAGCTCCAGACCATATAATGGCGGCATAAAAGGTCGACCAGTAAGCTCAGTATAACCGTCCAGAATCTCTTTTAAATCAGGTCCATAAAAATAATAGGAGTCAAATCTTTTTTCTTTGTGTATTGTCTTTACTGGGTCGTTAAAGGAATAAGATCCAGGAGAAAAGGTGTTTCGAAAAACGCCATAACCACTTGTACTCATATAAAATGGAACAGCATTCGGATGTCCACCATCTTCCCAATTATAAGAGGTGGATATTTCTATCGTTTCATCTCTATGAGTAAATCGACCATTTTGCATACCACCACCAAAGAACTGTTCTTCTTCAGCACGTTTTAATGTTTGTCTCGTTTCTTCATCATCCCATGATAACCCTTTCATTTCCTTCCATACAACGGTTTTATTGTCTGATTCATATAGCTCAAACCGCAATGGCTGTTTATAAACACGCAATGTCACATCTTTGGTATCAATACGATAGTAATCTCCTTCATTAGACCAATTCGTTGTTAACTCTGGAAATTCATGTTTTACGATGATATCTTCTCCAGCCGGATCCGTAAATTCTCCATCTTGAGCCAACCAAATCCGGAACATATCATCCTTGTAAAAAACAACACGAACCTTTGCATCACCAGCGGATAACGTATAGGTGTTCTCTTCCACAGAGAAGTCTGTAAGATTCCCAATTACAGTTTCATCTTTTTGCTCCTCCTGCGCAAAACTAGCTGATGCCAACATTGTAAGCGCAACTATGATAACAGCGTTAGAGACGAGGAATTTTAAAAGTTTCTCCACTTTATTAATCACTTCCTATCGTTTAAAATTATTCTCTCTTCCTAGCTATAAAACTAGCTTTTAAAAAATGCCCCCTCCTTCGTAGTCGATTACGTTATTGAAGTAATACTAGCCAAAGTAATCCTTCCATTCTTCTGGCTTCCCATTAGATTTAAAAATCATGTGGTTATAACCAGTTGTTTAGAGTATAGATTCTTTCCTTAATATTTAAAAGGGTATTTTTATTCAAAATAAACACACTACTATTAGACTATCTCTATTAATTTAGTACTTACGTTTTAACCATACATAGAAAAGAGAAGTGGATGACTGATTTAATCATACAAAACGTTTACTTTTTAATTGTTTAGGAAAGTAAAAAGACTATTGCACAAATATGCAATAGTCTCTCTAATTCGTTATCACAACTAGCTTTCCTCTGTCCTATTTCCATTAGCTAATTGCTCATGAGTATACTTCCAATACTTTAAAGCTTATCTTTTGTAACTTTAGAGATAAGCGTTCAGGTTATTTACCCATCCTTTCTAACACTTTAGTCTGTTTTCGACAAATACCTACGAATACCTGAAAGCTTCTCATAATACCCTTTTGTTGTCACTGGAATGATTTCCACATCTTTTTTTGAATTTGGTGAATGAATCATCTTACCGTCACCAGCATACATCGCAACATGATGGACACTTCCCTTGCCCTGATCATGGGCAAAAAACAAGAGGTCTCCAGGCTGAATATCTTCATATGCCACCGGCTCACCATGTGTTGCTTGAATACTGGAATCACGTGGAATCGTTATCCCGTGAGATTGATACAGGGTAAATGTAAATCCAGAGCAGTCAAATCCGAATCCACTCATACCTGCCCACAGATAATGCAGGCCCAAGAATTGCTTCCCTGCCTCTACTAACGCTTGTCCCGTTGGCGTCGGAATAGCTTTTTGAGATTCATAGGTTTTGGCATCTGCTTTCTTCACCCATGCATGACTTCCAGATGGTAGCATCACACGATATGCATGCTTGGATTCACCTAGATAAGGTAAGCGTGTATTATAGCTAATCTCCATTCCTTGATGGCGGAAAGCTGGTGTATGATATAAATAACTAGTTGGTGCGTCTACCATAACAAATGGATCATCAGTTTTATTAGCGAACTTCGTTGTATAGGTGAGCTGTGAAGCTGGCATCCAACCGCTGTAACCTAATTCCTCTTTTGGTGTAGGTTGTCCATCAACAGCAACCTTCACCCACTCTCCTTCTGTTTCAAGAATGGTGACTTTATTCCCATACAGAGCCTGCGTCTCCAGCATCCCATCACCAGACAACTGCAATTCTTGTTCATACGTCATATCTTCTTTCCATTTCCAAATAGCTACTGGATTGCTCGCAGATGGTTGATCCACTTCCCGTAAGATATTAGGCTCAGTCCAAAGCGTAGCGACTGCAACATCTATATAAGCAATCATATCTTCTTCGGCTTCAAATACATGCTCCTCAGAATTGCCTGCCGCCTGTGATATGATTGGTTTTACTAAGATACATCCAATTAACGCCATTCCTAGTATTTTCATCCATTTTACAAACATGAATTTGCCTCCTTCTATGATTTTCCATGTTAATCTTTCGGTTGATTCACTGTGCCAATGCCAGCAGCAGATGATAGATGTAATTTCTCACCTTGATAATCAATTACCGTAGGCTGTTCTACTAACCATAGTGGAGCATCCAGGTCATAGTAGAGTACATTTGGATGAGCTGCGGCAAAGTGTGCTGCTGCTCCAACAGAATAACTAGATTCCATCATGCTGCCAATCATACATGGAATTCGATGCACCATAGCTAAATTAGCGATGCTTAGCGCATTCCGAATCCCACCGCATTTCATTAACTTAATATTTAACAAATCCACATAATGACCACTGACAATCGTAAATGCATCTAACGGAGAAAAGATACTCTCATCTGCCATAATTGCCGTCTGCACATGGTCTGTAACAAACTTTAGCCCTTCTAGATCCTTGGCTTTTACTGGCTGTTCAATAAACTCTATTCCCGAATCCATTCGTTCCATCTCTTTAATTAACTGGACAGCTTGTTTCGGTTGCCAGCCTTGATTCGCATCTAGCCTGAGCAACACATCCGTAGGGATAGCTTCTCTTATCGCAGAAACCCTTGCGATATCTAGTTCTGGCTTGGAGCCTACTTTAATTTTCAAACGAGAATAACCAGCTTCGACCCATTTTTTGGCATCAGCTGCCATCTTCGCTGGATCATCGACACCAACCGTCATTGATGTGTGAAGTGATTGATTATCACCTAATAATTGATATAGTGGGATATTCAACCATTTGCTATATGCATCATAAAATGCCATATCAGCCGCTGCCTTGGCACTCGTATTTCCTATACAACTATTCTGGACCGCTGCCAGCAGCGTTTGGAAATGAGAAAGGTCTTGATGCAAGATAGCCTGTTTAATTGGTCCTTCTAAAGCTGCTTGAATGCTTTGTGCAGAATCACCGGTGATCACCCAAGTCGGTGCTGCTTCTCCTTTACCTACCATGCCATTTTCTAAATGAATAATTATCGTTATACTTTCAATTTCAGTTGCCGTCCGCAATGCCGTTTTAAACGGGGTGTGCAACGGGATTTTTCGGTATGATACCTGTATATCCTCAATAAGCAACACAATTTCCTCCTTTTTCTACTTTTAAACATTGATCTATCTTTCTATTGTTCTGTGAATCTACTGATATCTTATGCCATTTTCTTAAAAAATAGCAGCTTTACAATATTTCAAGTATTTTCCCTATAAACATGCCAAAATACGTACCGAGGAAGGAACCAATTAATGCCATAACTACACCTACTGGGATTAAACTACGACTATAGGAAGCAGCAAGCATCGGTGCTGAGGCCATTCCTCCTATATTTGCTAAGCTGGCAATCCCTAGTGTAAATAAATCGTATTTGAACAGCTTTCCTAGTAACAGCATAATCACTAAATGAATGAACATAATTAAAAAACCAGAAATCAGATAAATAGGAGCTTGGGCAATCTGTGAGAAATCGGATTGCGAAGCGATTAATGCCACGATAATATACAACATTACATTGGAAACATCTAATGCGCCTGGAATTTTAGATATACGTGTTTGCCCAAGTATTAATCCAATAACAGAAGCAATTAGAATTGTCCATGTAGTCGAACTGAACACATCTCCTAAAGCTGGTAAATGATTTCCAGCTAACGTTGCTAACGCAGAGACAAGTAGACCAATCCCAAGCAAGTACATCATATGCTTAAATTCCGTACCTTGCATATCATTCATTTTGCCTGCATCCTCTGCTAAGCCATTATCCATAATCGTTGTATCTGCTTTCGTCCAACGATTAAACGCACCTGCGAACGGAACCAACCAGAACATAAACATGACCCATACTGCATAATTGATCGTATCCATCATTAACACATAACCAAAAATATTTTCTGGAACCTGTAGAATGTCTTGAAGAGCCACCATATTAGCGCTCCCACCAGTCCAACTACCTGCAAGTGCTCCAAAAGCACGCCATGTATCCGCTACATAAAAGTGATTAAATATCAAGTACACAATGGCAAAACCAAGAATGATACTAATTACCGCAACAAAATATCCACCGAGCATGCGTGGGCCAAGTTTAATGATACTGCGAATATCACATTTCAATAGCATCATCATTAACATTGCAGGAAGCAGAGCATTCTTCACAGTAGAATATGCAGGTGCTGTAGCTTCATTATCAAATAAACCAATTGTCTGCAAAAAGGCCGCCCCAATATAAATTAGTACAATACCTGGGATGAATTTTAAAAAGCGGTTCGAGCTAAATTTATTCTCTATTCCAACCATCAGTGCAGCTAACGCTACCAAGACAGCAATATAAAAGAAACCATCTGTAATCATGTTGTTTTCCCCCTAATTATCAAATAATATCTTTCTTACGTTTTATACATGGAAACATCGGATTGTTGCCTCTCCCCCTTTGCCACAAAAGGTGCTCACGTATTCCATAGCAATTACTTTCCCTGTATAATTCTCCATCCAAGATGCAATTACCTTAATTTTCAGACCAAATAAAAAATCCCGCCTAACAAATAATGTCAGGCTGGATTTCGACTAGGCTTCTGTAGTCAAAGCAGCTTTCGCTTGGCTATATTTATATCTTGCATCATGATAGGCGACAACTAGCGCCTTTTGCGATGAACCTTGATATCGCTTGCGAATCGCTTCCTCAATACCCTTATCATCCACCATTCGACCAATAAATAATGATCTTACAAACGCATTGGTTAATTGTATCGTTGAGGAGCATTCGCTATCAATAATCTCATCAGTAGTCGCATCAATCACTAATGCTAGAAAAAATTGACTGTACTTTTTCGTAATTGGGTTGTTCTGCGGTGCCTTTGCATCGCCAATTACATAGATGGTATTGTCATTATACAATGAAAGAATCCCCTTTAGGATGCTGCAGATGATATAAGGGGCCAACAAGGGAAACTTGCAGTAACTTATATCATGCATACGCTTTCTTTTAAATATAGTAACATTATAATATTTTTGAAAATTTACGTCAAATACGATCATTCTTACCATAACTCTTACATAAAGTGAAACTTCCATCCGTGGGAGCTTTGTTATCCCCACGGATGGTTAGGTGAACCAATCGGACATTTACTGGCAGTTGATTCCCCTTTTACCAATTTTGGTTTCTCCTTATTGCTTGAATTGGGAATCTTACTGCCAGTTATATGCGGGATAAAGTGAAACTTCCATCCGGCTTTTACTGAAACAAATACGTACAAAGGCTTAAATCGCCACGTCCTGTGGCAACGCCTTTGTGACCTACTTCCATGTAGGCCCGAACCAATCGGACATTTACTGGCAGTTGATTCCCCTTTTACCAATTTTGGTTTCTCCTTATTGCTTGAATTGGGAATCTTACTGCCAGTTATATGCGGGATAAAAAGACATTTAACCACGCCTAGTCATTAAACGATCAAATATATCAATTACTTCATTTCTTGTTGAATTGCCCATTTTAGCGTATATTCTACTAATATGTACTTTCGTTGCCCCTTCTGATATTCCAAGGAATAATGCGATCTCTTTATTACTAAAACCCTTTCTTAATAAATATGCTATATCTATTTGTTTTCTAGTCATAGAAAAACCAGACTTTTCAATACGATAAGCAAATGCCTCTTGGTTTGCTCTTTTTCTTTCTTCAATAGCATGCAGTAATGGCGAAATCAGCTTATTCGGTAAATAATAATTAGTTCTATTTAAACTTTCAATTACCTTTGCAATATTATCAGTAACTGAATCATACTTTACAAATATACTATTTACTCCAGCATCAATGAACTTTAAATTAGTTACTCCTAAACAGGCATCTATAAAACCAATTACTCTAATCTCTCTATCTGATAAATCTTTAATTAATGATAATAAATTGTCAGTTTCGTATCTATCTAAATCAATCAATGCCACCGTATTGTTTAATTTCCTTCCAGACCTGCTTACGTCGTCGATAACCTTTATACCCTTTGTTGTGCGAAGAGTTCGTGCAATGTTTTTCATAAAGTCACTATTTGGGATGCAAACGATTTTTATCATAGTATGACCTTCATTCCTGCTTTTAAAGCATTGAGTTTTCGAATTACATACATCATACTAAATACATGGTCATATTTTTAGTTACTTTTCTATTAAATAGTCATATTTTTTCGTCTATTTTTGTAATAAACGTTGAAAATAGCTAACAAGTTCTTTGCGGTTATGAATTTGAAACGTAGTGTAAATTCCACTGATATAATTTTTCACTGTCCCTTCACTGAGAAAAAGCCTTTGGGCAATACGTTTATTAGACATATTCTCTGTTAATAGACAAGCTATATCTAGTTCTCTATTCGATAAATGGATGTTTCGATTTAAAAACGCTTTATTAAGTAGTTCTCTGTTATCATACTTTGTCTCTATAATCTTTCTTGCCAATATCTGTGAGATTTTTCCTGAAAAGACAACTTCATTATGATAAACATCTCTTATAGCTCTAAGTAAATGCTTTGAATCATGGTTTTTTAATAAATAACCTTTACAGCCTGCATTAATAGATGAAATGATTAGATCCTCATCTATAATTGTAGTTAAAACAATTACCTTGATTCCTGAATATTTCTCTATCATTTTTACAATTGCCCTAGCGGTCTGCTTGTAGGGAGTTTGCACATCCATAAGTATAATATCAGGAGTATTCTCTACCATTTTCTCTATTGCTTGATTAACACTGACAGCAGTAGCGATAACCTCTATATCTATTTCATTACTAATTAATGCTCGAAGCCCATCAATAAATAACCTTTGGTCATCTACAATCATCACCTTTATCATTCATATGACCCCTCTATCTCTAATTTCTCCCCTTACATCAAGTGAATAAAGTGAAACTTCCATCCGTGGGGGGTTTTTGTTTATCCCACGGATGGTTAGTACCACAAGGGTATGACCTAAAGGCCTCTGAACCAATCTGACATTTACCGGCAGTTGATTCCCCACTTAGCAATACTGGTTTCTCTTTATTCCTTGAAGTGGGGAGCTTACTGCCAGTTATATGCGGGATAAAGTGAAATAAAACGGTACTGATTAGTCAGTAACCAATTTATCTTTACTAACCAATTAAACATAGCTAGTATGTTTTTAAATATTAAATAGTTCTTTTGTATCATTTCTAAAGTACTATTAATTATACCAAACACTACTATATAATCATAGTTATATTTCAATTCAATGGTTAAATAGTTTAAATTTGGTAATCTGAAAACACCTTAATTTACAGTTAAAAAGAACTAATAAATCGCATAATTTTTATCAACATGAAGCAAATTTCAACAAAACCCTGATTTTCCAGGATTTTTCATAGATAAAAAGACACGAAAATTTTATTCTAAAAAACATCCATTTTCCCTAAACTTCATCCAATTTCTTCCGATAATAGAGATAATAGTTCTATATATTAGCACGTTTATGTGAGGGAGGACCTATAATGAGCAATAAAAAAATAATCATGTCCGTTACTGCAAGTGCAGCAATAGCCTCGGCAATATTTGCAGCGGAAGAGGTAGAAGCAGCGTCTCATAAAGTTAAAAGCGGCGAGTCCTTATGGACAATAGCCCAAAAGTATAATACAAATGTTGCCAAATTAAAATCGATAAACAAACTATCAGGAGATACGATCTACCCCAATCAAATCATAGAAACAGAGAATAACAACACGTCCGGTTCTAGCTCCAGTTCTTCAAAACCAACTAATAATAATTCGAATAGCTCTAAAACGTATACGGTTAAAAGCGGAGACACGCTGAGCGGAATTGCCATTAAGTATAATATCTCGTTGAGCAACCTTATGAAGTGGAACAACCTTAATTCAACATTAATTTATCCAGGTAATGTACTTGCTGTTTCAAAAAATAGTTCAAACGGATCGAGTTCTACTGGATCTAATTCAGGTTCTAGTTCTTCTAATAACAGTTCGAATCAAACAGGTTCAACAAAGGTATATATCGTAAAATCAGGTGATACTTTATCACGGATAGCTCTTCAATATAAGGTTAGTGTAGCTAATTTAAAAAAGTGGAATAACTTAAACTCTGACTTAATTTTTATCGGTCAAAAATTGAGTATAGGTAGTAGCTCAAACACTAATTCAAACGGAAATACCAATGAAAAACCATCTAACAATGTTCAATATAATGTAGAAAAGGTTATTCAAACGGCAAAGAGTATGCAGGGAGTAAAGTATGTTTGGGGAGGATCGACACCATCAGGATTTGATTGTAGTGGTTTTATTCATTACGTGTACAAAAAAGGCGGCATGAGTATAAATCGACTTTCCAGTGATGGTTATTTTAATCGCTCCCATTATGTTACAAAGCCTCAAGTAGGGGATCTTGTCTTTTTTGCAGGAACCTATCGTCCTGGCATATCTCACCTAGGCATTTATTTGGGGAATAACACCTTCATTCATGCTGGTTCAAGTGGAGTGCAAATAAGCAGTTTAAATAACTCCTACTGGAAAAAACATTTTGATAGTTTTAAACGCTTTTATTAATAGTGTAGCTAGTCATTTTTCGTTAATACAGCTAACAAAATCCTTACATCGCAAGCCAGCGACATAAGGATTTTTTGTTGTTACGATTTTATCAAAGTAATAGTTTATTTACACCATTACGATGCCTCAACCCTTGATTACCATTTTTCACGATAATTCTCTGCTCAATCCAGTAATAGACTCACCATGCCCAGCCAATACTTTCTTCATGTAAGTTTCTATTTTCTTATTTCTCATTCGCATTTATCAATAATTATTCAGCAAAATTTCGTAAAATATAGATAACTATACCAGTTAAATGATATACTGAAAACAATGAAATTACTGAAAAAGGATGTCTGCTATGTGTAACACCTATGTATTACATAATGTGTCACGTTTAAATCATCAAAAATACGACTTTTTTATTGAAGATGGAACAATAAAAGCTATTTCTGAGCCCAAAACTTTAAATGGAGAGCATGTAATTGATTGCACTGGTCTATACGTCTCAAGTGGCTGGATTGACTTGCATGTACACGCCTTTCCTGAATTTGATCCTTATGGGGATGATGTCGATGAAATCGGCATCAAGCAAGGAGTAACAACTGTTGTAGATGCAGGTAGTTGCGGAGCGGACCGCATTGCAGACCTCCACGAGCTATCCAAGCAGTGTAAAACAAATCTACTTGCTTTTTTGAACATCTCTAGCATTGGTCTAAAACGAATAGACGAATTATCTAATCTAAGCTGGATTAATAGTGATAAAGTGGTTAAGGCAGTGGAACAATTTCCTGACTTTATCGTCGGTCTAAAGGCAAGAATGAGTAAAAGCGTTGTAGGTGAACAAGGAATTAAGCCTCTACAATTGGCTCGTCGTTTATCTCTCATCACGAAACGCTCGTTAATGGTTCATATCGGTTCAAGTCCTCCTTATATAGAACAAATTTTCGATTTATTAGAAAAGGAAGACATCGTCACACATTTTTTGCACGGAAAGGCAAATCGTCTATTTGATAATAACGAGCACATCCATTCATTTGTTACGAAAGCAGTTAATAAAGGCATTCATTTAGATGTTGGACACGGTTCAGCAAGTTTTTCATTTCAAGTAGCCGAAGCAGCAAAAAGACAAGGATTAAAATTCGACACAATTAGTACGGATATTTATCGAAACAATCGACTTAATGGACCAGTATATAGTATGTCTAAAACACTATCTAAATTCCTCTATCTTGGTTATTCAATAGAGGAGGTAATTGCTGGCGTAACGATCAATGCTGCTAATTGGTTAAAGATGCCAAAACTCGGAAGAATTCAAGAAGGAGAACCAGCTAATTTAACTTTATTTTCAATAGAGAATAGCCCTGTAAAGCTAATTGACTCGGAAGGCGAGGAACAAATAGCTACCAAACATATTAAGGCTAAAGGAGTGTTTAAGAATGGAACGTACCTTACATGCTAACTATGGTTTAAAGCGTGTCATTAATGCAAGTGGTCGAATGAGTATTCTTGGAGTATCCGCTCCGACAGATTCCGTTATGGAAGCTATGAAGCAAGGAGGACAAAATTACGTTGAAATGGCAGATTTAGTGAATAAATCTGGTGACTACGTTGCCAATCACTTAGCCTCTGAAGCTGCTGTAATAGTTAATTCGGCATCTAGCGGAATTGTATTGTCTGTTGCTGGACTAATAACTGAGGGGAACCGTCGTAAAAGCGATCGCCTACATCAGGAACCAATTGAGAAGAATGAGGTTATCTTGTTAAAAGGTCATAATGTACACTATGGAGCCCCTATCGAAACAATGGTTTACTTAGGTGGTGGTACAGTTGTTGAAGCTGGATATGCTAATGAAGGTAAGGCAGAGCATATCCGTGAAGCCATTTCATCAAAAACAGCAGCTATTCTATATGTTCAATCACATCATGCCGTACAAAAAAACATACTTTCCGTTGAGGAGGCTTATCAAGTCGCTCAAGAGAAGCAAATCCCTTTCATTGTAGATGCTGCGGCTGAAGGAGCGTTGCAAAAGTATATAAACTACGCTGATGTTGTTATTTACAGTGGATCAAAAGCAATCGAAGGGCCAACCTCCGGTATTGTCGCCGGTAGAAGAAAATACATCGAATGGATAAAGGTACAATTGCATGGAATTGGCCGAAGTATGAAAGTAGGTAAAGAGTCTATTTTTGGTTTACTTAAAGCGCTTGATGAATATGCGAATAAGCCTGATAATAGTCTACTGCAAAAAGAAGTCTTAACAGAATTAGAAGACTTAAATCATATTTCCGGTATAACTGTAACGGTTGTTCAAGATGAAGCAGGTCGAGCTATATATCGAGCACGAATTCAGATTGATGCCAATATTGCTTCGATCTCTGCAAAAAAATTAACCCAACAGCTTCGTAATGGCAATATAGCTATCTATACAAGAGATTATGGGGCGAACCAAGGTTTTTTTGATATCGACCCACGTTCATTAAAGAATGATGATATCCATATTATTAAAGAAAGTATTAAAACATACGTAGGAGGGATGTAACATGCTAGCCATCGAAAAACGGTTTTATAAGCAGCGTGTCGCATTGAATGTTTTAGCCAATAGCCCCGAAAATGCCAAAGCAGTTTTCCAAGCTGCTGAAGGACATGTTTTAATTGGAGTACTATCAAAAGATTATCAAACAATCGATAATGCTATTGCAGCTATGCAAGCTTATGGAGAAGCGATAGACGGAGCCATATCTATTGGACTAGGAGCGGGAGATAATAAACAAGCTTCTGTTGTTGCTGAAATTGTAAAGCATTATGCTTGTGACCACATTAATCAAGTATTCCCTGCTGTTGGAGCAACAAGAGCTAATTTAGGTGAACGTAATAGCTGGATTAATAGTTTAGTATCTCCTACGGAGGATCCAAACCTCGTTAAGATTTCCACTGGAGCAATTAGTGCTACTATAGAGGAGCAAGCTATTGTACCTATCAAATCTGCAATTGCTCTAATTCGCGATATGGGAGGAAATGCTATTAAATTCTTTCCTATGAAAGGACTTACAACGATTGAGGCATACAAGGCTGTTGCCAAGGCATGTGGGGAGGAAGATTTTGGATTAGAGCCTACTGGTGGAATAAATAAAGAAAACTTTAACACCATTTTGGAAATCGCATTAGCGGCAAATGTTCCTAAAATTATTCCTCATGTATACTCTTCCATTATTAGTAAACAGACTGGTGAAACAAATATTGAAGATATTTATGCGTTAACTGACATCATGAAGAAATTAGTTGATACATATGATTAAGCATATTGCCGCATTTGGTGAAGTCATGATGCGATTGCAGGTTCCTGATTACAAATTACTCTCACAAGCAGATTCATTAAACTATAGCTTTTCTGGTACAGGTGTCAATATTACCGGAGCTCTTACATGTTTTGGACATAGAGGTTCAATCGTAACCACGTTACCTGTTACTCCCCTAGGAGATGCAGCCCAATCCTTTTTGCAAAAATTAGGTATAGATTCCTCCTTTATTATACGACATGGTCAATCGCTTGGTATGTACTTTTTAGAAAATGGCTTTGGTGTTAGGCCAAGCAGAGTAACCTATTCTAATCGTATGGAGAGTAGCTTTAATACAGCGACTCACGATTTCTATCGTTTTGAGAAACTTGCTGAACAAATTGATATCGTTCATTTTTGTGGGATTACATTAGCGATGAATGATCTTGTTAGACAGCAATTAAAAACCTTTGCACATGCAGTAAAAAAAGCAGGCGGAACCATCATTTTTGATTGTAATTTCCGTCCTTCACTATGGGGAAAGAATGGCCATCATCAGGCTCGCAGCCATTATGAAGAAATATTTGAACTTGCTGATATCGTGATAATGAACGAAAAGGATGCCCTGCATACATTAGGCATGTATACAGAAAAGAAAAGTGAACGTAATCAACTTATGGACCTCATTCCAAAAGTTGCTAATTTGTATAATATTCCTATTATCGCTGGAACACATCGCAATATTCTTGATAATCAAACGCATCGTTTAATGGGTTTTTTATATAAGGAAGAAAGGTTTACGTTCTCTAATAAACGGACATTTTCCGTTTTAGATCGAATTGGAACTGGTGATGCCTTTGCTAGTGGGATTATTCACGGCTTAATCGAAGATTTTAGTAATCAGGACATTGTAGATTTTGCAGTAGCATCAGCGATTCTTGCTCATACAACTGTTGGCGATACACCAAGAGCAACAGAAAAAGAAGTACTCCAAGCAATGAAAACGTGTAGTACAGACGTAAGACGATGATAATAGTAAGAATAAAGACTAGTAACAAATGAGAAATGAATACGTATTAAAAATACTAGTTCTATTGAAACGATATTCGTATTTTATTGACTTTCGGTTGCCGCCTGTGCTTTTAAAAATATTTGATAAAAAGCAAAGAAATATACGTACGCAATAGCAGGCCCTGAGAAGAGTACTAAAAATAATGGATGAATTTGATAGATGATATACAATAAAATACTAACAGCTCCTGCAGCTGCTATTGTATAGGGTAAATGGAAAATCGCCATAAATAATGCTTTACGAATTGAATAAATGATGCTCACTTCAAAATGAACGGTATCAGCAAAAAAATAACTAGTAAAAGCAACAATAAAAATAGTAATGGCTATGAAAAAATAAAATAAGCCAGATCCAATTTCAACCGCTGCTAAATGATAGTTAAGTAACCACACAACCCAAGTAATTGTAAAGAACACACCACCTAAAAGACTACGAATATAATTTTCCTTATAAAAATTCCAGTATGCTCTTATGAATCCTTTCTTTTCTCGTTTCATCACCCATTCCCTTACTACGGCAAACATTGCAGTAGTTGCTGGAAAAAAAACAAAAGGGAACAGAGCCAATATTGTAATAGCTAGCAAATATACCTCCTCTTGTGTCTTCGCAAAAACCATACTTAAGATAGCGTAGGCAATTGGAAAATTAAAGAGAACCCATATGATATTCGTTGTCATGAACTTCATCAGCCAGTCAAATATATTATAAAGCGATTCTAGCCTTCCAGTTAGCATCATGTTTCTTCACACTCCGTTTATTCTTATAGGAGCTGGCACCAAAGGAGTCAGCTCCTATCTCAACTAAATATTACCTATCTGCAATCAACGAAGCATTTAACCCGTGGACTAGAAGTTCTATAATAACTTCCGATAGCAATCAAGTAATTTATCCCGCATATAACTGCCAGTAAATATCCGATTGGTTCCCCTTTGCATAATGACAGCTACATAATATGTTATTTGCCTAGTGTTTCTAAGTTTTTTTGCCATTCCTTAGTCTTGTATGCTAGTAAATCAGCATAACCTACGCTTTGTGCACTCTTCTCTGCCTCTTCCAATATCTTGATAACTTCTTCATCACTTTTCGCATTTAGTGCTTCCGCTCTTGCCACTTCAGCAATTTCCCCAACACTTTGTTGAATCTGGCCCTCGGTGGTTTCCGGTAATGGATCAATTCCTAAATAAGCAGTTGCATCATATTGTGTTTTCCACGTAATTTCATTTTGCCAATGCGTCGTCCAATTACGATCTTCCTGAGGTAATGTCTCTGTAAACTTAGCTTTTGCGGTGTCTAGAAAATTTGAATTTCCATTCCATTGGAAGTTTAATGTATCTTCTTCTATTTTCCCAGCACCTTCTGGGTCACTTACATACTTTTCTGTAAATTGAGGGTATCCTTCTTCATCAAAACCATCCCAGTACTTTCCTTCTGGTCCAAAAATAAGCACTGATTGCCCTTCTGGTCCTGTTAACCAATCCAAAAACGCAAATACTGCTTCTGGATCTTCAGCACTTTTCGTAATGACACTTACATTCCATCCCATCATGTCATAAGCCCCCGGATAGATATTATCTTTGTTCAACCCCGCTTTTGCGATCGGCCAAACCATAAAATAGCCATCATCCGAGTCTTCTTCCTGTAAATTGTAATGACCAGGCCGCGCTAAATCCGTAGGACTAGCAGATGCATATACAGCAACTCTACCACTCGATACTTTCTCTGTAACCATGTCGCGATCCTGTGTTAATGCATCTTGTGTAATAAGTCCTTCCCGATAAAGCTTACTGGCGTATTGTAGTGATTCGACATATTCCTCATTCGTAAAAATAGATGTTAGCTTATCTCCCTCAGGAACAGCATTTATTCTAATATTAGCTGGAGACTGATTTTCTGCAAATGCTGAATATAAAACATTAATTCCCTGTCCTTCTACATCCGTTTCGAATGGTGTTATATTTGGATAATTTTCTTTTACTTGCTTTAAATAATTATATAAATCTTCTGTCGTTTCAAGAGGTGGCGAGCCTAGTTCTTCATAAATCCCTTTATTAACTACATAACCCGCATTACCAAATGGTTTTGCATTATACCAATTTGGATATTGATATAATTTTCCATCTTCAGAACGAAGCATGTTGATACCAGATTCTCCGAACCACTCTTGCAAATTTGTATATTTATCTAAGTAAGGATCGAGTGGAACCAGAGCTCCTCCTTTACGTAATCGTTCTACATCTGTTCCTTTATCCAACCATATAAAATCTGGAAGGTCATTACTTGCTATCATCGTACTAAGTCGCTGTGCCGCATTTCCCCCACCATCAATCGCAGTTATATCCACCTTTTTATTTTCTTTAATCCATTTTGTCGCTACATCTTCTCCCCAGGGTGGCATCGTATACCAATCATAATTACCAAACATCGTAATTTCCAATGGTTCTTCACCTAACTTAAATAATTCATCGTTTCCGCGTTTTTCTTTCCCTCCTGTATCGGCTTCGACATTAGATTCTTTGTCTTTACAGCCCGATATAATGATAGGTACAAAGCATAATACCATTATCATAATCCAAATTTTTCTTGATGATATCACTTTTTCATCCTCCTTATTTACAAAAATTTATCTTCAAAGCAAATGCTTTAAATAAGATGTTCCCTATTCCTTTAATGACCCTATCAAAACACCTTTAACGAAATACTTTTGCACAAATGGATAAACCATGATAATCGGCAAAGTAGCTACCATCATTACTGCCATTGACAAGGATTTACCTGTTACCGTGTTAGCTGCCTTACCCATATGTGCAGCTGCACCTGCATCTATTTGACTCATTTGCGAACTAACAGTATTTGAATTTAATACTTTTTGTAATAACGTTTGAATTGGAATTAAATTCTCTGACGTAATATAGATACTCGGAAAAAACCAATCATTCCAATGAAAAACTGCCGTAAATAAGGACAAAGTAGCAATTACAGGCCCAGATAAAGGCAGTACGATGCGGAAGAATATTCCCCAATATCCAGCTCCATCTATTTTCGCAGATTCCTCTAAACCCTTCGGTAACTGTTGAAAAAAGGTCCTAAAGATAATCATATTCCAAACTAATATTAATGATGGAATAATCATTACCCAAAACGAATCCATAAGACCAATGCCTCTCACTAGTAAAAATGTTGGTATTAAACCACCGCTAAAAAACATCGTTACAATACAAAAAACCATAAAATATTTTCTTCCTACTAGTTCCTTTTTGGAAAGCCCATAAGCTAGCATAGCTGTTGCAAGCACAGATAATATCGTACCAACAACAGTTCTAGCCACAGAGATCATAAACGCATTCACCAACCGTTTATCCTGAAAGACAATTTCATAATTATCTAAAGTAAAATCACGAGGCCAAAAAGTTACTCCTCCTAGCATAGTGTCCTGACCATTATTGAAAGAAATAACTAATGAATTCCAAAATGGATAAAACGTCACAAAAGCTAGTAATGTTAAAAAAATATATATCATTATTACCATAAAACGATCACCAAACGTTAATTTCAACATGCTGTATGCTCCCACTTTCCACTTGCGCTTACCATAGACTGTTACCACTCTTACGTGCAAGTTGATTTGCTAATGTTAATAATCCAACACTAATTACAGCTTTAAATAATCCTATTGCAGCAGCATAGGAATAGAGACCATCACTAATTCCAACCCGATATACATATGTATCAATAACATCAGATACTTCTCGTAAGACGGGATTCGAACCTAGTAGCAATAAATCTTCAAATCCAGCATTTAATAGGTTACCTATTTCTAAAATAAAGAAGATTACAATTACTGGCATAATGGATGGTATCGTTATTAAGAAAATCTGCTTCCATTTGCTAGCTCCATCTAAGGAAGCAGCCTCATATAATTGCTGATCAACTCCAGCAACTGCAGCTAAATAGACAATGGAAGCGAAGCCAATGGACTTCCATAAATTAGTGCTTATAATGATTGTCCAAAAATACTCTGGGATAGATAGAAAGTTGATTGGTTTATCAATGAGGTTTATTTTTTCTAGTGCCATGTTTAAACTTCCATTATCTGTTGCTAATATAGAAGTAGCGAACCCAGCAACAATAACCCATGATAAGAAGTGTGGAAGGTAGGTGATGGTTTGTACTGCCCGCTTAAACATCATATGTCTTACTTCATTTAACATTAATGCTAGAATAATTGGTGCAGGGAAACAGATAAGTATTTTAAGAACACTGAGAACGATAGTATTTCTCATGATTTCCAGAAAACGCGGATCCTCAAAAAAGCGTTCAAAATGCTTAAATCCTACCCATTCACTGCCAGCCATTCCTTCAAAGATATTATAATCTTGAAAAGCCATTAACACTCCATACATCAGAATATAATTAAAAATAAAGATAAACAATAGCCCCGGAATAACCATCATTTGCAGATCAAATTGCCTAAAGTATCGAGTTACAAGGCGCTGGTTTCCTTTAAATTGCCTCCTATGCATACTCTCAGCTCGCACGTAGAACATCCCCCCTAAGTCAAGAAAGCGCTATCATTTGATAAGATGACTATACCAGTATTTTTTAATATTTTCAATATTTTTTTTATTATTTCTTTTAAAAATATAACAACTATAATACAAATCCATTTACTAAAAGTTGGTATATAATCACTATTTTATATAATTTTTTTACATAAGCAGGGTATAATTTACTAATTATCGGTTAATTCTTAATTTTCTGTTGATATTTATTTGTAGTGATGTATAATCTATATTAGCGAAAAGTTATAACAATTGTATAAAGGAAGGGGGAGTAGTACTGCTTTATTAAGTTACAGTTGTCTATACCTTTCAAAGCAATATTCATTCCAAATTCCCAATATACTTTTCGCATAAACCAGTTTTAGGAGGAGTATAATGAATTCGCTCACATTTATTCCGAAATCGATTAAGCTTACATTTGGGGCATTCGTTATGTTAATTTGCTCCATTGCATTTGCCAGCTCTGTCTCTGCTCATGGATATGTAAACAATCCAGAAAGCAGAAATTTATTATGCGCAGACGGAGCCAATTACGATTGTGGAGCAATTATCTATGAACCACAAAGCCTTGAAGCACCTGGGAATTTTCCAGAAGGAGGACCACCTGACGGAAAAATTGCTAGTGCAAACATTTTTTATGAGCTAGATGCGCAAACAGAGGATCGATGGGCAAAGGTTCCTATGACGAGCGGTCCATTTACTTTTGAGTGGACGTTAACAGCAGCACATGCAACAGATAAGTGGGATTACTATATTACGAAAGAAGGTTGGGACCCAAATGACCCTTTAGAGCGTTCTGACTTTGAGCTATTCTGTTCTATTAATGATAATGGAGAACGCCCGCCATTTACCGTTAATCATGATTGTGTAATTCCAGATCGCACTGGATATCATGTTATTTTAGCCTATTGGGAAGTGGCCGACACAGCAAATGCTTTTTATAATGTAATTGATGCAAATTTTGACGGGGATTATGTTGAACCAGGTGACCCAAATAATCCTGATCCGGGTGATATTCCAGCTTGGGATCCTAATACTGCTTATTTAGGTGGTGATCAAGTTACCTATAACGGTGCTATTTACGAGGCGAAGTGGTGGACACGTGGTGAAACACCTGGTGAAGCTGGAGTTTGGAAGCTAGTTAGTCAAGGTACTGCATCAACTAACAACAACAGCAATTTTCTCCCTTATTTCTATTCATTAGGAACAATTTTAAAATAGGATAAGAACTGAAAATAGGCTCTTCTTCATGGAAGGAGGGTCTTTTCAAGACAGATGAATGTTGCTTTTAGTTATCTGGAGACAATTTCCTTCCTTAGTACGAGTGAGGGAAGTCCCAGATAAACTGACATTCATCATTTTCCTAAGTATGTGAAGAAATAAAGAAAATAAACGATGTTACAATGATTGAAATAATATCACAGGAGCAACTAGCACAGCAATCTATTAAAAAAAGGATCGTTGCTTATGAATAACAAGAAACAAGATCCAACACGAGAAACAGTTAGCGAACGTATGGAAAACTTTCTGTATCATTATAAATACCACACCATATTTTCTGTATTCTTACTCCTTCTTATAAGTTCATTAGGCTACACTATTATAGAAAAGCAGATTGCCAAATCGAATGCAGCAGATCAACTACCAGCAGATATAGACATCATGTTCTTTGGAAGCTATCAAGAAGAGAACCTTTCTCCCCTAAAGCACGAAATTCAACATATATTCCCTAATTGGGAAAGCATACATATTAACCTAGTGCAAACACCAAAGGAAGTAAATTCAGCAGAAGACATGGCAAACTTCCAAAAAGGTCAGATTGCAATCGAAGCAAATAAACCAGATATTTACATATTTGACCTCAATTACTTTCATCGTTTTGTAGAAGATGGACCGTTTCTTTCTCTAGATCAATTAGAGCTTTCAGCATCTGCCCAACTATTATTTTATCAAAAGGAGAATGATACGAAAGAACACCCATATGGCATAGATGTAACCAACCATTCATTGTTCACCAATTTAGCCATTCAAAAAAACACCAAAATTGCAGTAATACGTAAGGATGCTCAGAACAGTAAAAATGCCAAAGCTTTCATTAAGCAATTAGATAAGATAAAGTGAAGTTTCCATCCGTGGTGGGTTTTGTTACTCCCACGGATGGTTAGTACCACAAGGGTATGACCTAAAGGCCCTGAAACCAATCGGACATTTACTGGCAGTGGATACCACCTCTTATCCATATTGCTTTCACTTTATTCCTTGAGGTACGGGATTACTGCCAGTTATGCGGTATAGAGTAGGAATAATTTGTGAATCCAAGGCCGCATTCGTCTAAGTGCATCATGGTAGCAATGTTAGCTGAGCCAAGAGATCACCGTCAATTAGAAAGTATAGGTTTTAATATTATTTGTCTCGCTATCTCTCAATCTCTTCATTTATGCTAAATCATGCTCTAAAGCTATGCAAATTACATGATTCCATTTAACTTTGTCTAACAAAGCACTTACGAAGAGCTACTATCCAGAGGGTAACCCGTATCCTCGGATAGTAGCTCGAAGTTTTTATATCCTCTTCTCTTTTCTTTAAGTTCGCATCTTAAATAGTAGGTAAAGCTTTCAAACAAACTGGTGATTTAATCGGATACTCAATTCCTGTATACGTTGGAATTCCATCTCTCCCGATCTTCATAAGTACGATTGTATTAGAATGCTCATTTGCTACCAAGAGCAAATTTTCATTCGGTATCAATGTAAAATTACGAGGCCATTCACCTATTGAGGATACACAGATAGCATCTGTTAATAATCCGTTACTATCTATTTTACAAATACCAATACTGTGATGACCGCGATTAGAAACATATAAATAGGACATATCATGAGAAATGTGAATATCTGCAGCATAATTAACACCTTCAAAGCTTTTCGGAATCGTCCGAACTTCTTGGATAAGCTCTAGCTTAGTAATGGAAGCATCATATTGATAGACCGCAACTTTTGAATTAAATTCATTGACAACATATATTTTCCGATGACTGTCCGCAATCGCTATATGTCTCGGCCCTGATTTAGCATTGGCTTTTAAATCATATAGTAGTATCAGTTTACCTTGCTGTTCATTAAATTCATAGAGATAGAGCCTATCTAGACCTAAATCCGTTACAACATATTTCTTCGACTTCGGAATAGACATAATGGTATGCGGATGGGAACCTTGCTTATAGACTACTTTATCCGTTAAAAGACCCAGCGAGCCATCTTTTAATACCTGATGTACAGTAGTAGTTCCTTCACCATAATTCACGGTTAATAAATGCGTTTCGTCTGTACTCAATGTTACATAACACGGACCATTTCCAGCTGTTTTCTGTCTGCTTTGTTCGGTTAGCTTATGATCAGCTTCATTTATACGATACGAAACCACTTCACCATCCTCTACTTCACTGCAAGCATATACTACATCTTGCGTGCTATTTACAGTAAGGTAGGAAGGATTCCTTATCCCTTTAACAGCTGACAAATATCTTAAATTTAGATTACTTGTTTGCAGGGATAGTACGTGTAAGGAATGATCATGTTCAGTGCCATAAGTACCTACATATACGTGATAAGCTCGAGAACTAGTTTCCATATGTATCCCTCCTTCTATCCTTAAATTGGCAGTACGTGAAAGAATACATTAGGTGATGCCATCCGATAATAATAACTTGACCATCCTAAGCCTGTAGAGTTTTCAATGTCATGATAATACAATCTTTTTTGTTCCAATTCGTCAATAAAATCGATTTCTCCACTTACATACTCATTAATTCGATAAATAGCAGTTTCCAGCCTTGACTTTAAGCCACCGTAGCGAATATCAATTACTTCCCAGCCAAACGGCTTATGCATATGTAGCCATTGTTTACGATGGGCCAAACGTAACACCTCTGCTTTATCTATTATTTCAGGAAGTACCTGATCTGCAATATGCTTTAATTCTTTGTTATCCCCTCTATCATAGGCTGCTTTTAATTGTACACCGATCGTTGCTTTCACACTCAACAATTCAGCCAACTTTTCTGGGACATCAAAAATATAATCCAACGCATTATTTCCATCTCTTGATACACGTATCTTGTTTGCTAATGCTTTGTAGTGGGAATATAAATCAAGTCCTTCCACATGTTTATCAAATAAACCCAATAATACATCTTGCCATAGTAAAAATTTTGATGGATTCGTTTGTTCCTTATTATTTGGATCTACACCAGGTATGGCATCAAGCTCATTTAATAGTAGGTAAGTCTCTGCATCAATACCGGTGCAAAACTTCACCCGATCATGAAGCTTGCTTCTATCCAACGTTCGTGCATACGCATGCTCAGCATATAATTGTAACCCTAACATTGCTGAAAAATAATTATTTTCATAACCGTCATCTCCCCATAGCGTTACAAATACGTCTTGAATACCCTCTTGTTTACAAGCCTGTAATGCCGCATCACTTGCCCCAAGAGACAAGCCATAATTTGTGGCAAATGTATTCCAAACCCATATTCCACCTGCAAAGGCAGGCTTCCTTCCGAATGCTTTGTGCTTTTTCATCATTGCCAGATATTCTTCCTTCTTCGTATGTGCATAATCCCAATACATGAGGGTAACATTCTTCGGTGTTGCTTCAATTATTTCATCAGGAATTTCAGTCATTAAATCATAATGGGCATCCCCCGTTTTAGAGGCAAGCTTCATGAACATATCACTCCACATCATTGGCATCAGTCCATTTTCGTCCACAATTTCAAGCACTCTATTCAGGTGACCAGTCATTAATTCCAATCTATCTTTATGTCCGAATTTATTTAGATACACGCCTCTCCCAAGTTCTTCTGCTTCATCCATACCAATATGAATTCGCTTACTTCGGAAAGGCTTCGTTACTGACTCTATCATGTCTCTAACAAATGTATAGGTAGCTTCACTTTCAACTAACAGTACACCGCGCGTATCCTTTAATCCACTTGCATCACTCCATTTTAAAAATTCCTCTAAATGAGCAAGTGTTTGAATACATGGTATAAGCTCAATACCAAATTGATGGGCATAATCATCCAGCTGGTTTAATTGATCTAGAGAATACCTTCCCCTCATATAACCGAAATATGGTTGGCTTTCAATTTCATATACATCCTCCATGTATAGCATTGCAGAATTAAAGCCCATTAGTGCTAGCTTACGAAGCATATCCTCAAATCGTTCTGGTTTCATTACTGCGTTTCGTGATAGGTCAAACATTGGACCAATAGTTTCAAACTGTGCATCCTCTTCAATATGGAATGTTTTTGACCGAGCATAGTTCTCTAACAACAAGCCTAATCCTCTGAAGAAAGCCGCTTTCTTATCATAGACAATTTCCCCTTGACCATTCTTTAATGAAACTGACAACCCTTTATCAGCTTGTTTAATTAAAATAGGGATACCATCTTCTGCTAATTCAAAATTCAAATCTGATTGTAATTCTTTTATTGCAGATAACAGATTATTTGTAGCGCCTTTCAGCATTAGCTTCATAACTAATTCCTCCAATTTCCATTATAGAATATGCTAACATCTAAATTTATAACTTAGTTAGAGATTATATGTGCCAAAGTGTCCGTGTAATCCTACGTTTATCCTTTTACTGCACCTGAGGTTGCACCTTTTTCAATTGTTTTTTGTGCAAATAAGTAAAAGATAATGACTGGGACTACTGTCATAGCTATAGCAGCTGTCATTAATCCATAATCTGTCCCATACTGAGAGCTAACATGTGATAGCAATACAACAATTGGCCGAACATGTTCTTGTTCAACTAATACAAGAGATGTGAACAAATCATTGTATGACCATAAAAAGACGAAGGTCCCTACTGTACCAAATATCGGGAGCGAAACAGGTAAGAACACTTTCGTAAACATCTTCCAGCGACTGCAACCATCCATTAATGAAGCTTCTTCTAATTCTTTAGGTATGGTAGCCATATAGCCACTAATGACCAAGATAGCAAACGGAAGATTTCCTGCTGTTTGCGGAATAATCAATGCCAAGTGCGTATTAACAAGCTCTAAATCTATCATCATCCGATAAACGGGCACGATAGTTGCAAATGCTGGAATTAATAGACTCATAACTAATATCGTCTGTAATGCCCCGCGTAACCGGAAGCTTAATCGAGCCATTACGAAGGCTGCTAATCCACCAAAGAATAATACAAAAAAAACAACTGAACCAGACATAATAAAACTATTCAGATAACTTCTACCGATATCTATTGTATCAAATGCATTGATATAATTCTGCAATGTTGGATCAGTTGGTAGTTTAAATGTATCTGTAATGATTTCTCTTGATGGTTTAAAGGAGTTTAAAAATACCCAGACTAGTGGGAAGATGGTTGAAATCGACCATATAATAAGAATGGTGTATATAAAAAGTTTTCCATACTTCGATTTTGAAAAGAATCGACCTTGAAATTTTTCCCAAAATGTAAGTCTATTAACTTCTGTACGCAAATCTTTTCACCTCTTTTTCTAATTAATAAGGTTCAAAAAATCATTGCTAATTTATACCTGTTAAGCATCTTTAATATGTTACTTCATCTTTATTACCCAAAAGCTTGTTTGTTAAAAATGCTAGAGAAAGCCCAATTACGACCATCAGCACCGCTAATGTTGCTCCGTAACCAATCGCACCATCATTAAAGGCTTTTTGATACATATATGTACCCAGTACCTCGGAGGATCTTGCTGGTCCTCCTCTTGTAATAATATAAACTAGTTCAAATATCTTCAGAGCACCTGTAATCGCTAGTACTAGACATGTTTTTAAGTCACTGACGATAAGTGGAATCGTTAATTTGGTCATTCGTTGAAAACCTGTTATACCTTCCAGATTCGCTGCTTCGTAGTAATCATCTGGAATTTTTTCAATTGCTGTTAATATGATTAAAAAGTAAAACCCTACATAACTCCAAATTGTAGGAATAGCAACCATATAAAGCGAAGATTGTTCTGTAAGCCAAAGCACTCTATCAAACCCTAATCTCACTAATATTTCATTAAGTAATCCATTTCGATGATTATAAATTAATGTGAATAGTAGCCCGATAGCAGCACCAGAAATAACGATTGGAAAGAAGAAGGTTGTACGAAAGAAACGAACACCGTGTTTTATGGAGTCAACCATTACAGCTAATACCAAAGCAATACCTACCTGGAAAACAGCTACATACAGCATTAATTCTAATGAATTTAACGTTGCACCAATTGCAATCTCATCTTCAAAAAGTCTTTTGTAGTTATCCCAACCGATAAATTTAGAATTAAAAAAACCATCGGTGTTATAAAAACTTTGAACAATATTTTCAAAAAAAGGATAATACAAAAAGATTGCTGAAATTAAAAAAGCAGGTGCTAAAAAAAGAAATATAACTAATCTATCACCCTTCATAATAAACCCCTTTTTGATTTTATTTGCAGGAGGAGGCTGAGACAAATGTGTTTTTTATTCACATAATAATAAGAACGATTTCACCTGAATCAATTCGGATTATTTGTTTACTTGAAACAGGTTCTATCATGGCTCCAGCAAAATACTGCGCTTCGTATCAAAATTCGGCTTTTGGGTTAACTATTTTTGCTTCGCCCCAGACCCTCTTCCTGGCCATTTGAAATATACTCCCTTTCCACAGACAGCGCTTTCTTTATCGTCAGTATATATCCACTTACTACTGGAACTAAACAGTTGCTGCTTCTATTCAAACATTTTGATTATTTACTCTAGAGCAGCAGCCTCCTCCAGAACGTGTTTACCTGTTTTCTCACCGCTAACAATTTGTGGTACACTTGTACGAATATGCGTAAATGCTTCAGGTAAAATCCTATCATTAATTGGTGAAGCAACTGCATTCGCCTCCTCTACCATTTTATGACCTGCAGCGATATTTTCTGGTAGATCTGTTAATGCTCCCTTCGCAGGAACCTGTCCAGTAGCTTCTGCAATTCGTACAATATTTTCCTCAGATGTTAAGAAGTTAAAAAGCTCAACAACTGCATCACGCTTTTTATCATCTTCATAAGCCTTGGTACTGATGAACCATCCCTGTGAAGCACCACCTACAACATCACCAGTAGAGCCTCCATCACCATATACCGGCATTGGTAATACAGCTATATTTTCAGCAATCTCCTCAGGCATTGCCCCCCAAGCCCATGATCCTTCGAAAAGCATCGCAGCTTGTTCCTGATGAAATAGGCTGGCAGCGATGGATAAGTCAATTGTACCTGCGTCCTCTGGGAACGCTCCCATTTCAGCATGTTCCCCAATCTTATCCAAGCCTTCTGCCCATGCAACATTTTGATCAGCCAAGCTCGCGTTATAATTTTCAATTCCACCTGCTGCTAGTGCATAATGTTCAACTACATAATAAGAATCTTCGGTAGATGCGGCTACTGGAATAATATCTGTCTCTGCAAATTTCTTAATTGCCTCTTCATATTTCTCCCATGTGGTTGGTAGTTCAACACCATGTTCCTCAAATAACTTCTTATTTACAAATAATCCTTCATAAAATCCAGTTTGTGGTGCAGCGTAAATATTCCCATCTTCACGACGTTGCTGTTCTAGCATGGAATCATAATTTGAAAGATCAACACCTTCAGCCTCTTCCAAATTCACTACTTTACCAGCTTCAATAATTCCTTCAGCATCTACTGTATTAAAATAAAACATAAGATCTGGTTCATTATTTGACGTAAAATCAGTATTTACTTTAGTACGTATCGTTCCTGCATCAGCAGATTGCGATTCATTAATAATCGAAACATGCTCATTATCAGCTTTAAACTCTTCTAAAAGCTTCTCGAATACTTCTCCTGCTGGATCGGTACCTGCCATTGTAGTAACAACTCTTAATTCAACATCTTCCTCTGCGTTGGCTTCTTTACCGTTTGATTCCCCTGATGAATCAGTATTTTCATCACCGGTACAAGCAGCAAGAAGTAGTACGCAGATTGACATAACAAATAGTAAAAAACAAATACTCCTTTTTTCCAACATGATTTCCCCCTTGTTTTGTTATTACAAATAATACAACTAAAGTAACATTTAGTTGTCTATACCGATAGTACCAGTTTTCTGAAAAATGTCAATATTTATAAAGTGGAATTTCAATTAGTTGAGAGTCTTATTTATCTTCTACGGATGGTTAGTACCACGAGGGTATGGCCTAAGGCCCTGAAACCAATCGGACATTTACTGGCAGTCCACCCCACACTTATCCAGATTGCTTTCTCTTTATTGCTTGAAGCGAGGGGCTTACTGCCAGTTATATGCGGGATAAAAAAATAATCGTTATCATCTATTCAAATAAGTTTGTTATATCATTTTACTAGCACCATTTATCATGATCAGCTTAATTACCAGCTCAATACCTAATCAAAACAACTAACTGCTTTATGTAAAGCGAACTCTTGAAAGCCGATGCAAAATTGGTTCCGTACAATTTTTAGTTTTGCAGTAACTATTACCCATGATAAAGGACTCCAATGAATAGTAATCGTCAACTGAATTTATGATTTTCCGTAAAAATGAGTGCAGAAATTCCGTATATATGAAGAAATTTTGCCTCCATTGACTTGATTCACTACGTCCTAAATTATTTATATAGGTACATATACCAATATATTTTTATAAACGCTTTAATTATTTATAATTTTCTATTAAAAACAACAACTTCGCTAGACAACTATATAATTGGGTGCTATTCTAAAAATATATGCCTAAAAAGCTAAGTAACATTACCCATCTAAAGAAACATGAAAAATAACTTCCGTTAAAAGAGCGTCCAATATAGCTCGCTTAGGACACTCTCCAAAATGGAGGAAAACCCTAATAAAACCATACTTGTTTACATATATTCAATATTAAATGTAAATATAGATTTCAAGGAGATCTTAAAATGATTAATAAAAACTCCCCCATCCCGATCTATCATCAGTTGGAGGAATATATTAAGCAACAAATTGAAAATAATGATTTAAAACCAGGTGATGTACTACCGTCCGAACGTGAATTTGCTGAAACATATAATATTAGTCGAATGACAGTAAGACAGGCCATTACTAATCTCGTAAATGATCAGCTTCTTTATCGAATTAAAGGTAAGGGCACTTTTGTCATGGGTCCAAAATTTGAACAAAAGCTTCATGGCCTTACGAGTTTTACGGAGGAAATGCGAGCAAGAGGCATGCAAACGAGCAGTAAGCTTCTTCATTTTGAAATTGTTCCTGCCGACAATGAACTTGCATCACAGTTGAATATTCCGGAATATGCACCTGTCTATGAAATCAAACGAATTCGGCTAGCTGAAGATATTCCGATGGCATTAGAGCGTACCTATATCCCAGCAAATTTAGTAATGGGTATTACGGAAGATATTGTTCAGCATTCACTATATCAGTATATTGAGAATAACTTACAATTAAAAATCACGGACGGTTTTCAAGTCATCGAAGCAGCTATTGCCACAGAGGAGGAAGTAACGCATTTACAAATAGAAAAAAACGCACCTATTCTTTTAATGCAACGAACGACTAATTTAGAGAACAAGCATACATTAGAAGTTGTGAAGTCCTCTTACCGTGCAGATCGATACAAATTTATGATTGATCTCGTTAGACATTAGTTTTATAGAGGAACAGACAAAGCGTTCTTCCTTTTCGAGGAGTCTACGTAGAGTAGTCTTTTGTTCATCTTCAGAAGGGGCTGTTCTATATCGACCACTAAATTCTTTCTAATAAGGCATGACTGCGACGGATTTTATACAGATATTTTTTATAGTCTAGGAACTCAAATAAAATTTGCCCATGTGGATAATTATGGGCGTATTGAGCCGCGTCCAGCTCCAGCACCCAGATACGATGCGAATTCACGAATCGCCCTATGATAAGTCATCATCGGCTCGCAAGCTCACCGTGATTCCTTTATCTCCGTTGACTCGCTCCGGTCACTACGTTTCTAATCGGGTGCTTCCGCTTTTTTTATTTCATTTTCCTCTTCTATTCACGTAATAATACTTATAAACAAGAAGGAAAGGATGATGTATCATGAATACAATATTTTCTATTACTTCCAAAAAACATTCGGAGATGATCGATATTACTGCCCAATTAAAAAGCTGGGTTGGTGAAAATAATATAAGAGATGGAATTTTAGTTGTACAGTCCATGCATACAACAGCCGGAATTACAGTAAATGAAAATGCAGACCCAGATGTGAAGTCGAATATGCTAATGCGCTTGGATGAAATTTATCCATGGAATCACGTTCAAGATAAACATGTTGAAGGAAATACTGCTGCTCATTTAAAAACAAGTACTTTAGGGCACGCACAAACACTAATTATTGAAAATGGAGACCTTGTCCTTGGTACATGGCAAGGAGTTTATTTTTGTGAATTTGATGGTCCTCGCCAAAGAAGATTACATGCAAAGGTAATCTCCTGCTGAATAGGACACTTATGACTTATAATTAAGGAGTACCATAAGAAAACCAAAGCTGAAAAAGGAGGACCTTAAAAGTGTCCTCCTTTTTTCATATAACTACTTTCGATTAGCGAGATCTTGTTCAGCGATTTTTATCATTCGCTTCACCATTTCGCCCCCTACGGATCCATTCTCACGTGCAGTTGTGTCAGCTCCAAGCTCAACATGCTGCTCATTTGCGATTTCATATTTCAACGCATCCACCGCATTTTGTGCACTTGGTACTACTAGCTTATTACGATTTTCTGCCATTGGAATTCACTCCTAGGGAAAGTAGTAGAACAGTATAAGACTGTTCTCTCTTACTATGTGATTTTTTTAGGAAATTACACATTTTTTAACTTTTCCCATACCTCCGTTCGTTTTACTACTTTTTTAAGGTTCTACTTTGCCGTCATCTCCCATTGCTTAACAAAGCTCAATAATTATAAATTGGCTCTGTTTGTCAATCCTACTTTGTAAATAGTTTGAGTTTACCAATTCTCTCCACGGCTTCTACCAGACGTTGCTCAGTTACAAGCAATCCAACCCGAATATAACCTTCTCCTCTATTTCCAAAACCGTTCCCTGGAGCTACCGCAACATGCGCCTCTTCTAACAAGAGATCGGCAAAAGACTCGGATGTAAAGCCCTCTGGAACGGGTAACCAGGCGAAAAAGGTTCCTTTCGAAGGTTCTACCCTCCAACCAATCTCTTGGAGTTTGCTTACAAAGACATTTCGACGATGTTCATACGTTTTGACAAGCTTGACTACTGCAGACTGATCTCCAAGCAATGCTTCTTCAGCAGCTTTCTGTATTGCACCAAATATACTGACATACAAATGATCTTGAATGAGATTAAGACCTTCGACAACAGAATGATTTCCAACAGCAAAGCCTACTCGCCATCCTGCCATGTTATACGTCTTTGACAAGGTATACACTTCTATGCCAACATCCTTTGCTCCTTTAGATTGCAGGAAGCTTTGAGGCTTTTTCCCATCAAATCCCATTGCTCCATAGGCAAAATCGTGAACAACACATGTATGGTATCTTTTTGCAACAGCAACTGTTTCATCAAAAAACGCTTTGCTAGCGAGTGCTGCCGTTGGGTTATTCGGATAATTTAAAAACATCAGCTTTGCCTGTTCCCATTTCCTCCTGCAAATTTTAGAATAATCCGGTAGAAAATGGTTCTCTACTAGTAATGGCATTAACGCTATCTTTGCATCAGCTAATGCTATACCTGACATATAATCTGGATAACCTGGATCTGGTAGTAAAGCTAAATCACCAGGATTAAGTAGACATTGGCTTATTTCTACTAGACCAGCTTTAGCCCCAAACAAAATAGCTACTTCAGTATTTGGGTCAAGGTTTATATTATATTCACGTCTATAATATTGGGAAATAGCTTCTTTTAGAAAAAATTGGCCTCTAAATGGTGAATATTGATGATACAAAGGATTTTCAGCTGCCTCTTGTAATTCCTTGACAACATGAATAGGAGTAGGTAAATCTGGGTTTCCTTGACCTAGATTAATTACATCATGACCTTGTTCTGTTAACCGCTCAACCTTCTGCACAAGATGGGCAAAGAATTGACGCGGCAACCGTTTTAATGTATTTGAATAAGTAAAGCTTTGCACGTTCTTCATCCCCTCAGCATGAACATACTATTTTATACATGTTAGCTATTGTACGAAGAATTGTAAAGATCTTTCAAAATAGATTGACAACTAGAATAAAAAAGTAAGAAAATATGTTTTAAACTCTTTGTATTGTCAAGAAAGGTTATCGTTGGAGAAAACTAATCTTGTTCATACATATAATTCCTAAATGAGCAGCAATTGGAGGCTAGTAGCATGGGAGAATTTCTTACCATATTAAGAGATATCATTTTACCCATTTTCATCCTTATGACCATTGGCTTCTTTTTGAGAAAAAATTTAATCTCGATTTGCAAACATTAGCAAAGCTTAAATCTATTTAGTACCTAGCTCACGGATATTGTTTTAACCGATGACAAATTACAATTAGTTTTTTCTCTTTATGTTTGGACATTTGGTAAGTGTTTCGTAAAATAAGCGGCAAGTACTAATAAAAGTATGGAAATTCCCCAGCTAGCAATCCCCATTAGCTGAAACACGTATGCTACATAATTGATACATGCGGATAATAACAAGCAAATAGGCGTAAGAGCAGTCTTCATCCCTGTCACTCCTGCCCTCTTACGATTTCTTATAATAACGAAACCTGCGATCAGCATTACAAATGGAATGATACTCCATAAACCATCAGCTATCATCTTCATTTCCCCCTTCTTTTACAACGATTAGATGTGAAACTTCAATTATTAGGAATCCTACTGTCAGTTATATGTGGGGTAAACAACAGTGTATTACCTTCATTCTACCTTTTTGAAAAAAATATTCAAATTGTGAACTTCGGCGTTTTCCCTGTGAACTTCATCATTATTCAACTACAAACAACCCCACAGCAACTATGCTGTGAGGCTGTTCGCACTACACCCACCACATCTCGGTGGGCGCTTCTTTAATCGTTACCCTTTTTAAGTTCTTTACAGCTGCTTGAAAGCCTTCATCAATGGACATGATTGGATCTTCATGCTCAATGCTAATTACATAATCATACCCATACGTACGTAACGCACTAATGATGTCGGACCATTCTTTTTCACTATGACCATAGCCGACAGAGCGAAAAGTCCAGGCACGACTTTGGACACTTGCGTATGGCTGCATATCGGTAAGCCCATACATATTAACATTATCTTGATCAATATACGTATCTTTTGCATGAAAGTGATGAATTGCATTTTCTTTTCCTAAAATTTTTATTGCAGCAACAGGATCGATTCCTTGCCACCACAAATGGCTTGGATCTAGATTAGCACCGACAGCATCGTTTGTCGCTTCTCTTAATTTAAGCATCGTATACGGAGTATGCACTAGAAAGCCTGCATGTAATTCAAGGCCGATTTTCACACCATGATCCTTGGCAAATTGACCTGCTTCTTTCCAGTAAGGAATCAATTTTTTCTCCCATTGCCATTTGAGTATATCTGAATATTCGTTTGGCCATGGTGTAACGGGCCAATTCGGATATTTCGATTCCTCGTTGGAACCTGGTGTGCCAGAGAACGTATTAACAACTGGCACATTCATAAGCTCCGCTAATTTCACCGTTTTCATAAAGGTATTATGAGAGGATTGTGCATAATTCTTATTTGGAGAGACTGGATTATCGTGACAACTAAATGCACTAATCTTTAAACCTCTTGAATGAATTTTATCTAAGTATGCTTTTCGTTTCTCTTCACTTGCTAATAGTTCGTCGACATTACAATGTGCTGCTCCAGGGTTGCCGCCTGTTCCAATTTCAACTGCTTCAAGCCCTGATGCTTCGACATAATCAAGCATTTCTACAAACGATTTTTCTGCAAATAATACAGTAAATACGCCTAGTTTCATTTGTCACTCCACCCTTTCTTATGTTAATTTCACGCTGCTTCCAGTTTTACTACTTTGATAAATAGCATCGATAATTTTCGTTACCTTTAATGCCTGTTCAGGTTTTACTACTAATTCCGCTTTCCCTAAGCAGCTATTAACGAAGTTTTCTGCTTGAGCAAATCCAGCCTTAGTTTCATTATGTTCTACCTCAGCATCGCTCTTCATAAATGTTCCAAGCCTTGGTTGATACAATTCAAACGGATAGACACTTAGCCCCCCATCTACTCCAGAAATACTTAGATGCTTTGTATCTTCTTTAATATTGGCTGACCATGAACACTCTAATAACATGGAAATGCCATTTTCAAAGGTAATATAGCCAGATACATGGTCATCGACATTAAAGGTTTCATGATCAAAGCTACCCCAATCGTTAAGTTGATTCGGTAGTTTACTTAATCGATTGTATGTTGTACCCATAACCTCGACAGGCCTCGGATCTCCTAATAACCAGATTGCTAAATCTAGCAAATGACAGCCATAATCAATTAAGCTACCTCCACCTTGTAATTCTTTGTTGGTAAAAACCCCCCAACCAGGTACCTTTCTTCTTCGCAATGCTTGAACCCTTGTTACCAATGGATCGCCAATTTGCTGCTGTAAAACTGCCTGTTTCGCAAGCTGTGCTGAATCTGTATGCCGATAATGATAAGCGATGGCCAACTGTTTATCTGCTTTATCTGCAGCTTCTACCATTCGCTCACACTCAGCCGTCGTCATCGCCATCGGCTTTTCACATAGTACATGAACACCTGCTTCCAATGCGGCCACTGCAATTTCTGCATGAAACTTATTCGGTGTACAAATGACAACTGCATCCACAACAGTGAATAATTCATGATATTGCGCAAACGTTTGTGGTATCGAATAAGCTGCTGCTACTTCTAAAGCTCGCTCTTGATTAACATCTTGTACGGCAACCAACTCCACGCTTTCTTGTAATTCTTGAAACGCTGGAATATGTCTACTTTGGGCGATTCCGCCTACACCAATCAAACCTACTTGTAATTTATCCATAACTTACCTTCCTATATTTTTCTAATATTGTTTGGTTTTACTAGATTCTAAAGCTGTCAACATTACGTCAAGTGACTTGAGTCCTTCTTCGCCATTAATAAGAGGTTCTGTGTCATTAAGAATCGAACCTACAAAGTGATCCATTACATGAGTTGAGGTTTGCCCACCTGCTTCATTAGATTGAATACCACCCAAATCATGCTTGGTTACTTCTCCATTTACATAATGTACAATAAAACAATAGTTCGAATCAGCTTCTAAACGCATGATGCCTTTTTCACCATAAAACGTTGTCGCATTATCCTCTTTTGAAACATAAAGCCCAGCTTGCTGTTCCGATAATGCCGCTTTCCGTTTTTAGAATACATACAGAATTATCATCAACATCCGTCTCCGTTTTAGCATTTGTCTCCACAAAGGCAGCTACTTCTCTAATTTCTTCGCCAAGAAGATAACGAATTAAATCTGCCTTATGTACACCCATTGCTCCAATGAAAGCTTGATCTTTTTGGAAGAACCAGCTCGCTTTCCCATCGATACTCCAACCTTCTGGTCCGCCATGATCAAATGTCGTTCGGAAGCTATATATCTTTCCTAACTCACCGTTTTCAATAATTTCTTTTGCTTTCTGGTGAGAAGGTACAAATCGTTGATTATGACCAATCATTAACTTTTTACCATATTTACTCGCAGTAGCAATCATTTATTGCGCCTCTTCTGGGCTTGTTGCCATTGGCTTCTCACATAACACATGACAGCCAGCCTCCAAAGCTGCAATAGATACAGGGCTTCTCTTTCTCCAACAGTTCTTGGTAATTTGTATAAGCATTCGCTTGAAAGTCTATTGCTATCTCTTGAACTCGCTCATGAATGATATCACAGACAGCAACAATTTCGATTTGATCGTTGGCTTGATATTCTACTAAATGTCTATGTCTAGCAATACTTCCACAGCCAATCACCGCAACACGTAACGATGCCATTTCCAATCTATCCTTTCTTGGAAATTTCTTCTAACGGTTGTTTATTACCATACGTTGGCTTTTTACTTTTGGGACTCGCGGCCCATTTCACACCATTAGTAATAATTCGTTGGATTTCTTGATTATGATAGGTTGGATACGTTTCGTGTCCTGGTCGAAAGTAGAAGATTTTCCCTTGCCCTCGTTTAAATGTAGCCCCACTACGGAAAACCTCTCCTCCCTCAAACCAGCTGACAAAAACCAATTCATCTGGCGCAGGTATATCGAAGTGCTCTCCATACATTTCTTCCTTCTCGAGTTCTACATATTCGCCAACACCCTCCGTAATTGGATGACTTGGATCTACTACCCAAAGCCGCTCTTTATCATCTGCTTCACGCCATTTCAAATCACAAGTTGTTCCCATTAGCTTTTTAAATACCTTTGAAAAATGTCCGGAATGTAAAACAATTAGCCCCATTCCCTCTAGAACACGTGTCTTTACCTGTTCTGCAATCGCTTCTTCAACCTCCTCATGTGCTTTATGTCCCCACCAGACCAAAACATCCGTTTTGTCTAGTACTTCATTTGTTAAGCCATGTTCTGGTTGATCTAGTGTAGCTGTTTGTGTCTTAAAACCTGCTTCCGTTAAAAACCGGGCAATAGTATGATGAATACCCTTGGGGTAAATCGCTTCAACTATTGGATTTTCCTGTTCATGACGAAATTCGTTCCAAACTGTGATTTTCATCTTGTAGTATATCCCCTTCGCCTATTAAGTTTTTTAATTCTTATGTCACCATTATTTTGTTAACATTTTGTTAATTATAATTCGCCTTCCTTCTTGATGTGATCGAACAGATGCTTCATTTATTAACGTAAGTTTTATAAAATCATCCTTCGTAATGCTTGGTTGTTTTTGTTCTTTAATTGCTTGTACCCATTGATCCAATGGTCTTGGCTTATCAGTCATTGGCTCATCCATTAACGTCCAATTATTTTCATTTACATGCATGCTTTTTATTTTCACTTCTCCCTCTTCTGCGAGTAAAGTTCCCTCTGTACCATATAATTCCAATTGAAATGGGCTGCCATGTGAAAGAAAACTCGTTTCAATAACTCCCAATGCTCCAGACGTATACTCGACCGTGACGACAGCTGTATCATCCACTTGATCACTCTCCTGCTGTTGTAAACGTGCATAAAGAGCTTCTGCCTCTCCTGCTAAACGATTCATTAAATAAATGGGATGTGCTCCGAGATCTATTAAAGCCCCTCCACCTGTCTGTTCCTTTCTGAAAAATCGTTCTGGGAGCCAGCCACGATCTTCTCCTTCATAAATAACACCACCATTATGTGCAAGACGACAGCGAATCATTGATAGCTTCCCAAGCCAGCCTTGCTCAAGCGCTTTCTCAGCATACAAAAACTCTTTTTCTACAAGTCTAGGAAGTGAACAACGCCTTGCTCTTTGACAGCTTCTAGAATTGCTTCACAGTCTTTTACCGTTAATGCTAGTACTTTTTCAGTAAATATATGCTTTTTATGCTTAGCTGCCTTTATAAGTATTTCTTTATGTCTATGAGTCGGTGTCGTTACGATAACAGCATCAATGGATGGATTTGCACAGACACAATCCAAATCCGCTTCGAATGGTACACCTAACTCCCTTGCCCATTGCTCACCTCTTGCTGTATCTTCATCCCAGACCATTTGAATATTTAATGCTTTATTATCCTTTGCTTCACGCGCGTAGTCGTCCGCGTGAACATGCCATCTACTCAATAATGCTACTTGGATGATTGTCATCTACCTCCTTCACTATTAATCAAAATATACAGCCTTACCAGTTTTGGCAGATTGATAGATTGCTTCTAGTATTTGGGTTACCACTAAAGCTTCCTTCGGTTTTACAATCGGTTCGTTATCCTGCATAATTGCATCAATCCAAAGGCGTGCTTCTAAATCAGCTGCACTTTCTGTTTCTCCATCATAGAAAGCGACACCTCCAGCATCTAAATCTACATTTGTTGTATACAACTTACCAAATTCTTCTCCATTAATACGTAATCCATCCTTCATGTCTGCACCACCATCCGTTCCACTTAATGAACATTTGGCTTCATCAACGTCTAATGAATTTAGTGCCCAGCTAGATTCCAGAATGATTGTAGCTCCATTCTTCATCGTAATAAATCCAAACGCTGAATCCTCAACTGTAAAGTCTTTTGGATCCCATGCCCCCCAAGGATTAGCTGCATTTTCTTTCTTACCTAACTGATGATGTGTTGCTCCCATTACAGCTTTAGGTTCATAATTGTCCATCATCCAAAGGGTTAAATCCAATGCATGTGTACCAATATCAATTAATGGTCCACCACCCTGCTTTTCACCATCTAAAAACACGCCCCAGGTTGGAACAGCACGCCTGCGAATTGCATGTGCTTTTGCAAAATAGATGTTCCCTAAATCGCCACGCTGACAAACCTGTCGCAAATACTGACTATCCTGACGAAAACGATTGTTATAGCCAATCGTAAGTTTTTTATTTGACTTCTCTGCAGCAGCCAACATTGCTTTTGCTTCCTCCGTTGACTTTGCCATTGGTTTTTCACACATGACATGCTTCCCAGCATTTAAAGCAGCTATCGTAATTTCTGCATGAGAGATATTCGGTGTACACACATGAACGACGTCGATAGATTCGTTAGCTAAAAGCTCCTTATAATGCTCATATATCATGGCATTAGCAACGCCATACTGATCGGCCGCCTTCTGGGCTTTTTCCTTTTTTGAATCGCAAAATGCTATTAATTCAACCTCACTAATTCTTGATAGACTTGGTAAGTGCTTACCAAAAGCAATTCCTCCACAGCCGATTATTGCAACACGTAGTTTTTCCATCATATTGATCACCCTTTATATTTAGTAGCGAATTCCATGTATATTGCCTAGTAAATGATTGTTTCTATATTGACATTACACTGTTTATTCTTTTACCGAACCAGATGTTAACCCGGAAACGATTCTTCTTTGGAAAAGGAGCACAATTATTACAATTGGTATGGTAACAATAACAGTAGCTGCTGAAATATCCCCCCACGGAATAGAGAATTGACTCTGGTACATGGATATCCCAACTGGAACTGTACGCCATACATCATCACTATTTATAGTTAATGCAAATAAGTATTCATTCCATGCAGCAATAAAAACTAAAATACCCGTTGTAAATACACCAGGAGCTGCTAAAGGAAAGATTATCTTTCGAAATGTCTGGAATGGGCTAGCACCGTCCAGCTTTGCTGACTCTTCTAACTCATAAGGTATTTTCTGGAAAAAAGTCGATAAAATCCAAATGGATAGTGGTAGGCTTATTGTAATATACGGTATAACTAGCCCTAGATAGCTATTACGTAATCCTAAACCTGTAACCAAATTAAACATTGGTGAAATGATCGCTATTTGCGGAAACATTGATGCCGCCAATACAAGCCCTAAAATTAATCCCTTACCTTTAATTGGTAATCGTGTTACTGCATAGGCGGTAAAGGATGCAAATACCAAGGATAATAAAGTAGTTAGTATCGATACCACAAAACTATTTAGCATATAGCGTAATAACGGTCGATTCGTCAATGCAGCCTCGTACGATGATAGTGATGGATCAGTAGTAAACCATTTAAATGAGGAAAAGATTTCATTTGTTGGTTTAATAGATGTTAAAAATACCCATATAAAAGGGAACATAACTAACAAGACAAATACGATTAAGAAAAAGTAAAATCCAATATTTCCACGTTTCTTCATGACTTCCCTCCTCATTTTGTACGCCCAGCAAATAAATCAGAGCCGATTAGTTTCACATAAATAAAGCTGATTAGGGCTACAAATAAGAAAACGATTACAGAAAGCACGGAGCCCTCTCCAAAATTCTGTTGGGCAAATAGCGTTTTATATGCATATACGGAGATCGATTCCGTAGCATTTGCTGGACCCCCACCAGTCAATACAAAAATTAAATCAAATACACGAAACGCATCAAGTGTTCTAAATAATAAAGCAACAAGTATCGAAGACTTTAATAATGGTAATGTAATTCGCCAAAACTGCTGAAATTTATTAGCTCCATCCACATTTGATGCTTCATATAACGAATTGGGAATTGTCTGTAGACCTGCTAATAACAGTAATGCCATATAAGGAGTTGTTTTCCAAACATCAGCTAATATAATAGAAAACATTCCTCCAGAAGAAGTAGATAGTAACCATGATGCATCTGGAATAATATTCAATACTTCTAAGTAATGTGCAACAATTCCTGATTGTCCATCATATAAAAATCCCCACATCATGGCGGCAACTGCTGTAGGAATTGCCCAAGGTATTAAAACCGATGCACGTATAATGCCTCTTCCTTTAAACGCACGATTGATTAGTAACGCAATGCACATACCAAGTATCAGTTCTAATGCGACTGTAACTACAGTGAAAAAAGTTGTATTCCAAATTGATTTCCACATACGTGCATCCTGTATATATTTTGCATAGTTATCAAAACCAATAAAATTTGATTTTAAAATAGCTTTTGCAGTTGCACCTAGTAGATCTGCAGCTTGCTGATAATTATCTGCCACTGCACTAGCTTCACTAGCTTCGGCAATCTTCACTAATTCAGCTTGATAACCTTTTAATGCATCACGATATGTTTCAGCAAAGTCATTATCTATCTTCTGATATTTCAGCTCAGAATCTGTAACTGGTTGGAAGTTCATAATTAATTCATCAACTTTGCCTACTTTTTCTTTCGTCTTATCATCCTCTAGCAGTTGGGAATGATAATTGTTAATTTCTTTATTTATGTTCGTAATTGTGGAGGTTATTTCTTCATCTTCTGCAGCAGTTGCCAACTCCTCTAGTTGACTATTTATATAAAAATGATTATCTACATATCTCTCTAGATCGATAGTCGCACTCAACATAAGCTCTGAACGATTCGGATCATTTAATCGATAATCAAATAAACTATTCCAAAATGATTGAGCAACTGGCCAAAGAACAACAACAAACACAAGAATTAATGAAGGTATTACCATCGCATATCCAAGCTGCTTCTCATTTAATTGAAAACTTCGTTTCTTCCTCATGGTTACCTCCCTATTGCAAGAGTAGTTAATTGAAAACCAAAATACTAGAGCCTGTAAGTTTCTATTAATAAAGTAAAACTTCAATCCGTGGAGTTTTTTTATCCCTCACTTACCAATATTGGTTTCAATCTTGCTTGAAGTGGGAAATTTACTGCTAGTTATATGCGGGATAAAGGCAAGATGAGCATAATTTCCCCACCTTGCCTTATTTGTTTCTTTAACTGTATTACTCCTTCATCGCAGCTTCCATTTTAGTTTGCATATTTGTTGCGGCATCTTGCGCAGATTGATCACCAGTTAACACTTTTGAAATTTCAATTTGCATGATATCTGAAATCTCTGGATATATTGGTGATACCGGTCGAGGGACAGCAGTTTGTAATACTTCGCGAAATTCTGAATTAGCAAATAACAAGCTGACATCCTGCACTTCTGTATCATCATATAGATCAATCAATGTTGGTGCACGTCCACCTTCTATTGCAGAAATCTTTTGTCCCTCTGGTCCAGAAATAAATTTTACAAATTCCCAGGCTGCCTCTGGGTGCTCGGAATAACGGTTGATCATGGTCATCCATCCGCCTAACGCAGCAGCACTACCTTCATCTCCTGCAGGAAGCATTGCCATTTCAACATTATCTACAATTTCAGAACGTTCTTCATCATTAGAAGAAGCCATCATATAGGGCCAATTTCTAGCAAACACTGATTTCCCCTGTATCCACGCATTTTCTGTTTCTATTTCTTTAAAATTTAAAATATTTTCTGGAACAAATTCAGACCCGACAACTTCCTTCATTTTTTCTAATGCTTTCACCGTTTCTGGACTATCAGCTACGACGTTATTATCTTCATCAACAATCTGTCCACCGTATGAAGCAATATATTCGATAGCATTTGTAATCAATCCTTCATACTGTGCGGATTGCATTAGATACCCAAATTTCGTACCTTCTTCACCCTGGAATTCCTTTGCCATTGTTATTAATTCATCCCAAGTTTTCGGGGGTTCATCTACGATATCTGATCGGTAGTAGAATACACCAGCGTCAGTATATTGTGGCATTGCCCATTGTTTACCGTTAAATTTCCCAGCTGCTACAGTACCTGGGAAATATGCATTCATATCTATACCATCTTTTTTAATAAATCGATCCAATTCTAGTGCATAATTGGCTTGGGCAAATTCAGCTGGCCAGATAACATCTGCATTAAACACATCAATTTCGGAGCTTTGCGAACTGAAAGCGGTTACATATTGATCATGTGACTGCCCTGTATCTGCTGGCATCTCTCGCTCCTCCACGTTAATATTGGGATGCTTTTCTTCAAAAGCTTTAATAACTGCTTTCGTAGCAGGTGATGTATCGACTCCACGTGCATAAACAATAGTAATTTGTTCGTCATCCTTTGTTGTATCTTCAGAATTATCTGCTGAATCGTTTTCATTTTTACTCTCATCTTCTGATGCTGAATCACTACAAGCAATTAAGAAAAAAGTTAAAGCAATGAATAGCAAACTACTAAGTACATACTTGGATAACCTCAATTTTAGTCCCCCTTAAAATTATATCGATTTCACGTTTGTGCATTTATTGAATATTACAAATAATGAAATCGATTACATTATGGTTTAATTATAACCCTTATTAAAATGTTGTCAACGATTTTTTGAATATGAAAAAGTGAAACTTCAATCAGTAAGCTGATTGTTAGTACCACAAGGGTATGACCTAAAGGCCTTTGAACTAATCAGACATTTACTAGCAGTTGAACCCACACTAACCATTATTCGTTTCACTTATTGCTTAAGGTGGGGATATTATTGCCAGTTATATGTGGATAAATCACCTTACTTTCTAAGGAAAGCTCCTTCAGAATGAATGACCTGCCCAGTGATCCATGCTGATTCTTTACTTGCAAGAAAGGTGACTAGTCTTGCTGCATCCGTTGGTTGACCAATTCTCCCCATTAAAAATTGACTGCCTAGTTCCTGCTTGTCCTCATCAGACATCCACCCTGTATCTGTAGGTCCAGGATTAACAGCATTGACGGTAATCCCTAGTGGAGCTACTTCTGCGGAAAGGCTCACTGTAAATGTAGAAATAGCACCTTTTGTTGCTCCATAAGCTAATTCCTCGATCATTGGCCCTTGATCTTGACCAGATACCAAATTAATAATTCTCCCAGCGGTTTGAGTTGATTTTTTAAATAGACGTGCAAATAGAGTAGAAAGTATCATAGTTGAACGCATATTTACTGAATAGTGAACATCTAAACTACTAGCATTAAGCTTTTCATAGCCATCTCGTTCCGAATGAGCTGCATTATTTACTAAAATCGTTGGTGATCCTATGCTATTTACAGCTACGTCCAAGACTTTCTGTGGTGCATCTGGAATAGATAGATCAATACACATGTGATCACTATTTATCCCTATGTCGGCCAACTCTGCTTGAAAGTTCTCTGGCCAGTCTGCTACTGCTTTCCAATGCGTAAAGAAAATGGAACTACCCGCTTTCGCTAGCTGGCGACAAATTGCTGCTCCTATTGCTTCTCCATGGCTTACCCCCGTAACGATTGCCTTTGCATTAGACAGATTATAAATGTTCATAGCCTCCTTATGTAGATTCACGAATAACTAACTCATGTTCTAATAGCATGCTTTCTACTTCTTCACCTTTAATCTTATTAATAAGCATGGACGCTGAAATACACCCCATGCGATACATTGGCTGCGATACTGTCGTTAACGTTGGATGTGTCATATTGGAAAAACTTATTTTATCAAAGCCAATAATGGCAATATCATCCGGAACCTTCAAACCATTGGCATGAATTTCTTTGAGTGCTCCAATGGCTAGTACATCCGATACAGCAAAGACAGCATCTGGTTTTTCTTCCTGATTGAGAAGTGTTCGCATCGCTTGCTGACCACTTTCAAAATTTAGTTGGTTAATATTATATATCCTTTTCTTTTCTACAGCTATATTAAACTCACGAAAGGCTTTCTCATAGCCTGCACGCCGTTCACGAGCATACAAAAATTTTTCATCGGAATTAATGAAAGCTATTCTTTTTTTCCCAATCTTTATTAAATGCTTCACAGCTTGATATGCAGCTAACTCGTTATCAATGGAAACGTAGGAGATATTCCCTTCTTTATCAAACTCACTGCATTGTACGATTGGATGGTTCGTTGCTAGTTCCAAAACATTTTTACGATTGATAGTTGGATCCATTAAAATAATTCCATCTGCCATCCGATTTCGTACTAAATTAAAATAAATAGCTTCTCGTTTTGGATTCGAGTCTGTCTCACAAAGTAAAATATTATACCCTTCTTTAATGGAAGTATCTTCAATTCCATTAATAATTTCTGTATAAAAAGGATTGGAAATACTTGGGATTAACACAAGAAGTAGCCTGCTTTCTGAATTTCGCAAATTTCGTCCTAGAACACTTGGCTCGTAGTTCAACTCATCTATTGCTTGTTCAACTCGATTTCGTGTCTTCTCTTTTACCTTACTTCGATTATTAATAACCCTTGAAACTGTAGCGACAGAAACTCCTGCCCTTTTTGCTACCTCCTGAATTGTGACCATGATTTCACACGCACCTCTATATGTAATCGATTACAATAAAATATTACTGTTTTGCTAACTATTTGTCAATATGCGAAATAGCCACGGTTGCGTGTTTGAAATAAGAAAATCAACCTTCGAGATCCCCCTATATTTTTGCAGTTAAAATGGGGAAGTATAAATGAATAAGATTATTCTAATACGATTTCTTTTCATCGAATCATTCTCATGAATAACTTTTTAAAAGAAAATCAAAACTTTTTTACTCAGTCATACGTCTTTTTATTACAACATATTACTATTCATGTTGTATTTATGCAAAAGGAGCTCTTTTCTCATGCGCAATAAATCGAAGGATAAGCTTATCTCACTCATTTTAGAAAAAAAAGAGGATTTCTACCGATTAGCCTATAGTTATGTTAAAAACTCGGAAGATGCTTTGGATATTGTTCAAGAATCCATTGAAAAAGCAATTAAGGCTCATCATTCCATTCAGGATAATCAATCTGTTAAAAGCTGGTTTTATCGCATCGTTGTAAATACTTCACTTGATTTTTTACGGAAACATAAACGTACATCATTTGTAGATGAAAATACGCTAGACTATTATAGCTCTGGTAAAAATGATACGTATCAAAATATTGATTTAGAAAGATCTTTAGAGGAATTACCTGTAAAGTATCGCACAGTTATCATACTTAAATATTTTGAAGACCTAAAAATACATGAGGTTGCTGAAATTTTAAATGAGAACAACAACACGATTAAAACTAGATTATATCGAGCGTTAGAAATGCTGAAAGAAAAAATGGAATGAAATTAATTTAGCCAGATGTATACGGCTAATGATAATTGGAGGATGACGCAATTGGATAACAAAATAAAAGAATTAAAAAAACAATATAAAAATACCCCAATCCCTAAAGAATTAGATTCTACTGTCCATAAGGCACTTCATACACGGAAGAAAAGATCTACTTTCCGAGCAAAGTGGTTTATAGGAGTAGCCGCTGCATTATGCTTATTTGTAATTAGCGTAAATACAAGCCCAGCTCTAGCTCAAAGTTTAACGAAGATACCCGTTTTGGGATCGGTTATTCAAGTAGTAACGTTTCAGGATATTCAAGTAGAGAATGGTAATTATCATGCTCATCTCAAGACACCACAGGTAAACAATCTGGATAACAAAGATCTTGAAAATAGTTTAAACCAAAAATATGTGAATGAGAATCAAAAATTGTATGATGAATTCACACAAAAAATAGAGCAAGATGAAGATGGTCATTTTCTAATCGAATCCGGCTATGAAGTAAAAACGAATAATGATCTACTACTTTCGATTGGGCGATACACAGAAGAAATACAAGCATCATCAGCCACTACGCTGAAATATGATACGATTGATAAACAAAGGCAAATTATGTTGACACTACCAATCCTATTTAAAAACAATGATTATATAAATACAATTAGCGAAGAAATAAAAGAACAAATGCGTCAGCAAATAAAAGAAGATCCAGATAAAATTTATTGGGTAGATAATGCAGGGATTGAGGATTTAGACGTAGTCGATAAGTTTGAAAAGATAGATCCTAACCAAAACTTTTATATCAATGAAGACCATAAATTAGTGATTTCATTTAACGATTATACGGTTGCACCAGGGTATATGGGAGTTGTCGAATTCGTTATTCCAACAGAGGTTATAGCTGATGATCTAGTTGGGAATCAGTATATAAAATAACATGTAAATAGGAATTTATTCGCTATTCCATAAGTTACAATTTGTTCATATTTAAATAACCGTATTAGGCATATAGATCTATTGGAAAAAGTAGTTTTTTAGGAGAGAATTTATAATGGAGTGATTCTCTCCAATTCCTTATGTATGATTTAATGATAGCTTTTATATGCCTTTAATCTATTAGAAATTAATATTAATATATTATATTAACAGGTAACAAACCTATGTTTTATTAAATTGACAGCTTTGGAAAGACAGAAAGGATATTACAGCGATGAATACATTATACACACAGAAAGAAAAATACGTTCTATATAACCATCCTCTTCACAAAGGGGGATATAAATTTGAATAAAAGGAGAAATGGTAAACGAAGGTACATATCAGAATTAGATGGGTTACGGGGACTGGCAGTATTAGCTGTCATTTTTTATCATCTTGGCTTTGATTGGGCAGCTGGTGGCTTTCTAGGTGTGTGTATATTCTTTGTTTTATCTGGATATTTAATTACGGATCTACTTGCTGATGAATGGAAGCAAAACAAGCGCATCAACTTTAAAAAATTCTGGATCAAAAGAGCAAGACGATTACTTCCCGCAATGTTAGCTATGTTAATTCTAACATTTATATGGGTATTATTATTCAAACCCACTATTATCGCATCGTTCAAATCAGACTTCATCGCTGCATTGTTTTATATCAGCAATTGGTGGTATATTTTTCAAGATCAATCCTATTTCGAAACGCTTGGAGAACCATCATTACTGACCCATTTCTGGTCACTTGCAGTAGAGGAACAATTTTATATTATATGGCCAATTCTAATGCTGTTAGGCTTGCGCTACATAACCAAGCTTTCCCTAATAAAAATCATGCTTATTACCGCAAGTGTTTCCGCAATTCTAATGATGTTACTTTATCAACCAGGTCTGGATCCTAGCAGAGTCTACTATGGAACAGACACAAGAGCTTTCTCACTGTTAATCGGTGCAGCTTTAGCAATCATATGGCCGAGCGGACAGCTTGCTAGAAAGATACCTCAGAAATTGAAGCATATACTTAATATTGCTGGTTCAATCATGCTTAGTATTTTACTAGTTATGCTTTGGACGACAAATCAGTATGAACCCTTTCTTTATTATGGTGGAATGGTCATTTTATCCATTGTAACAGCCATGCTCATAGCCGTACTTGTTCACCCGGCAAACAGTATAGGCAACCTTTTTAATTTACCGTTCCTAAGATGGGTAGGTATCCGCTCATATGCGATCTATTTATGGCACTATCCAGTTATTATGCTAACAACACCAGCCATCAATACAAATGGTATTTCTTTCATTCGAGTAACGATTCAATTGGCAATTATTCTTGGCTTATCTGCACTATCATGGAAATTTATCGAGGGGCCTATTCGTCATGATGGATTCATTAAATTTTGGAAACAGCTTTCTTTTACAAGACTTCCTTCACGTATTCCATTGAATAAATGGACCGTTATTGGTGGTAGTGTCTTAATCCTACTTACTTCGCTACAATTAGTCACCAATGCTTCCACCTCGAATGCTTCCTATAGTGAAAATAGCTTATTAACGGAATACAGTGAGTCTAAGCATATAAATGAAAACAGAGAATCAGCGGAAAAAGCAACTAAGGAAAAAATAGAAAAAGAGCAAGCTCTCAAACAAGAAAAAGAAGAAAATATACCTGCTAACACTGAGAATAAGGACAAACATGAAACGAAACTGCCAAAAGAAGAGAAGCATAATGCTACTAAAAAAGAGCAGACTCATGAGGAGGAAAAGGAAGCTGTAGCAAATGAGAATTCAGATAAGAAAGAGGTTACCGCAATTGGTGATTCGATACTAATTAATGTATCGCCTTTTCTCGAATCTTATTTCCCTTCCATCCATATAGATGCTTCCATTGGTCGACAAATGAAGCAAGCAAAAAATGTAGTAAAGCAACTGAAAGGCCAAGACAAATTAGGAGAGATCGTCATTATTGGACTTGGTACTAACGGAGCCTTTGCAAAGGATCAGCTTTTGTCTGTGCTTGAGATGATTGGTGATGACCGTCAAGTTCTATTAGTTAATACGCGTATTTCTCGACCTTGGGAACAAGTCGTTAATAGGACATTAGCAGATACGGCCTCAAAACAGGCAAATGTTACATTAGTAGATTGGCATGGTGCTAGCGCTGGACATGATAATTACTTTGCTTCTGACGGAGTCCATCCAAATAAAAAAGGGGCTAAGGTATATGCTGACATTATTAAAAAAGCTTATGATTCGCTAGATTTCTCTTCGTATAGCCAATAATCGTTCAGGGTGTAGCTTAGAAAAGCTATACAGAAATAGGCTTTAAGAAATCAGACGAAGCTAACTCCCTCACTGTGTATAATTACAATGCCCTTTTTCAAGAATGGTGGTTTAGAAATGGATGTAATTGGGAATTACTATACTACCCTTGTAACTCCCCCTTTCTTGTAATATATGAATCCAAGCAGACCTTGAGGTCATTGCTTGGATTTTTTCTTTTTAAAGAAATGAATTCGATCATTTAACAAGTCTTATTGATATTCGAGCATAGTAGTATGTGAATATGACCCAAATAACCATTCTGACAAGTATCAACCTATTCATTATTTTATAGAGCCATTTTTTAAGTGAATGATACCTAATTAACCAATAAGAGGCGGGGTTTTAATCTGGAAAAAAGACGAACAACAAGCTGTCGTAGTTTATTATTCGCCTTTAGAGTGGATATCCTTTTATGATCAAAATTTTTAGTACTTTTCAGCAGCCATTGCCTCCGCTTTTGTTTTATGGACAGTTCCAAAAGGGTGCTCAGGTGGTGCATAAATGGAGTATAATTTTAAAGGATCGGTTCCTACATTGGTTATATTATGCCATTTACCAGCAGGAACCATGATGGCATCGTCATCATTTACATTTGCTTCAAAAGTAAGTTGGTCTTTACGATCTCCCATTTGCACAAATCCTTCTCCCTCTTCAATACGCAAAAATTGATCTGTCGATGGGTGAACTTCTAAGCCAATAGATTCTCCAACATCAATACTCATAAGCGTTACTTGTAAATGGTCCCCCGTCCAAATAGCGGTACGAAAGGTGTTGTTTTGCTTCGTAGCTTCCTCTATATCAATGACAAACGGCTCTCCTCCATAATCCATTGGCCGTCGAAAATTCCCATTTTGTATTTGCTCAACATTAGAGACATTGACTTGATCTCCGTTTAGCGCAGCCAAAAAGATATTTCGTATTTGTGGATCCTGCTGTGTAAGGAAATAGCCTTTCTGATAGGCCTGGTATCCTTCGACTTCTAACTCATAAGCTCTCTGTAAACCTTGCTGATAACTTTCAAAAGTGATGTCATTTACCTGATAGTCAGGCTCTGCCCCTGTTAATTGAATATAAAGATTTGTAACATGTGCCAAATGGTCTTTCTTTCCTGCTAGGGCATGTCGAATGTTATCGGCATGTTCCTCATTTGGTGCTACATTTGCTAACTCCTGATATAACGTAGTTACACAAGCCACTCGTTTTACTTCTTCAAGTATAGATTCACAAAGGCTTTGATAATTTTCCTCTGTACTTCTTGACTGATTATTAGAATCGTACATAGCTGTGCCTACATTATTGTAATGAAAATATGGATAAGCTTTAGGCATATAATACATAACATTTCAATCCTTTCAAACATTATAATATCCATAATCATCATATGCCTACATCCACAAAATGTACTTCAACTACTTATCATCTTAATAAGACTTTTCAGTGTAAATCCTGCTTTTTAGAACGTAAAGCTCCTTCACCTAGCTAAAGTAAACGAGGTGAAGGAGCTTTATTTTGTTACTGTTTGCCTCTGAAAATTACTGGTAGAAGCTGTCTTTCAGCAAAAAGCACTACAAAACATCAATTTTTATTTGCTGGATACACCAGTCCATTTTCGTTAGATCGATTGACCCTGTCTTTTCTTCCATTGCATTTAAAACACCCATGGTTATACCAAATCGAATTAATTCGGTTTCTTGAAGCTTCCTTTCCAACCCGGCAGCAAAACCAGCGATAACAGAATCCCCAGATCCTACTGGATTAACTGCATTTATTTTTGGAGTTGTGACGTGGTAAAAATTGTTTTCGTGTTTTACCACTGCACCAGTCTCTCCTAACGTTATAACCACCCAAGATATATCGTTAAATAATGGCAACTGTAGAGCTTGCTTCATTTCATCTACGTGAAGAATTTCCGAACCGATTAAATCACCAAGCTCGTATTGGTTTGGTTTAATTAAAAATGGCTTCACATCATGCTGTAATGCTTCAGCAAGTAGTTCACCCTTAGTATCTAGTAAAACAGGAGTTCCAGCTTTTTCGGCAATTTCTAGCATCTGATTATAATAGGTTCTGTCTAACCCTGTGGGGAGACTTCCAGAAATAGTAACTACTTCCGCCTGAAGAACATTTTTTTCGAACTCCCTTAGAAAAGATGCTGCTTCATTTTCACTGATTTCTGGCCCACTTTCTAAAATCTCCGTTTGCTTACCGTTATGAATGATAGCAATACAATTACGCGTTTCTCCCTTAATAGGCGTAAAATAATTGTCAATACCATATTTTTGTAATTCAGTACTAATAAAGCTACCTAAGCTTCCACCTAGAAAGCCTGAAGCTGCTACATTCTCCTCAAGTTGATGTAACACTCGAGTTACATTCAAACCTTTTCCTCCTGCCGTCTTAGAGACATCTGTCACTCTATTAATGGCATTCTCCTGGAAGCTTGAGATGCTATATCGAATATCTACGGATGGATTTAAGGTAATGGTTAATATCACTTCTCCACTTCCTTTTCCTCATACTTATTGTATATGCAGAAAATACCGCTTCTATATATTGTGAGTTTTATGCCTTTCCTGCACTCATACAAATTGCTATTTTTTCTTTAACTGCTTCCTTCATCCTAGCTTTGGCAGGACCCATATATTTTCTTGGATCCGTTTCATTTGGATGTTCCATGAGGTGTGCTCGTAATCCAGTAGAGAAAGGAATTTTTAATTCAGTTGAAATATTGACTTTCGCACAACCTAAAGAAATACATTTCTGAACATCTTCCTTCGAAATCCCTGAAGCACCATGTAAAACAATCGGTATAGAAATTAAATTCTTAATCTTTTCTAACCGTTCAAAATCTAAATCAGGCTCTGTCTCATATAAACCATGTCCCGTACCAATAGCTACAGCCAATGAGTCAACACCTGTTTCTTCAACAAATTCAGCTACTGTATCTGGATCGGTATAAGCGGCATCCTTTGCTTCCACAACTAAATCATCCTCTTGCCCTACTAATTTCCCTAGTTCTGCCTCGACTGTAGCACCATAGGCATGTGCCGTATCAACAACTTGTTTCGAGATCGCAATATTTTCCTTAAAGGTATGATGTGACCCATCAATCATAACTGATTTTGTCCCTAACTCTAGTGATTCAACGATAGATTCATAGGTTTCATGATGATCAAGATGTAAGGCAATAGGTATATCATTTTGCTTTGCTGCTACTTCAGCAATTGCTTGAATATAAGCGCGTCCTGCATAGTTCATCGTTCCTGGAGTAGCAGCTAATATAACTGGAGATTTTAATTCTTGTGCCGTTTCTACTACAGTTTGTATCGTTTCTAGGTTATGAATATTAAAAGCAGGTACCGCATAACCTTCTCTTCTAGCTTTTCTTAGCATATCTTCTGTATTTTGCACGTATCCCATATTACTCATCCTCATTTCCTGTTGTCATTTTTCGATATTTTATGTTCCCATTAATTGCTGTTGCTTGAACCGACAACTCGTCATCCAAAACCACATAATCGGCCAGCTTTCCCGGATGTATACTTCCTATCTCTTCTGCGCGCTCTAAACTCTTGGCAGGGGTTAAACTAGCCAAATGCCATATATCAAATAATGCTTGATCGGACCAGTTATGAAGATTTTTAACACCGTCAATTAATCTTAACGTGCTTCCAGCCAATGACCCCTCTTCTGTGCGAGCTACACCATTTTGCATAACGACAGGAAACTCTCCCAAATGATAATGTCCATCAGGCATCATTCCTGCTCGCATGCAATCCGTAATCAGCATCAGCTTTTCATTTTTTACCTTTAGTGCAAGAGTCGCTACATCAGGGTGAACATGGTAACCATCACAAATGAGTTCAGCATAAACATTGGTATCTGTTAATGCAGCACCAGCAACCCCAGGATTTCGGTGATGAAGCCCCGACATACCATTAAATAAATGAACAAAGTTTTGCGCTCCAGCTGCTATCGCTTCTTGACAGCAACCATAACTAGCATTTGTGTGCCCGATACTTACTAAGACACCTTTATCATCCATTGTTTTAATAAATTCCATAGCATACTCGCGTTCCGGAGCAAGGGCAATTTTTACAATGTTTCCCTTAGCAAGTGATTGCCATTTCTCAAATAATCCAATGTCAGGATCTTGAAAGTACTTTGGATTCTGTGCTCCTTTATACGCTTCCGTAAAAAACGGTCCTTCTAAATAAATTCCTTCGGACAATGCTCCTGGCAAGCCTTCTTCCACAGCTTCTGTAACAGCTTGAATGGCCTTGTCAAGATCAGAGCGTGAGGATGTTAACGTTGTTGGCAAGAATCTTGTAACACCTAGTGTTAACAAGGCTCCTGAAATATGGCGAACTGCTTCCTTCGTGCCATCCATGATGTCGTAGCCATTTATACCATGAATATGCGTATCCACTAGACCTGGAGCAATCATATAACCACTCCAGTCAATTACTTCAGCAGAATCAGGTACCGTTTTGGTCAGATGACCAAATCGTCCATTTTCGACGGAAAGATAGCCAGCTTCTGCTATATGATTTTCCAATATAAACCGATCTGCTTTTATAAAATAGTGCATCCTGTACACTTCCCTTATCTAATGAGTAATACTGTTCGTGAATTAATTTTGTCTACTACCGCTACCCATTACTGCAGCATCTTATTTTAAATACCATCCGATTCATTGACAGCTCTCTTCTTCTTTACTTCAAAGGCTTTAATGCTTTCCTTTCCCTCTGAAATGATACTAGTAACAAAGCTATCTATCGGTTGCTGCCTTTGAAACAAGCCACTTAATAGCATTGGTGAATTCGTTCCACCAATTACATGCACTTGATCTCTAGTTGATGCGATTCGCGAGCTTACATTAAAAGGTGTACCCCCTGCTAAATCAGCAAAGCAGACTACGCCTTCCCCTTCATCAACTACTTCAATCGCTTTAAGGAGTGCTTCTTCTAATTTATCTTGATCCTCTTCAAAGGGAACGACCTCTAATTTTTCTACATCTCCTGCGATTAGCCGAACAGATTCATAAATCCCATTTGGGAATGATCCATGGCCTGTAACGACAATTCCAATCATCTCAAACATCCTTTCTCGATATAAAACTAGGATAAGGTGAACTTCAAACCTTTGGGGTTTTATTTCCCCCAACGGATTGTTCGTACCACAAGGGTATGACCTAAAGGTCTTTGAACCAATCGGACATTTACTGGCAGTCGATCCCACGTCTACCCATAGTGGGGGCTTACTGCAGTTATATGTGGGATAAAATATAATTTACTTTACATAATTCCAAAGAATGAACCTACAAGACCAACGAATACAGTAAGGCCAATTAACACAATTGGTGAACGACCTTTTTTTAGTAGCCAATATACAAGTAAGGTATAGGCTAAAGGAAGCATTGCTGGCATGATTTGATCTAAAATATCTGTTTGTACATTTAATTCTGATTCACCCTGTGTCCACGTATAATCAATTTTGAAAGAAACATAAGTGGCTATTAGCCCGCCAACTACTGTTAACCCCACAATAGATGCGGCACGGGATACATGCTTTGTGCCTTCTTTCAACTTACTGATTGCCTTCACTCCAGTTTTATATCCATAACTCATTAACCCAAAACGGACTCCGAAGTGAATAACATTGAACATGATCAAAAATACAAATGGACCAAGAATATTCCCGTTTACTGCTAATGAAGCTCCAATACTAGCAGTGATTGGTAATAGGGTTAGATAAAACAAGGCATCGCCTATTCCACCTAAAGGTCCCATTGTAGCTACTTTAATACCACGAATTGCATCTCTATCTTCCTTCTTTTGCTCCATTGCTAGAATGACACCCATAATAAATGTAACTAGAAAAGGATGCGTATTGAAGAATTCCATATGATCCTTCATCGATTTACTTAGATCTTTTTTATTCTTATGAATCACTTTTAATCCAGGCAATATGGAATACAGCCACCCAGCTGCCTGCATCCGTTCATAATTAAACGATGCCTGTAAAAGCAATGACCGCCAAGCTAGATGTCGAAGTTGCTTCGGTTGTAAGTCCTGTGCGGAAGCCGTATCTTCATATTGATAACTATTAGATACCATCAGCTATCTCCTCCTCTTTCGGTGTAGGACCTTGCTTGTTCTTATTTTGATAGAAATCATACAGAGCTATTGCTAAACCAATTAATGCAATGGCTAAGATCGGAAGCTCTAGATATGCGGCTAAAATAAAGCCTACAATGAAGAACATAATATACTCCACTTTTATCATGATACGAAGTAGCATGGCAAAGCCAATTGCAGGCATAATCCCCCCCGCAACAGATAAACCATCAATAATCCACTGCGGGACTGTTTCAACAAACGCAGCCGCTCGTTCAGCTCCAAAATAGATGGGAAGAAAGGCAATTACTGCATTAAAAACAAATAGAATCCCTAGTCCCATATAGTTGATCCGTTCTATTCCTTTAGCATTTGCTTCTAATGCATATTGGTCAGCCTTATGCATGACCGGAGCAAAAACCGTGAAGAATAGTGTAATTAATCCCTGTACAGCAACGGCAAAAGGTATAGCAACTCCTACCGCAACCTTTGGATCTTGCCCTGCTATGACGCCAAAAGCAGTTCCAATAACACCACCAATTACAACGTTAGGAGGTTGGGCACCTGCAAGTGGTACCATCCCCATCCAAATTAACTCGAGTGTACCTCCAACGATTAAACCAGTAGTTACATCTCCTAAAATCAAACCTACAACAAGACCGGTAACAACTGGACGGTGAATATGTGTTAATCCATTATATAAATCTATCCCGATGATTCCGGCCCATAAGGCAATTAGTATAGCTTCCATTAACATACTCAATTCCTCCTCCTACACAAATAATGTGTTGCCATCTACGTTTAAATTAACTCAAGAATATTTTGTCCTTTTTCATTTGGTACGCCACGTAGATCAAGGTTTACTCCTAGTTTATCGAGTTTCTTAAAAGCTTGAATGTCTTCGTCATCTACCGAAACAGTTGATGAAATTTGTTTTTTTCCTTCCTCATAATGCATATTTCCGACATTAATATGATCAATTGGAACGCCACCTTCCTTTAAGGCAAGTGCGTCTTGAACATCTTTTACGACTAGAAAAATCTTTTGTTTTGGAGAAGCCTTATGAATCACATCGATCGTTTTTTTCAAAGAAAAATACCGCGCTTGAATGACATCAGGAAGCACCATATCCATTAAGCTTTGCTGTACCTCATCCTCTGAAACCTTGTCATTTGCAACTACGACAAGATTGGCTCCTAAGTGATTTACCCATGTGACCCCTACTTGGCCATGGATTAGGCGATTATCAATACGTGTTAATAAAATGTTCGGTGTTGACATATTATTCATCCCTTCATTTATATAAATCACTTCATGTAAGTGCTATCAAATTTGTTATTTAGGAACCTAATTAGGCTCCTATGTTACGCATGGTTGTATTCGTATATGGTTACTCCTTGCACGACTCGATTTACTCTTCCATCAGGACTCGGATTATCTGGAGTAATACCAAGCTTAATAGACATTTTCAGAGCAAGTACTTGAGCAAACATAATATAGAGTAGACCTAAATAAAAATCATTCGTAAGTTGTTCACTATCACTATTTACCGGAATCACCCAGTCAGCATATTCCTCTATCTCGGAATCTGTTTTTTCTGTAACAGCGACAATTTTCATTTTAGAATCTTCTCCGGACAATTCTTTTAGCATATCTAGGTCATATCTTCTCGTATGTGGATTCTGTGACATGAAAAGGACAACAATGGTGTCGTCATTTAAAATTGATTTTGGACCATGGCGAAAACCTAATGACGATTCATGTACAGCAACCACCTTACCTGCCGTTAGTTCTAGCATTTTAAGTGCTGCTTCATGAGATAATTGACTGAGCAATCCAGATCCTAAATAAACGATACGTTTTATATCGAATTGTAAAATGTCCTCGACAATAGGCGTAAGTTGGTTGACTAGTTTCCCACCATTAGCAATTACTTTAGAAACATTATCACCAGTAAACGGATACACCGTAAATAATCCATAGCAAGCTAGCATCATACTTGTGAAACTACTAGTCATAGCAAATCCTTGATCATGAGCTTGTTCTGGTGTAAGGATTGTTAAGCTATTCGCATCTTGTTCCGTGCTTTTTGCCAATTCGCCATGCGGATTACAGGTAATAACTACCTGATAAAAGTCACTAATAATCGATCCTGCTAATTGTACGGCTGCTACACTTTCTGGGCTATTTCCTGATCTTGCAAATGACACCAAGATCGTTGGAATATCCTTGAACAGATAATGAGAAGGATTAGAGACAATATCCGTTGTGGCAATTGCTTCAAATTGTACATTCCCTTGATACTGCTTTTGTAGCTCTGGAACAAGGATATCCCCTGCAAAGGCTGAGGTACCAGCCCCTGTTAATAGTACTCTTACATGATCATGCTTTGAAAAAATAGATTCAATAAAACCTCTCATTGATTCTTTATTTTCAAAAAGTGTTGTAACTGTCTCTTTCCAAACTTCAGGCTGCTGGTTGATTTCCTGCGCGGTAAAACCTGCCATCTTATTCTGCAGTTCATGCTCTGTTAAATTAAACATCTAATATCCTCCAAATCTACTTGTGGTTATGTTGTCATAACCAGTTATTCTATTAGAATACTCTATTAAGATTTCATTTAATACTTAATAGAGTACAATCTAAGTCAATTCTACCGTATAATCAAACTTATCTCCTCTAGCCACACTAACAGTATATTCAATTAACTGATCCTGATGATAGGCAAATCGTTTGATTAGCATTGCTGGCTGCTGAGAGGGTATTCCTAAATAACGTGCCTCTGTCTCTCGAAGGCTAGCAGCAGAGAAGCGCTCAAGTGCTTTCGTTACTACTACTTGATATTCTTGGTAAAACACATCATACATTGGTCTTTCTATTAACTGTGCTTTTGTTAGATTAGGAAATCGTTTCTTTGGCAAATAGGATGTTTCATACATTAATGGCTCATTATCGGCAAGTCGTAATCGAATAATTTGAAAAACTTCATCGTACGGTTTGATATCCATTTTTGTTGCTAGTCTTTCTTCCACCGCAATTTCTTCAAAGGACAATACTTGTGTCATGGGAACCTTACCCATCTTTTGCATTTCTTCTGTAAAGCTATAGAGCTTTACTAAATCTTGGTTATAAGATGTTGCAGAAACGAAGGTACCTTTTCCATGAAGCTTATAAATATAGCCTTCCCTCTCTAATTCCTGTAGCGCCTGCCTGACGGTTATCCTACTCAAATCATACATATCACATAATTCGCGCTCAGAAGGTAGCTTTTCATGTTCTTGATATACTTGATTGTCTATCTTCTTAATTAATTCTTCCATTAATTGTAAATACAAAGGTACCTTACTACTTTTATCCAATTCGGACTTCCACCTCCCTTACTTAAAGTGGTTATTACCAGTTGCCTTTAGTATATAAAATCCTTACAAAAATGTAAAGGCTTTAATTTCAATTATTATTAACTTAGTGCTTCAATTATGTCTAAGATCGCACACTTTTACGAATAACAAGCTTTGTTGCAATAAATATTTTCTTTGCTATTTTCCTTCCTGCCAATCGCTCAACCAACGTATCCACAGCTGTTTCTCCCATAATTTCTGTATATACTTTAATCGTGCTCAAAGAAGGATACACATACTTAGATACAGACATATCATTCAAACCAATTACACTAACTCGATCAGGAACGGGAAGGTTGGCTTCATGAAGCGCACGTAAGCTGCCAATTGCCATGACATCACTACTCGTAAAAAATGCAGTTGGCAAATCATCACCTAATTCTTCGATTGCTTGTTTCATTAGCTGATAACCATCGTCCACCGAAAACGACCCTACATACATAAACCGCTCATTATATAATGCTTTTTCTTTCATATATGATTCGAAGGTTTTTTCTCGCAGGTCAATAAGCTCTTCAACCTCTCCCTTTAACAACTCCCTACCACCAATAAACCCAATCGACTGATGATTTGTTTGAATAAAATAGTCAATAACCGTTCTTGTCGCCTTTTCAAAATCAATGACAATCGCATCATATTTATCTTCATCTGGGCTATAATCAACAAATACCACATGTGGGTTAATAGCGGTTAATTCCTTAACCTGTCCATTACTAAATTTACCTACGGCAATTATTCCATCAATGCCTTCACTAGAAATTTCATCTATACTATTAAAAAAATATACTTGAGAATTTATATTCAACGCTTTGCATCGTTCTTCAATACCAAGGCGAATTGATAGATAATACAGATCACTCAGCTCTTCTTTTTCTGTATACCAATGTACAATAGCTATATTCGTACCATGGTACTTTTTTGATGTTTTCTTTCGGTAAGACAGTTCTTCAGCTGCTTCAAAAATTTTTTTCTTTGTTTCATCTGCCACCGATAAGCTTGCATCATAATTAAGTACACGTGAAACAGTTGCCGGTGACACACCAGCTTTTTGTGCTATATCCTTAATCGTTGCCAACAACATCACTCCTAAATCCCTAATCTACTAGTAACTATTTTACCATTTCCCAATACTAGCGTCTGTTTTCTGTAAGAAAAACGGAGCAAAATTCGCTCAGTCCTTATCAAAACATGCTCCGATTTACGCTCCCCCTAGTAGCTATTATGGAATAATAGCTACTGCTTGACCACCACTCCGGCTGCCCACTTCCCTTTCCGTGGGGTTTGTCCTTCAGCTAACTTTTTTAGCAAAACCCGCTCAAAAAAGTGGATCTTCAGGTCAAACATTTCCCACAGGAGTTGAAGTGGCCGCCCTTCGCTATCATCAGGCTCTACAACGCTAGCATGAAGTAACACAGCTGCTTTTATACTCACGGATAGCGATTTTCACTTTACCCATTGTAAAAAAAGTCAACCTATTACTTATGACAAGAATTGTTGCACCTTCTCATAGCGAAGACTAATTACGTAGACTCCTGTGGGATTAGCGCGAGCCGAAAATCCACTTTGCAACGTGTTCTTCTTTGCAAAGTTAGTTGAGGCCGTGCCCGCCGAAAGCGAAGTAATTAGTCGGAGCATTGCCAATATACATCAACCATTTCAAAATAACTACTTGGCTTAACGCAGTCATTGCACTGATTTTATACTTTCTTAACTTACAAAGAAAAATGACAGAAAGATTTCTGCCATATATTAACCATTTATTTTTCGATTTAAGAAGGCACCAGTCTGTTCATTCGCATATAAAGTGAAACAGTAGGAGGTTTGTTTTATCCCTCACGGATGGTTCGTACCACACGGCTATGACCTAAAGCTTTGAATCAATCGGACATTTACTGGCAGGCGATCCCCTACTTCCCCATAGTGGTATCTTGCGTACGGGTATTACTGCCAGTTATATGTAGGATAAAGAAAAAGGGGAGATGTTCTTCATCCCCACTAATCCTAGCTGCATCACCCACTTCAACTTCTTTTAATTCTACTTTGGTTTATAGCGAAGGTGGTAGGCTTACAGGTTGCTCACTGTGATAAACTAGGTTTCCTATTCTCTTTCAGAAAATGCTCCAGTAGAATGACTTTACCATTTTCAAGTCTAGACGCCTCAGCGGCAAAAGCAATGAGATGACTCTCCAATGATTTCGTTGCAGAGGTCTTGCTTATATTGATTTCTCCATCAAAGCTTCTTACTTCTCGAAGGAAATCACGCACGATTCCTTCATCACCACCACCGTGACCACTTACAGGCTTGCTTAAATGAATAACTGTTTCATGTTTGGACAAAAAGTCATAAATTGAAATCTTATTTTCATCCATCTTCCCTCTAATTTCACCTTTCGTTCCCATAATTTGCACAATTCTAGTTTGCTCTCTTGTAAAAGCAGACATACTAAACGTAGCTGTGGCTCCATTTACGAATTCTAAATTAACAACTTGATGATCCACCACATTATTGTCAGATTGATACACACATTTCCCATAAGGAGTTGTTTCCAATGCACGTATAATTCCTTCTCGAGTATGGTCCGTCGTAAATTTCTTCGCCCAGCCCTTTCCTTCACCTAAGTAATAATTTCCAGCATGGAAGGGACATTCATTCTCAACCGGACAACCGTCCAAGCATCTTTCTGGAGCTCCATGTGGTTTATTTCCTTCATGAAAATGCATGAGTGAACCGAAAGAGCTTATATGCTTACATGGCTGATCCATTAAGTACATTAATATATCCATATCATGACAAGACTTTTGCAAAATCATTGGGCTAGAATGGTTACTATTATTCCAATTTCCTCTAACAAAACTATGAGACATATGCATAATTTCTACATTCTCATTCAATTGAATAGAAGCAATATCTCCAATCGTTCCTTCATCAATCACTCGCTTTATCGTTGACCAAAAATTTGTGTATCTAAGTACATGGCAAATTGTCAGCAACCTATTATGCTGTCTCGCTTTTCTTTCCATTTCAATACACTCTGCAGGATCTGGAGACATCGGCTTCTCCAATAAAATATGGTATCCTTTTTCAATCGCCTTTATCGTCGGTTTAAAATGTTGTCGATCCAGTGTACATATGAAGGCAACATCTGCTTCTATATTTGCTTCAAGTAATTCTTCCCACGAAGAGAAGCACTTATCTTCCGAAATATGATGCGTATCGGCAATAGATTTTCTTTTATCTTTGTTTAACTCAGCGACTGCGACAATATCTAATTCATGCGGATAATTTATTGCATAAGGAGCATATGCTTTAGCTCCTCTATCTCCTGCCCCAATTAGAACCGCTTTTATTTTTCGCACTGTGATCGCCCCTCTCCTCCTACAAATGATTTCGATTATTTAAGATAACATTACCCTTTTCGCCCTGATAGAGCGATACCTTCAACAAATGCCTTTTGGAATAACATAAAGATGATGATTAACGGCCAAGATGCTAAAAACGTTCCAGCCATTAATACGGGATAATTCGTACTATATTGCCCTTGTAATGAAGCTAACCCTGCTGATAAAGGCATCTTATCAGGAGAGCTATTAACAATTAACGGCCATAGAAAATCATTCCATGACCAGAGTATCGTAAAGATAGCAAGAGCAATTAACCCTGGTTTAGCTAATGGTAACATAATCCTCCAATAGATTTGGAAATGATTACAGCCATCTATCTTCGCAGCCTCTTCTAATTCATCTGGCATTGTCATAAAAAATTGCCGTAATAAAAACGTTCCAAAAGCACTAAATAATCCTGGAAGAACGAGGGCTGTTAATGTGTTTAACAAATCTAGATTAGCTATAATTTGGTACTGTGGTATTAAAAAAGCCTGTGGAGGTATCATTAATACAGACAAATATAAAATAAAAAAGAAATTTCTTCCTGGGAACTTAATACGCGCAAATGCGTATGCTGCTAAAGAACATAAGAATAACTGTCCAATCGTTTTAATAATAGTTGTAATAAAAGTATTCCAATAGAATCCAGCAAAAGGAAATGAGTCAAATATCTCTTTATAATTGCTCCACTGAAAGACTTCTGGAAATATTTTTGGCGGAATTTGCGCTGCTTCCCCAACTGTTTTCAATGAGGTTAATATCATCCATAAAAACGGACCAATCATTAATATTGCACCACATAGTAATAATAAGTGGATGACTAGTTTCCGAGATTTACTGACATTTTCCATACAAACACCTTCTTTCTACTCATAATGAACCCAGCGTTTTTGTAATCTAAATTGAATGATTGTTAATACGAGAATGATAATAAACAACACAAAAGCAATTGCCGCTGCAATACCTTTCTCTCCAATAACAAATGCATAATGATAGAACAAGTAAATAACGGATTGAGCACTGTCAATTGCTGGATTGGTTGGGCTGACCATCATAAATATAAAATCGAATACTTGAAAAGCAGAAATAAATGAAATAACAGCAACAAAAAAGATCGTTGGTGAAAGTAAAGGCAACGTAATCTTAAAGAATGAGTATATAGGACTAGCCCCGTCTAAAGACGCTGCTTCATATAGAGACTTTGGTATTCCTTGTAATCCAGATAATAAGATAACCATATTTGTTCCTATCGCGCTCCAGGTTCCTACTATAATGATGGATATTAAAACCCAATTAGGATCCGTGAGCCAGCTAGGACCGTCAATAGAAAACCATTCAAGCATATGATTAATAATTCCATAGTCTGCATTATATAACCATTTCCAAATCATCCCTATTGCTGCTGGCATTGTGACAACCGGAAGAAAAAACAATGTACGATATATAGTAAGACCCTTTATCTTTTGATTTAGCAATACAGCTATTACGATCGAAATAGCAATACTAAATGGAACCATTACAAACGCATAAACAAGCGTATTTCTAAATGAATACCATATTTGCGGATCATCGAACATGTCTTTATAATTTTGTAAGCCTGACCAGCTGTAATTACCAAAATCTCCCCAATCATTGAAGCTATAATAGAATGTTTGAAAGACAGGGAAAATATAAAAGATTAGTAAGCCCAATAATGTTGGTGCAATAAATAAATAACCCCAGAAAATATCATTCTTTTTTAGTGTCGACATCTGGCGTGTCGCTACCTTAGTATCCTTCATATATAATCACCTCGATGTACTGAGCTTAATATATTACTCACTTGCTAGAACTTCTTCCATCTGTTTATCTATTTTTTCACTTGCTTCTTCTACAGTTATTTGACCAGACCAAGCCTTAGCTAGATTATCCTGTATAATTGTGGACCATTTGGAAGTATCCTTGGACACAGGGTAAGGTTCTGCGACCTCAGCCATATCTAAAAATACTTGTAAATTAAAATTAGGGGTCGATTTTGTCCAAGCATCTTGTGTGCCTTCATATGCAGGAATAATTCCTGATTCCGCTTGCATAACAGCGGCTTTCTCTGAACTTAGGAACGTTACAAACTTCCAAGCTGCATCTTTGTTTTCTGAGTTCTTAGCTATGACGTTTCCTAATCCATGGATTACATTTGAGCGCTTTTGCATTTCTGGTAAAAGGGCTACATCAGCATGCTCGTTCGTATATTCATTTGCTTTAAATTGTGGAATCATATACGAAGCTTGAAACATCATCGCAACCTTTCCTGATTCAAACATACTTGTTGCATCTGTTGTTTCCATTTGGGCATGTGTCGGTGAAACCTTATGTTTGTGAATTAAATCATAATATTTTTGAATACCATCTATCGTATTTGGATCATCGAAACCCGATTCTGTCTTATCTTCAGAAATAATATAACCACCATTTGCTAGAATAGTATTAAAATAACTAGCTTGCGCATCTTGAATAAAGGCGGCAATGCCATAGATATCTTTATCTGGGTTTGTTAGTGCTTTGGCAGCTTCCACGAGATCATCCCATTTCCATGCCTCATTCGGATAATCAATCCCTGCTTCATCAAAAAGTTTTTTATTATACCATAATCCAACAGTGTCATAGTCTTTAGGTAGCGCATAGGTCTTATCCTCATATTGATATAGACCTAGCAGTCCTTTAGGATATGGAGACAAATCTAGCTCATCATCCTTGATACGATTATTTATCGGTTCAAGCATCTCATTGGAAGCATATTTTACAAAGTTCGGCCCATTCATCCAAAAAACATCCGGTAAGCTTCCACCTGTTGCAGCAGCATCTAATTTTGTAAAATATTGATCATATGGAGTTAATTCCAATTTCACCTGAATATTCGGATAATCTTTGTTAAACGCTTTCACAATATCCTTTAACATATCCTCTTGATTCTTATCCCAGTATGCATATTTAATTGTTGCTTTCCCATCAGCGCTAGCACCCTCATCATTCGAGGAACATGCCCCTAACGTAAATACGAGAAAAATAATCAATACTACATAAAATTTTTTCATCTTGTCACCTTCCTATAGCAATTTGTAAAAGACCTAGCTTCGCTTGCTTTTCCACCTCCTACTAAATGTTAGGTCTTTAAAAAGTGAAATTTTGTTCAGGAGTTGTATTACTGCACATTACATTCTCCCAACTGCAAAGTGCAGCGCCAATCACACCTGAATCTCCCTTTAATTTGCTCCCGGTAATTCGCCCAAGCGCTTCTTTTTGCTCAGAGATTAAAAACAGACCAATATTTTGTTTAATTAAATCTAGTAGAAATGGATGATGATTTATAACTCCCCCACCAAGTACAATTTGATGTGGATCTAATAAACTAATAATCGAATAAATACCTTGAGAAATCGCAGGAATAACCTCATCCATAACATCGCTAGCTAACTTATCCCCAGCAATATACGCCTGAAAAAAGTCTTGTGTTGATGTAATGGAATTCCCCATTCTCTCTCTAGCAAGCTTATATATAGCAGGCCCAGATGCTGCATTTTCTAAAGTGGTTAGTTGTCCATCAACACCTGTAATAGGACACAAGCCAATTTCTCCAGCAAATCCTTCTCCTCTCAAAAAGGATCCATTTTGGATAATAGAGCATGAAATTCCAGTACTGATCGTTACATACACACAAGTGGAATTCGGTGCTACATTTAACTTCTTCCACTCCGCATAGGCTGCCATGTAAACATCGTTATCGATAACAATATGATGAATAGAGAATGCCTCTCTAAGTCTATTAACTAATGGAAAATCAATCCAAGGTAAATTATTTTGGTAAACAGCTATCCCGTTTAAACGATCTACCTTCCCTGGAACCCCTACTCCCATTGCTTTAATTTGTGAGATAGATAGATTTGCTTTTTTTAACACCTGATCAATACAAGTAACTACTTGTTTAAACATACTTTCCGCATTATTCGTATTACTACTCACTTTTGATCGATACAAAATAACACCCTGTTCATCCACAATCACAGCAGCAATTTTTGTACCTCCAATATCAACTCCTATTGAGAAACCCAACGTTTGTCACCTCATGTCTACATTCCTAAATTCCTAAATTTTAGTAAATTCATTATTAAATATTTACTAATTGTTTTTAATACTAGCATAGCGAATTTTGAATGTCTATAATTTTTGAAAAATTATAGACTGAATACCTTCTTCTTATTTCCGATTCTAGTAAAAGGAGGAGAAACATAAGAAAACGCTCGTCACTAGCGACTGTAGCCAGTCAACGGAGATAAAGGAGCTTTTCAGCCGATAATACTTATCGTAGGACAATTCGTGAAATCGCCTAGTTTCTGGACGCTGGAGCTGTACACGGCTCAACACGCCCATATTTATCCACATGGACGAATTTTTAATTTTCTAGACTACGAAAAGAGCAACCCTATGAGGCCGCAGCTCACAAGGTTGCCCTTTTGATTACAATCATTCAATGGTGTTTGTTAAAAATGAACAGTTTGATAAAGTGAAACAGTTATATGCGGGATAAAGTGAAACTTCCATCCGTGGGGAGTGTGTTTATCCCCCACGGATGGTTAGCTGAACCAATCGGACATTTACTGGTAGTTGATACCACCTCTTATCCATATTGGCTTCTCTTTATTGCTTGAAGTGGGATCTTACTGCCAGTTATATGCGGGATAAAGTGAAACTTCCATCCAGCTTTTACTGAAACAAATACGTACAAAGGCTTAAATCGCCACGTCCTGTGGCAACGCCTTTGTGACCTACTTCCATGTAGGCCCGAACCAATCGGACATTTACTGGCAGTTGATACCACCTCTTATCCATATTTGTTTGTCTTTGGGATAAACGATCCATCATATTACTGGGTCAAATATTTCGGTGAGTAGCAATGATACAGCCCCTAAAATCGTCGCATCACTTCCTAGCTTTGTTACAGCTACCTTTGTTTCTTTAGCATCTTGGGTTAGTGCACAGCGTTTTATCCTCTCATGGATAGCAGGTAAGATAAAGGATGCACTATTCATCACCCCACCACCTAATATAATTTTCTCTGGGTTAATCATATGAATTAAATTGGTTAAACCGACACCGATGCAATCACCAGTTTCTTTTAAAACATCTATATAAATTTGATTTCCAGCCTTAGCCAGTTCAAAAACACTTTCTCCAGTCAATTTAAACGAGGCTGACTGACCATTCTGACTTAGCCTTCTATGTGCACGTTCAGCAATAGCAGGACCAGTGGCAAATGTTTGCAAGCAACCACGATTACCGCACTCGCAAATATCACCATTAATATCAATGGTCATATGACCAATTTCTCCGGCAATATCCTGTGCACCGTGGAATAACTTCCCTTCCGTTACGATGCCTGCACCTACACCTCTTCCCAAATTAACAGCAACCATACTGTCTAAATCACCGTGACCTCCAAACCATGCCTCACCTAAGGCCATTGCACGTGCGTCATTTTCCACTTTAACCATGACATGGAACTCTTGCTCAAGCATTTCCTTTATTGGTATATGTGTTAGATTAAGGTTTGGAGCGAATAACGAGGTTCCTGTTTCAACGTTTACCACCCCGTGCATCGCTACTCCAATCCCCATAATTTCCTCTATATCCTTATTCGTTTGACGAAGTACTTGATGAATGCATTCCTTTAAATAAGAGAGAAAAGCATCATTAGTTACAGGTAAATCAAGTGTATACGAATGCCTTGCTTGAATTCTACCAGCAAGGTCTGCAACAATGCATTCTATCTGTTCTGGTCCTGCATCAACACCTAAAATATAAAAAGCTGTTTTATTAATATGAAGCATCGTCGGTTTCCTGCCACCCATGGACTGACCACGATTACTTTCCAATACAATTTGCTGATCAATTAACTCCTTTACAATACTACTGACAGTTGGTGGAGTTAGTTTCGTATCCTTGGCAATCTGCGCCCTAGAGATTGGCTCAAATTTCCTTATTTTATTTAAAATGATTGACTTGTTTACTGATTTCATCAGTTTAAATGTACCTCGTTGCATAGCATCCTCCGAATAATAATAACGTTGTCTCTATTGTATCATGGAGCAACTATTGATAAAGTGAAACTTCCATCCGTGTGGGGTGTGTTTACCCCCCACGAAGTTACGGACATTTACTGGCAGTTGATCCCCCTCTTATCCATAGTGGCTTCACTTTATCCCTTGAAGCTGGGGACTTACTGCCAGCCATGAATTGCTTTTGAACAATTTTTTTATTATACCTCAAGCTGTTCCTTCGCTTTCGTTATATCACTAATTTCCTTTGTTGAATACACAGATAGTTTTAGCTCAAACGAAAAAGATTCAAATTTACAACGATATTTTTCTAACTGATTTTGCCCACAGGAATTAGAACCTAACCCATTTTGCTTATGATCTAAGTGAAGCACAATGTATGGCCTCTTCTCTAAATCAATCGTATGATTAGCATGTTCTAAATCGTTTATCTCATAATAACTCGCATTAAAATCAAAGGTCGACTGCGTACCTACTGCCATGATAGCGACACCGTCATGATCGACAAAACGCACCCATCGTGTATCTGTTCGATTTCCATTCTCCTGTGGATAAACATAATTAGTAAATAATTTACTAACCGAACGTTCGTATACTCCTATTTGATTGGCTTGTTTAGAGTCACTATATGACTCACCAGGACCTCTTCCATACCAACGAGTAGTATCACAATCTTTATTAAGCCGCATTTCTACACCAATTCTAGGTATCATTTTTGGTGCGTTTTCGATTATTCCACTAGGCGTACCTGAAACCTGAAACAACATATCTCCATTAGGATAAATGTGATATTGATACATGCATTCATAATACCAAGCAGAATTCGTTGTCCCATTTACTGTTTTAACAGTAATAATTATTGTATTGTCAGTACGTTTATATTGAACTTCCTCCACTACCTCATGCCATAAATGCATAAAATATTTTTCTTTGTAGTCCTTTAATATATGCATATCATTATCGATAGGAGCCCGCCAAAACTGTAATTTAGGACCTTTTTCAACAACAGCAAGGCCATTTTTCTTCCATGAAATCATTTGACCATTCACTTTATCAAAAATGATCTCAACCTCACTATTAATAATTTCTATTGTGTGCTGCGTTTCCTTTAACGTTAAAGCACCCTTTGGCAAAATAGGCTTTGTTTTTTCTACTGTAATTGGCAGCTTAAATTGGGCAGTTGCAAGCTCATGCCCCTTTGCACTCCAAGTGAAATCTCGGTTGGTCAGATATGATAATGTTAGGTAATATTCCGTACCAGGTTCTTTATAAAAGTTAAAATCAAGATCTAGTATAATTTCCTCCGCTGTTCTTGCTGGAATAGGAGGTAATGCACAAGTCCTAGCATGCAGTGCTTCTCCATCCCGCTCAATCGCATAATGTAATGTGACATGGTTTAATGATATAAAGTCGTACCTGTTCTCTACTTTTATCCTACCTTGATTCAGTTCAACAGCAGTCGTATCTATAGGCTCAATTATTTTTTTATACTCTACTAATGCTGGAGAAGGTGTACGATCAGGCATTAATAGACCATCGATGCAAAAGTTCCCATTCGTTGGATCATCTCCAAAATCTCCACCATACCGGTAATATTTGCTACCGTTTTCATCGACCGTTTCAATCCCATGATCATACCATTCCCAAATAAACCCACCTTGTAGATGCTCATATTTATTTATAAGCTCCTGATACTCTTTCAATCCTCCAGGACCATTACCCATCGCATGACCGTATTCACAATGGATATGTGGTTTTTTAGTTGTTTCAGCAATAGCTTGCATGGTTTTTCTTCCTTCTGGTGGATTTTCAAGCCATGTATACATGGTAGAATATACATCCGTTACTTCTGCTTTGCTATCACCTTCATAATGGACTAAACGCGTTGAATCTATATCTTTACAGTGTTTGGCCATTACTTTAAAATTATGACCGAATCCTGATTCATTACCTAATGACCACATGATTATCGATGGATGGTTCTTATCTCTATGCACCATTCGTATTAATCTATCTACATACATATCTTCCCATAATGGATTATCAGAGATCCAATTAAAATTATTCGTTAATTCAAAACCATGACACTCGAGATCTGCTTCATCAACTACATAGATCCCATACGTATCACATAATGTATATAGATATGGGTGGTTTGGATAATGTGCTGTACGAATCGCATTGATATTATGTTGCTTCATTAGGAGAATATCTTGTAGCATATCCTCTTTTGAGACCACTCTACCGGTAGCTGGATGGAAATCATGACGGTTTACTCCCTTTAGCTTAATTGCTACACCATTTACCGTAAACGTTTTCCCTTTGATTTCAATGTGTCGAAATCCAATTTGCTGTGGGATTACCTCGATCACTTGATCATCCAGTAGAACCGTTAAGTGTAACGTATATAAGTAGGGAGATTCTGCACTCCACAGCTCAGGTTGAGGAATTATTTCCTTAATTATAAATCTTTCACCAATACATTGATTTCCTAAAGCAACCGTTTCCTGCTGGTCATTTACTAGTTCATATTGTATGCGAATATTTTCTTGCCAGCCACGAATACTTCCACTCACTAATAATTCTCCCTTGGAAAATTGATCTTTTACGTTAGTTTCTACTTTAAAATCCTCTATTCCTGATTTAGGTTGCGTATATAGTTCAACATCTCTAAAGATTCCACTTAACCACCACATATCCTGATCTTCTAAATACGTACCATCAGACCATTGGTATACACGGACTGTTATTTCATTTTTTCCGTCCATCACATAAGGAGTAATCGTAAACTCTGATGTCATACGAGCACCTTTACTATAGCCTACCATCTCCCCATTTATCCAAATATGAAAGGCTGAATCAACTCCATGAAAGCGCAAAATCACATCATCTTTTAACCAAGTTGTATCAATTGAAAATTTCCGATGATAAATACCAGTCGGATTATCAGATGGTACATACGGCGGGCGAATGGGAAAATGATACCACACATCAGAGTAATGCATCTTACCATAACCTTCCATTTGCCAATTGCTTGGAACCTGTATAGAATCCCAACTGCTCCGATCATGATTAATTTGCTCAAAGCCTACTGGTGAGTATTCAGGGGCAGATAGAAAAAGAAAGTCCCATAACCCATTTAAGCTTTTAAAATGATGCGTATACTCTGGGTCTCCATCTATAGCTGTCTGTTTATTTGGATAAGAATAAAAAAAAGCTCGCGGTTTCATTCTATTTTGATCAGTAATTGTAATATCTTCCCACTCTTTATACATTCTCATTATTTCCCCTCCTATATAAAGTTAGCTATCCTTAGAGACGTTTACCACTTTTCTTTTCTGTCCTTTGTAATTTACTGCAATTATTCCAGTAGCTACAAGTATCAATGCTCCCATGATAAAGATGTTTAATGACTCCCCAGGGATAAACATCGCAGACAAGATCGCTCCTGAAACGGGTGTAATAAATTTAAACATACTTATCTCGCCAGCCTTATTAAATTTCAGAATAGAGTACCAGAGGCCAAAAGCGACAGCAGAAAGCAGTGCGGAGTAAATAAAAAGCATCCACCCAAGTGGTGTAAACGTTATCGCATTTTCTTGCAACTGCGGAATACCAATCACTAGCATAAGACCTGCCCCTATCGTTAACTGCCAACCAGTTAACGCAAAAGGATGGATACCGATAGCAAGCTCCTTTGCCATAATCGTCCCTATGGCGCTTGTTAAAGCTGCCAGTATCATATATCCCTCTCCCGTTACCTGAAAAGTGAGTTTAAGCTCTTCCCCCCAGTTAGCAACAATAATCCCTGCAAATCCTGCCATAAGCCCTACTGTTTTCTTCCAATTGATACGGTCATTTGTATAAAAGAAATGGGCTAAGACAACCGTAAAAAAAGTACCACTTGATAGTAAAATAGCTCCTTGCATACCAGAAACTTCTGCTAACCCATTATAAAAAAAGAAATACTGTAAACTAGTTTGAAGAATTCCGAAGATTACTAGAAAAAGAATCTGTCGCTTCGTAACGAATAATTTCTTAGGATTAGAAAAAATTAATCCCACTAAAAGAATTAGACCTGCTAATAAAAAGCGCATTCCAGCAAAAACAATCTTAGCAATTGTGTCATCTTTAGCCATTTGTAATTCTTCATAGCTTACTTTCAATACTGGAAATGCACTCCCCCATAAAATGGAACAAAAAATAGCAATACATACGACAACCCATTTTCTTTTAAGCATACTATCCATTTTATGTCATCTCCTATGTTGTTTTGTAGAATAAAGTGAAACTTCAATTAGTTGGGGGATGTTTATCACCCACTGATGGTTCGTACCACAAGGGTATGACCTAAAGACCTTTGAACAAATCGGACATTTACTGGCAGCTGATCCCGCACTTATCGATATTGGTTTCACGTTATTCCTTGAAGTGGGGTCTTACTGCCAGTTATATGCAGGGAAAAGTTACCTAGAAATCATTAAAGAGATGGCTTCTCTGTTTCTTTATTCACATATTCATGTGCCAAGATAAGAAACACACTTGACGTCCACGTAAATGCTCGATCTCGTAACCCTTCTCCCGATACAGCATTAAAATTTTCTGCCATTCCATGTTTTAATGCCATATTACAGAATTTATGAGCTAGGTCTCTAGCAAACGCTTCTTCCCCTGATTCCATTAATCCATCAATAAGCAACATGGTGGAAGGTGCCCAAATAGGTCCACGCCAATAACCGTCCTCTAAATAATATGGGCTCTGCAAGCTTTCAGTAGCAAGGCCATGTTCCGTTAAAAACCGGTTTTCATCCTTCAACCCTTCAATTAATCTCAATCGGATTTGTTTTGGAAGTCGCTTTGCTAGAATAATTGGCATAAATAACAATAAACTATCACCAGAACGCACATTTTCACCTGCGAGCTTTGCGACAAACTGCTCACCATCCCAAAAATAGGCTAACATATCGGTTAAAAGCTGATCTGCCTGCTTCTTCCATTCTTCGTAGTCCATTTGGAAATGTAAGCGATTAGCTATTTCTGCCAATGTTTCCATTTGTAAAATTAAAAATGCACAAAGATCTGGACTTTCGATAGGTATCCCTTGATGAAACAATGTACTATTATCCCAGCCACTATCATTACCATGTTGATATTCTGGAAATCCATTGTTATCAACATCACGTTCTTTAAAGAACCAACTGGTCCACTGTTTTAATGGTTGATAAATCTCAGCTAAATTTTCTTTTGATAATTCATTTGAATGTTTTAACATCCATGCCAACGTCCACCCATGAATTGGTGGTTTACTGCAATTCCAATAAGCAAATTGATCATTCATAAAATCTGGCAAAAGGCCGTTTTTTGCTTGTACATCAAAAAATATCATGAATTGATCCCAAGCTAACTTCGGATTCTTTTTGACTAAAGCCATTGCATTAAAGCAATGATCCCAGCTCCAAATATTTGTCATCCAATTCTTTGACATATACATCGCTGACCTTGGTAAATATCCCTCTTGTTTAACAACACAGGACCATGTTATGTAAGCAGCAAGTTGTCTTCCAGCTTCATATTCCGCCGGTACCGGCAACGTGTTTTCCAACCATTTTTTGTATTCGTCATTTACGTGATCAAGGGCTGTTTCAAACGTCGGATAATCGTTTTTTTGTTCATAGATTGTAAGAAACTCTTCAATAATTCCTTCTACAGTACCATTGTCTTCTCTAGGATGAAAATCTGCAATCACATAAGAACTACCATTTATATCCCAAGGCGCACTTACATCTAACTCCCCAATAAAGGGAGTTAACATAAATCGAATGCTTTGTGAAAAAACATTCACTTGCCAGCTTCGCGCTTGATAATAAAAAGCATTATCATAAGCATTTGTAACAAGAGATAACCGTAAACCAACTTGTTCCCCATAAATACGCAGACAATGAGCTTCTGAATAAATTAATCGAACTACTCCTTCTTCCGCTTGAAGGCAGAGGCAAGTCTCCGCTGCAATTGCATTAAAAGGTATACAATGTCCATTTTTCGTCACATCTAATTTAAATAAAGCGCCGACATCGTCATCACCACCTCTGATTGTACGTAAATAAATTCCTTCCGAACGATAGTCATTTTTAGGTAAATAGGAAATACTAAGATAAGAGCCAAATCGGCTAAAGGGTATATGTTTAAGATTTATATTCAACGATATCTTCTCCTCACATTTAATCTTCTATCCTATTTTACTTTACAGATCCGGATATACCTTCGATAAAATAACGTTGCATTACTATAAATATTAAAATTACAGGCAAGAGGGATATCGATGCTCCAGCTGCCATCCCTGTCCAATCCGTTTGATATTTACCAACAAATGAGAGCATACCCACTGCCAAAGTTCGTAAATCTGGATTATTTAATGTCAAAACGAGTGGAATTAAAAAAGAGCTCCAAGTCCAAATAAATTGCATAATTACAGCAGTAGCTATAACTGGCTTCGCAGAAGGAAGAATGATTTTAAAAAATGTTTTTAGAAAACCACTTCCATCTATAGCTGCAGCTTCTTCGATTTCTTTAGGCACGCGAGAAAAAAATGCTGCAAATAATAGAATAAAAAGCACGTGCGCCCCACTGGACTCTGCAAGAACTACACCGAATAACGTGTTAGATAATCCTAAAAACTTCATTAATTCATAAAGCGGAATGATTGTATACCCTGTAGGAATGAACATCAGCGCTCCGATAATAACGATCATTGTCTTTCTACCAGGAAAATCCACTCGCCCAAGCGCATATCCTGTTAAACAGCTTAATAAAACTACTATAGTTACAGTACCTAAAGTGATGACTACAGAATTTAAAAAGTACCCAGAGAAATTGGCAACATCCCATGCTCTAGTGTAGTTCTCCCAGTTCAACGTCTCTGGTATGGGATTAATTCCAGAAGTTAAAAAAGATGCATTGGTTTTTAATGAAGAAGATATCATCCAGATAAAAGGGTATATCCAGATAAAACCAAATAGGATTAAAAAGATATGGATTATTCCCCAAGTTATTTTTGAACGCATTACTTCTCCACCTCAACTTTCAATCCATTTTTATTTTTATGTCTATTGACCTTCATAACTACCCAACCAAGTAATAAACTTATTATGAATACTGTCATGCCTAATATCACACCAACTGTAGAGGCATAACCAACCTGAGATGGACCCTCTGAAGCAAACGCGAATCGATAAATATATAACTCTAAAGTTTCGGTGGAAAAGAACGGACCACCATTTGTTAATGTTTTTACTAGGTCAAATACACGCATACTGCTAACAGTTGTAAGTAATAATATCGTGGCTCCAACTGGTGCCAACATAGGTAACGTAATATAACGTAATGTTTGCCAATGTCCTGCACCATCAATTTTTGCAGCTTCATATAACTCTTTAGGAATCATCTGTAAACCTGTTAGCCAATAAATCATGATAATTCCTATTTCTTTCCAAGATCCAACAATGATAAGAACGATCATAGCTGTAAATGGATTAACTAACCAAGGTATAGCTTGGTCGATCACACCGACCATCACGAGTACTTGGTTGATTAAACCTTGATTACCAAAGATATTTTTCATAATAATCCCAACGATAGCTGTTGTTGTTACGACAGGAAGGAAATAGATGGTTCGATAAATAGTTCTTCCCTTCAGATTTGGACTATTTAATATTAAAGCAAGTATTAAAGCAACAGATACGGAAATAGTGGTAAAGCCAGATGTATAAATAAACGTATTTTTAAATGCATTCCAAAATTTTTCTTCAGTAAACACATTTTTATAATTATCGAATCCAATAAAATCAGTCAGTGGTCCTATACCAGACCAATCATAAAAGGAGTACACATAGCTCATAATAATGGGATAAAGAGATAAGCCCAAAAACACAATTACTTGTGGCAAGATAAATAAATACGCCCATATATATCGTTTCTTTGTATGCTTACTTATCGTCTGCTTTGCTATTTTGTTCATACAAATTCTCTCCTAATCAAACAAGCTCTAATGAAAAAGAAAGAGGACAAACTACTACGTTATCTCATAGTATATTCACTTAAGTAGCTCGCCCAATTTCATCTAACCACTCTATTTCAACTCTTGATACTCTTTTTCTGTATAGGGCTCATACGGAACCCAATTTGGAAATTGAAAATCCTCTCTAGAAACATTTTCATTTTCTTGAATTGCCTTAGTGAAAGCAGCATTATAGTCATCCGTGAAATCCGTTAATGCTCCTTGTAAATCTTCCACCTGTCCCGTTAGGTAGCCCATTAAAATAGAACCTGCGTCATTATCTGGTGCGTTCTTTTGTAGCGCAAGGCGTACTTCTTGCGTTTTCGGGTTGACAACAACCGGATTAGGGACACGAACCGACATCTCAGAGAAAATCTGCGCAATGTCATTTACTTCGGAAAATGGTAGCTCGACATTAATATCAGACGCTTCCTTCGCAATCAATGGCTCACCATCCTTGAGAATTTCGCGATATATATTTTCCTGTAAAAATTCTAAAAATAGTTTTACTTCATCCCAATGCTCGGTATCTTTAGATACATAGAGACCATCGTTACTACCTAATCGAAATTCTCCATATTGCTGACCATTTGGATTCTTTGTGGGTAAGGGAACTACTCCCCAGTCATCAAATCCATTTTCATGAAGTAACTGACCCGTCCAATTCCCATCGATTAGAAAAGCTGCTTGACCAGCAGTAAAAAGTTCTCTTGCTACCGTAGAATCTGTTTCCAAGGTTGATGGTGATAAAGCATTGCTATCCAATAAATCCTTCATCAATTTTATTGTCTCTACATATCCTTCTGTGTCATATTTATAATCGCCATTTGCATAATCATAACCACTTTCTGGTGAAAGCTCTGTTGCCATTAATTGTGTTACAGCCCTTACTAACCAACCAGACTGACCACCGAATATGAGACCATAAGATGATCCATTGGATTGATCATATATTTCTATACCCACTTCCTTTAATTCCTTCCATGTTTTCGGAACTTCATCAATCCCAAGATCATTCAATACTTGTTTATTGTAGAACATATAATATGTCCCACCTTTGTATACCGGAAACAAATACACATTTCCATTTAGTGATGCATTCCCTTCATCAAAGACTCCCTCCGTGTATTGCGATTGAACGTCTTTTGGAAAAACCTCATTTAGTTCATGTACAAGATCTAAATCTACAAATTCATTTAACGTAAAGGCATCCGTACTAAATATATCAGGAAGATTACGATCAGATATTGCTGCTTGGTATTCTGCTTCACTAGATTCAACATTCAAATTATTAAGTTCAACCTTAATATCTGGATGTTCTTTTTCAAATTTTTCGATTAAGATGGGAAAATAGCTTCTCCCCGCAGCAACGTTATTCCAAAGCTTGATTGTTGTTTTATCAGCATCGTCTTTATCTGCTTTTGAACTATCACTTTGACAACCAAGTAATAGAATTCCTAAGAATAAATAACAAATCATTATAAAAAAACACTTTTTTACCATGCGCACACTCTCCTTTATTATTAATTGTAATAGCCTATTAAACTAGCATTTCAATTAGTTGGAAGCTTGTTTATCTCCCACTGATTGGTAGTACCACACAAGGGTATGACCTACAGACATTTGAACTAATCGGACATTGACTGGCAGTTGACCCCACCCTTACCCATATTAGTTTTATTTTATTGCTTGAAGGTGGACTTACTTCCAGTTATATGCGGAATAAAGTGAAGCTTCCATCCGTGGGGGGTTTTTCCCCACGGATGGTTAGGTGAACCAATCGGACATTTACTGGCAGTTGTTCCCTCACTTAGCCATATTGGTTTCTCTTTATTGCTTGAAGTGGAGAGACTTACTGCCAGTTATATGCGGGATAAACATTCTTACAAAAGGAATACAAAAAACCGTATTTGTAACTGCTTATTCATGAAAATAAGCCCCCGTCCCAAGAAACGAATTGCCTCTTCATAGAACTCAAGCCAATCCTCCACCATCAACGACTAAAGTGGTTCCGGACACCCATGCAGATAGATCACTAGCTAAAAATAGTACTCCTTTGGCAATATCCTCAGGTGTACCAATTCGTTGCAACGGTCGATTAACCCCAGATGACACTAAAAATTCTTGATCATTAACATTTAATTGCTCTGCCTCCCCTCTTAATAGCGGTGTGTCTGTATCACCTGGACATATACAATTAACACGGATATTATCCTTTCCATGATCAATTGCCATTGCCTTAGTCATATTCACCACTCCTCCCTTAGCTGCACAATAAGAAGCGGCATCATCTCCTCCTTTTAATCCCCAGCCGGATCCTGTATTAATAATGCTCCCTCCACCATGATTACGCATGATTGGGATTACATACTTAGATAGTAAAAACACGCTTTTTAGCGATACGTCCATCACAAGATCCCAATCAGATTCCGTATGATCTACCGTATTTTTCCTTCGGATAACACCAGCATTATTAAATAATATATCTATATTACCGGAAACGCTTTCAATAATAGCAACCACAGCTTGGCAATCTTCATTAGAGGTTACATCACATTGTAAAAAAGCGGCATCACCCCCAGCCTGTACAATCTTGTCAGCCTGGTAATTCCCCTCCTCTGTATTAATATCAAGCATAAACACTTTACAATCTAATTCAGCCAATATTCGAGCTGTTGCTAAACCGATCCCTGATGCAGCACCTGTAATAACAGCTACTTTATTTGTTAATCCAAATAATTGTTGATTATCCACGCTAACCGACATCCCCTCTCACCTAAGAATTATTCACTTAATTAAATTAATTAATTATTAAATTTTTAAACATGTTATCATGCTAATATAATTGTGTCAATATTCTTTTTCTTTAAAAATATGTAGAAAATAGCATACTAACTACTAACTTTAATTGTCTAACAGGTACTAATTAGATACAAATATATGTTTGAAAATTATAACTTATTATAGTAGAATTAAATAAATTAATTTAATTAATTATTTTGTAGTGGTTTTTTTCTATTTCTGCGTCGTTATTTATACGTTTATTCAACAGGAGGTACTTATGAACATTGAAGCCTTAAAAAAGGAATTTCATACTATTTTTCATGCAGAAACAACACCACGGATATTTTTTGCACCTGGAAGAATTAATCTTATTGGGGAACACACCGATTATAATGGAGGTTATGTCCTGCCTGCTGCCTTGTCATTTGGAACTTATGCATTGGGAGTAAGACGAAAAGATAAGAAATTTCGTTTTTATTCGATGAATTTTCCTGAAAAGGGGATTGTAACATGTGATATTACGCAGCTCATCTTTGATCCGGCAGATGATTGGGCGAATTATCCTAAAGGAATGATTCAGCTACTACGGGAGCACACCAAATATATTCAAACCGGTGCTGATATTCTCTTTTATGGAAACATTCCAAACAGAGCTGGCCTTTCTTCTTCTGCTTCGATAGAAATGGTAACTGGAATTCTATTAAAAAATTTGTATCAATTAAAAGTGAACCGCTTGCAATTAATTCAATTAGGGCAAAAAGTAGAGAATACATTTATAGGAGTTAATAGCGGCATTATGGATCAATTTGCAATCGGTATGGGAAAAACAGGGCAGGCGATTCTATTGAATTGCCAAAGTCTTGAATACAAATACGCTCCGTTACATTTAGAAAACTATGTCATCCTAATTATAAACACAAATAAACATCGCCAACTTGCTAGTTCAAAATATAATCAACGTCGTTCCGAATGCGAACATGCATTAAAAGCGTTACAGAGTAAGCTCCCCATTCAAACTCTTTGTGAACTGACCCGTGAAGATTTTGATGCAAATAAGCATGTAATTAGGAACAAAGTTATCCAAAAACGGGCAAGGCATGTTGTCTATGAAAATGCTAGAACATTAGATGCAGTGCAAAGCCTACAAGAACATGATCTACAGCAGTTTGGAGAATTAATGAATGCATCACATCAATCGCTTCAACAAGATTATGAAGTGACTGGTTTAGAATTAGATACTGTCGTTGAAGCTGCCTGGGGTCAGGAAGGTGTATTAGGAGCTCGTATGACAGGTGCAGGTTTTGGTGGTTGTGCAATAGCAATTGTAAAAAAGGACAAAGCTGATTTGATTATAAATCGTATTAATAAAATATATGTCAACACTGTTGGATACAATGCGACGTTTTATACAGCAGTTATGGAAGATGGAGCAAAAGAACTAAGCGAAGGAGTGCTTTAATTGCGTATTTTAGTATTAGGAGGAGCGGGTTATATTGGCTCTCATGCAGTATATCAATTAATCGATCAAGGTAAAGATGTAGTTGTCATAGACAATTTACAAACAGGTCATTCCAAAGCGATACATCCAATGGCAACCTTTTATAAGGGGGATATTAGAGACATTAACTTTTTACGTGACGTTTTCAAAAAGGATTCCGTTGATGCAGTCATACATTTTGCTGCGAACTCATTAGTTGGTGAATCTATGGAAAAGCCCTTACTCTATTTTGATAATAATGTCTATGGTACACAAGTCTTATTGCAAGTCATGGTAGAGTATGGAGTCAAGCATATTGTGTTCTCTTCAACTGCTGCCACATATGGCGAAGCTACTATCAACCCTATTCAAGAGACGATGCCTACAAATCCAACTAATGTCTATGGCGAAACGAAGCGTACAATGGAGAGATTAATAGAATGGACGGCCAAAGCCCATGGAATTAACTTTGTATCACTCCGATATTTTAATGTAGCTGGCGCACGAGAGACAGCCGAGATCGGAGAGGACCACCGTCCAGAGACACATCTTGTGCCAATCATTTTACAAGTAGCACTTGGACAGCGGGATGCGATAACGATCTTTGGTGAAGATTATGATACTGACGATGGTACCTGTATTCGCGATTATGTCCATGTCGAAGACCTTATTCAAGCACATATCCTAGCACTTGATTATATACAAAATGGCGGTAAGAGTGATGTGTTTAATCTTGGCAGCAATACTGGATTTTCCGTTAAACAAATGATAGATTCAGCGCGACGCATTACAGGGAAATCCATTCCAGTTAAAACGGGAGAGCGACGAGCTGGTGATCCGGCTGTCCTAATTGCTAGCTCCAAAAAAGCTAAGGAAGTATTGGGATGGAAGCCAATGCGAACTTCGATTGAAACTATTTTAAGCGACGCTTGGAAATGGCATACGACACATCCGAACGGTTATGAAGGGGGATGAAAAGAATCATGATTTACCAACAACTTTCGAGACTAATTAAGCAAGCCCTTACCATTGGTTTCATTGAGGAACATGATCAAATCTATGTTAGAAATCAAGTCATGCATTTACTTAACCTAACCAACTTCCCAGAAGATACCATTCCATCGATAGAGGATTCCATACCTAATTTGCTAGAAAGCATTGTAGAGTATGCAGCTCGCCATCAAGTAATAGAAGATATTTTTGAAGAGAAAGAAATGCTGGCTGCTTCCATCATGAACTGTTTTATGGCTCGTCCATCCGATATCAATAGAACGTTTTACGCAAAATACGAACAATCACCGCAAGCAGCCACGGATTATTTTTACCAGTTAAGTCAAAACAGTAATTATATTCAATTGAAACGAATACAGAAAAATATTCATTTTAAAACAAATACACCTTACGGAAAAATGGATATTACTATTAATCTTTCCAAACCAGAAAAAGACCCTAAGGAGATTAAACGGGAAAGAGAATTAAAGCAAGACCTAAACTATCCTAAATGTGTGTTATGTATTGAAAATGAAGGGTATGCTGGACGTGTGGGCTACCCAGCACGTGCCAACCATCGTGTAATACGGGTGCCATTATTGAAAGAGAATTGGTATCTCCAATATTCACCGTATGTTTATTATAATGAACATAGTATCTTACTTGCAGAAGAACATCGCAATATGAAAATAGATAAACAGGCATTTGAACGTTTGGTACAATTTACCGAAATGTTTCCCCACTACTTTATTGGATCAAACGCTGATTTACCAATCGTCGGTGGTTCCATTTTAGGTCATGATCATTATCAAGCAGGCAATTATAAGTTTGCCATGGCGCAAGCAGAAGATGCTTTTACCTTTGCATTAGATCCATATAAACATGTATTATGTTCCGTATTGAAATGGCCGTTATCTGTTATTCGGCTGCAAAGTAAAAACAAAGAACAATTAATAGCAGCAGCTAATTTTGTGCTGGAATCATGGAAAGGATATACAGACGAATCCGCCTCTATCTATGCCTTTTCAAATAACATTTCTCATAATACAATTACTCCAATTGCTAGACTACATACTAACGGCGTCCATGAATTGGATCTTGTCCTACGGAACAATCGCACCTCTGACGAACATCCCATGGGAATCTTTCACCCCCATGCTGATGTTCATCATATAAAAAAAGAGAATATTGGACTAATTGAAGTAATGGGGCTAGCTGTATTACCAGCTCGATTAAAGGAAGAATTAGCAGAGATTAAAAAATATCTGCTTGATGAAGCGTGCCATATTGCGGATTATCATCAAGCATGGAGTAAACAATTGAAAGAAACATATGGTTCTATTAAAGATAATAATGAAGCATTATCCATTATCATGGAAGAACTAGGAAAGAAATTCACTAAAGCCCTTGAAGATGCAGGCGTATTTAAAAACAAAGAGCAATTCTTACGTTTTATCAATTCATTAAATAGAAGTGACGATACAATATGAAGATACTAACTAAAGCAGTTACAGAAAAATGGAAAGAATATACATTAATAAATGACAAGCACATGTCCGTTAGCCTCTTAAATTATGGCGGTATCATCACAAAAATAATGGTTCCGGATCGAGATGATAATATAGAAAATGTCGTACTAGGATATAAAAATTATACAGATTATAATATCAATTCTGCTTTTTTTGGTGCATTGGTTGGTCCAGTAGCTGGTAGGATTCAAGGTGCTTCCTTTCAGCTCAATGGCAAGGAGTATTTACTGGAGAAGAATCACGGGCTTCATCACCTTCATAGTGGTGCAAACGGATTTCACCAGGTGATCTGGGATGTCCAACCATTGCAAACAGACGATACTGTTGGTGTGAAGCTGACGCATAATACAGCAGGTAGTAATGAATTTCCGGGTAATGTGTCTGTAGCTGTGACATACACGTTAACAAATAGAAATGAACTCACGATTCATTACCATGCAACTACCGATAAAACAACTCCAGTCGCTTTAACGAATCATAGCTATTTTAACTTAAATGGAAATGCAAAACACAGCGTGAAAAATCATGTTGTGGCATTTAATAGTGATTCATTTATTGAACTAGATCATGAATTAATTCCAACCGGAAAACAGCTCGATGTCAAACAGACAACTTTTAACTTCCGCAATGGGCGTTATCTAGCAGACGGCATGTTGACTCCTTCTGAACAGCATGAGATTGCAAGTGGTGGCTATGACCATTACTTTCTGTTTGATGGGATTGGAAATATACAGGTAACCGAAAAAAAATCCGGCCGAGTGATGAATATTACTACAAGCCAACCAGGAATGGTGCTATATACAGCAAATACTTTGGAAAAAGATATGAAGTTAGCCAACGGATTCGCTGACAAATACATGGGAGTATGCTTCGAAACACAAGGAACTCCAGCCTCTCTCCATCACAAGCAGTTCCCATCCATTCTTTTAGAGCCAAATGAAACATACCAGGAACAAACGGTATACTCCTTCCATATAAAGTGAAACTTCACTCCGTGGGGGTTATTGTTTATCCAGCACGGATGGTTCGTACCATAAGGGTATGACCTAAAGGCCCTTGAATCAATCGGACATCTACTGGCAGTTGGTCCCCAACTCATCCATATTGATGTCCCATTATTACTTGTAGAGGGATATTCCTACAAGGTTATATGTGGGACAAGACGGAGACAAAATTGTTTTGATCAGACAACAGCTAGATCTGATAGCTGCTCTGGATATATACGTCGCTTTTCCGCGAGCACATTGGTTAGCCTCCCTGTGCTAATGGTACTGGTGTTTCTCTAGTTGAATAAGAAAGACTTCGGGTAGCTCCTTCTGACGAGTAGCGAATAGAACGAAGGACATGAACCTTAAAAGATAATTTGTCGTTACCAGACTTCAGTATTCTAGAAAAGGAGATGTCCTATTTTTTTCAAACTATCATTCTACATGCCAATGCAATTAGTGAACTACTCCCACCACTTACCACCCTTACGGATTGCTTGAAGTGGGGGTTTCTTGGGTAATCGCCACTTTTAGTAGCTGACGAAATGGACCAAGCTAACCCTCTTGTTCCAAGAGTTTATATTTTATTAGGCACTTGCTAATAAGCGAATGCCTTCTTTTTTGATATTAAGCGCTGAATTATAATCTCTATCGAGATTTAGCCCACACGAACAAGCGTAAGTTCTAATTTCTATAGGCATTGGTTGGGTATTTCCGCAACTCGAACAAGTTTTGGTAGATGGGAACCATTTATCAATTTTGATAAGTTGTTTCCCTTGTTCTTTTAGTTTGTACTGTAAGAAAGAAGGGAACATTCCCCATCCATTATCAGCTACGCTTTTACCGAATTTAAGTGCTTGTGACATTCCTTTCATGTCTAAATCTTCAATCACAACAGCATCGAAGTTAGACACTAACTCCTTTGATTTATGGTGAAGAAAGTTTTTGCGTTGATTGGCAACTTTCTCTTGAATTTTAGCTACTCGAATACGTTGTTTATTCCAATTTGCAGAGCCTTTCTTTTTACGAGAAAGTTTACGTTGTTCTTTTGCTAATTTATTAAGTATTTGTCGATAAAACTCAGGGTAATTGGCTTTCTCACCCTCACTATTAACAAACAACCCATCCATTGAAAAATCTAAACCAACAACTTTTTCAATTTCCTTCCTTTTTATTTCCTTCTCGTACTCTGTAAGAATCGGAATATAGTTTTTTCCTGATGAAGTCATAGACAAGGTACAAGATTTGATGTGGTACTCCGAAGGAATTGCTCGATGTTGCTTGATTTTGACCATTTTTAATTTAGGTAATTTGATATGACCATCCAACAACTGAATATTTCTATTGACGACATTCGTTGTGTAGCTTTGTTTATGGTGTTTGCTTTTGAATTTTGGGAACTTGGCATTCCCTTTGAAGAAGGCTTTATATGCCTTATCTACGTTTAGTTGAGCGTTTGCCAACGCTAATGAATCGACTTCTTTTAGCCATTCGTATTCTTTTTTGTAATTGGCAGGAGTAGGATGTTTTACCGTTTTCCATGCTTCTTTATCAGCTTTTAGGCTTTCATACGTTTCTATATTTTTTTACTACTTCAATAGGCGAACCGCCAGTCGTCAACAAACACAAGCTTCTTGACCAAAACATTTCTTTCCATAACTTTTTACGAACATGAGGAAAATCCCTCTTGCTAAATCTTGAACTGGAACTTTTATAGGAATTGATGAATTTCGATCATTCACTATTGGATTGTGCTTTGAACAAAAAAGGAAAAAAAGGCCTTTGGGCTGTCGCCCAACCGAAACTCATCTCCCCCTTACCGTTGGGCTACGCATTTCACACGCTTGAGGATGGAGACTTCTTTCGGAAGTACGTTAAATTTCCCAGATTCAAGTACTATATTCATAGCGATAATTATATATAAATTGATTTTGCTTACGGTAAAAAGCTTGAGGAGTCGTTTTCATCATTAAATTACGAATACGACAAAGGAAAGGGTGCTCGAATTGCGCCATAATCCCTACTCGTCTGGAAATCTTGCTGATTTTATTTGCTCTATCTACTCTCTCTTTCTGATAAGCTTGTAATCCACTATCTGGATGATTGAATAAAGACATGCCTAGGATGTAGGCATCTTCAATTCCTTGACATGCGCCTTGTCCTAAGTTTGGTGTCATAGCATGAGCTGCGTCTCCAATAAGAGCAATATTGTCAAAAACATATTGGTCGATTGTAGGAATATCATAGATATCATGTTTTAGGACATGATTATTTTCGGTAAGCTTTACGAAGTCAGTAACATGCTGTGGGTAGTTTTCTAGGCGTTTGATCAAATCTGAAAGAAAATAATTAGATATAAGGTGATCATTTGGCCGAGTGTTAATAAGCATGTACCAGTATGCCTTTGTTTTAGATATCGGTAAATAACCAAAGCGTCCATTCGGTCCCCATAGTTCATGAAGTTCAGCGTTTAAATTCATGTGGTTGTCTATTTGGGTAACTCCTCGCCAACAAGTATAGCCTGCGTAACGAAGTGATATATTCGGCAGCAATTGCTTGCGAATAACAGAATGAATTCCATCTGCCGCGATTAACATGTCCCCTTTGACTTCTTCACCATCATTCATTAACACGGTGACTCCATGTCGATGCTGACGACATTCAACAGCTTTCTTTCCAAAGTAAACAGGGACTGATTTTAATTCCTCTAGAAGAATATGGTGTAAATCTGCACGGTGAATAGCGATTGTTTGTTCAGGAAATAGACTTTCATTAAGCTTTGATAACGTTTTCCCTTTATCAGAGGAAATAACAAAACGGTTTATGAACTGACCATGTTTTTTTAATTTTTGTGTTATCCCCCATTCCTCAAAAATACGGATAACGTTAGGCGCTAAAATAATTCCTGCTCCTACAGGTTCTAGTTTTGGTGCCTTCTCAAACACTTGTACATTCATTCCAAGTCGTAGAAGTGCTATGGCTGTACTTAATCCAGCAATTCCCCCACCTAAAATAATTACTTTTTTCATATACAAATTTTCCTCCTATTTTGTCATTAAAACATAAATAAATGTAAAACTAAGAAAAAGACAAAGGGGCGTATAGGCAATCGTATCCATTTTAGAAAAAGAAGTCCTTCGTACTTTTTTAAATAAACCTACATAATTAAAGTCACCGATGCCTCTAAGAGCAAAAACGAGAAAACAGAAAAAACAAAGGATACTAACTAGCTTCGTTTGCTTTACAAATGGGATAAGTGAGCTTTGAATGCCTAAGATGAAGCATGAACTAAAAAGGCAAACAGCCACTAAGAGTGTTACCCATTTCCCGGGGGTAAACTTGTGATGATTATGAACATCTTGAGGTATGACGGCACTTATTCCTTTTGTTCCCCCAAATGCCCAATAAACGTGAATGAAGGCTAGTAGAAGCAATATGAGACAAGAAATGATCGAAAAGAATATCATTGATCCTCCTCCTTATTCATAATAAATTGTTCGAGAAGCAGTGAAACTCTTCGGTTCACACTTTGAAGAAGTGTCGTTACGGATTGTTCATGATGTACCCACATCATCACCGATGTAAAGTACGTGCCTAAGAGAATAGAAGCAATATCTTCAAGTTCGCCATGAACTTTAATATGTTCTCGTTCTATTTCTTCCTTTAATAAATTCATTAACAGGTCTTTAAGTTGTTGAACCGCATTCATTTCATCATCAATAATTCCCGAGGTTTTGAACAATTCGGCTACAGCAAATTTCATTAATTTTGGGTATTCTTCATACCTCGTCGTTAAATCAGTAAATAATGTGATGATTTTCTGTTTTACATCCATATCTAAACTCTCTTGGATATTAGTTATCCGATCCATTTGCGATTGTCCAACAAATAAAAGAACAGATTCCTTCGTAGAAAAATAATTGTAAAACGTTCCTTTTGCAATCCCACATGCTTTGGTAATTTCAGAAACACTGACTTCATCAATACCTTTTTCAGAAAACAAACGAATAGACTCGAAGAAAATCTTTTCTTTTAGCTCTTTTTTTCTAGCTTCTCGTAACACATAAATCACCTCCACAATAATGACCATAGTCATAATTTGACTACGGTCATTATTTTATCATGCTCACCCGTTTATGTCACCAATTTATTGATTTTGATATTTAGTTGCGTCTTGCAAAGACAATATCGGCGATATAGCGCATCAGCATACTTAGCTACTTCCAAGCTTTAGTGCAGCGCATGTGAATAGAACGAAATAGTCATTTATATTATCAATGGATTAATGAACAAACACACGAGCCCCGTAAAACACTAGTAGCAGCAAGCCTCCCATCGTTTATAGAAAGCTGGGAGGCTTGCTGCTACTTCATTTATTTAAGATTGATTTGCTTGAAGTAAGTGAATAAAATGCGCTAAAATTCTTGCGGTTAATCCCCATATTACTTTATCATTATATTGATAAAACAGCTCATCTAGTTGACGAACTTTCCAATCATATTTCTTACCACCTTGAATTAAGTCATACGGAAAATTTGCTTCAGGAATCACTTGAAAATTCACTTTGTAAACCTCAGGTTCTGTTTCAAGAAAGTATTGAAGTGGTACCGTAAAAACTTCTTCTACCTCTGAACGATTAGCTTCTATTCCTTCTGGTTTCTTAAGCCGTCCAACAAAAGGATAAATAATTCTTCCAAAGTCTGATACCATATAATCTAATGGAATAACATCGTCAATTTCCTCCTCACGTATTCCTAATTCTTCAGCAGTTTCACGTATAGCACATTGTCTTTCATTTATATCGTCTTTTTCAACCCTTCCGCCTGGAAAGCAAATGTCACCCGGTTGCTGACGCATTTTTTTCGAACGGACTTCAAAAACAAGATGTGTTTCATTACTTATATCAACTAAAGGAAGTAATATAGCGAACTCATGAAATTTTTCACTACCTAAGATGGTAGGTTTTCGATCACTTAACCTAGAAATAACTTCTTTTGCATGCAAAATCCTCACCTCCAGTTAAAAAATCTATAGTGTACTGCTATTATACAATTCTCTTAATTTAATAAACAATTATTATACAAAAGTGCAAGCGCCCGATTAGAAACGTAAGGACTTGAGCGAATCAACAGAGATAAAGGAATCACGGTGAGTTTGTGAGCCGATGCTGACTTAGATTAGGGTGATTCGTAAAGTCTCCTAATTTCTGGGTGTTGGAGCTGGACGCGGTTCAACACGCTCCTATTTATCCACAAGCTCAAATTTTATAATTTCCTATTAATTTCCTAGACTAATACAAAACGGTCCAATATTAGTACCGTTCTCCGTTTATTGAGAAGAACTTTTAGAAAAACACTGCATAATAAAATGCATCCTCCATCGATGTAAATGACACTCTTATAAAATTCTCTGTTAATAATTGAAAGCAAATAAAAGGAGCCAACGATTCCTACGAGGACAGCAACAGCTGATACCCATGGAAGGCGGCTCAATCTGCAATTAAATAGCCATTATCGTTTTAATGTGATATCTACTACTATCGGAAGGTGGTCGGATGATTCAGAATAATGTACGTTGGAATTTTTATATGTCACATCTGATGAAGTTAGAATATAATCTATACGCTTCGTTGGATGGAGAACGGGATACGTATTAGCTTCAACTACATCTTTAAATGTATCTACAACGTTTAGCCCTGTCTGTAAACGTTCTAATTCTTTACTTTTAGGTTCTGCATTCAGGTCCCCCATTAATACGGTTGGTTCATTATAATAGGAGGAAATTTCTATAATTTCTTCCACCTGTCCCATTCTTTCTACATGACTTAAACTTAAATGCGTATTAAAAACAGTAAGATGTACTCCCCTTACATTAACCTTACCTATTAGTAAACCTCTTTGCTCCCCATCACTAGATAAATGTATATTCTTCGAATCTATAATTGGATACTTACTAAGTATAGCTGTGCCATATTGTCTATTTTCTACTTGTCCGGGGGCTGGCTTTAAATTTAAATTAGCTCCAAATGTATAATGGTATCCTACTAATTTTGCTAATTCTCTTGCTTGATCTACAAATTGGCTTCGTTCCCCAAAATATCGATCAACCTCCTGAATAGCAATAATATCAGCATTTGTCTCTTTAATCACATTTGCAATGCTTGGTAAGCTTAACTCATTATCCAAACCAACGGCATGATGAATATTATAGGACATCACTTTTACCGTGATATCTTTTCCGAAGCCCTTTGCATGAATATGTTCTGATAAAGCAAAGGATAGAATCAACATGAAGCTAAAACCAATAAAAACTCTCTTCAAATAACCACTTCCTTCTATCATTTCATATCTACATTCATTTACCTTTATTGTAACCAGAATAATCTTACAATATATTAAACTAGCTTAAAGCTACAGTTAATTTTATGTTAATTTGTTTTTTATTTTACATGTCGATATTTCCCGGGAAATAGAAAAACCTGACAAGCATACCCTCTTCATTCTACAAAGTCACTCCATCTTCGAATCTTCATAATGGATCTCTGCACCACTCTTGCTGGATTCATATACAGCAGTTAATATTTTCATTATTTCAACCCCATCATGTACAGGGCTTATTGGTTCTCTTTTTTCTTTGATACAAGTAATAAAATGATCAACTTCATTTTGAAACCCTTTAGTAAAATCAAAGGATAAATCATCTATTTGTGGGGTAATAGTTAAGATTGTGTCATTTTTTTCTGTAATAAGTCGGAGTTCAGGTTCTATTTCTGCGCCACCTTTATCTCCGAAAATCTGAACAGCCATGGCGTCTTCTTTTGCATGGAGTGTGAAGCTGGTATCTAGCAGTAACGATGCACCATTATCAAAACGAATCATTGCATTAGCTAAGTCTTCCACATTATTTTTATCTGGATCGTAGTCTGCAGCCTTATAGTAATCTTTGTGTTTTATATTCGAGCGATTTCCTAATTTGTAATATGTATTTCCACTAACCGATTTTACTTTTGGTTTCCCCATAAGGTACCAGCAAAGATCAATTATGTGGACACCTAAATCAATTAATGGTCCTCCTCCTGATCTTTCGTTATCTGCAAACCATCCTCCTGGATTACCTAATGCTCGTATACATGATGCCTTTGCATAATATATTTCTCCTAAATCTCCAGATTCAATAAATTTCTTTAATACTTGTGTATTTGTACCAAATCGACGTACAAACCCTACTTGTAGTACTTGTTCTGGATTGTTGTCTACCGCCTCTGCAACTGCCATTGCCTCTTTTACTGTTTTACACAATGGTTTTTCAACTAAAACATGCTTCCCAGCGTTTAATGCTTCAATAGCTATAGAAGCGTGTGTATTGTTCCAGGTACAAATACTAACAGCATCTACCTTCCTATCTGCCAACAGCTCCTTATAATCCGTATATACTGTTTTAGCTTGATACGCTGCTGCTTTTTCATGTGCACGTTGGTTATTATGGTCACATATAGCATAAATGTCTACATCACTATTATTTTTATACGATTGCAAATGCATATTAGAAATTGATCCAGCACCTATTAACCCAATTTTCAATTTATTCAATTATTAGCCCTCCCTTTCGTTTTCTAACGTTTAGGCAAAAGACAATATATTCATCTCATTTTTTGTCCTAATAAAATTGTAAATTTATCCCTTTAAAACTGGTAGTAAGACCACTACTTTGAGCAATAAAGTGAACCCTTTATTTAATTCTCCTCTTCCCATAACCTTTTTATATTATCCATACCAATTTTACATGCCTCTTTACACGCTTCCATTCCTTCAAATTCTAACGTAATATTATCATCATAACCAAACTGCTTAATCGCTTGAATTATTTCTCTAATATCGATATCTCCATGACCCACAATAGCGCCTCGCAAATAGTTTCCATTGGATGTTCGAATCCACTTCCCCGCTCCAGGGTTTTTCGATTGTGGCCGGTAATAAAAATCCTTAAAATGGATAAGTGAAGCGTAGGGGAGGTTTTTTTGAACTCCTACTATTGGACTTTCGTCGACACACATAAAATTACCAATATCTAATGTTGTTTTAAAGTTAGGTCTATCCACTGCTTGTAATACACGTTGCACACGGTCACTATGCTGTACAGCTAAACCATGATTCTCAATAGTTGTTGTAATTCCAAATGGAGCAGCATAATCCGCAATTCTCCTACTCCCTTCAACAATGTATTCTAACTTATTTTCAAAATAGGCAATCGTTTGTTCGTCTGAAGATAAATCAAAAGCTGTTACATCATGACGCATATGCTTTATATTCATATGCTTCATTAGGTCAACATGCTTTTTAACTCGATCTATTTCCGCTTCAAATGCCTCTTGTGAATCCTGAATAAAATTAGCCGGAATAGCATAGTTAGAAAGCTCTATCCCATAATATTCTGCCCTTTCACATAGCTGCTCTGCTAGTTTCCAATTATCAACCAATGTATATCCGAACGGAACTATTTCCATATGTTCTCCACCGTTTGCAGCAATCCATTGCACAGCATCCAACACACTCATTTCCCCCGTATTAATAACATCTAGTAAACTATACGTACTTAAACCTACTTTCAAAATGCTCACTCCTTTATTTCCACTTTAATCCTTTAAAGCAGTTGTAATTACGTGAAGGGTATGGTGTAATTCATGAAGCTCATCTTTTTGTGAAGCACCTGTCATCTTTATCACTTTTTCGAATGAAGCTCTATCCCAGTTATTCCACGAAGTAACGAGCATACCTGGCATATTTTTTAATTTTTCACGTTCCTGTGCTTGTTGTATTCCCTGTTCTAATAAATCTACTGCGGCATCTGTTTTATACCAGCAAGCTGGAATTACAGTGAAGCCCTTTGATATAAAATTACCAATAGAAGGGTATGCTGGAAGCTTATCATAATGCCAGTCTGTAATTACAATGTCTTTTGGAATATGGTCAATCGCGTCATGTGTTCCGAATGTATCCCCTTCCCACTCGTTATATCCAAATCTTTCACTGTCATTTAAACGATCTCCCCACATAAACATTTCTACATTATGTGTTCCAACTAAATGATGATGTAAATCATTTACTACGTTTGCAAATAACTTTGCTCTGTCTTTCCCACGGCATCTGGGACAGTTAGGGTTAACCATTTCAAAAACTTCATCCATGCCAACATGAAAGCCATCAGCATCAAACGCTTCTATAATTTCATCCATCAAATCATAGACTAATTGATGTATATCTGGATGTTCCGGACACCAGCTTCTACAAAAAATTTCAGGCCACACTGCATCGAGTGAAATTTCGGGCGTTTCGTCAAATTGTGGGTATGCCGTAAGTATCGAATTGCGTTTTCCGCCCCAACCCTGATGACCTAAACATTGAAATAACGGGATTAGTCTAATATTATGCTTTCGACATACGTCTGCAATCACCTTTGCATCCTGTCTCGTTAATGTACCCTCGGTTATCTCTGGATGTTTCTTAAAAACAAACGAGGTATTACATTCTAAAAATAGATAGTTAATCCCTTGCGGAACTAAAACATGATGAATAAATTCTATCAACGGTTCCACTAAGTCATGGGAACCAAATCGTAAATGAAAACCTCTAACCTTTGTTTTCTCCATTGGCATAACCTCCTTCATCATTTATTAAATGGGCTCCCTTTAACAAAATAACCGACTCTATTTAGCACAAATTCGCTAAACATTGAATTTGCCCATGAGAACCAAGGTCTCGTATAATCTGCTGGATTATCGACATGAAAGCCTTCATGCATTAATCCCGTATTTCCATCTGTTACTTTAAAGGCATTTAATATTTCCTCCTTTTCCTGCTCTGTCACTGCAGTCATCCCTTGAATTGCTAGCGCGATATGCCAAATATAATGCTCTGGTGTATGTGGACTTCCTATTCCCTTAGCTGCCTTGCCTTGATAATAATATGGATTATCTTTACTAAGTATGAATCTACGCGTATTTAGATAAATGGGATCGTTGATATCGCAATAACCAAAGTATGGAATGGAAAGTAAGCTAGGAACATTTGCATCATCCATCAGATTATAATTACCAAGACCATCCGTTTCATAAGCATAAATGGTTCCATACGTCGGATGTTGTACTTTAGCAAATTGTTCTATCCCTCGATCTATCTCATTAGCCAATCGAACTGCTTCTTCTTTGAGAAATCGATCATCTAGCACTTCATCTGCTATTTCTGCTAACTGTTTTAAGACGACGACAGCAAACATATTTGCCGGAATTAAGTAACCGTATTGACAGGCATCGTCACTTGGACGAAAACCACTCCATGTCATGCCTGTATAAGCTACAGGTGATCCCTTCCCATTATTCGAAAGTGTATCCTGTTTGGGACAATTGTCCCTTGCAAAATAGTAGGTGGAGTCAGCTTCGTGATCCTGCTCTGTTCGCCAAGTATCAATAATCCTCCTGACTGCTGCTAAAAATTGTGCATTAAAATGAGAGAGTCTTCCGGTTGATTTCCAAAACAAATAAGCCAGCTGTAATGGATAGCAAAGGGAATCAACCTCATACTTACGCTCCCACAGTAATGGAGTCATACTCGTTTGATCATCATGGTATCTGTTCCCATTCGCCGTTTCATTAAAGGCATTGGCATATGGATCATGCGTAATAAACATGAATTGCTTTTGCAATACGCCTTGAATCATATCTGCTATTTCATGATCCGTTTCTGCAAGTAATAAATACGGTCGTACTTGTGCAGCCGAATCTCTTAGCCACATTGCTGGTATATCCCCTGTGATCACGAAAGTAGTTCCATCTACTTGAGGGCAAATGGTTGTTTGGTAGGTGTTTGAAAAGCATTGCTCAAACATTGCTTGTATCTTATGATCTTGTTTAAAATGTCGTTTTACCATATCGATCATTTGCTTCATCGATATTGGTACATTTATTTCCACTATATCACCACATCCTTTCCATGTATTAGCAGTATTCATCTCAGCCCACTGAGCAACAAGCCGTTATTGGTATCAGCCAATACGGAATACGTTGTTTATAGTTTTTGTTTAGAAAAACCGATGGTAACAATTTCATGTTTTTTCACAGGAAATGAGCAGCTTGATTCGATTTCGTTCATGAAAGGACTTACTACTTCCTCCAAGACATTACTTCGATACATATAATTGCATGAAGCTGGTGAATGAACTGTTAAACGAGCGTCCCTATTCGTTAAATTGAATCCCCGAGCTATCACATCACTTGATTCATCCGATACTTTTAAAGAAGTAAATGCAAGTAAATTTGATTGCCATTCAACAAACGATTGAGCTGGAGGTAAAACTCCTTCCTGTATAGCTGCCTGCTTTACCGTTAGAGGTACTTGGTATTGATACGAGTCTTGAAATGACACAAGCTTGCTGCGCTCCCCTTCATGCGGATAGATACAAATGGAAGCCGTTTGCTCACCTAAACATTGAGCCTCAGGGGTTGGAAAGTATCCCCAATCTCCTAGTTCCCTTACAGATCGAAGTAACGTGATGGCAATTGTATTTCTTCCATCGCGTAATATTTCATACTCATTTAAACCAAAATTAGCGATCGTAAGCCCTTCCAATTCATTACTAACGTTTACAAATGCTTGCTGATGCTGGGAATAGTCTGGATTTGCCCAATCTTTTGCAGGCTCATTTGATCGCTCTGCTACTTCAAATACAGAGTCAGCATAATGCGTATCTGTTTGTATATCTGTCGGAAATAGCATTCGTAACCGATGATCCTTTGCCTGATTAGTAAAGGAAGTAGTAATTTGTACACCACGGTTATTTTTTTCCAATGTGACATAGGTCGTAATCGTATGAGTAATGGTATCCGTAACTCGTTTGGCTTGCCTCTCTGTAAACCAAACAAGCTCTTGCTGTTCCTGATCTAAGAGCTCAGAAGCACCTTTAGGTAGATCCCATTCATGAACAATTTGATAAACCGCACGAAAGGGACTATCCTTAATAATCGTTATTTCCGCTCTTGTATCCTTTGTTGTTAGAGGTGTCTCTTCTTTTGGCTGCTTGTACATATATTCGTTTCCAATGTCCCCCGTATCTTCATAGATACATAGATCCTTATAAATGCGGCCATTTTCTTTATTCGTAATAACCAGAGATCCATTTTCATTCATTTTTACATGTGTATATTTATTTTCCATTTCCCTTTCATTTATAACTAATGATTGATTGCTAGCCGTTTTTGATGCTCCTGAACGGTGTACCAATGCAAAGGTTTCATACCCTAGTGTCGGAATATTTTTCGCTTCAAATGTTAAACGCACCCGCCTCGCCATAAAGGGTTGTCTGAATTGGTTATCAGGTAGCTCATAATCAAAAGCTATCCCTAAATCTTCCCATTCACAATCCATTCTATTTCCATACGCATCTACCAATATTTTGGTACCTAATGGGAACGCTTTTAGCTGCTGTTTGTTTACTCCTGCAGAAAAATATTCTTTTCTCACATCTAAAACCACCGAAACAATTCCAGTACGAATTTGACCAGTTGTATTGTACACAGCGAAAGGAATAGCATCTTCTCCCCATTTGGTAAAGGTTGTCGTATCAATATTTCTTGTTACGCTAGCTAAACTCTTATCGATAATAACTTCTGCTACCTGCTGACACTTCTCGAACCGAGTAACCATCTCACGATGAACTTCATCCACACTACAGCCGCATATACTATCATGTGGATGATTCTGCATTAATATTTTCCAACCGTATTCAAATAAACCATGATCATATGTTTCTCCTTGTAAATAGGCAAAGGTAGCAAGAGGTTCTGCAACCTTTTCAAACAGCACCTGACTTTGCTGATTCATTTGTTTAATGTAAATACGGGACGATGCAGTGTTTACAAGTGTCCCCCAACCATCTGTATGCTGGCTTCTTAATTCTCCATCAATGATTTTTATATCACTTGGAATAGAAGATGCAAGCTTCTCACAATACGCATTAAAATTTGAATGCATAAAATCCACATCAGGATTTAATTTCTTAGCTGTTCGCAGGGCTTCGGGCAAATTAAGTTGGATAGGCTGATGGTCACAGCCATTCATTAATAGCAGATGTGGCGTGGATGCATACTCCTTTAATGACTGAAGCTGCTTGTCCCAATAGTCTTGAGCTAATTTTTTAGCTACTGGTACTTCATTTCCATTACAATACCAATTGGCGAATAAGATACCAAGTACAGAAGAACCATCTGGGGAACGCCACAGCATCTCTGAATAAGGAGATTCATAACTTGTATCTTCCTGAACCACATTATTGAATCCTGTGGGCTTTACTCCTCTCCCGAAAACGGCATGATGAATCCCTGCCTGGCTTAATAACTGTGGTGCCTGACCAATATTACCAAAAGAATCCGGAAAGTATCCTACATTGGAAATTCCTCCCCACTCCTTCGAATCTTTCATTCCATATAATAAATTTCGGACATTGGATTCACTACTTGTTAAAAATTCATCCTGTAGAATATACCATGGACCAATATATATCCGCCCTTCTTGAATGAACTGTTTTAGTTTCTCTCTCATTTGCGGACGTACTTGCAAATAATCTTCCAATATTATTGTTTGACCATCTAAATGAAAACTTTTAAAATCAGAATCATTTTCTAAGACTTCTAAGAGCTGATCCATTAATTTGATGAGATACATATGATGCTTCTCATATGGCAAATACCATTCCCTATCCCAATGTGTATGTGAAATGATATGAACTGTCTGGTTACCTTCCAATTGCAATCCTCCTTGATAATAAATCTTCAATCAATGGGTCTATAGAGGTGCGACCTAAATGTTTTTAAACAAAAACTTGCTATTATGGTAGTTTCATCTTTGTAATAAGTTAATTAGTAATACACAGAGTGACTAACATTTTACTTCTATGATTTCGTAAGGTTAACTAGAAATGTTTTTATTTCATATGGCTTGATGTAAAACTTAATCTGTTCTTCATGATGTTTCTCTCCAATCACGCGCTCCATTAGATCACATTCCTGCCATGATAAAATGGAAAAGTCACTAGTAAGTGATACTTCCTCACGTTTCCCCGTAAATTCATGAATCCTTACAATTGCTTGATCGCTATTCTCTGCCTTTTTAACCGCATCTATCATCACATGATTGACAGAGCAACGAAACATGGAAAAATCTCCTTCATTGACTCTTCCATTACTAAATATGAGTGGTTTATTTAATGCCCACGCCGCTTCCACGGTTTGCCCTTCGCTCCAATTACCTTGATGAGGAAATAATGCATACGTAAATTCATGATAGCCTTTATCTGCACCTGGATCCGGATGAATCGGCGATTTGAGCAGGGAAAGCCTTATGACATTATCCTTGATATCATAGCCATATTTGCAATCATTTAATAAACTAACGCCATAGCCCTCTTCCGAAAGATCCGCCCACTGATGTCCAACTGTTTCAAATCTTGCATAATCCCAACTTGTATTCCAATGGGTTGGCCGTTTGACATTTCCAAATTGAATATCATACGTTGCCTCTGTTGAACGAATATCAACAGGGAAGGCTACTTTAAGCAAACGTTGATTTTCCTGCCAATCTACAGATGTTTTAAAATCTATACGTCGATGATTTCGATAGACAATCATATCTTGCTGAATAACCGACCGACCATAATTCCAAACAAAACGAATGGTAGCATGTAAGTCGCCAGTTTCAATTACATGAATAGATTGCAATAACGATACTTCCTCCATCTTTTCTTGATAAAATATGTCAATATCCCACGCATCAAACATAAGCGGTTTATCTTCGAATACTTGTAATACATTTCCAATCGTTTCTTTTGCCAGTACTTCTCGATTATTTTTACGATCATACAGACGAGTAATTTGCCCCTTTTCATTCCAAGAAACCATATAAAATGGGGAGATAATCCCGTCTTCAGTATGGTTAAAAACCGGAGCAGCAGCTTGCTTTCGTGCTTCACTTGCAGACTGATACGCTATCCCTTTCCAGCCCATTGCTGGGACGTCTTTAACATAAACATAACAGCCTTCTTCCGTGACCTGTGTAGTTAATAATTTATTGTCACTATCCACCCATTTTCCATTCATATCTATCTGCTCAGACTTACGAATAAATACAGTATCATCTCGATTCCACGGTACAGAATTAAATATTGTCCACTTATTTTTGTCACTCTGAATAATACTTGAAACAGCATCATTCCACGTATTGTTCCCAATATCTTCTGCTTCCTGATACTCTTTCTTAGCATCTTTATATACTTCGTTAATAGAAGAGCCAGGGATGATATCATGAAATTGATTTCGCAATATCGCCTTCCAGCCTATTAATAAGGAAGCATCCGGATAGCGTGAAAAATTATCATGATAAACAGAAGCTATTGTACTAAGCCACTCACTGTCTCTATAAAGTAATTCAAGCTTTCGATTCATTCGCTTCATGAATGCTTGACTGGTATAGGTTCCACGATGAAATTCAAGATACAATTCCCCATCCCATGTATGAACATAGTTCTCGGTTTCTTCCATTGTTTCGTGCAACTTTCGAAAATAATCCTTTGCACGAGACGTTTTCACACGGGGAAGACCAGGTAATTTATCCATCCTGCTTCGCATTTCCAGCATTTCTCTATTTACTCCACCACCACCATCGCCATATCCATAAGAAATCAGTAGATCTTGATTCAGTTGTTTATCCCTATATGCTTCCCATGATTCCTTAATCACTTGTGGTGTCATGAAGCCGTTATATGTATAGTATCTTGAATCTGGCCAAGGCTCTGTCGTGGTAATAAAATGTGTAAGTATTTCACTACCATCTATTCCTCGCCAATAAAACGTATCATGAGGCATTCGATTAAATTGACTCCAGCTTATTTTTGTTGTCATAAATGTCTTAATTCCAGATTTCTTCAATATTTGAGGCAGCGCCCAGCTATATCCAAACACATCCGGTAGCCATAAATATTCACTTTCTATATTTAACTCATCTTTAAAAAACGTTCTTCCTACTAATAGCTGCCGGACAAGTGATTCTCCTGATGGGATATTACAATCAGCTTCTAGCCACATACCTCCATCTGCTTCCCAAGCACCCTCGGCTATTTTTTGTTTGATAGATTCATAGATAGCTGGATAATCTTCTTTTAAATAGGCATATAACTGTGGTTGACTTTGTAAGAATTTATATTCTGGATAGCGCTCCATCAGACGAAGTACTGTGGAAAAAGATCGTGCTGACTTTTCCCTTGTATGCTTTAATCGCCATAACCAAGCTACATCAATATGTGTATGCCCCACAGCATGGAAAGTAACGTGATTTGATTTCTCTAGTGTTTGTAACTGTTCCGTTAAAAAGGTTTGTGCATGATATATCGATTCATAAAAGCTCGAAGCTCCAGGGTTTAACCAATTAATTTTATTGATCGATTGGTTTAGTATTTGTAACAATTGATGCTTCTCCGGCTGATTCTCATTTAATACCTGGATTGTTTCGATCATCGCCTTCGCATCAAAATAAAAACCATCGACGCTTTCATCTAGCCAAGCAACTTCTGCTCTTCGTAACTTATATTCTTGATTAGTAGGATGGCCTCCTCCTTCGAGCCCTGACCATAATCGAAAATCCAAGGCTAGCGTGTTTCCAGCATAATCACTAGAAAGAAAAACCTCTTTATGATTGGAATCAACGCCTTGATAGGGTTGTTTATTCACAAATAATAATGATTCAAATCCTGAATTATTTCCTCCACCTGTGTTACCAAAATCAAAAAAGCCAATTATTTGTTTTTCATCCCACTCTTTTGGAATGGGAACATTTGCAGACAACCATACATATAAATCTCTACCTTCCCACCTGTCTCCGATTCTAATTGTTGTATTGTCACTAATAGAGTTAGGTGGATATGCACCAATCTCACCTTCTTCATCTATACGAAAAGTCCATTCTGCTATTTTTTTCGCATCTCGATATCTGTATACGGAAAGCTCTTCCATTCTTGCTTTTAGTTTTTCTTCTGTTAAAAACACCGTTGTCATCACCTCACTAACAAATTAGCTATGTAAGAACGGCTCGTATGACATTCCAAAAAGACATACGAGCCATTGTTAAAGTACTTTACTATTCAACACGCATCTAGCTTATCCTATACATTTTTTATTAACTATCTGACCATCTGTTATAAGCATCCTGATAAATTTCAATATATTCTTCGATTTGCATGTTTTCAATTGTCTTTATATATTCCTCCCAGTTTGATAATGATTCAACACCTGTTATGAATTTAGCTTCCATTTGCTCTACATAGGATTGCAAATCAACTTCGATCGTATTTGCCTTCTTCTGTTCTTCTGGTGATAAATAAACCAATGGATACGGAACCTCTGCATAAGGCGAAATTTTTTCATTTGTTTCTGTAGCAATAAATTTATCGAATTCAGATAAGGCTCTACCTTCTATCGGGCCACTAATTGTAGGGGTGGAAATCCCATAATCTGGGGTGATCGTGCCACGATAATCTTCTTCCGATTTAAAGCCTTCTGGTACCTCGCGATCAACCTTCTCCCCTCCTTCTTTATCCTTCCACTCCCACATGTAACCTTCAGGGCCACGATTCAAAAATTCGTAGCCTTCCTTAGAGTAAAAATAATCTATCCATCTAATAGAAGCTTCAGGACTAGGATTATTGCTAGTAATCGCAAACGTACCTCTCTGAATAGCAGGGCTTCTAGGGATAATTGCTTTATTTGAAATCGAGCTTGTTAGTGGTTGAAACATCGGATTATTCATTGCCTCTTCTTCAGATTCTCCAGTTGTAAAGAATGAAAAATAGTCAGGGAATACGCCAATTCGATTTTCTTGCCCTTTTGCCTTTTTTTGTTCATCTGATTGCGAAAAGGTCTCTGGATCTAATAATTCTTCTTCATAAAGCTTATTCATAAATGTTAAGTATTCTTTATAGTTTTCGGTAATTGGTGTATACCTTACCTTCCCGTCCACTTCCTCTATTCCCCATTCTTTCATTCCAAATGCTCCTAACAGCCATGGTCTAGAGCTATTCATTTTCACATCAAGAAGCGGAATTTCATCAGCCTTCCCATTACCGTTGGGATCCTCTGTCTTAAATCGCTTTAATAGTTGATAGAACTCGTCTGTTGTTTTAGGTAATTCTTTAACTCCTAATGCATCTAGCCATTTACCGTTATACCATAAAGGTCCTCGATACCAGCTAGAAGTAGGTCCTTCAGCAACGGTCGGTAGTGCATAAATATGACCATCTATTGTTGTTATCGATTTCTTTACATCTGGTCTTTCTTCTAAAAGCTTCTGCAGATTCGGAGCATGATCAGCTATCAGATCTTCCAATGGTACTAATACACCCTGTTCACCATAATCTACTTCCATTGCTGGTGTGAAGTTACTTGAGCCTGCACCATAAATAATGTCTGCTATGTCGCCACTAGCAAATGCTAGATTTAGCTTTGTTTGAAAGTCATTTAACGGAGGTGTAATATACTCAAATTCCATATTTGTCATTTCAGCATATACTTGCAAGGTTGGCATATCACTCCACTCAGCGACACCAGTTCCAGGTGCCATCATGGACAGTTCAAGTTTTTCATCAACAATTGGAAAACCTTCTTCATTTACTTCGACATCAGTAGCCGAAGCAGACTCTTCATTTGTTTCTTTGGATTTACATGCAGCTAAAGTAACTACTAAAAGTCCAGTAATTAACAACAAATATACGATTTTTTTCATCCTACAATCCCCTTTCAGACATGTAATAGATTTCCTAAATGATAAGAAGTGGTCACCTCCTCGCGAATCGATATCACTTCATATTGATTAGCCCTTTAATGAGCCGATGAGAACACCTTTAACAAAATAACGCTGTAGGAAAGGGTAGACGATAATAACAGGAAGGGAAGAGACGATCATAACTCCATATTTAACGATAGCAGCAAGCTGTTGCTTACTATGCATTGCTTCTGCCATGCTTCCTGTCATGTTTGTATTTTGAGAGGCCATTTCCTGTAATACAAGTATTTCTCTTAGTACGAGTTGAAGTGGATACATTTCCTTATCCGATAAGTAGATTAATGCATTAAAGTAGCTGTTCCAATGTCCTACTCCATAAAATAATGCCATTACAGCAATAATTGGAGCGGATAGAGGTAGAATAATCTTTGTAAACAACTTAAAATTTGAGGCCCCATCTATTATTGCAGCTTCCTCTAACCCTTTAGGGATAGAAGTTTGAAAAAACACACGAGCAATTACAATATTCCAAACAGCGGCAGCATTTGGTAAAACCATTGCCCAAATCGTATCAATGAGTCCTAAGCTCTTAACAACTAAATACGTTGGGATTAATCCACCACTAAAAAACATGGTTAATACAAACATACCCATTAATAAATTTCTCCCTGCTAAATCTTTTCTTGATAGAGCATAAGCCGCTGGAATAGTAACTCCTAAATTAATGACGGTTCCTAAAACGGTGTATAGAATCGTATTTAAATATCCTCGCCAAATATCATCATTTTGAAATATTAACTTATATCCCTCTAGCGTTATTTCCTTTGGAAACAACCACATCTCACCAGTATTAACAGCTGATGGATTACTTATTGATGCACTAATAATGTAAATTAATGGATACAGCACAATCAATAATGCCGCAGTAAGAAATAATAGAACCAACGCTTTAAACGCCTTATCTTTTTTTGTATCTTGGATTGCTGAGCCCATATAGTCTGTCCCTCCCTACCAAAGACTAGTCTCACTTGTTTTTCTTGCAATTTGGTTTACCGTTACAAGTAGAATCGCATTAATGACTGCATTAAATAAACCGACTGCAGCAGCAAAACTATACTGTGCATCTAATAAACCTGCTTGATAGACAAATGTTGCAATAACATTTGAAGATTCAAGATTAAGTGGATTTTGTAGTAATAATATTTTTTCAAAGCCCATTGCCATAATATTTCCTACGTTCATTATTAATAAGATAATCATAGTGGGAACAATTGCTGGGATGTTAATATGCCAGATACGTTGAAATCTAGATGCTCCATCTACAATCGCAGCCTCATGATGCTGCGGATCTACACTTGATAATGCGGCAAGATAAATAATCGTACCCCAACCTGTACTTTGCCATACGCCTGATAATACATATACGGTTTTAAACCAAGCAGGATCACTTAAGAAAGCAATTGGTTCAAAACCAAGTAATTGTATAGCATGATTGATAATTCCTGTGGCGGGAGATAGAAAAGCAATTATCATACCAGCCATGACAACGACGGAAATAAAATGGGGCGCATATGTAACCGTTTGTACCGTTCTTTTATACAATCCATCCTTCGCTTCATTTAAAGCTAATGCTAAGATAATCGGTAGTGGAAAACCAACGATTAATTCATATATACTAATGCCTAACGTATTCTTAATTAAATCCCAGAAATAATAGGATTCAAAAAATCGAGTAAAGTGTTCAAATCCTACCCATTCGCTCCCCCATATGCCTAATGTAGGAATAAAATTCTTAAAGGCAATTTGCACACCATACATTGGGATATAATGAAAGATGAAAAAGTATAAAAACGCTGGCAGGACAAATATATATAGCTGCCAATTCTGTAGGATCTTTCTATTCTTTCGATGTTTTTTAGGTTTGTTAATCTTATTGCTTTTACTGAAAGCTTCACCCTCAACAGGGTAAGCCTGCATTTCTTCCTCTCTTAACGGAGAATTAGCTGTGCCCACGTATTTGCCCTCCTTCCAATTTAAGAAACTGCTTACATGTTATATTTTTCAGAAAATACAATCAATATGTGATTTTCATTATAGCTTGTCAGCCAGTTTGTACACATACCGTTTATCAAGGGGTTCACCAATTGTACTATGTTACATTTGTTTTAATATGTTCCGTTTTACATTTCATCGTTTTGATAAAGTGTATCGGTGGGGACAAAAATGTTTTAATCAAAAAAACAAACAACTAGAAATGATCGTTGCTATGAACTACTCAAGAAATATACTTCGCTTTTTTTCGTGGGACGCTCGTGCGCTATGGGGTCTCACTGATGCCTTTCCTCCTGCAGGAGCACTAATCGAATTGCTCGAAAAATTCCAAATACTGGAGCCTATCCAAAAAACATTATTGTAGAAGCATTCGGTGATTTTCATTTTTAACTCCTGTTTCAAATCTTGACGATGCTGAGACTTGGTGTAATAGAATGATTGTTTAGGCTTATAATTCCTCTTTATCTAACCGACAACAAATGGTGGCATGGCCAAACGGTTAAGGCGAATGTCTGCAAAACCTTGACTCTCGGTTCAAATCCGAGTGCCACCTCCACTGGTTGCAGCCAGATTAAAATTATAAGAAGATGAAACTATGTTAGTTGGAATTACGCTTGATCGTGAGGTGGAAGTAAAAGTAAGTGTTATTGATGACAGCTATCGAGATAGTGAGATTCCAGAATCAAACAAAGATTTGTCAGACAATCCAAAGTTTGATTCGGAAAATAAAATTACACCATATGCATGGTGGTCAAAGGATGGTTGTTTTCCAGGAGGCTATCAACACTGTGGAGGGAATTATGGTTAACCGCCTCGAGATCATGGTAGTAGCGCACCAATTAATTATACGGATAGTTGCTGCGTACTTCATGATAAATGTTATAAAAAGATAGGATTAAGAAGTGTAGTTGTAATACCATGCTTTACAACTGTGGAGAAACTGATGATACATAGACAGCAGCAGAAATTCGATTTTGCAGATAAACGTTGCTAATATTCAACCACAAAAGAATGCGTAACATGAAAGCATCCTTTGTTTTTTTACTTTTTGAATTTTAATTGTTGCAAAACAAAAATCAGAATCAAAGAAACAGGAGAGGCTATGAATAAAGATGCGCTTATCACTCCTAGTTGCATTCCTTCCCACTGACCAACTATAGTACTTATAATAAATAAAATGATACTAAATAAAATGAATATAAGTGGAACAAGAAACTTCATTTGTTTTAAAGGTAAGGAGATAATGACTATAACAACGATAAATACTAGTGTTAGTCCTAATAGACTTTTCAAAGATTACACCCCAACTTGTTTTATATTTTACTTTTAACCATATTCTAAATCCAAAAATATAATATTGAAAACATGTTAAAAGGGAGAGAGAATGAAAACGTTTTAGATAAGCAAAAGAAAATTAGAAATGATAATGATGTATTTTCTCCGTACAGCTCCATAATAATCTCCTTAATAATTCACTAATTTTTTCGAATTCCTAATCACCTAAAATGTTCATTATTTAAAATCGAACAACAATGTTGATTGCATATTTGTAAAGCCTGTATAGTACTGTTACCTAATTCATCACTATAGATAATCATATCAAGCTCAGTATGACAGCTTATTGTTTCACATTTGGAAATATTAGCGATATGATTAACCCCGAACCAAGCTCTGATTTTGCATCCAACTGAATTGCCAAATCATAAGCCATCTTGCTCACTAAGAAGAGTCCCATACCTGTCGATTGTCTTGTATAAGTACCTCTCCTTCCAGTAAAGCCCTTATCAAAAATAAATGGTAAATCCTCTTCATATACACCAGGTCCATTATCACTAATATTTAAAAAAGTTTGATCACTCACTTTGTCATAAACCGTTTCAAATTTCAAAATTGGACTATCCTCATTCTGTGGAACGTGTTTAGTACTATTAGCGATTATTTGTTCTAATATAAAAGCTAATCCTTTGCGGTCAGAAAAAATTTCCATTTCTTCACCTATGAATTGTATTTGAAAACCCGATTCATCTATTAGTGTTTGATGGTCTTCAATTGTCTTTTTACAAAATGCTAGTAAATTTATAGACTCAAAAATATAATCTTTATGAGTAGCCCCAAGTCTTGCAAAATACAAAATTCGCTCTACGTCTCCAAGCATTTGATTCCTAATATGAAGCATACGCTGCCTAACAAAGGGAGATATTTCATCACTGCGGTTATCTAATACCAATGTCATCAATGACAGGGGCTTTTTAATTTCATGAACCCATCCTTCTATATAATTTTCATAATCATTCAACTCAATGACTTGATCATTAAGTTTTGACTGATATGATCTTATGACACTTCCCATTCTACGGATATATGACCAATTTGTCTTAGGAGATAGCTGACATAATATTTCTTCGTTCGCCCCGTTCGGTTCTAATAAAAAATCTTGAAAGACAGCTTCTATAATTTTTTGCTTTCTAATGATGATGAATACGGACAACGATATCATTGTTAGAGTAAAAATAATCATTAGTCCTACTAACACCTTAAAGGTTTCTGGGTAAGCCAACCAGGCTAGAAAGATAAATAGAAGATCTGTAGTAATTAAAATAAGAAACCATAGTTTATAAGCATGAAAACAATCATAGATTTGCTTTATCCATTTCATGGTTTCACCTACCCCTAAGTCGATAACCTTGACCCCTTATTGTCTCAATATGATTCTCCAAGTCTATTTGCCGTAGTGTTTTTCGTAAGCGAGTCAGATTTACTTGAAGAGCATTTTCATCTATATATTGCTCCGTTCCCCATAAAAGTTCACTTAATGTTGACTTGGATACAATCTCAGGTCTATGCTCCACTAGAGCCAATAAAATTCTTCCTTCATTAGCTGATAATAACAACGACCGAGATCCCTTATACAAAGTAAAGGTATTCGGGTCTAGCGAAAAACTGCCACCATCTACTAACTTTGGTTGCTCTTTAAATCTTCTGAGCAAGTTCTGAATACGCGCTAACAATCTATTTCGATTACATGGTTTTATGAGGTAATCATCTGCGCCTAAATGAAAACCATGTAATTCATCTTGTAACTTATCTCTAGATGTAAGAATCAATATGGGACCAATCCCTTTTGATTTTAGACTTTTGCATATTTCAAATCCTGATTGTTCCGGTAAATTGATATCTAATAAGACTAAGTCTGGTACCAAAGTAGCTATTTGAAGTGCTATATCTTGAAAATCTTCCATTGCTACCGCTTCATACCCTTCTTTTTGCAATATATCCATTAACTCTTCTCTCATTAATAAATCATCTTCAACAATTGTAATCCTCGCCACTTTAGCACCTCCTTTGACTTCTCCTTAATCGATATTTGGCTTCCAACGCAATTTATCAATTTCATGATCTGCTGAACGTGCTACTGCTACGCCATAAATCACAAAAATGCCGAGTACAAGACAGGCAAAGGTAAGGGCAATCGGATACAGTAACACTTGATCATCGAAGTAAATAATAACAAATGAAATCATAGCCCTTATGCCAACCGCTCCACTGACGCATGCGAGAGACATAGGTAACAGAAAAGTCAGCAACACCTGTCTATGCACCGATTGTTTCATTTGCTTACGTTTTGCCCCCAACACGGAAAGCGTTACATAGCGTTGTCCAGTCTGCTTCATCTGCGTCAAAAATTGTAAAGCTATTACCGTACAGGCAATAATTAAGAATAAGAATCCCAAATATAGTGTCGTATAACTTCCAGCAACAACGTAGAAAAGTTTCCGTCCAAAGTTTTGTAAATAACTTTCAAACTCGAAGCCTGAGGATTGTAATAAATCTCTAGCCTCCATCATTGCCTTCATTAAACCTTGCTGTTCTTGCAGCTTTTGTGGAATGCAAAAATTCCAATAAGACACATAGGTTTCCGTATCTAGTAATTGTTCAAACATTTGATCGGGGACGATAAATGCTGAGGTAATTTCTACGGAACGATCTGCTACTAATCCTCTCATTGGAATTGATGGGTGTATAAATACTTCCTGATCATTAATGCTCATTAAACTTTGCCTTTCTTCTAGAGCATCCTCAAGAATACGATCTAGTACAGGCATAATGTCTACATCATCCATAGGCATAAAATCTGGATTAAAGTATAAAGCAATTTCATCTGAATCTAGGTTCAGTGGTGTCTCTCCTATCGCCTCTAAAAGCCCATTATAAGATGTTTCAGGAATGAGGTAGGGTTTTGTTGCATCGATTTCTAGTACCCCAAAAAGATTAAGTGCTTCAGGATTCTCTGAACTGATATCATAATATTGCATTTCTCCAGATAAAATTTGCTCTCTATAGTTGCTTGGCAAAGCCATAATTAGTTGCTCTCTTAATTTTGACCAGTCTACCAACGATAAAGGCAAGTCGTCTTCCCCATGTTCATCTTGATATTTCATTTGTCCAATTTCAAGAAAATTTAAGTCCTCTACATATGATACCATTTTTTCTGACGTAAGAAATTGCTCAGCCTTTTGATTATCGCTATTAACAGTAAAATCATAGATCGCGGGACCTCTAGTATAAACATTTTCTAACCCCATGATAGTCGAAGCACCATCTGTTAGCAAAATGATAGCGAGCATAATGAGAATCGATGTTACTGCAACAGAAGTAGATCGATTTGCTATGTTTTCTTGAAACTGCCTTAATGTAAATGTGTGCAGACCTTTCGTCGATTTACGCTCGGACATGTTTGCCAATAAGCCTAGTAATTTTGCAAATCCTCTCATAAAAAGGATTGTTCCTAAACTTCCGAGAGCCAATGCCGCGAACAAAATCAGTCCTGCAAAATCCATAAAACGGTATAAAACAATCCAATATGCAGCGCCTAATAAGATAGAACCTACTAATATATTGATAACGTTGCCTTTCAAATGCCCCATATCTTGTTTCTTATCCATTTGCTCATAAAGTAATTGATGTACCTCTTGATTAAATAATCTTCCCCCAAGAATGGCTAACGCTATAAACTGGATGAATAGAAAACCAACTATGGTAAAGAAAATCGCACCTACCGACAAGCTGATTTGATGACCGATAATTCCCTGCCCGACTAATTTAGATACCGTCAAGCTGATTATTTCTGCTAAAAATCCGCCTATCAAAATGCCTCCAATAAGTGCCAAAATAGAAGTAATAAACCCCTCGGCTAAAAGTTGAAGAATAAGGCGTTCCTTGCGCATTCCTAACATGAGGTAGAGCCCAAACTCTTTACTCCTTCGATTTAATTGGTACCGATTAGCAAATAAAGTTAAGAAAAATAATAAAAATAATGAAAATAGATACACAATTGGCATTTGAGCTAAAAGTTTATCAATCGCATCACTTTCAAACTCCTTTAAGAATAAAATAACATCTTGTCTCCCAAGTGAAAGAATGATATAAAACGAGGCTACTGCTGTTACAAGTGTTGCAAAGTAGATTAAATTCTCCTTACGATTTCGTTTAGCATTACGATAAATCAACCTAGAGAACATTTACACTTCCTCCTCCAAGCTGAGCTAGTAAATGCAAAATTCTCTCATAAAATTTCTCTTGTGACTCATCATGTTTGCGGCGCAGTTCATGAAATATCACACCATCTTGAATAAAAAGGATTCTAGAACAAAAACTTGCAGCATTAGGATCGTGGCTGACCATTAAAATTGTTCTTCCTCTACTTCTATTAATACCTTCCAACTTATTCATTAATGTTCTTGCAGAGCGTGTGTCTAATGCTCCAGTCGGTTCGTCTGCAAGAACAATGTCTGGATTAGAAATCAAACTACGTGCAGCAGCTACCCTTTGCTTTTGTCCTCCAGACATCTGAGATGGAAATTTATTAAGAATATCTGTAATTTCTAAAAAAAACGCTAGATCATCTAATTTAGTGTGTGCTTTTGCAAAATCTATCCCATGAATAGATAATGGTAATAGTATATTTTCTTGTCCAGTTAGATTATCCAGTAATTCAAAGTCTTGAAACAAATATCCAATTCGACTACCGCGATACTCGGCTAAATCCTTACTGTCAAAAGCACTGATGTTTTCACCATTTAAAAGTACACGCCCCGATGTTGGTTTTATTATTGTTGCAATACAGTTTAATAAAGTAGTTTTACCAGATCCACTTGGTCCCATTATTCCTAAGAATTCTCCAGGAAGAACATCAAAACTAACACCATTTAAAGCTTTTGTTATATTGTTTTTCTTTCCGTAGTTTTTTTGTAAGTCTTGAACTTCTAGTAATTTTCCTTGTCTGACCACTGTATCAAACACCTTCCTTATTATGCTATTTCGAAATTATAATCGAATTGAGTTATACACATTATAACCAGCATAAAAGACTAGAAACACTTACAAATATTGAAAGGAAAAATAAGAGAAGTTGCTTCGGTATTTTTTATCAATATAAATTGCACCTCAATAGCTCAATTATTGAAAGGCATTGCGTAGGGTACTTTATACAAAAGAACAAAGCATTCAACTGATTTCTAAATTAAATCCAATGATTACTCAAAATGAACGAGCAAACGGAAAAAGCTATTCCTGACCAGCCAATGGGAGAACAAATGCAGATTGATTTTGGTCATACAAAACAAAGAACACCTGACAATCAAGAGGTGAAGCTGAGGTTTATCGCATTTGTTTTGTCTAACTCGAGATACAAATATAAAAAATGGTTAGACAGACCTTTCACTACCCAGGATGTGATGGAAGCACATGAAGATGCATTTCGGTGGTATGGAGGAATCCCAAGAGAAATCGTTTATGATCAGGATAATTTAATCGTGGTCAGTGAAAATGGCGGGGATCTTATCTTAACGAAAGAGTTTGAACATTATAAGGAAACCAGGCGTTTAAACCTTCGTTTTTGAGATGGAGTTATATACAACATTCCAATTTGAAAAAATAATTTTTATCCTTTTGCCTAAAATTTATGTACTTAATCAAGGCATTTAGCGTAAAATTAATTTACGCAATAATTGTTCTTATTTTGATGCAGTATTACGGGTGGCGTCAAGAAAATGCGGATTTACAACACTAAGCACATTTCCCTGACGCCATCCGAGAATAGACTCTTAAAATCGAGAATTAATTTTCCTGTAACTCTTTCACTTTTCTATAAAATGTTGTCTTTTTATCCTCTGTCGTAGTCAATGATTCTCATTATGAGAATCAAAAAGTATTAGATATGCAAAAAACTCAGGTGTTTCTTGATTAACATGAGATGTGTCGATTCCACGTTCGATAAGCATATCCACTTTTAGTTCTTCGCAATTGGAGGTTATTGCATTTAACTGGGATTCAATAATGACAAGTATTCTTTCATTATCAGATGCAATCCTCATATGATTGTAGTAATGATCACTTTTTTCATTTCTTACTACTTCATACGAAATGAAATTTAAGTTATCCAAGTTAGATTTTATAGGGGCGTTTTTGTGTGCATTAATATAGTTAAGGATTGTCATTTTTAAGAAAATAACTTCGGATTCTGATAATTCTGTTTCGGCAATATCTAATTTTTTTTGAAATGCGGAGATAACGTCATTAACTGATTGTAACGGTCGAATCCTATGGGAATATTGCTGCTTCAAATATGCTTTGTACTCATCATGATCCACGTAATCACCTCAATAAAAAAAGAAATAAGAGATGCTCTAGTGAACATCTCGATATTATTACTCTATAGCATATAATCGCATAGAGTACTTTAACTATACCAACAGTTACTTCTAATCTGTACCTTAGTTTCTTTAATCAATAAGTATAAAGTTTTATTGAATTGGCCATTGTCCAATAATATTCGTGGCACTCAACCAACCGGAGCTTGTTACATATACCATTAGACCAGAATCTGAGACTCTTACTTTTGTTTGGTTTGTTGGTACATTTGCAGTGCCGATATAAGTAGTGTGATAAGTAGATGCTATGCCAAAATTATAAGTTTTTGCTGGAAATGATTTATATACCGTACGATTAAGTACTGAACTGTGCATGATATCCATTTTACTGAACTTTACAGCATTAGCAGCCTTATTCCCAGCATAAGTTAAGTATACATAAACTTGAGTAGAATTATCAGATGCTCTTATAAAAACTGGTGTAATCGTGCCTAGAGTTGCTTGAGTAGAAATTGAATCTTGAGATTCGTTGTTAGTGATTTGAGCTGGAGTACCGTCAGGATTTGGAGTGTTGAGTGTATTTTGAATAATTTCAAGATGTGCTGGAGTGATATTGTTTGACGTATTTTGTTGTACTGATTCTGCAAAAGTCGTGGATGAAGCTGAAAAAACAAGAAAAAACCCTAATAAAACAACGAATAATTTTCTCATAAAAAAATCCTCTTTTTAAATTTTTTGAGCGCTCTTATATTACATAATTCTACATATAAATCTAAAACCCTTTTAAAAAAGTAATAATTTTTAAAAAAGATAAATTGTTGAAGTATCTTGAGTCATCGCTTTTTCCCCCCTTCAACATGCTATATTGTTAATTATCTTCAGTTTGCTTAGCTTAATAAATAGAATCAATATGTTCTTATCTTATAATTGTAATCATTCTGCTATCCAGACGTATATAAAGCATCGTTAGCCATCCACTATGTACAGTTTTTTTACAGTATGTGATTTTTGATATGCTTAACAATAGCTAATTACAGGCATTAAGTGAAACTTCCATCAGTGGGGGGCTTACTGCAAGCTATATGTAGGATAAAACTACTCCGAACTACGATCCGGATAAAACTTTACTCGGATTATAATTCGGAGCTTCCTTATTTGCATGTCTGTTTGCCTCTCATAGATGGAGCCACTCAAACTCATCTATTCAATTTACGATATTGCCCTGGAGTAACACCTATAATTTTTTTAAATTTACGAGTGAAATTGGCAACATCCTTATAGCCAACCTGCACAACGATATCTTTAATTGGCTGTTGCGTCTCTTTTAGCTGTTTTTTAACATTCTCCATTCGCAGTTCCTGTACGTATTGCGTAAAGGTAACCCCTGTCTGCTCTTTTATAAACCTACTAAGATAAGAAACAGAGAGTTTAAATTTTAGGGCAATACTTTCCAAGGACAGCTCATAGTGTTGATAGTTTTCCTGAATATACGCTAAAATATCATTGCGAAGCTGGTCATTATGACTTTCCTTTTTGCCTTTTACTTCTTGGCAAATGTCTAAGACCAATGTTTCCAATCTTGTATGTAACTGCTCAATGGAATAAAAGTCTACTATCCGATTAAAATCTTGAATATTATTACTCAAACCCGTTTCCGAGATCGTTTTAACGATTGTATTGATTATGTCAAAGCAAATACATTTTAAAACTTGAATGGAATAATCATTATGATCTAACTTGGAAAAAATGTGACGCAATGTTTCAATTGCTACAACCTTATCACCCTGTTTTATACTTTGAATAATCTTTATCTGCTCTTCCTTTGGATAACCAAGAGACTGCTCTGGCTCTAGACTAATATCCTCAAAATAAATAATACTGCCTGGAGGATTTATGAATTTATATTCAATCGTTGCAAGCGCCTCAATGTAGGATCGATTTATTTGTATTTTCTCCGTATAAAGACCTCCTACTCCAATCGTAGGCTCTATCAACGAGAATTCCTTGATAAACTGTCGAATTTCTAGTACTAATTGCTTTCGTAATTCGCTAGGCTGCTTTGCGCTTTCTTCTATACTGATAATCACCGCCATTGCATCATTATATAAAAGATCTATTCCATGAGCATTAGCATTTTCAAATGACATATCAGACAATTTATTAAATAAATTCTCACGTTCTAACATATTAGCTTCATGAAACATTCCTTTATCGAAATAAATAATTCCAACAAAATAGGTACCACCCTTCAGGTCTATTTGTAATGCCTTGGAAAGAGTCTCTATTTCTTCTTTAGTCGGAATATCGCCTTTTAACAGCTTTACAAAAAACTGATCCCTTGCAAATGGCTTTTGCATATACATTGCCTCATTTAAGGTTTGATGATCCTCAAATACATTTGTAATGGTTTGTCTTATCGTTTCTAGTTCATTACCTCCTTCCATTTCTTGCGTATTATTTTTTCCTTTTCTCGTAATTTCAACGATATTTCGAATCGGTTTGTATTGATTGTTACCAAGTAAAATTGCCAATATAAAACCTATAATAAATATAATAACTAATAATATAAAAACTATTAAACTAGTATTTCCCAACCGCTTAAAAAATTGATTGCTATCCATTACGGTAATGAATTTCCAATTACTCATATCGGATTTAACAGACACCATCGAATAGTCTTTACCATCTATCGTTACATTGTTAATTCCGCTTCTACTTGAAGAAGCATAATCAACTTTCTTTATATTTATAGAATCATCATTAATACTGGAGGCAATAATTTGATTGTCTTCATTAATAATATATGCATTCCCCTCAAAATCACCAAGGATATTTTGAATAAGATCTGTCATTTTTCTTTCTTTTATAAAATACATGACTGTACCATAGGGACTTGGATTCCCAGGAGAAATAGGAAATAAATAAGCAATCATATTCTCATGTTCATCCTCGTTAATTACAACATGATCGATTGGCTTAATAAACGGAATTGTTGAATGTAAATCATTTAGTAAATCTTGCTTTTTCCATTCATTAAAACGGTACTTATTATTCAGTAAAGCATCGATGGAATAGGAGCCATGCGTTGAATATATTGTTTCTGCATTATGGTAATAAATAAACAATTCCTCAATAATGGAACTATTCGCTTTATATTTGTTTAATTCATCAATAGCCTCTCCACCATAATAATTATGGCTAAACATATATGGCGTCAATCTTGGATCATATGAAATTCTCGCTGCTAATGTTTCTAACTCCTTCATTCGCTCATTGGTTATGTTTTCAACCTGCTCCAATTTATTAATATTGGATTGTTCTATTTCCTTTCGTAGGCTGGAAACCGAGTTATAATAAATTATCATGCTCATAAGAAGAAAAGGTACAAGAAATATAAATAAATAAGAAATAATATATTTATATAACAGTCTAGGCTTTTTCCAATATCTCCACATAATCTCCCCCCTTATAAACTAACTCATTTGTTTATTCTCTATCTGTAAACAAGCTTGGTGGGCAAACCACATGATAGGTGTAGCAATTATTGATGATCCAGCAAAAACCAATAATATTGGCAGGAAATAGAATACATATAAAAGTAGAATAATACTAATAATCATTGCTATTGTTTCTAATGGTCTGGCCAATGCAATAAGAAAGGATTGTTTAATATATTGATGGAATTTTAAGTTATAACGAACAAATACAGGATAAAAATAGAGCAGCATAATAACATATAATGAACCAATAAATAAAAGTAATGCATGAAAATAAAAGGATTGAATGTAATTTTTCGATATGGCAATATCTATATACATAAATGCCCCAATGCTCATAAATAAAATACCAAATGCATTACTAGTCTTAAAATGCTGTTTATAAACAGCATAAAAATTTTTAAATATCGGTATATCGAAGTCCTTCTCATACCATTTGTGCATGACTGTATATAAGGCTGTAGTTGCAGGGGAAACACCAAATACTATTAATCCTAATAAGGTAAAAGCTACCCATAAAATATGTAAATACATAACTTTATAAAGCCAATTACCAAAATCATATATCCATCGTAAAAAACCATTAAATAAAGACAATTTATATCACTCCTATGCAAACGCTTACCTTGTTGTTTCTAACTACCCCTCCTAATCCCCAACTGAACTTCTTTTGTAAATACCAAATCAAGTGGCGTAATGGAAATAATTGGATGTATTAATAATTAAAATAGAATAATAGCTCTACTTTACAACTATCGACAAGAAAAAACACCTTTCAGCAAGTATAGCATAGAAATCTTTCTTTTATTATAATATTTAGAAAAATAAGACTTAATTATTAGAAATTAAGCCTTATTCGTTTCCTTCTCGTACACATTTCCTATTCTAATTTTTCGTTGTAATTTCTACCTCTTCAGGTCGATATACCGCTGTTATAGTACCTTTCATATCCGTTGCATACATTACAGTACGCTCTGACTCGAGTAAAAATAGATAACTAGTATTCGTCTTTTGATCGGTAATCTTTATTTCGATATCTTTCGAACATTCTGATACAAATATATATAAACAACCATGTTTGAAGGTTAATTTTCTTCCATACATCCCGGGGAGGTTTCCTTTATTCCATTGAAACTCTTCAGGTATTCCTGATCGTCTCATAACATAGGAATATAAAGCTATTATTGGTTCATTACGTTCGTTTAACTCCACAGGTAACCCACACCAGTAAATCATACCCTTTCCATATGGAACTTCTTTCATAGTCTTTCCACCTACATCTACTTCTTTCAACAATTCACCAATCTTTTCATTCCCAAACGATACAAAGTAATCCTGCCCATTCATTTCAAGTATTTCTTCACGAACAAGATTTTGTGTTTTGGTTTTACCTAGAATCGATTCTGTTCTAGAGGTATGGCCCCAATATGCATCGATACTAATTGCACCAGTGAATAACAGATTAACGCCTTTGTCCTTTACCATTGTTAATATCGTATCGAATGTACTTGAACTAAAATTATGTGGACTTGGAATAATAAGTAATTTGGGCAAATCGCTCAATATTTCTTCTACATGATATTCACTAACAGCTCGAAATGGCATATTCATTTCATAAGCTAATACACGTGTTAATTTCGTAGTCGCCCTTATGGAATATCTACGATTGGAGAAATCATTAGAAAATGGGTAAACTACAGCAATATCCTCTAACTTCCTACCTCTAAATAAATCTTTTATTTTATACATGAATTCTCCATAATCATAGGATACATTTGCCTCTGGTTTTTCAGTCCCATCTGCACGTATTGCTCCAATATTTGATTCATTAATATTATTCATAAAGTAGTTTGTATTCCACAGCCATTGAACTGCACCCGCTCCACCAGTTGAGAAAGCATAAGCATACTTCCTCTCTAATATATTTCGTAATTCTTCCTCACTTCTTTTGGCGTGATTATTTGCATTTTCAACATACATGATTCCTGTTTCTTGAATTAAATTAGGTTTTGCAGGCGTTTTAGTGAATATTCCGTCCCAAATTAAGTCATCTAAAAACCACCATGTATGGTTACTGGTATAATCAACGGCTTCACTATAAAACAATGGGGATGGTCGCAATCCACCAAGTGCTTCATCCTGTCCCACAGTAACTAGCTGATCACCAGCTAAGTTCTTAATCGAACTTGCTAGCTCCTTTACCCATTTATTATGCATGTCCATCGTGTATAAGGTGTAATCAAGCCAGCATAATCCTTTCTTCCCAGACATCATATCCCTTATTCCAAAATTGATTTCAGAGGCCTCTGGTGGTTCAACTGCTGCAAAAGAAGGTAATTCTTCTTCCGTTACATTCCACCTTTCTCTTAATTCACGTACAGTTCCGTGCCGTGCTTTAAGCCACTTCTGATAGTTTCTGCGATCATAGCTATCATGACTAGTTTTAGGACCAGCAAATGGACGGTTGGGATCAAATACAGACGGCTCATTAATTAAGTCCCAGTTAATATTTGTTGTTTCTACATGTCTAGAAACAATCGACGTAATAAAACGTGTTTGCGCCTTCAAGCTACGAGAATCAAGATAAGGATTCTCACCGTCCCAAGCCTCAGGAGTAAAGGAAAAGAACGTAAAGGTGACCTCGATATCATGTTTTTTAGCACATAGTATAAAGGCATCAATGGCTCGGAGGACGGCTTCATCCATGTATCCATCAATAAACATCATATTGCGCCAGCCTGTCCAAATTCCAGTACGAATATAATTAATCCCAGCACGTTTCATTTGTGCCATATCGTTATCCCATAAATGGGCATTAGGGAGAAACAAAAAATAACGAGCAACATCTGAGGTCATATAGGTCATTCCAACAATTGGCATAGGTTGTCCGTTTTTATGGAAGTAATCACGATCGCAGTATAAGGGCTCCCCTCTAGCCAAGAGCTGTTTATCCATCCCCCAGAATCCCTGATAGAGTGAGCGTACCTCACCGTTCTCTGACTCAATATAACAACTTACATGATATAATCCAGGTTCAATCGTAATCGGAATAATAAATGAATGATTATAGCGTTGTTTACTAGCTTTTATTGATATAGTCTCTGTATAAAGTGGTTCTGAATTGCTACTTACTGTTAATCTAACCTCCCATTGGACAGGTGCATCGGTAAAGGACTCCATCTGTAAGCTAGCCATCGGTTGTTCCCCTTTTTCATATGTAGCATAGTTCACCTGCAAGGACATCTCCGTCACACCATGACTGGTAAATAGCGCTAATTCTCCCAAAAATTCAATTCCTAATTTGCTCCAAAACCGTTTATCCATCCTTTGATTAATAAATATCCATCGACCGCCTGTAAACGCTCCGTTTCTATTTTCAATCAGAACACTCGGAGCAGCTACTTTTCTTCCGGAATCCGTAAATCCTTGTAGCAAAGGGAATATCCTAGCATCCATTGGTCCTGCTGCACCCATTTCTCCCTTTAAAGAACTGGATTTGGTAACATGCAGGATAAAGTTATATGTATCTTGGATGGCAAATAGCTTTTCCTTTCCTTTAAAAATGGGAATATCATAATTGGATTGTAATTGCGTGACCTGCTTCGTTTTTACTGGCAAAGCCTCGTGAATATTTAATTGTTGGTGGTACGCAGTCTGTTCACGTTCTTTTTTCCATTTGCCGTCTTCTTGAAAGCATGGAACTCGAAAAGGGATGCCACCAAAGTGAACCATACCTTTTCCGGTTGTTAAATAAGAATAGATCGCCTTCCAAGCATTTTTAGGAAAAAATGAACCATGTAGATTAATAAAACAAGTTACCTGATCATCATCAAGAGCTTCTTCCAATGAATTAGCAGTTACAATTGTTCCATTTAAGTCTTCCAAAATAGATCTATTTGGTCTATTACCATCTATAGGAAAATCATAATCATAAAAAATAATTGTTTTTGCCATATAGCGTGCTCCCATCCACATAACGTTGTAATATTCAGAATTGAACTTACATGATTAGCGTACATGTGATGTAAGGCACTGTAAATATGTGATTATCGTAAACTATGTTTTTATTGCATGTTGCTTCTACATGCACCGAATTAGATAGCTAGAATGTGAATTAACGTCATATCGTTACTATTTAATGATATTTGTTTTCGTCACAGTTGAGCTAGCAATTTTCCATCCATCGCTTTCATTGACAAATACATACTCCATATGTGCAATATGATCACGATACGATTCGCCAGCTGCAATAAATGATGCCGTTGCCCGCTGTTCTGCCTCAATTACAATGCGATCATTCGATTCTTCTATTACCTTAAAATCCAATAGTTCATACGTAATATCATAATCCTTAAAAAATACTTCTAATTGTTTTTTTGTATCTTCCCTACTCGCTTCTACAATTGTCTCCAGATACTTATCCATATTTTCATCTTCAGAATAGGTTAAATTATCTTCTAAGACTTGTTTAACTTGAGAAGCATTTTTACTTATCTTGCTTGCATCATCATTACTACAGCCCATTATGACTAGTAGTGTTCCAATTAATAGAAGCATTACCTTATACATAGTACATCATCCTTAAAAGCTTAATAGATATTACGCAAAAGCATTATCTCAATACATAGAAGTCGATTGGGTATGGTCCATTCCTTGCATTTTTTCCACAGCTTGATTCGTAGCTTTTGAGTTATTATGTTTTAAAGCGTGGTAGGAAGAATTGATTTGCTCAAATGTGTTTTTAATTTCTTCAAGCTTATGCAGAATAACACCTGTATTATCTTCTTTGTTCATGCTTGTATAGGACTTTTCAAAGTTTTGAATGGTAGCTTGAAGCTCTGATAATGCCTTATCAATAGGTGCACGTTCGATTTTTACTTCTTCATTCATGAATTACATAATCCTCTCTTCTTTGGTTCACAAAAATAATACTGTCTTCATATGTTGAAGACAATTAACTGCTTAACGTAATGCAGCAGGTACTCGGTATTATAAAATGAAAACCTCAAGCAGTTGGGGGATTTTGTTTATCCCACACTAATTGTTAGTACCACTAGGGTATAACCTAAAGACCTTTGAAGCAATCGAACATTTACTGGCAGTCGATCTCACTTACCAATGTTAGCTTCTCTTTATTGCTTGAGGTCGGGGGCTTACTGGCAGTTATATGTAGGATAAACCCCCTTAAAATTATAAGTGATTACCTTTTATTTTCTAAGTTAAAAAAGTACTAGATTCGCTTATTAATCGACATACTGTGACTAGTAAGTAGGAAAATTGGACTATCATAGTTATTTAATGGGATAATGAAAAACTCCGGAATCTGGTGACTCCGAAGTTTTTCAGTTATTTATAATTTAATCGCTCTGGCAATGCATGAATGGAATCGATTAAAACATTTAATTTCCCTTCAATCCGATGCAATAGATAAAATGTTACAGCTATCGGAAAGCCAACATCTGTAATAAAAGCTATCCATGGATCCATAGCCATAGCCTCCTTTTTAGTTAAATGAAAATTAAAATATAGCCTAGACTACGTTTAAAAAATGGCTGTTATAAACAGCTTCGTGTAGAATAACTGGCATCACCTAGATTCCAGCTTGAAGAACAACCGACTAAAGACACCTTTGTATTCACAATAGGCTGAGGCTGATCATGAAAAAGAGCGTGTATTCCCATTGTTTAGAAAGAGAGAGCTGTCTTTTGGTACAGCTCTCTTCCTCTTTACGGATTGGTGCCGTTAATTAATATCTATCTCCTCAACAATCCGTTCTACTATTCGAGCACTCTTTTTAGAAAGTAGCTCCCCGCCACTTGACGAAAATGCATTTTGTTTGAGAATTTCATCCATAGCTGCGTTAACAGCAGTTGGGTCTGCAGGTACTATGGGGTGATCAATCGAATAAGTTACTGTCTTTCCTTCTTTATTCGCAAATTTCAATTCTAGTTTTTTCAACGTATTCCCTCCCTTCTTACTTAGTTACCTTCTTCTTCCTTAGACTGGCTCAATGGCTGAGGTATCCTTACGTTCAACGGAATGAAGCGGAAGCTGCTGCAATCCAGCAATCGCTTGTGCTATTGTATATAGCTGTTCTGCGTTTGCTGTAGGTTTGACGTTATTAAAGCTCTTTGTCTTAACGATTGATTTTCCAGTTACCTCATCCAAGCCTCCGTCAAATACCAACCATAATGAAGAGTCCATTATTTGTGTCGTTGCCATATTTCTTCACCTCCTTCTATCCTTACATTCGTATGGAATAGTAAGAAGGAGGCATGAAAGGAAAAGAAAAATATGTGACGTTATTTATTAGACATAGAGAAAAGAGAGGGTCACTTAACCAGCTGGGAGAATGTGAATTGAATAATATCAACAGGTAAAAAGGATAATTGATTTTTTTATTATCTGCACATAAAAGGATGCTTTTATTTACATACTTATGACGATCTGATAATATATCCTATGTACCAATCATCCTACAAATTTGGAGTGTAAAGAATGCTTAAGAAAACGAATCGCATATCGTTAGTCGACCAAGTTGTTTCGCAAATGGAGAATTTAATTGAAAATGGTCATTGGTCTATTGGTGATAAAGTTCCACCTGAAATGGAATTAATGGAAGAATTCGGTGTTAGTCGTAATACATTAAGGGAAGCTATTCATGCTTTAGTACACGCAGGTTTATTAGAAACAAAACAAGGAAGCGGAACGATTGTCCGTTCATCAAGTTCCCTAGAAGCTGCAATGCATCGCTACATCGAAAAATCTGATCTACTAGAAACGTTAGAGGTTAGATTAGCCTTAGAAAAAGAGGCAGCTCAGTTGGCAGCAAAACGCCGAAGTGAAGAGGATATAAACAAGCTGCACGCAAGTATTAAACAGTGTCAGGATGCGGCTGAACGAGGTGCTATGGAGGATTTTATTAAAGCAGATATCACTTTTCATAAAAATATGGTAAGAGCTGCAAATAATAAGCTGCTACAAGATTTATATGAACATATGACAGATCCGTTATATTCCTCTATCCGCGATATTATGCTAATGGATAATCAATTCGATTATAACAAGGAAATTCATAGCGAGCTTTTAGACGCGATTCGACATCAAGATATAGATGGTGCTACAAAGTATGTTGATGCTTATATTAATGAATTTAAAAAAAGATTATAAAGCATGCACAGAATTTCAAGAGCAATAGAGGACAAGGTTGCTCCAGTATACCACTTTTTTAGAAATAAACTTCGGATTAGTTCCGTTGTTATGATAGATTCGGAGGAAAAATTTTGAATAATAATAGACTAACTTTAGAAAAGACACAAGAAAACCGCAATACTTGGATTTTTTTAATTGGAATTATTTTGATTGGGTCAAACTTAAGAGCTCCATTAACTTCTGTTGGATCCCTAATTTCCTATATACGTGACGATTTAGGAATTAGTAATGCGTTAGCTGGAACAATTACAACTTTACCTTTACTTGCTTTTGCACTTGTATCACCGTTTGCTCCTAAAATAGCAAATCGAATCGGCATAGAATGGACAATATTTATTTCTATCACACTATTAACAATTGGTATTATTATTCGCTCCCTATTTGGTTCCATATTTTTATTTTCTGGAACCATTCTTATTGGGTTAGCTATCGCAATTGGAAACGTATTGCTACCAGGCTTAATAAAAATGAACTTTCCACTTAAGATAGGATTAATGACAGGGATATATGCTGTCTTCATGAACGTATTTGGAGCTTTAGGATCTGGCTTAGGTGTTCCTATTTCTTCTATCGGAGACATTGGCTGGCAAGGCTCACTGGCTGTATGGGGGATACTTTCCTTTATTGCCCTGCTTTTTTGGATTCCTCAGTTACAAAAACAAAACAAGTCAGATCCTACAACAAGTGCAACACCACAAGCAGAGGGGTCTATTTGGAAATCCACACTAGCATGGTGTATTACATTATTCATGGGATTACAATCGTTAATATTTTATACGCTAATTACATGGCTTCCTGAAATATTACAATCTCATGGTTTTAGTTCGGATAGCGCTGGTTGGATGCTGTTCCTTATGCAATTTGCTATTATCCCGGTAACGTTTATTATTCCTGTTATTGCAGAACAAATGAATGACCAAAAGCTATTAGCTAGTATAACTGCCATTCTATTTATGATAGGAATTGGAGGATTATTTTCTGGAATTATTCCTGTACTAGTTATATCCGTTATTTTTATAGGAATTGCTGGCGGAAGTGCCTTTAGTCTTTCGATGATGTTCTTCAGTCTTCGAACATCAAACGGCCAACAGGCAGCGGAAATGTCAGGGATGGCCCAATCGTTTGGTTATCTATTAGCAGCTTTAGGGCCAGTTTTAATTGGTGCATTACATGATTTAACAAATGGATGGCAAGTTCCACTTATTATGCTATTTATTATTTCAACTATCATTTTAATTGTGGGTTTAGAATCAGGAAAACAGAGAATCGTTACAGATCAATTACAAACTAAAACTGCTTCACTCAAGTTAGATAATTAACGTGTAAACATTCATGATGGAATTATTGTAAATACGACATGTCTTGCATCGAAAAGCTTAGGGAATACTAATCCGTTTGGTGCATACATGTCGGATTGAATCTATTCTATCAAAAGTCTTGTTTAGCTTTGATTTCCTAGCTTTGCTGATAATTCATATACCCCATACAAACCTATCCACTAATTGCATAACACTATTATCCTGAAGCACTTTAACAAATGGAATCAGACCATAAGCAACACTTCTAATAAACACCTTCTGCATAGCCATTATTCGCTAAATAATTTTTTAGAATATTTTTTAATTTACGGATTAATTACTTAATAGTAAAATAGTATGTAGTACGTTTGTCGAGGAGAAAATAGTATGTCTAACAAAAATAAAAATTTCTCACGGATTTCAATCCGTAAGCAAAAAATGAAAACAAATAGAAAGAAGCTATTATTATACATAGGAATCCCCCTTTCCGTAGTTGTAATCACAGTCCTTTCCTACGGCCTCCATCTGTATACAACCGCTAAAGATGCAGCAAATGAGTCCTTTGAAAAAGTTGGAAGAGAAAATGAAAAATCGGATTTACGATCTGAGTCTGTAGATCCTATTGAGGATAATGTATCCGTACTAATTATCGGTGTTGATGATAGTGAAAACCGGGGTTTTAATGAAAAGAGTAGATCGGATACATTAATTTTGGCTACCTTTAACAAAGAAAGCGGAAGTATAAAGCTTTTAAGTATCCCGAGAGATTCCTATGTAAATGTTCCAGACCATGGGTATACAAAAATCAATAATGCACATTTTTTTGGTGGACCAAAAAAAGCAATTAATACAGTGGAACGCTTAATGAATGTACCAGTCGATTACTACGTTCGTCTAAATTTTGAAGCTTTTATAGAAGTTGTCAATTCATTAGGAGGCATTCATTATGATGTCCCATTTGAAATTGTTGAAATGGATTCACAAGATAACAAAAATGCCATTCATCTATTCCCGGGACTTCAAGAGTTAAATGGTGAAGAAGCACTAGCGATGGCAAGGACAAGGAAATATGATAACGATATAGAACGAGGTAAGCGACAACAGGAAATTATAAAGTCAATTGTGAAGCAAGCTGCTTCAGCATCATCTATACTAAAGCTTGATGATTTAATAACCGCTGTAGGCAACAATATGAAGACAAACCTATCCTTTAGTGAAATGAAAAGCTTTATAAGTTATGGAATAAATACAAATCTCTCTCTAAGTTCTGTGAGTCTGGAAGGTACTGGGGGGAAAATGAATGACGGATTATGGTATTATCAAATAAACGAACAAAGCAGAAGCGAGCTCGAAAAAGAATTAAGAGCGCATCTCGACCTCTCCATATCGGATGTAAATAGTTCTGAATTCAGCTCTGAATCTAACGAAGTGAATGAGTCTACGATTAACTAATAAAATGCGTGATCCAGGCTCACGCATTTTGTTAATCTTTTTTCACATATACTCGAAACATAAACTCCACCGCTTTTAAAATTCTTTTCCAGCGAGATGGCTGTTTTAGTAAGCGGTATAACCATTCTAAATTTAAATTAATCCATGCCTTTGGGGCTCGTGGAACCTTTCCCGCCAAAACATCAAATACTCCACCAATTCCAATGAATATCCCTTTTGAAAATTTCTCTTTATGTTTCATAATCCATTGTTCCTGTTTAGGAGAGCCTAGGGCAACAAATATAATATCTGGTTCACTATTTTGTATAGATTCTGCGAACGTCTCATCTTCCATATCTATATAGCCATGATGATGTCCTACAATCTGAATATGGGGATAACTTCTTTGCACTTCCGATACAGCTTTAGCATTTATTTCATCTTTTGCTCCTAAAAAATAGCAGTTTAAACCATGATCATTAGCATAACTTAGAAGATCTAATGTCAAATCATAACCAGTAACACGTTCTTGCAATGGTTGCTTCTGAAACTTTGCTGCCTTTAAAATACCAACTCCATCAGGAACGATATAGTCTGCTGTTCGAATAATTTGTCGATATGTATCATTCTCTCTTGCTTTCATGACAATTTCTGGATTAGCTGTTACTACAAAACACTTTTGCTCTTCATCTAATCGAGGAACCAAATAATCTCTTAAGAAATCATTCCTTGTTGTATTTAAGAAGGGAATTCCCATTATGGTAACAGTATTATTAAAACTCATTATTTTATGCAACCTTTCGCACTCTAGTAACGTCTATTAATATAGACCTTACAGAATTGTAATATGAATATTATTTACGAATACACATATTCGTAGTAAAATAAAACTTAGTTTTGAAAAAAAGCAAGAAAATTATCATATCTTTAATGATGTTGTTTTATATTAACATTATATAGAACAATTTTCTATTAAATAATTAAGGGTGAATACTGAATGTCAAATAAAACAACGCGTACTAGAGTTGTTCGAAAAAAGAAAAAACGTAGGTTAAAGAAAAGGGCATATTTCATATTGTTACCACTAATAATAGCCTTTTTAACAATAGTGAGTTATGCTTCTTATCTATATATAAAAGCAGACAGTGTTTTAAATGATTCTTATGAAGATGATGGCAGAGAGAAATCAGAACTTAGAGAAAGTAAAGTGGATCCCAATGTGGACAATGTTTCAGTATTAATTATGGGTGTGGATGCCAGCGACCTTAGAAACAATGCTGACAATGCTCGTACCGACACACTAATGGTTGCTACTTTAAACAAAGATGACAAAAGTGTTAAGTTGGTAAGCATTCCTCGTGATTCTTATGTTTATATTCCTGAAGTAGGCTATAAAACTAAAATCAACCATGCTCATGCATACGGGGGTACACAAGCAACAAGAGATACAGTTGAGAATTTATTAGGTATTCCTATAGACTATTATGTCAAAGTTAACTTTGAAGCATTCATAGAAGTTGTTGATGCAGTAGATGGTATTACTGTGGATGTTCCTTATGAACTTAAGGAACAAAACTCAAAAGACAAAGCTGGAGCTATTCACTTACTGCCAGGTGAGCAGCAATTAGACGGAGAAGAAGCATTAGCATTGGCACGGACAAGAAAAATGGATAACGATATAGAACGAGGGAAAAGACAGCAAGAAATAATAAAAGCTGTTATTAAAAAGGCCGTATCCGTTAACTCTATTTTAAAAATTGACAATGTTATAGAGGCAGTAGGAAGTAACATGACAACTAACATGACCTTTAGTGAAATGAAAAGCTTTATCTCCTATGGTACAAAAGGTAAAAACCTTGATTTTGAGACACTCACACTAGAAGGACAGGACTATCAGCCAAGTAAAACCTATTATTGGCAGTTAGATGAAGTTGCTTTACAGGAAACACAAGAAATCTTGAGAAAACATCTAGATTTACCTGCGCAGAATACTGTAACAGATTCCAATGAGGCTACATCACCAGAGGAAACCTCTTACTAATACTATTTAGAATAAAAGCTAAGCGCCCGATTAGAAACGTAGCGACTGGAGCGAATCAACAAACACGGCGAGCTTGGGAGCCGATGCTGACTTAGATTAGAGCGATTCGTGAAGTCGCCTAGTCTCTCGGCGTTATAGCTGGATACGACCTAGCACACCCCATATTTATCCACATGGGCAAATTTTGTAATTTTCTAGACTATAAAAAACTTCTGGTATGAAAACCAGAAGTTTTTTATGGCTTATGTCTTAAGGCTTTAAAGAAGTTTGTCAGTGGTTTATAGTTACTACTTATTAATTCAAGATTTTCAATTAATACTTGCAGAGTTAGCATTGCTACAACAAATATAGAAATGGACCCCCACACTGTAGTCATAGAAAATAAAATTGCTGCAACACTAAACATTGTACTTAAGCTATAGATAAATAATACCGTATGTTTATGAGAGAACCCCATGTGTAATAATCGATGATGTAGGTGTGAACTATCGGGGCTAGATAACGGTTTTTTATTTACATATCTGCGTATTATTGCAATTAAAGTGTCTGAAATTGGAACAGCCAGAATAAAAATGGGTATAACGAAGGAGACAATCGTTACATTTTTAAATCCTAATAGCGCTAATACCGATATCATATAGCCTAGAAATAATGCACCAGTATCCCCCATAAATATCTTAGCTGGATAGAAGTTATAACGAAGAAATCCAACCGTGCTAAAAAAAAGTACAAGCGCCATCGTTGCTACATATACATCCCCCATCAATATTGCCATTCCTGCAATTGTAAATAATGCAATTGCGGATACACCAGCTGCCAACCCATCAAGACCATCAATCAGATTAATCGCGTTGGTAACGCCAACAATCCAAAAAACTGTTATTAAAGAGCTCATAAATCCAAACTCAATTTGTCCTCCAAATGGAAGGTTTACGAACTCAATATGTAAACCACCACCAAGAACGACAAAACAAGCTATTCCAACTTGAACAATAAATTTAAATTTTGGAGATAAATCTGTAATATCGTCAAAAAACCCCAATAAAATAATAAGAAATGCTCCTATTATAATTACAACATGATAACTACTTTCAGGCTGTAAGATAGTTAATCCTAGTAAAAAGCTGATAAAAATTGCTAAACCACCTAAAGTTGGGATTGGCTCTTTATGTACTTTGCGAGCATTCGGCTTATCAGTGGTATTGAATTTCTTTGAAAGCTTTATTGTAATTGGAGTAATAATAAGTGAAAATAACAGGGTCAAACAGGCTAACAAAGCTATTTCCAGCATCTAGCCCACCTCATTTTATAAAATACTGTTTGCATCATAGCATTATTTAATGTCTTGCATGCTTTGGTATACATTATAAATGTTTTCTGCAAGAATCTCCAATGTAAATTTGGTTGATGCATGATGATATAACTTGCTTCCCATTAATGGTAACATACCCTGATTATAAAAGAATAATGCATCTTTCATTGCAGCAAGTAATTCCCTTGTATTTCCAGGCTTAATTCTCCAGCCCAAAGATTTATCGACAACTAATTCTCCGACACCACCAACATCTGTAGATATAACTGGAGTTTTGACCTTTGCGGACTCTAATAAAACAAGTGGAAAGCTTTCACTTAGTGAGGTGAGTAGCGTTACGTCTGCTAATTGGTAAAAATACTCGATATCATTTCGATAACCTAAAAAATGAACATGCTTTTCTAAATCGAGATTAGCCACCATTCTTTCTAATTCGTGTTGAAGACTGCCATCCCCAGCTAACATTAGATGACAATTCTGAGACGACTTTAGTAGCTCACAAAACGCTTCTAAAGCAATACGATGACCTTTTACTTCCTCAAGCCTAGCCACCATTAAGAAAACAATATCGCCCTCAGGTATACCAAAATCTTGTTTACAGTAACAAGATTCGACACGTTTTTTAAAATCAATTCCATTCAATGTAGTTACAATTTTTTCTGAATCTATATTGGCATCCATCAAGCAGTCTTTAAAAGGCTGTGAAATAGCAATTATTTTATCAGCATTCCTCACTGCATGAAGATTTAACTTGCAGAGTACTTTACCATACATCCCTTTTTCCATGAAGTCTAAAAATGGATTACTATGAATGGTTACTACCCATTGAAATGGTATTATCTTTTTCAGGATGTTTGCATATACATTTGCCCTCGGTCCATGTGTATGTATACACCCAATATCCTCCTGCTGTACATATGATTTTATCCTTTGCATCAATGGAATACTAAATCTAGAATGACAAGGGAAATAAATGGTTCTTATACCGGCATTGTTTGCACGCTTTAATAATTCTCCATCTTCCATAACTCCAAGGATAAACTCCTCTTTATTTAATTCGTTCATTAACCCTAGTATATGATGCATTCCTCCACCAGTCTCATTCCCCGCATTTAAATGCAATATTCTCATTGTTATTCACCTTCACATATACCACTAGTCGTTTCAACAGTTGCAAAATTGAAAGCAGATCCCTAACTATAACTTTTTTACCTTTAATAAAAAGAGCTAGTTACCATTTGATACGATCAGACCCGGATTTTATTCGTTTGGGCTGAGATCTTACGTAGAAACTACTTCTTTTTTAAGAATTAACTTATAAAAGGTAGAGAAAGGGACAAGCAAATAGATAACAGAGAAGAAGCTACCGTTTTTCATATTTGATAACTATTGAATAGCCTTACTAGTTTTAATATATCCAAAAGCGTAGAAATTTATTATCACACGTGAATATAAACAAAAAACGTGTCAATAATTGTACGGAAAGAAACTTCTGATCAGGAGCAATGCTATGAGATTGGATACCAAAAAAATCAATACATTACTATTTATTTTTATTATCCTACAGCCAGTCATCGATCTGTTAACATCCTTAACATCGACCTTTCCAATATCAGTCGGTGCATTTATTAGGACATTGCTAATGACATCATTATTTATTTCAATGTTCATTATTTTTTACCGTCAGCATAAGCAATTGTTCATGCTTTTAATCGCTTCTTATTTAGGGTTAGTAACTAGTTTTTTGTTGAATGCTATGCTAAAGGATAATTTTATTTGGTTCGCCGAATTGAATTTCTATTTAAAGGCAAGTTATTTCATAATCATTCTTTTTACAATTATCTATATTAATCAATACAATTGGTTATCTAAAAATACATTGTATCATGCAACAACCATTGTTAGTTACATTGTGGGAATTACATATTGGATAGCTATTATAACCAATACTAGTATGGATAGTTATCGCTACTATTCATCTGGACATTCTGGCTGGTTTTTCTCAGCAAATGAATTAAGTGTTATTACCCTTGTTCTTTTTACAATTATGATCATCAACCTATTGCAACATAAACGACTTTTGAATTGGATTGCATATATTCTCATCTTGAGTATGTTACCAATGATAGGTACAAAAACGGCTTATCTAGGTGGTTTAATCCTAATTGCCATTCATATTATCTATAGCTTGTGGAGGGCTAAATTACAGATCTGGAAGGATAAACACACGACTACCCTATTTCTTATTCTATTATTGTTCGTTTGCCTCATTCCTTACTCTCCAATGGGTTCCAATACAATTACTGGTAACGAACAACAACTAATTCACCCAGAAATGGAAACAGATGAAGGAAAAGAATATTCCTCAAAGTATGCCATTATAAAAAAGATTCTTAGCTCAAGAGATGTATTCTTCGCTGATGTAAAAACCAATTATTTACACGCAGATATTTTAAGAAAATTATTTGGATTGGGTTATGCAGGAGATTACCAAAAAGAACCAAAATTAGTGGAGATGGATTTTTTTGATTTATTTTTTAGTTTTGGAATTATTGGAAGTATGCTGGTAGCTTTACCAATGATAGGTTTAATGAAGCAATTGCTACCTTCATTCACCCGCTTACATATCGAAAATATTTTTTTATTAGCCATACTAGGTCTAAGCCTTGGAATAGCTTTTTTAGCTGGTCATGTACTATTTGCACCCTCGGTGATGACCTACCTATCAATTCCACTTATGCTTTTAGGAGTCGATCTTTATGAACGTACCTAAGCTGGTAAGCTTTATTATTCCTGTTTATAATGCAGAAAAATCCCTTACCACATGTGTGCAGAGCATTCTGGGACAAACATACAACTCCATTGAAATTATTCTAATAAACGATGGATCTACAGATAACAGTAAAGAATTATGCAATAAATTAGCTGAGGTTTATCCAGCGATTCACGTTATTCATCAAAAAAATTCCGGTGTATCAGCAGCAAGAAATGCTGGTATCAAAAAGGCAAACGGAATATACATTCAATTTGTAGATGCTGATGATTATCTCGACTCTATGATGACGAAAAAACTTGTAAACATTATGAATACTAACATTAATTGTGAGCTTGTTATTTGTGGATATGAAGCAATTTCTACAAGGGGAATTAAAAAATATACTTCTAGCATAGAGGGCATGTTTAAAGAAGATACCTATTTAACCCACTTTGGAGACCTATATAAACGTGTTATTATCCCTTCTCCATGCAATAAATTATATTTGGCTGATGTAATTAATCGTTATCAAATTACGTTTACAAATAGCCTTTCGATAGGGGAGGATCTATTATTCAACTTAAGTTATTTACGTCATTGTAAGCATATCTATATTAATAATGATCCTCTTTATAAATATGTTACAGATAATGAACACTCTCTATCAAGAGGATTTCGTAATAACTATCTAGAAGAACAACAACGCTTACTAGAGGAAGTAACTCGCTTTTTAAGGGAAAGAAATGCTCTAAATCTGACAAATGAACAGAAACTCGGAGAAATATACGCAAATAGTATTATAAATGCATTAACAAACCTTTTTCATCCTGATAATCCTTTACCTCGTAGTAAAACATTTGAAAAGATGAATGACATACTTAATGCTGCAAAACAAAACATAGACATACAACACTTTAGAGGTACCTATCAAAAACGATTAGTAAGAACATTACTGCGGTGCAAAGCTAGCTATGGCTTGTATGCTTTTTTTCGAATGAAGCCGTATTTACAAGAGCAACAACGCATTCTCACTACTTTATTGAAGAAGTTCAAGCATGAATAATCACCACGCTTTAGATTGATCCATTTAGAAATACACAGTTAAAGGAGAAGGTTATAAATGAAGAACGTTATGCTTTATGCCTATTCGCAATATAATTTAGGCGATGACTTATTCATAAAAATTCTCTGTGAAAGGTATCCAAATACTATCTTCCATTTATTAGCACCCCATAATTACAGTCAAACCTTCTCAAGTCAAAAAAACCTAAAAATTATTAGACGTGATTCTGTACTTTTTCGTGGAACAAATCTAATGACAACAAAGCTAGACCAGAGAAAGCTTTTTTATACTTATTTGAGCCGTAACTGCGATGCAATTGTTTATGTAGGTGGATCTTTGTTTATTCAAGGTGATAGCTGGAAAAAGGAACTAAAAAATGTACAGGAAATGCATATAAATAGCAAGCCTTTCTTTCTTTTAGGTGCCAATTTCGGCCCTTTTTCAGAGCAGGCTTTTTTAAAAGCGTATCATCATTTATTTCAACAGTTTACGGATATATGCTTTCGTGACCAATACTCATACACATTATTTAAAGACCTGCCCAATGTCAGAGTTGCTACTGATATGGCATTTCAATTAGAAACAATTAGAGCAGAAACAGATCCTTCGTCAGTTATAATTTCTGTGATTAAGCCATCGATTAGAAAAGCCTTACGCGACTATGACGCAATCTATTACAAGAAAATACGCGAAATAGCTCTTTATTTTATTGAACAAGGATACACTGTAACCTTAATGTCCTTTTGTAGTTATGAAAAAGATAACGAGGCTATAGAAGCAATTACCCAATCTATATCTGTAGGTGCTCGAAGCCATATTCATACTTTTTATTATAAGCATAATCTAGATGAGGCACTGGAACGGATTGCCTCTGCAGCTTTTATCGTTGCCACAAGGTTCCATTCCATGATTTTAGGGTGGATATTTAGAAAACCCGTATTCCCTATTGTGTATAGCAGTAAGATGACAAATATTATGAAAGATATAAACTTCCAAGGTAACTACGCTTCCTTTTATACACTGAATACCTTAAAAGCTGAAACTGTTTTTCAAAGTATTCATGGCAATATGGTTGATATAACAAACCAAATCATCGAGTCTGAAAAACAATTTCTTAAACTAGATATATATTTAAAAACAAAAACCTAAAGGACTGTAGAGAATGGCCAAAGGAGAAAAGCTAGCAAAAGATACAATACTATATAGCATTGCTACTTTTGGTTCGAAGGCACTTGTGTTTTTCATGCTACCAGTTTATACACATTATTTCACGACAGATGAATATGGTACATGGGATTTAGTTCTAACTACTTCCAGTTTGTTAGCTCCAATTATCAGCTTCGAATTAGTTTCAGCTGTTTACCGTTGGTTAATTGTAGAAAAGGAACAAGGGAAGCAAATGATCATTATTACCAGTGGCGTCCTTGCATTAGCTCGTAATCTAATTGTTTTCACAATCATTGCTTTAATATGCCTAGCTTTAATCCCTATTCCATATGGTCTGCTAATGTTAACACTAATCAATTTGGTCATCGTTAACAGCTATATGCAGCAATGCGCGAGAGGCTTAGGATTTAATACGTTATTTGCTTCGATTGGATTATTACAAACGACTATATATATTCTATTAATTATTTGGTTAATATTTGGGTTCCAAATGCGAATTGAAGCATTCTTCTATGCATATATCCTAGCTAATATGATAGCGATCATTACAGCATGGACCGTTATGCGCTTTCATCAATATATATCATTCAATTCCTATTCACATACGTTAATTAAATCATTTTTAACCTACGCGATACCTATTATTCCTGGGGCAATAAGTTGGTGGATTATGAATGCTTCGGATCGCTTTATTATTGTAGGTTATTTAGGATTAGAATTTAATGGTCTATATGCTATAGCTAATCAAATTCCTGCAATGATTATGATGATAAACACTGTATTTAACCTAGCGTGGAAAGATAGTGCCATTCTCCACTTCAATGAAACGGATAAGAATAATTACTATAGCAACGTATTCCAACATTTTTTTCGATTACTAGTAACATCCGTTATCTGTATTACACTACTTACAAAGCCAATCTTTTCTATATTTATTTCTGAAAAATTCTTTGAATCATGGCAATATACGGGCCTATTATTAGTAGGAACCATGTTTAGTGCTTTTTCGCTGTTTTGGAGCGCTGGTTTTCATGGAGCAAAAAAGACCAAGGTGATCTTTGTGACGTCAATCGTCGGTGCGTTTGTAAATATCCTTGTACATATTCTATTCATTAGCTCCATCGGTTTGTACGCAGCGGCTTGGTCAACCTTAATTGCTTTTTTTATCACTTGGATCATTCGGGTTTTTACGTGCAAGCCTTATTTTACGATACATGTGAACCTCAGAGATATGGCTATCTTATTTCCACTATTATTTGTTTCCATCCTTGCCCCATTTTTTATTGATTCACTCGGTTTATGGATTCTTAGTGGTTTAGCGTTCATTTTATTTTTCATTTATAACTTGACGATCATTAGATGGATTATAAAAACGATCCTTTATAAATATAGCAAATAGACTAGTAAGACCATATGTTATGTTATAATTTCATTATTGAGCGAAAGGAGATGGGTGAATGACATTAAATTTTGCACATAGAGGATCGATGACAGAGGCGCCCGAGAATACGGTGCCCTCATTTAAGAAAGCAATTGCTCATGGGACACGGGCAATTGAATTAGATGTCCAGCTCACCAAGGATCATCATCTTGTTGTCTGCCATGATCATAAACTAACGAAATACAATTCATCAGCAAATCAACGAATCATCGATTTAACGTTAGAGGAACTAAAACAAATTGATATCGGCTCATCATTTAATGGAAATTACACAGGGATTACGATTCCAACCCTAGATGAAGTATTAAATCATTGTCCAAGAGATATTTTTTTAAATATTGAAATTAAAAACATTCCTGTTATTTATAATGGAATTGAAGAAAGATTAATTCGTTGTCTCTCTCACCATAACCGCTTTGATAATGTGCTTATCTCATCATTTGATCACCTTGCCTTAAAGAAGATACAGGAAATGGTTCCAAACATCCCTTTGGGTATGCTATTTTACTATCGAATTCTTAATCCTTGGGACTATGCATCACAAAGCGGATTAACCATTACCAGTATCCATCCAAATAATGTTTATACGGATAAAAGTTTTATAGAAAATTGTCATAATAGAGGCTATAAGGTCTACCCTTATACTGTTAATCACAAGGAGCGTTACCGAGAGTTAGTAAATTACGGTGTAGACGGTGTATTTTCAAATAATCCAGAAATATTTTCTATCTAAGAAAACAAGCAACTGACTTTCTAAAGGATCAGTTGCTTGTTTTTAAGAATGAAAGATATGACCAACAATTCGTTTTGTAGATTTACCATCTTGATATTTAAAAAAACGGTCTTTGAATACTTCTATTTGATGATAATTATATTTCCGTTGTTTTATTATATCTATTAATGACATCGTTTCATCTACGATTGGCCCCGGCACTAATGATTGGTATTCATAGTAAAAATCTCTTTCTTTTGTATAGATTTCTAAGTCATATGCATAGAAAATCATGGGCTTGTTTAATAAACTATAATCAAAAACTACTGTGGAATAATCTGTTATTAAAATATCTGATAGCACTAATAATTCTTGGATGGGAAACTCATTTTTCATCATGTAAATAAAATCTTGATGAATTGTGTCTAATTCCTTATAAACCATGTACGGGTGTAAATGTATTAAAAGCGCATGAGAATCTCCTAGATACTCTTGTAATAAAGAAATATTAAATGGTATCTCAAATTTCTCTTGATAATGACTTTTCCCCCTAAAAGTCGGTGCATATAGTAGCAATATTTTCCCTTTCAATTCTGGATAACTTTCATAAAGTTTTTTAATTAATCCATTAAGCTCGTAATCCGAATAAAAATAATCCGTACGAGGAATTCCAAAAGGATATATTTTTTCTTTTGGCATGTTAAAAGCCTCTGCAAAATAGGGAATGACCTCTGTCGAACTAACGTATACCTTAGAATAGTTACTGTGAATCGGAATGTGCTTTAAATACTCTTTACTAGGACCAAACGATTTACCAATTGTACTATAACCAAATTTTTTAAATGCACCAGCACTATGCCATAACTGAATAATCTCAATACCTTTTCTAGGTTTAATCACATATATAGGATAATAATAGTCATCTATAATGAAATATTTTGAAGTAGCCAAATGATAACAGGCTCTTATCATATGGAAGATATATTTAATCTTTCCTTTTAAGGTGCTTTCAAATTTCTTGAAAAGAAGTTTTCTTTTTATTGATGGATAATTCTCTCTTATTTCTCTATTTACAAAAGCTAAATTATCCTTAATTTTATTCGATCGATAAGAAGCAAATGTAACTTTATTCTTATTTAGTGGAAATAGAAGGCAATAGAACATATGTATCGATCTTATAAAATACTTTATAATAATAGTAGGTACTAGTCTTAATAAATTCATATTAGATACCTACCCCTTACTTTAATTTTAGTATATTGGAATAAATATAGTTTACCTGTTTATGCAATACAGGTACTTGATTATCTTTCGAATAGAAAATGTTTAAAACCCTTTTCCTCTCTTCAGAATATAGTTCTGGTTCATAAACAGCCTTCTCTAATTCTATTAAAAGCTCTTCAAAGGTCTGTGATTTAGGTCCAGGAGTTACATCAAAGTAGTTAAAATACATCTGATTAGATTTCTGCAAATATTGGTTTAAATCATAAGAGAAAAATAGTACTGGACGATCTAGTAACAAGTAATCAGTATAGCAACTTGAATAATCAGTTAGCAGAATATCCGTATACTTAAGTAATAATTGTGGATCATAATCTTCTTCACTTATATCAATGATATGGTCATAAATTGTTGGTAGCTGTCCATGACTATACATATGTCGTTTTACAAGAAAAGTATATCCCGTTTGCTCACAAAAATTATTAAGCTTTTGAAAGTCAAAAACTATATTAATATCCATCTCTAATTTCCCAAAATTACGATGAGTTGGCATATACAAGATAATTTTATTAGTTTTAATCCAATCTGGAATTTGTGTATCTTCTTCAGATTCGTTAAAAAAAACATCATTTCTTACCTGACCGAGTTGTAAAATATTTCCCTTTGGCACTAAAAATGTATGCGGATAATAGGAAGATACGTGATCACTAGTCGATACTATGTAATTTTTCCTTGCTTGATTCGTTTTCACTACAAATTTTCCAAAGAAACGTTTTAACCAGCTTTTATCGTTTAAAACTTTGTAAGTAAACGTGTTTTTATTTGCTCCCCATACTTTTTTTAATCCAACCCCATGCCAGGTATTATAGGATATTGCTCCACCTAAAAAAGATTTACTAAAATCATCATTTATGGAATGAGAGTGAATGACTAATTTAGCACGAAGTTGATAAAATATTCCTTTTAATGAATGTTTTTTATATGTTAAATAACCATAACTCTCTAGTTTTTTTACAACTTTTTGGTTGCTAGTTATCCAGACACATTTTAATTTAGGATATTTTGACATCTCCAAAAATAAATATTTAGTGTTACCTCTAAACCCTTGACCGTTTTCTCCTCCAAAAACAACCAAATTTTGCTGTTTAGGAAAGAACCTTGAGATAAAATGTATAGTAATAATAATGGATCTCTTTCCTATTAGTCTTAACTTCTTAACTTTTTTGCTATTTATAGAAATCAAGATTAGTAGCAATAAAGAAATAATTAATATATCTTTATATTCCATGCAGCTCGCCTCTATTTTTTATAGTTATATCATCTGTTTTCTCGATGTCTCTTTTGCATTTTTCTTTGCAATCTGTTTTCTAACTACAATATTTTGACCGTCAAGACAAGTTTCATTATCTGCTAACAATTGAAAGACAACTTCTCCAACATGCTCTGGTTGCATTATCGTACTAGGATCCTCATCTGGTGCTAACACTCTTCTCAGTTCAGTAGCACATCTACCAGGAGATATGCAATAAACCAGAATGCCATAATCAGATAATTCCGCCGATAACGTATCAGACATATTTATTAATGCAGCTTTAGAAGAAGCATATGATAGCCAACCTGGGCGTGCAGAACTGCCTGCAGTTGAAGCTACATTTAATATCTTCCCTCCTGTTTTCTTCATAAACTTAACGACTTCCTTAGTAATATTAAATACCGAATGAACATTTATTTGATATGTTTTTTCCCAATCTTCTACAGAAGTTTCTAATAATGATTTAGGATTGGCATATCCTGCAACATTTATCAACATATCGACAGTTTTATATTTTTCTCCTAAATTATCAATTAAATTATGAACCTCATAATAATTAGTTAGATCAATTGGATAATAGACAATATTTTTCCCACTGCTCATTAGACTTACCGTTTCTTTCAAACCTTCTTCTGTTCTGGATAATAAAATGAAATTCTTTATATCATTTTGAGAACTCAAAGCGATTGCAATTGCTCTTCCTATACCTCTACTTGCTCCAGTTATAATACATGTTTTTGACATTAATAATCCCCCAATAAAATAGTTTCCTTATGAATTGCCTCTGCAATAATTCGATCTATCGGTTTTGTGATCTTAATGTTGTATTCAGAGCCTTTTAGTATCGAAATTTCTGAATTAAAATAATGGAAATATAAACCTGCATCCTCTGTAAAATGTAATTCATCTTCTCTTGCACACTCATGTGCGTATAATATTTTTTTTGTATTGTATTTATGTGGCAGTTGTACATTAATTAATTCTTCACGTTTTAAAATACCTTCCACAATTGATTTTCCATTTAACACCGTAAAAGGTATATCCAGACCTAAGATAGCGCTTTCATTATTTGCGTGAATTAATTTCTTAAATGTATCAGGCGTTACAAATGGTCGGACGGATTCATGAATTATGGTATTTTCGTATGAAGCTTTCTTTAATCCTTTATAAACAGACTCTTGCCTACTTTCTCCACCTTCAACACAAAATATTGGCTTCGTAAATCGATAATCACTTATTATTTGCTGAGTTTTATGTATAAAATTAGTAGGACATGGAATAATAATCTCTTTAATTTCCGAAATATTATCGATTTTTTCTAATACATGGATAAATATTGGCTTACCTGCTAATAATAAGAATTGTTTTGGAGTATTTAATTGCATCCTCTTACCAACTCCACCTGATAACAAGATAAAGCTAAATTGCTTCATGGCTCCCCTCCTCATTAATAAACAAAAAACACTTTATAATTAAATTATAAATTAAATTCTAAAAATTTACACTAAATTTACAAACTTATTTAAAAAAATAAAAGAGGAAATTTTTCCTCTTTTATCTATTAATTATTCTGTCTATCTAACAGAAGTGCTTCTTGCTGCCTCTTAAATGCTTCTTCTCGATATGATTTTCGCTCTTTTTTTGACATTTTTTTAAATTCCTTTAGAAACTTTTCATACTTAGGAATTACTTCTTCAACTGTACCAAAGTCTTTTACCATTCCGTATTCTAACCAAAGAATTTTCTCACAGAACTGTTTCATTTGCCCTATGGAATGACTAACAAAAATCATTGTCTTCCCTTTTTCTTTAAATTCTTTCATCTTATTCAAACTTTTTTCAGCAAAAGCCTTATCTCCAACAGATAATGCCTCATCTATAATTAAGATATCTGGGTTAATATTAACAGAAATAGCAAAGCCAAGCCTAGACTTCATCCCACTTGAATATGATTTAACAGGTTGATCAATAAACTTCTCCAACTCTGCGAATTCAATAATCTCAGGTTCTAGTCCCCTTATTTCTTCTTTAGTAAACCCTAACATAAGCAACTTCAATTCAATATTATCTCTACCTGTAAGATCATTTTTCAAGCCAGCAGCAACTGCAATTAATGCAGCCTGACCATTGATTTCTACACTTCCTTTTGTCTCAGGGACAATACCTGCTATAATATTAGATAATGTAGATTTACCAGAACCATTAATTCCTACAAACCCTACAATATCCCCTTTTTCAGCTTCAAAATTAACGTCAGTAAGCGCATAAAAATCTTCACCATAACTTTTTGGGGTAATTAAATCTAATAGCCGTTCTTTTGTACCGTTATATAATTTATATTTCTTTGAAATATTTTTGGCGATAATCGCTTTTTTCATTGTCATCACAAGCCTTTATAAGTAATCAATAAAATGTCGACGGAATTTTACATGGAGCATAGATCCGAATAGGAACAATACAATAACAATTCCCCAGAACACTAAAGTATACTCCCATTGAGTTATAAAATACCATTCCGTACCAAATAAAGCAGCTCGATATCCCTCGATGAGATAATAAAGTGGATTTAATTTTAAAATAGTTAATACCTCTGCAAACTCATCTCCTACCATACTGAGTGGCCACAAGACACCCGATATATAAAGAAACATTCGAAGTACTGAATTAAGCAACATATGAACATCTCTAATAATTGTTGATAGTGTCGACGTTATTAAGGATAGAGCAAATATTAAAGCGATTGCTGCAAAGATATAATAAATCAATTGCAGATAATATATTGAAGCGTAATATCCAATAAAGTTTAATAAGATAATTGATATTCCGAGCATGACAAGGTGAACATAAAACTGCGAAAAAATTACATACCCAGGAATAATACTCATAGGAAAGTTCATTTTAGATAACATCTTCAATCGCGAGTAGATAGATTTCGATCCCTGTATTGTTCCCTGATAAAAAAAGATCCAAAGAAAGAACGCCGCTAATAGCCAGCTAAAAAAGTCAACCTCTTGTCCATCGCTTAAGGGGACATCTTCTCTACTTCTAAGTGTTGTAAATACAAACCAATAAATAACAATTTGAATAGCTGGATTTAATATTTCCCAAAGAATGCCTAAATAGTTATTTTTATTCTTACTCTTTAGTTCATAAATGGAAAGCCTTCTAAGCAAATAAAAATGATCTATTTGTTCTTTAATAACTTTAAGTGCAGATTTCATACGTATATCCTTTCAAGTATCAATATACCATCGTCTTTTTTACGTTATTAAATTATACAAGTAAAAATTATAAAACACAATGAAAATCAAAAACCTGTTTAAAAAGTTATCCTTTAAAAACTTTCTCTATTACACGTTTACTAGCTTCGCCATCTTCTAGATAACAAAATTTTTGATAGAATTCTTCAGTTGTAGCAGATGGTATAAAGCCATTTTCTTCAAGTTGAGATATTTCTTTAATAATTTCTTCCGTTGTTTTTACCAAAGGTCCTGGTGCTTTCAGTTCAAAATCAAAGTAAAACCCCCGTAAATTATCGCGGTATTCTTCTATATCATATACATAAAACAACATAGGTCTTTTTAAGTTTGCATAGTCAAAAAAAACGGAAGAATAGTCGGTAATTAATAGATCAGCTATTAAATACAACTCTCTAATATCCTCATGTTTTGAGAAATCATAAATGAATCCTTCATATCCTTTTAAGTCCAATTTTTCAGCAACTAGATAGTGAAGTCTTAACAAAATAATATAATCTTTACTAAAACGTTTTTTTAATTGATCAAAGTCCATTTGTAAATCAAACTTATACCTTCCCTTTGCATAAAACTGGTTATCTCTCCATGTAGGTGCATATAAAATTATTTTCTTATCTAATGGTAAATTCGCTATTTCTTTTATATTATTAATACTTTCTTGGTTATTCGCATTAATCAAGAAGTCATTTCGAGGATAACCCGATTCTATAATTTCCCTATCAAATTGAAACGCTCGTTTAAATATTTCAGTAGAATATGCATTAGCCGATACTAAAAAGTCCCATTTACTCGATTCCTTAAGGAAATTCTCCTTGTATTTAGTTGTATTTGTACCAGGCATATGAACTTCTTCCATATCAGCTGCTAATCTTTTTAAGGGGGTACCATGCCATGTTTGTAAATACTTTGTATGCTTTGGTTTTGGTATCCACAATGGTAACCTACTATTCGAAACCCAAAACTCAGCTCTTGCCATCAAGTAAACCCATTTCAACGACATCCTTCTTACAGTTTTTATATTCTCTATTTGAAAAGCATCCTTATATCTTCTATCAAAAATCCAATACATTTTATAGTCTAAATCACTATCTAATAATCTCTCGTATATCGCTCTTGGATTATCACTGTATTGTTTACCTAAAAAGCTTTCAAAGACTATTAAATTTTTTTTCACAGGAATCCTAGCTATTATAATAAATACTAACTTTAAAAACTTTTGTATAATTCTGGACAGCTTCTTTTTCATCTTTTTTACTCCTCAAAAGTTAATGCCTTTACTTGTTTATAAGTCTCTTTCTATTCATATTATAATTCATTTCTTAGTAAAAAGGCCTGTTTTAACAGACCTTTTTACTAAGAACTATTTAAAAATCCTATCAACTACTCTTTGAGCAGCTTTTCCGTCCTCTAATGAACAGAACTTTTTCTGAAATGATTTATAGTTATCCTTATGATTATAAATAACTTTATCTATGTTCAATACATTTTGTATAATTTCCTGAGTATTAAAGACAAAAGGACCAGGAGCTTCCTTTTCAAAATCTAAATAAAACCCTCTTAAATTATCTCTATATTTCTCTAGATCATAAGTGAAGAACAACATAGGCCTACCTGTATTGGCAAAATCAAACATGACTGATGAATAATCTGTAATTAAAATATCAGTCACTAATAATAATTCTTGAATGTCCGGATACTTAGACACATTTTTAACGAAATCTTTTAAATCTTCATCTATTTGCAGCTTATTGTTAATGACGACATGCATTCTTAATAAAACTATATATTCATTACCTAACTGTTCTTTCATTTTATACAAATCCATATTTATATTAAATAAGAATTTATTTTTGTTATTCGTTTGATCATCCCTAAATGTTGGAGCATACAATATTACTTTCTTATTATCAACATTAAGTCTATTTTTAACTTTATTAATTGTATCTTGTAAGCCGTCCTTATAAAAAATATCATTTCTAGGGTAGCCCACTTCTAAAATTTCATTATTATATTTAAACGCACTCTTAAAAGCTTTTGTAGCATATCTACTAGGAGAAATAAGATAATCCCAACTTTGAACTGCTTTTCCTATTCTTTCTAAGTAATCATCGCTTCTACCATGTATTTCCTCTAAATCAAACAACATTTTCTTTAATGGGGTACCATGCCATGTTTGTAGATAGGTAGTAGATTTCCTTTTCTTTATATACGAAGGGAAATTCTGATTATTAACCCAATAACCTGCTCTTATTAAATAATAATAATATAACGGGCTTAATCTTTTAATTTTTACAGTGTTTTGATCAACGAATCTGTAATTATTATTATAAACCCAGATTTTTTTATAACTAAGCTCTTGTTTTAATATCTCCTCATATATATTTTTAGGGCTATCTCCATATTGCTTACCCAGTCCGCTTTCAAAAAGAATTAAATTCTTATCAACTGGGATAATTTTCGTTCCCAGATTATAAAAAAGCTTCATGCTAGGAAAATAATATTTACTCTTACGATACTTTTTGAAGAGAGCATTTAAAAACATAGCAATTTTAGGATTGTCGCTTATATTTCTTTTAGCACTATATTTACTTATTACTTTATATATTCTTTCAGAAGATAATTTATCTTTGTACTTAATAAATTTATTAGCTTTCTGTTTATAAATATCTTTCACAACAAAATTATTTAATGCATATTCTTCAATTAAATTTAATAAATTATTTTCATTAAAACATATTTCACCTGGTAAATCGTTGTTTAAGTCCAAATGAGACGGCCTATTTCCAATAAATCTTTTTCGATCAAATTGATAATATATTATCGGTTTATCTAGAAAACTAAAATCAAAAGCAACGCTTGAATAATCGGTAATCATAAGTGCACTTTCTTTAATTAACTGTTGTACATCAACTTCACCTTGGTTTATTATTCTTACGTTTTTATCTTGAAAGTGCTTTCTGAATCTTTGCATGTTTGGGTGTAAGCAAAAAATAATTTCAAAATTATGTTCCCGCGAAATTTTATGCAAATCCTTATTATTAATTAAAGCTTTATAATTACAAAAATACTCGCTTTCCAGAAAATCATCATCAGTAATAATCCAATCTCTCCAAGTAGGGATAATTAATAATTGTCTTTTCACTGTACCTTTACCATCAAAAAGAGTATCAAATCTGGATAAACCCGTTACGAAAACATGTCTTGGATCATAATTAAAATCATTAACAATCATTTGCTTTTCAAAGTCAGAACTAACCATAAAAAAATCAGTATCAAAATTAGGAGCATTTTTCCCATAATTAGCTACCATATTTTTAGTGCCCATAATGCCATGCTGAAGAAAAACCTTATCAGCTTTTACCTTTTTCTTAAATGCATAGGTTCTTATAGGATATAGATAATCAGGATGGTGAGATGAAACAATTTTTTCCGCCATTATAGTCTTTAAAATATGTTCCTTAGACTTGTACAAAAGAACATTACCATATTTTTCCACATTTTTCCTTTCGGGTGAATCTTTATCTATTACATAGTATACTCTTTTCTCTGGATAATTCTCTCTAATATGCTTAAAAAAAGCATAACCTGTGTCTTGAGCTTTATAAGTCCTTTCACCTATAATCCATGTTTTTTTGTTATATTTTACTTTTCTAATTAGCCAAGACCAACGCATTAATTTTCTCATATAATTAAATACATCTGTTGAATAATTGTAAACTTCAAATGACAAGTTTTCTTTTTTAAATGTATAGTATGGATTAACCACTATTGCCTTGTGCTTATGCTTAATATATAAATCCTTTAGAAATAATTTAGCTTTAAATGTTGGTCTCCCAATTCTAATGTACTTTTCTTCATGCATATCATGCATCGAAACTTTAAGAAACAGATCGTATATATCTTCTGTTATATCCTTTTTTTTAAACAATTCAGCTATATTGATTGTAGCTTTATAATAGTAACGATTTAAACCAAATCTATAAGTAACTTCCTCATTCCTATGAGTTAGTTTAAGGCCATTGATTTCCAACTTACTCCCAGTATTTCTACCTAATAGTAAAATACTTCCAGTGGTAATAATAGAATTTTTTGTGAAAAGTTTACCTTCTATATTTATACAACCATGACTTTTTTTAAACTTATCAATTTGAATTTTTGTAGGAGAGTATGGTTCTCCATTTACAATTAACGATAAATTCCCCTTTGTAGTCAGATAATTTATAACTGAATCACTGTTGTAATAGTAAAATGGTAATTTAACTATTTCAGTTAATGCAAATCTGCCACATCGTATTAAATATTCACATAATATTTCATTATCTTCATTAATTATTTTACAATTATCGTTTGTATACTTTTCTTTACTAACTTCAGATAATGGTGTACGTACCTTAAAATACCAATCATAGGAAACACCGGAAATTAAATAATTGTTTTTTATTATTTCATCAAGGTTCACCTCAAACTTAAACTCATGTGTCGGTTTAATCTCTACAATTTTAAAACTTTCATCAGTTTCTCTAGACACCAGCCATAATTCTTTTGCACAGTAACTATCTTTATTAAAAGCCCCTGTAATTACAAGTTTATTTTCCATTTGGATATAGCTTATATTTCTTTTTAATTTATTTATTTTTTTTTTCTTTGATGATGAAAATATATTCATTTAAATCCCCTGCATTCTAGTAGTTTTAATTAGTTTAACAAAAATTATAATGCATTATTCTACAAATTTCTTTGTACTACAAAAATTTTATTATAATTGTTAAAAGTTATTTATTTAAAATCTGAACTAATTCAGATCAAAATAATTAAATCTGTATATATTCTAACACGACGGAATGATATCAATAAAGAATTGTAGAAGAAGATATAAACTCAAACAGAATGATAAAAATAACCATAAATTATTTTATACAAATTTAATAAAATTAGAGTTTATATTATGTAGTTGCTTGGCTGAATTGATTGGGAGATTCAACTGAACTCAACCCTGCCAATTTAATCTTTGGATCGTGCATGGTTGAACGAGTAAATATATTCTTCAATCCGACTTTTAATTCTTCATAGCTTACTAATTTTTCACCATAATACATTTCTTGCTTTAAAATGCCAAAAAAATTCTTCGTAGGTGCATTATCTGCGCAAGTGACTTTGCGCGACATGCTTTGGAATATTTTATTTTCTTTTAGTGTCCTCACTTACTGATTGTGTTGGTAATGCCAGCCTTGATCGGAGTGGATCCAGTACAGTAGGCTACCCGACTCTTCAGTATCCCTATTAATTCTATTAAAGGGGGCATGACAAAATTTAATGTTGGGCCTTTTTTGATGTCATACGTAATAATTTCTCCGTTATAAAGGTCAAGAATCGGATTTAAGTATAACTTCTCTTCGCCTAGACATTTGAATTCCGTTATGTCTGTTACTAACTTTTGAAGTGGAATAGATGTGCTAAAACGGCGGGACAACCGATTTTTCGCTACCTTTCCAACTCTCCCATTATAAGAGTTGTATTTACGGGATTTCCGCATGAACTTCACACATTTTAATCCTAGTTCCTTCATTATGCACTTGGTGCAATGCCCAAATTTCTTTAAATCTTTTGTAATTCGTTTATAACCATAATGTTCATGAAAGGTTCTAAATAGTTTTGTGATGAGCTCTTTTAATTCTGTTTCTGTATCTTCTCTGTCATAGCGTTCCATATGATAATGATGGGTTGCTTCAGGAATCCCTACAGTAGGAAAAATATCTTTTAATCGGAATCCTTCTTCTTTGATTTCGAATGCCAATGCAGTTTGTGATTTTCGTAGAAGACATTCGGATTCCCCCGAAAAGCTTTTAGCTTTTTTAAGTATAACCTTAGTAGTTTCTTGTTACCTTGCTATAAGCTCTCTGACCCTACATAGCCAAAGGTTTTCTAAACCATTAAAATCAAATAGATAGTTTACTTAAAATACATCTAAAAATAATGTATCATATTCGGACTTCTTAATCACGTTATTATCACAAGAAATCGAACAGAGAGAAAAGACAGCTTTAGATATACGTCTTAAAAAAGCAAAGCTTTCCTACATCAAAAGCATTTATGACTTCGATTTTAGTTTTTAACATAGTATAGATGAACGAAGAATTAAAGAAATGTTATCCGGTAGATATATTCATAATGGATATAACATTTACTACTGGGGCCACTAGGGTTAAGAAAGACACATTTAGCCATTTATATGGCTTTCGAGGCTATTACAAACAGTCACCAAGTCCTTTTTATTAATGCCAATAATTTTATACCTGAGTGCCAGAAGGCAGAAAAACAAGGATGAATCCAACGGATTATTAAAAAGGTATAGTCCCCCAGAACTACTAATTATTGATGAACTAGGTTATTTAGCTTCGATGAACTGAGCGCAAACACGCTTTTTCAAATCATATAAGAAGATATGATCATGGCGCAACGATTATTATTTCAAATAAATCGTATGTTGAATAGGGAAAGATCTTTGGAGATGGAGGATTAGCAACGGCCCCTGGATCGT
>NZ_JAJERH010000020.1 GCF_016919725.2 Virgibacillus sp. AGTR
TTTGTTTGTTAGCTCAAGTGGATAAATATGGGCGTGTTGAGCTACGTCCAACTCCAGTTCCCAGAAACGAGGCAACTTTACGAATCACCCCTAATCTAAGTCATTATCGGCTCGCAAGCTCACCGTGCTTCCTTTATTTCCGTTGACTCGCTCCAGTCGCTACGTTTTAATCAGACGCTTACGCTTTTGTTCTAGCAATTTTTCCTTTCGTTAAATGATATAGAAGTATTTCAAATGCTAATTCTTTCTCCATAGATCCTTGTTTCATTGCTGCATCAGCATCTGCTAGTTGATCCATAATATATTCTAAAGTATCTATAGAAAATTGCTTTTCTCGTTGCATAGCTATTTTAATGACATAGGGATGCACCCCAAGTTGTTTTTGCATATGAGATTGACTGTAGCCTTTTTGCTTTAATAACTTCACTCGAAAAATCGTACGAAATTGGAAGGCAAGTAAACCAATCAATGCAATGGGTTCTTCCTTCATTTTTTCTAAATCCTTATATATAGCAATTGCCTTATGTAAATCACGATTCATGACAGCATCCACTAATTTCAATGAAGAATTTGTAGTAGTATGCGATAAGAGCGCTTCAGCAATTTCCCTTGTAATTTCACCATTCTCCCCAACATACATTGCTAATTTTTTCAATTCGCTTTCCAATAAGTGCAAATTCGTGGATAATTCCGATTCTAATAAATCATAAACATCATCACCAATTGTAACATGAAGCTGATCAGCCAATTGCGAAATCCACTTCTTTAGCTCATATTCCTTTATAGCGTTACATGCCACTACAGATGCTTGCTTTTTTAATTGTTTCGTTACTTTTTTCCGTTCGTCAATTTTTTCATATGGCGCAATCAAAACAAGTACGGAAAAATCAACTGGTGCAGACAGATAACGTTGTAGCGACTCAAGATCATGCTCAAACGAAAGTTTATCCGGTTTTGCTTTTAAGAAAACAGCGTTAGTAGCTATGATCAATTTACGCTCACCAAATAAAGGGAATGTTTCCGTATCTGCAATAACATCTTGTATAGATGTTTCTTCTAAATCATAGCTCGATAAATTATCTTTATCATCATCAAGAATGGCTTCCATTAAACGTGTTTTAAGTGATTGTATAAAATAGGGCTCGTTTCCATATAGTAAAAATACTGAGGATATTTGATTTTTTTTTATTTGTTTTACCGCTTCCAAATAGGACATGCAATTCACTCCAACCTTTTTTGCTGTACCTTTATATGGTAAAACGTTAATAGAAGAATGGCAAGGAATAATGAGAGGGAAAAGACTGGCATCTTCTTCCCTCTCCAATCTATATTAACGCTTGCATAACTGCTCTAGAAACAGTCATGTCAAACGATATTTGATCTTATCTATAGATTTTCCCGTCTAAGTAAAAGTATAGATGTTAAGTCTTTCTAAATTTGGGATCCATTCAATTCGATATAAATTTATTGCAAAAGTGGATTTTTTAAAAAATATAATTTATACTAATGGTGATATAGGAGGGGTAATTGTGAACGAATTTGAAAAAGATATTCAATCTAAAAATAATGACGTTGTTGACTCCATCAAAGGTTTTGCATTTTCTTTTATTTTCTTTCTTGTGCTATTTGCAATCGGAGTTATAATTAGTGTAGCAGGAGCCTAAATCCTCATTCGTTTACATAGGTTAGACATGTGAACGTAAGTAAAGAGACTGTGTCACAGTCTCTTTTTTGTTTGGATGAATCATGATATATTACTATGGTAAAAAACGATAAAACGTTCCCCGGTCTTTTATAAATTTAAACTGTATCGCACCATCTCTATCTGTACGCAAAACAATTGCACCACTTTCTCGTAAATTACGGATAACTTCATCTGACGGATGACCATATGAATTGTCCTCACCAACAGAAATTAATGCGTAATGAGGTGCTAATTGTGTTAAAACCTCTTTATCTGTAGATGTTTTACTGCCATGATGTGCTACTTTAAGGACATCAACGTTTATATTTGGGTATGATTTCACTATTTCTTTTTCCTCTTTTTTACTTATATCGCCTGTAAAAAGCCAATTCATTCCCCCAATATTAGTAAATAGAACAAGTGAATTGTCATTTGCTGATTTTCTATCTTCAAATGGTGCCAACACTTTAAAAAGTGTATTTCCTACTACAATTGTATCATTTCTTTTTACAGTAACTACCTCAGAATAGTTCCATACAATCTCCTTGCTGTCAAAAAAATCACTTATAAATATATTATTTACTTCTATATCCTCCAGTATATAATCCACACTTCCAATATGATCCAAATCCTCATGCGACAAAAAGATAGCATCTATTTTGTGAATACCTTTTGCAAATAAATACGGCTGAATAACCTGATTATATACACTCGCCGATGGCTGCTGGTTTGTGTTTGTAACCTTTGAACCAGCATCTATAAGTATCACACCTTTACGATAAGGTAATTCAATAATAAAAGCATCACCTTGTCCGATATCGAGCATTGTTACTGTCCCTATGGGAGAAAAAAATGGTCGGCTTATATCGACTAAAATTATCATTACGATGATAACTCCGCAATAAAATGACTTTACTTGCTTTCCCCTCTCCAAGTAACCCATAAAGAAGAAGAGAAAGAGGTAATATAATATAACAGCAACAAATGACATAGAGCCTGCAACCAAAGGATAATGTAGATAGTTATCTATTTTTCCAATACCAAGCAACACCTGTTCATGAACGACAATAAACAACTGATCGATAATTGAGGATATGGTGGATATAGGAGACGTAAATAAAAGCATTAATAAAGTGGGAATAACAAAGAATGTAAAGTATGGAACAATGAAAAGGTTGAGTAAAATGGATAATGGTTGGAGTATGTGGAAGTAATGAAATAGTAGCGGAATTATCATCATTTGCGCAATGAAACTAATAAGTAGCATCTGTTTGATTGAAGAGTTTGTTCGGGATAAGCATTTCCTCGAAAGCAATAATCCAAAGGTTACCATAAATGAGAGCTGAAATCCCACATGATATATAATCAGCTTATCAAATAGAATTAGCACAATAAATGTAATACTAAGTACATCTGTAACACTGATTTTCCATTTGGTTTTATGGAGGATGATAAAAAATATAGCCATGATACTGGCTCGCCATACAGAGGGTTCCCCTCCAGCCATCAGCGCATAGACAGGCAGAAATAGCAGCATTCCCCATTGCGCGTACTCTTTTGTGAAAAGGTTTGTCCTAACTAAAAGAAAATAAGTAATGGTTATCATTAATCCAACATGCAGGCCTGAGATTGCCAATAGATGACTTAATCCCCATTGTCGAAACAATTCAATCGTATCTTTAGCTAAAAAAGATTTATCTCCAAATAATAATGCAAGTATCCAGGCAGCAGTTCCATCACTTATATTTCCGTTAACGTAATCAAGCATGGATGCTCTTATTTGATATATATGATGTAAAAATCCCGTACCTTCTAGACAATCTAACTCGTCTAAACTTGTGATAATGGATTGATAAGAAATCCCTTGCTTATTCGCATATCCTTGATAATCAAATTGACCGGGATTCGTCGCTGGCTTAGGGATATCCAGTAACGTAGAAATCCGACAGGTGGATCCATATGCTATGTGCGGATAGTCGCTGGCCACATGCACTGGATTGTCTGGGAAATACAACATAGAAACTTTGCTATCTGTATTTGCAATTTGAAAGATAAATGATATTTTTTCGGGTTCTACTTGAATAGGAGTAATGATTGTACCTGTTAATTCTTTATCTTGAGGAGGCTGTTTATGGTTAATTTCAGTGGTTTCTATTCGAGGGATAAAAAAGGAAAAGAATATAAGGGAGATGAGGGATAGTACAAACGGCATTGCACATATCCTTCTCCTATAAAATAAATAAAATAACCAAACAAGAAATACTGCAGCAATAATAGGGTGATTCATCCATTTCATCAAGCTACTTACAACGACAGCCAATGCAGGAAAATGCCAGAATCCTTTCACATGATTCTCCTTTATCGTAAATTAAATAAATCAAATGCTTTATTTTTCCATTTCTGCAATTCATTACGATCAATTTCTTCATTTTCTAGCTTCTGTATTAAATTTTGAATGTAATGCTGTTTTTCCAGATAATTTGTATCAACTGTCAAATAATCAAGCTCTACCTTCTTGGTAATAACTCCAGCCTCAGCAAACAACTCGATAGCATAATCATTATTATGATAATCCTCTGCATAATAAACAGTATTGATTCCTGCTTGAATTAATTGCTTACAGCATTGCAGGCATGGGAAGTGTGTTACATAGATATCTGCATTCTCGGTAGGAACACCAAATTTAGCGCATTGCAATAATGCATTTGCCTCAGCATGAATCGTACGTACACAATGCCCGTCGACAACATAACAACCTTCATCAATACAATGAACACTTCCCGAGACACTTCCGTTATAGCCTCCAGCAATAATTCGTTTATCTCTTACAATTGTTGCCCCTACCATTAGTCTAGTACATGTACTGCGTAATGAGAGTAAATGACTTTGCGCCATAAAATATTGATTCCATGAAATTCGTTCCATCATTATTCCCCTTTATGTATTTTTTGAAATCATTCATTTTCAGTTATGGAATTTGAATCTCTTCCTGAAATACTTCAATTGTTTTCTCGCCAATTCCAGAAACGTTTAGTAGATCGTCTATTGTGGTAAATGGCCCGTTTTCTTCTCTGTATCTTACAATTGCCTCTGCCTTTGCTGGTCCAATCCCACTCAAACTCTCAATTTCTTCTACCGAGGCTTGGTTTATACGCAATTTCTCGTTCGTCTCCGTACCTGACAATGACGATGAATAATCACTTTCACTATCTGCAACTGAAATAACCATTTCGTCCTGTACTTTTTGCGCAAGGTTTACTTGGGACTCATCTGCATTTTTAGTAAACCCTCCAGCTACTTCTATTGCATCGATCACACGATCTTCCACTTCCAACTCATAGACACCTGGTTTATTTACTTCACCTTTTACATCCACAACGACAGTACTTGTGTCCTCTACCTGATTCGTACGATTACTGTTCACCGTATCTGTCGGATCAATCGGCTCGCTAGTATCAATGATTTTTGCATCTTCATCACCTGTATCTTTATCTCCGATCATAAGAAGTAAAATGATTATGACGACTGGAATACCAATAAAGAAAAGTACTTTTTTTAATATATTAGAGTACAAATGTTCACCTCCTTTTTGAGGAATAGAAGGAATTTATTTCATTTCTCCTACTTAAAATTCGACATGCTTAACTTGTTTTCCTTTTTAAGAAAAAAAACCGGAAATACAGATTATTCCGGTTTCTTCTCAGCTGAAAAGAAAATTCTTGCTGTATTATTATTTAAACTATCTGCTTTTAATGAAAAATCACCATATACTTTAATATTTTCAAAACCTGACTCATTCAATATTTTTTTATAAATTTCTACAGGAAATGTTCGTTGATGATGTTCCTCTTCAAATCGATGGTATAAATTGTCCTTATCCCTTACAAAAAAAGTTAACTGATGGAACATTTCACCAGGCTGTGTTCCTTCTGCACAAAACCAAATATAAGAAGCATCTTCCGTAACATCAGCGAATGTTTCCCCAAAATAATTATCAGTAATATAGCTAAGCGCGTGAACATCAAATAAAAATAGCCCACCTGGATCGAGTGCTTCGTTTATATTTATAAATGTATCTCTTAAGGAAGCTTCTGACGTAATATAATTAATGACATCACAGTAACTGACTATAGCATCAAGCCCCTGAAGGCCTACAAGACTTCGCAAATCTTGACAAATCCACTGGATGGACATATTTTCTGTAGCAGACTTATGTGCTGCATATGTTAACATATCTGCCGCATAATCTACTCCTGTGACCTGATATCCCTTTTTTGCCAATCGGATTGCTATTTCTCCCGTACCACATCCTAAATCAGCGATCGTCCCAACTTCTCGTTGTCTTGATTTAAACTGAGCTTCCGTAAATGCTACCCATTGATCATAAGGGGCATCTTCCATTAACAGGTCATAAACATTCGCCATTTTTTCGTAAGCCATTACTATTTGTTGTCCTCCAATTGCAATGAGACTGGAGCTGCATCTCCCCAAAGACGCTCTAAATTATAGTAGCTTCTTTCATCCTTATGAAATATATGACAAACGACATCACCTATATCCACTAAAATCCATCTAGCCTGTTCAAATCCCTCTAAACGTTTCAAGGAAATATCGTTCTCTTCCATCTTATCCTTAATCCCCCTTGCTATTGCTTGCACTTGTCGTTCATTACTTCCATGGCATATTAAAAAATAGTCCGCCACTAATGATACTTCGTTCATATCAAGTGCAATAATGTCCTCAGCACGTTTATCATCACACGCTTCGGCTGCAAGTTGTATAATTGTCTTATTTTCCATTAATGGTTACCTCCGTTAACTCTTCTTATTAAATCATTGTACGTATGAAAGGTGTCAGGATAAATGGCAGTATTCTTGTTCATTAAGAATCGAATCGTATTTGCTGATGCCATTAAGCACGCATGTACCAAGTCGACCTTTGCCATCTCCCGCACCTTATCTATACCTGGAAATTTTCTACCGGGTTCTATATAATCAGCTAAAAATATTATCATTTCTAGGTTACTCATATGAGCTCTTCCTGTTGTATGGTAATGAATAGCATTTTGGATATCTATATCCTTTACACCGAATTCTTTCTCAATAAGCAATGCTGCTACTGGACCATGCCATAATTCATGATGATAATCTAATAAGTCTTTAGGTAAATAGGACGTTACTATCCATCGCGCAAGCTCATCCCTCGATCGATATTTCGCGTAATCATGGAAGACGGCTGCAAGTTCTGCTTTTTCAACTTTTTCACCATATAACAAAGCAAGCTCTTTTGCTGTTTCCGCCACGCGTAACGAATGCTCATAGCGAGCTGTTGTTAAGTGTTGCTTCACGATGTCCTTTGCTATCTCAATTTTCATATAAGTGATTCTCCTTAATATAGTTATAAACGGAGTCAGGTAGTAAATAGTGAATGGTTTCACTACGTTCTAACCGTTCCCTTAATAACGTAGAGGAAATCTCTATTAATGGGATGTCTACTTCCACTATTGGATAATGTGTTTGTAAAGAATGAGTAGACCGTTTAACACCAACAAATTGGATTAGTTGCATTAACTCATCAATTCGTTCCCATTTTGGTAAATATTCAACCATATCCGCGCCAATAATGAAATAAAATGTTTTATGAGGATGATTTTTCTTTAATTCCTTTATCGTATCAATTGTATAAGACTTTCCAACACGGTTGATTTCGACTGGATTCACCTTAAAATACCTATTATTCTCTATAGCTAAATGTACCATTTCCAGTCGATTGTTCGGGCTTGTTTTAACATCTTCTTTGTGCGGAGGTGTATAAGATGGGATAAACCACACCTCATCCAATTCAAGCGAAATCCGAACCTCTTCAGCAATGATCAAATGACCAATATGCGGTGGGTCAAACGTTCCTCCTAAGATACCAATACGCTTCATCAATAAACACCTTTTACGGAAGACGAATCTGTTTGTTTTCTGTAGATTCTTTATACAATACGATATTATTCCCAATTATTTGCACGATCTCTGCGTCCGTTCCAGTTGCTAATTGCTCAGCAACGGTGTCTTTATCATCCATACAATTTTGTAAGATACTCACTTTTAACAGTTCTCTTTTTTCTAGTGCATCCTCAATTTGATCAATCATATTTTGATTCACACCTATTTTACCAACTTGGAAAATAGGCTTCAGTTGATTTGCTTGTGCTCGTAAAAAACGTTTTTGCTTACCTGTTAACATATTATCTTCCTTCCAGTATAAGTTGTAATTCTTGATCCATGCGTTCCATTGGTGGCTTTATGCCTGTCCATATTTCATAAGCATATTGTGCCTGATATAGCAACATCGTATGTCCAAAATGCAGAGAAAAACCATAACACTTTGCCTGTGTCAGCAAATTTGTTTCGATCGGTTGATAGATAATATCACTAACAATCGTGTCGTTTGGCTTTGTGTTTTTAATTTCAATGATTGATTTATCAGCATACGGTTTCATGCCTACAGAGGTGGTTTGAATAACTACATCATATTGATCAATTTGTTTTTCAACGCTTTCCAATGGCATTACCTGTGACTGCACCTGATATAATCTTATTATATCAAGCGCTTTTTCCTTTGTACGGTTTGCTATGTCTATCGTTGTAAAGCCAGCATCCTGCAATGCAGCATAAATTCCTCTTGCAGCACCACCTGCCCCTAAAATAAGCGCACGTCTATCTGCTTTAGAAAAAAGGCGTGGATATTTACTTTTAAGAGATCGTACATATCCAATACCATCCGTATTATATCCAATCCATTTCCCATTCTTATTACGTACCGTATTTACAGCACCAATTGCCTTTGCCGTATGATCCACTTCGTCAAGAAATGGGATGATTTTTTGTTTGTAAGGAACAGTAATGTTAAATCCATGTAGTTCTTTTTGTCTAAACGCATTTATTTTTTCGCTAAATGACCCTTCAGGATTAATTTCGTAAATCTCATATTCTCCATCTATATGGGTTCGTTTCATAAATTCTTTATGAATCCACGGTGATAATGAATGGGCAATTGGATAACCAATCAATCCAAACCGATACACATTATTTCTCCCCTTCCTAGTTAAACGAATTTCTAATTGATACAGATACACCCTTCGGACTATGGGCTGTTACAGAGGCACCATTTCCTTGAATAGACACCCACCCAAGCCCCGGAAACACAATATCCTTCTTATCTGCTGAAATCCGAAAATCGCTTGGTGTTAAATTAGGAAGTTTTTCTAATGTTTTTTCATTTGGTGGCGATAACAGCTCGCCTAAATGATTTTCATATAAATGCTCGGCATTTTCAAGCTTTGTACGATGAATGGGCAATTGATTGGAAAAGTAGCAAACGAATGACTGCCGCGCTCCTTTGATAAAGTCCAATCTAGCGAGTCCACCAAAAAACAATGTTTGACCGGCATTTAATTGATAAACCCTTGGTTTGATTTCTTTATTAGGAGAAATTGCTTTTAAATCAGGCGGAGATATATAGTGCGCCATCTGTTGTTTATTAACAATTCCCGGAGTATCTATTAATGTAGAATGATCATCTAATGGTATCTTAATGAATCCTAACGTTGTACCTGGAAAATAAGAGGTAGTAATAACCTCACTGTAGCCAGTAGATTGCTTTATTAAGCGATTAATAAATGTTGATTTTCCAACATTTGTTGTTCCAACAATATACACATTCTTATTTTGTCGATAGGCTTCTATTTGATTTGTCAGCTCTTCCATACCATGGCCTTTTGTAGAAGAAATCAAGAATACATCTTTTATGCGAATCCCATTCTCTTTTGCTTGTGAACGTAACCACTGCATTAATTTTCGCTTATTTACCGATTTTGGAAGTAGGTCCATTTTATTTCCAACTAAAATTATAGGGTTATCGCCAACAATACGAGGCAGGCTATTAATCAAGCTGCCATCCACATCAAATATATCAATAACATGTACGATCAGCCCATCTGTTTCTCTTATAGTACTAACCATTGATAGGAAATCATTATCTGTCATCGCGACATCCTGTATTTCATTATAGTGCTTTAAACGGAAGCATCGTTGACATAAAATATCTTCCTTTTCCAAAGAGGATTGTGGTGTATATCCAGGTTGATTCTTATCTGTTGTCTGTATCTCTGCACCACAGCCCTGACAGTATAGTGTTTCCAATCTTATTCCTCCCAGCTAATTTTTCCCTTTTTACGCATATATGAAAGAATCCGTCGTTCAATTCTACGATTAAATCTTGTTATCTTACCGTCTGTTTGCACAATAGGGACAACAAGAATTGTGTAAAACCCAGCAAAATTCCCTCCAAGTACATCAGTCAATATTTGGTCTCCTACCACTACAATCTCTTCTTTCTTTAAACCCATCTTTTTAGCAGTGGTTCTAAATGCTTTACTCAACGGTTTTCTTGCACTAAATACAAATGGTGTATCTAATGGCTCTGAAAACACCTTTACTCGTTCTTGATTATTGTTCGATATAATTGTTACTTTAATCCCATGCTCTTTCATTAGTTTAAACCACTGAACTACTTCAGATGTTGCTTCTTTAACATCCCAAGCTACCAGGGTATTATCTAAATCCGTGATGATCCCCTTAATCCCTTTTTCTTTTAATACGTCGGGATGGATATCAAAAATACTTTTTACATGTTCATTAGGCAGAAATTTTCTTAACACACTTACACCTCTTTATAGTCTATCTACTAGCAGTATTCATACGAATCTCCATTATAACCTTATCCTATAACAACTTTCTACAATAATAAAGCGAAACTTCATTCTAATGTTAAGAACAAAGGCAAAAACGTCACCTCCTGTGACAACGCCTTTGTGACCCACATCCTATAGAGCCGAGCTTATCGGACATTCACTAGCAGTTATCTCCATACCATGTGTGATTTATTATCAAGACGAAACTTTGTCGATGATAAACCCTTATCATGTAGACAAGTACAACTAGAAATCCTTGATCTATGTCATTTCATCAAGAAGTATGTATGTTCACCCGAAAATATGAATAAATCGTTCGACAAATACCTTCATTTTTTGCATTGTGGATAACTTTATTAACAATTTTCGAGTTGATGTAATAATGTTTGTAAGGATTTTTTTGAGTTTGTACACAGGTTATCTACAGTCAAATGTAGATAACTTCTGCCTTGTCCTGCTTGTTAGAACATGGTAAATTTATATTAACTTAAATCCAGAAGATTCCCACTCTTAGGAGGGCTGTATTTATGGAACATTTGTCAGACGAATTATTACTTGAATCATACTTTACAGCAAATGAATTAAATTTAAGCCCCGATTTCCTCTCCCTGATTGAAGAAGAGATTCATAGAAGACGATTATCACATAAAATAAAAAATATAAAATCAGGTTAAAAAAAATAATGTATTATAAATATGAAGAAACACGAAAACCCTTGAAGAATTTGCGAATCCTAAGGGTTTTTTATTTTTATTGATAATTTAATGTGTTAAACTATTTCTTGGATAAATGATTACATATGGTAGTATCAAAGCCATACTTATCAACCAATTTACCTACTTTTTTTAAAAAGTAGATTTAGAAAAACTAGACCCTAGCAAGATGTCATTTCCCCGATGGATATGTACCACTTTCAGTCATTCTCTAATTTCTGTAATGGAATAAGCAATAACGTACAAATTAATAACAACAGCATTGATATTTTTGAAGGAGGAATCCCGTTCGATGATCTTAGCAGTACTAGTTCCGCTTCTTATTGCATGCTTTATTCCTGCATTAAGTAAATTAAAAGCAAAAATACATACAGGAATTTTTGTATTCTTTGTTCCGTTCATTATTTTTCTTTATTTTGTTCAATTTGTAGGAAATGATTTCTCACCACAAATAGAGCAGTATAGTTGGATACCATCCTTAGGTATAAATTTAGATTTTTACTTAGATGGCCTAAGTTTATTGTTCGTACTATTAATTAGTGGTATTGGTTCATTGGTCGTACTCTATTCCATCTATTATTTACATAAGTCGGAGCGATTAGGACATTTTTATGTTTACCTTCTTATGTTCATGAGTGCAATGCTTGGTGTCGTTTTATCTGATAATATCTTTGTGCTTTATACATTTTGGGAGCTAACATCTATATCTTCCTTCTTGTTGATTGGTTATTGGCATTTCAAGGAGCGGTCACGGTATGGAGCATTAAAATCCATGCTTATCACTGTATTTGGTGGATTAAGTATGTTGGGCGGTTTCATTTTATTATATGTAGTAACTGGTACAACCAGCATCCAAGAAATGATCAGCCAGGTTGATGTCATTTTAGATAGCAATTACTTACCATTGATTTTAGGATTTATTTTATTAGGAGCATTTACAAAATCGGCTCAATTTCCATTCCATATTTGGCTACCAGATGCAATGGAAGCACCTACACCAGTAAGTGCCTATCTCCACTCGGCGACGATGGTAAAGGCTGGGATATTTTTAATAGCCAGATTTTCTCCCATATTCTCTAGCTATGAATGGTTCTTTTTGATTGTAAGTATAGTCGGGATTATCACTCTTTGTTGGGGATCGTATATGTCTGTCAGACAAACGGATTTAAAAGCTATTCTTGCTTTTTCAACAATTAGTCAGCTCGGAATGATTATGGCAATGCTTGGATTTGGTACAACAATTGCCGTTTTCGCAGCTGTGTTCCATATTTTAAATCATGCTACATTTAAAGGCAGTCTATTTATGATTGCTGGAATTGTGGATCACGAGACAGGTACAAGGGATATCCGCAAGCTCGGTGGTTTAGCTACATTTATGCCAATTACAGCAACACTAGCTATATTTGCAACATTTTCAATGGCTGGAGTTCCTTTACCTTTTCTTAATGGTTTCTACAGTAAAGAACTCTTCTTTGATGCTGGTATTCAGTTAGATAATTCAGGATTCTGGTCACAAGCCATTCCCTATTTAGCAGTTCTTGGTAGTATTTTTACATTTGTATATTCGATGTACTTATTTTTTGGAACCTTTACGGGGAAAAAGCATCTTGAACAACTGCCTAAAAAACCACATGAAGCGCCTTTTGGTATGCTTGTTTCACCTATCATCTTAGTGCTTGGCGTTATTCTGATTGGACTATTGCCTAATATGGCAAACGCTCCATTCTTGCAGCACGCTGCAGAAGCTATTAATGGCGACACAGAGTTTTATAAAGTTAAGTTTTGGCATGGTTGGGATTCTCCTGCGTTTAGAATGTCACTCGTTGTTGTTACATTAGGTATTATTCTGTTTGTAACACGAAAAAGATGGCAAGCTGTTTATCAAGTATTACCTGGAAAAGCAAGCTTTAATAAGGTGTACGATGCAATTGTAGCCAACATGGATAGCGTATCTCGATCTGTAACTAATTTCTACATGACAGGCTCATTAAAAACATATATGTCTCTAATTCTTGGAACAACACTCGTTGTCTCCTTCTTCGTTATGTTCGTAAGTAACGGCTTTACTGTTAGTACAGATCAATTAGCTGATATATCATTTATTGAAATTGCAGTTGTTCTTATTATGATTATTGCTGCTATTGGAACAATATATATGAATCATAATGTAGCGGCGGTACTTGTGCTAGGTGTTGTTGGCTTTGGAGTGGCGATTTTATTTGTCATTTATCGAGCCCCAGACATCGCTTTAACACAATTAGTCATTGAAACAGTGTCTGTAGCATTGTTCTTATTATGCTTCTACCACCTTCCAAAACTAAGGAAATCAACGGATTCAGCTAAAACAAAGACAATGAATGCGATTATTTCCATTGGGTTTGGTGCGTTGATTACGATGGTAGCTATTTCTGCTCATAGCAGCAGGTGGTTTGAATCTATATCTGATTATTTTGTGGAGAATTCCTATAAACTTGGTGGTGGAGATAATATTGTTAATGTAATTCTTGTAGACATGCGTGGGTTGGATACATTATTTGAGATCGCTGTGCTTGGAATTGCAGCACTTGCGATATTTGGCCTCATTAAAAATAAAAAGAATAAGGAGGCAGAATAAATATGGAAATTATCACTTCTATTTTAGCGGGAGTGTTATTTGCAACGGCTATCTATAATATTTTACAGAAGCAATTACTTCGGATAGTAATTGGTACGGCTTTGCTGTCTCACGGAGCACATATACTCATACTTACTATGGGTAGATTAAAAACAGGGCAGCCTCCTATTCTTACTGAAGGAATTTCCGACTATACAGATCCATTGCCACAGGCATTAATCCTAACGTCTATCGTTATTAGCTTTGGTGTCACAAGTCTGCTATTAGTATTGGCCTATCGTACGACGAAAGAAAATAATACAGACAATATGGAACAATTAAGGGGTAACGAAAATGAGTAATTTAGCAGTATTACCAATCATCATTCCATTGATATCAGCAGTGATTCTAATATTCTTTAATCAAAAAGTAAAGGTATCAAGAGCACTTTCAAAACTGTTTTCTTTAATAAGTCTAGGAACTTCTAGTTATATCACTTGGTATGTATTCACTAATGGTACGATTATCTTGGAAACAGGGGATTGGCTAGCTCCATATGGTATTATCCTTGTTATGGACGGATTAGCAGCTATATTAGTGTTAACAACTAACATTATTGCTGTTGCATGTGCATTCTATGCACCTAACGCTGGATTAGAAAAAAGGGAAACGTTTTATTTCTATCCCTTTTTCTTCTTCCTTATAACTGGAGTATCTGGAGCGTTTATTACCGGCGACCTATTTAACCTCTTTGTATTTTTCGAGGTTTTACTTATGGCTTCCTACGGCCTGATCGTTCTTGGTGGTGGAAAAGTACAGCTAAGAGAATCACTTAAATATTTATTGATTAACTTGTTTTCCTCCATGCTTTTCGTTACTGCAGTAGCGTTTCTTTATGCTGTTGTAGGTACTGTAAATATGGCTCAGATTGCTCAAAGAGTTCAAGAGGTTGAACAACAAGGGATCTTAACTACGATTGGAATATTGCTGTTCTTTGTATTTGCTACGAAAGCGGCATTATTCCCACTCTATTACTGGCTTCCTAAATCCTACATCGTACCAAATCCTGTCATTTCAGCTCTATTTGGAGCATTATTGACGAAGGTAGGAATATATTCTATTTTACGTGTATTTACTTTGATCTTTGTTCATAAAACGGATATGACACATGAGATGTTTATTTGGATCGCTGGTCTATCTATGATTTTTGGTGTAATTGGCGCACTTTCAACTTCTAATATTAAATTAATTATTGCTTATAACATCATTCCTGCTATAGGTTTTATTATCTTAGGGATTGGATTATTAAATCAGGATGGAATTAGTGGTTCTATCTACTACCTGATTAACGATATGATCATTAAATCCGTCTTATTTTTACTTGTCGGAGTAATTGCATATGTTGCAGGGACTTCTGACTTGCGAAAAATGGGTGGACTCATTCACTATTATCCATTCTTAGGATGGCTCTTGTTCGTTTCGGCGTTAGTATTAGCAGGTTTACCTCCGTTCAGTGGTTTTATTGGTAAGCTACTATTACTAAAAGGCGCATTCGAGCAAGGAGAAATCGCCATTGTTATTATCGGTCTAATTACTAGCCTGTTGATCCTCTACTCTGTTGTTAAAATATTTATTAACGGGTTTTGGGGAGATAAAGAAACGATGGCGGAACTACCTAAAAAATCTACCAAAGGGCTTCTCGCACCAGTTGTTGGCCTGCTAGCTCTTTCTGTGATATTAGGTGTTGGAGCAGAATTTTTCTATCCGCATATCGAGTCAATTGCCACTTATTTACTTGATCCGGAAATCTACATTGATTCTGTATTAAAGGAGTAATTCATTATGGCCTTTCAGATTGTAATTAACTTAATTATTGCATGCATGTGGATGTTCTTAAGTGAATCTTATTCTGTTCCTAGTTTTATAGCTGGTTATATATTAGGTATACTTCTCCTACTGCTTCTAAGACGTTTCGTACCGGATACATTCTATTTACGACGCGTTATGAAAATCCTACGATTGATTATGCTGTTTATAAAAGAGCTTTTTTCATCCAATATGGATATCGTAAAATTAGTGTATACACCTAAACCAGATATAGAGCCAGGAATCTTTGAGCTACCGACCGAGCTTAAAAGCAATTGGGAGATTACCTTACTTGCAAATTTAATCTCGCTTACACCTGGCACACTTTCCGTTGCAGTTTCACGAGATAATACAAAGCTATTTATTCATGCAATGGATATTGATGATAGTGATGAATCCATTCAGTCCATTAAGAATACCTTTGAAAAAGCAATTATGGAGGTGACAAGATGACAGATCTTTTAACTACGACAGAGCAGATACTTCATGTTGTTGTCATTATATGCTTTATCGGAATTGCAATTTCATTGGCCCTTTTATTATATCGTGTGATTGCAGGTCCCACACAACCAGATCGCGCTGTTGCACTAGACACAATTGGAATAAATCTGATGGGCCTTGCAGGATTAATGGCTATATTTATTGTCACAACAAAATTAAACGATGTTATCTTGCTAATCGGGATCTTAGCATTTCTGGGGACACTTGCCATCGCAAAATATCTAGAAAAGGGTGTTATTATTGATAGAGACTTGGATTAGCATTATCTTGAATATACTTGTTATCTTATTTGTTTTAGTTGGTACGTTCTTTATCTTATCTGCTTCGATTGGAATTGTACGATTTCCCGATGTCTACACAAGACTTCATGCAGCTACAAAAGCTTCCACATTAGGAATTGCTTGTATACTTATTGGTGCTTTTCTTTATCTATACCTAGAGCATTCAATTGTAAGTGGTAAATTACTTCTAGCTATCGTATTCATTCTTTTAACAGCGCCAGTATCTGCACATATGATTGGCAGAGCAGCACACTCATATGGAGTGAAGCCGCATCTTAAAAACCGAAGAGATGCTTATCAAGATGCTATTGATAGTTACTCTAAACAACAAAATAATTAAAATAAGAAGTGACGTCCTTGCAAAGGCAGTCACTTCTTTTTGTTTAATAAATTAGTTTTTCGTTGGGCAATATAAAAGCATTAGCAAATGAGGGAGGCATCATGTTGAAAACAACTGAGTTACTTGAGTGCCTTAAAATCAAACAGGTAATTGGACACCTTCCAAACCAAATTAAGAGTATACACCATGATTCCCGAAACGTACAAAACAAATCACTATTTGTTTGTATTTCTGGATTTACTGTTGATGGGCATGATTATTATCGTGATGCATTAAAAAAAGGAGCTCGGGTTATTGTCGCTAACCGTAGCCTTACAATTGACCTAGAAAAAAACGCGCTTATCATTGTTCCTGATACAATTAAAGCCTTGGCTAAATTAGCTAATACGTTTTATCACTTTCCCTCCAATAAGTTAAATATATTTGGAGTTACTGGCACAAATGGCAAAACAACGGTAACTAGTTTAATACATGATATGCTCCGTAAATTAAATCAAAAAACTGCTGTGGCTGGTACAAATGGTATGCTTATTAATAAGCACTATTTTCAGACAGCAAATACGACTTGTGATGTTTTAACCAACCAACAATTACTTCATCGTGCATATCAGGAAGGTGTAGATCATGTTATTATGGAGGTATCATCCCAAGGCCTATCCCAAGGGAGATTATCAGGAATTAATTTTGATGTGGCTGTCTTCACAAACCTTTCTCAGGACCATCTTGATTATCACCACACCATGGAAAACTATGGTTATGCTAAGGGAATATTGTTTGCACAGTTAGGTAACGATATGACTTCACCAAAATATGCTGTACTAAATTGTGATGATCCTTGGTGGAAGACATACAATTATTTCACATCTGCAGAAGTCATTACTTACAGCATATATACCGATGCTATTTTCAGAGCAACGAATATAAATTATCATACAGATACTACCGAATTTACCCTGCAATCACCAGAAGGAAAGCATTTGATTCAGAGCAATCTGTTAGGAGAGTTTAATGTTTATAATACATTGGCAGCCTTGGCATCCCTTTATGTAAAGGGTTATTCGATAACAACATTAGTTCCTCTATTGCGTGGTATGTCCACCATAAAAGGTAGGATGGAAAGGATAAATGTGGAAGCCCCTGTAACCATCTACATTGATTATGCTCATACGCCTGATGCAATTGAAAAATGCGTTCATGCCGTCAGGTCTTCAAAGAATAGTGAACAACAATTAATTATGGTGGTTGGTACAGGAGGAGAACGTGATAAGGAAAAACGACCACTTATGGGCGAAAAAGCCTCCCAAGCTGACACCGTAATTCTAACCATTAACGATCCACGTAATGAGGATAGCAATAAGATACTTACAGATATGGAAAAAGGGATGTTACACAACAATTATTCGTTAATTCCTGATCGCAAACAGGCTATAAAGCAAGCGATTCAACTTAGTAAACCTGGAGATATCATCGTCATCGCTGGAAAAGGTCGAGAAAACTATCAAATTATTGGAGATAAGAAATATCCACACAGTGATGCTTCATTAGCTATAGAACAAGTTAAAATAACATATCCTGATTAAACATCGAGCAGGATAAAAGTACTATATTTAATTAGAATAAAGAAATTAATGCGGACAGACACTTTCCTTCTCCATGATTCATAAAAATAAGGTATAGGCATTAGCCCAGCCTTGTATGGAGGAGGTTGATATAGTTGTCCGGGATATTAAGTGCCCTTGCGCTTCTTATTAAAGAAGCTATGTTTTTTGTGTCCTACGTTAAAAATCATGCTTTTCCTCAGCCTTTACCACCAGAAGAAGAAATGAAATATATTAAGCAGATGCAGGAGGGGGATGAAACTTCAAGGAACAAACTAATTGAACATAACCTTCGATTGGTGGCACATATTGTTAAGAAATTCGAGAATACAGGTGAAGATGCAGAGGATCTAATTTCCATTGGGACAATTGGTCTTATTAAAGGAGTTGAAAGCTACTCCACTGACAAAGGAACAAAGCTTGCAACGTATGCCGCCCGTTGTATAGAAAATGAAATACTTATGCATTTACGTGCCTTGAAAAAAGTGAAAAAGGACGTCTCCCTGCATGATCCGATCGGGCAAGATAAAGAAGGTAATGAAATCAGCTTAATCGATATTTTAGAAGCTGAAAATCAAAACATTATTGAATTTATCCAGTTAAATATGGAAATCGAGAAAATGGAAGATTATTTTTCAATACTTGATAATCGTGAGCGAGAGGTAATTGTTTACCGTTATGGGTTAAATGATCAAAAAGAAATGACACAGCGTGAGATTGCTAAAAAACTAAATATATCAAGAAGTTATGTTTCTCGAATTGAAAAGCGTGCACTAATGAAGGTATTTCATGAATATTATCGAAAAGAAAGAAGAAGGTAGTTTGACACCATCATTCAAAAAGGAGCGAACCCATAGCAGGGTTTAGCGCTCCTTTTCTAGTTCTATTTTAATTTTTCGTTGTTTAGTTGCTAGCAAAATTCCAGATAACACAGTTACAAAAGCAAGCAGCATTAATATCTTCCCATCAGTAGATGGTCTCATGAACGTATTAATAATGGCACCAAGATATAAATAGCTACTTAGTATAAGCAAAGTCCCTATAAAGCGCTGAAAGTCTTTTAATTTAGATTCCAATTCCTTTACCTTTTCATTTACCACCTATATCCCCCCATTTAGTACATATAATAACATAGAATAGATGCACGTTAGAAAGGTAAATATTGGTTGTTTCATAGATTCTTTACAGTTCTTTAACTAAGCTCATAACCATTTCAGCCGCATTGGTTGCAGCTTTTTCTAAGAATTTATCAAAGGATATGGAAGATTCCTTTCCAGCAATATCCGATAACGCACGAATTATGACAAACGGGATATTATACTGATAACAAACCTGCGCAACTGCAGCTGCTTCCATCTCGGCAGCAATCATAGTTGGGAATTTATGACGTACAAAGGCAACTCGGTCTGGATCAGACATGAAGGAATCACCTGTAGCAATTATTCCTTCCTCATAACCTATATCCATTGTATGCATTACTTTTGATGCCTTTGCCACTAAGTTAGTGTCAGCATCATACATCGCCGGCATTCCTGGAACCTGTCCATATGTGTAGTCAAACGCAGTTGCATCTACATCGTGATGAACAACCTGTGTGGAGATGATAACATCGCCCACTTCTAGATTCTTGGAAAACCCACCAGCAGAACCAGTATTTATTACGAACTTTGGTGTAAATCGTTCGTGCATAATAGTCGTAGCCATTGCAGCATTAACTTTACCTATACCAGATTTTAATAGAACAACTTCTCTATCAAATAATTTACCACGGGTAAATATACAATTCGCAACTTTCAATTGTTCTTTGTCAGTCATCTTAGACTGTAATAGAGCAACTTCTTCATCCATTGCTCCAATAATTCCAATTGTCATACCTTTTCCTCCATCATCTTGATTATATTAAATATCGACCTCTTGCAACACTTCAACCTTTGTCGGCTGCCAACCTTTATTATCAACCCAAGATAAATATACACGGTAAATCTCTGTATTGTCAGGGTTTGATACAGTTGCCTCTACCTTTTGATCTCCTCCATTACCAACCCAATGTGTCGTCATATTATTCTCAGCTAATCCCGTAGCCATTGCTACTGCTCTACTAATTTCAATTCTATCTTGTGAGCCATCATCATAATTTGTTGTATGTGGACCTTGTTGCTCTGTTCCAATTGGCTCCCAATTGGCTGTATAAGCCTCTACAACATTGTCACCAGAAGGCTCTAGCTGCTCTATTTGTACATCTTCATTTGCATTTTCCGAGTCTTCCTCGTTTGATGCTTCATTCTCATCATTTTCAGAAGCATTGTTTTGATCCGTATCATTTGTGGAGTCTTCTTCTTCAACTTTAGTGAAGTGATCGCCACTCTCATCATTGCCATCTTTTTCAGTGTCATTTTGCTCTGTCTCGTTACCAGACTTACTCTCTTCTTCTTTAGCAGCCTCATCGTCACCACCGAACATCCAAAAACCAATTAATACAATAAGTAAAACTGCACCAAGCACAAGCAAAAGTGAGATAGACTTTGTATTTTTTCTGCGCTTTTCAAATTTATCTACTCTTGATACTCTATCAAATTCACTCATGTTTTCAGCCCTCCCATATTTACTCTACTATGATATCATATTTATGTTATAGAATTATATGATAGAGACATTACAAAATATTAGTAGTCATAATTTCCTACCAACAGAACGACCGATTACTGATCCCCAGTCGATCATCCATTAACCTCTTATTGAAGGAATTTAAAATGAAAAAACCCCCCCTTTTCCAGTAAGTGTAACACCAACTATTTTACACTACTACATAAGGGGGGAATATTACACCATGATCTTTTTATACAACAACCATATAGATATAAAAATTAATCTACATTTACAATTTTAACTTGAATCTCTCCACCAGGTGTAGCTACAGTTACTTCAGAACCAATTTCTTGTCCAAGTAAACTTTGAGCCATTGGGGAATCATTTGAAATTTTCCCTTCAAACGGATCAGCTTCAGCGCTCCCTACTATCGTGTATGTTTCTTCTTCACCATCTGGAAGCTCTTGAAACGTTACCGATTTCCCTAGTGATACAATATTCGGATTATCATTATCGTTTTCAATGATTACTGCATTACGAATCATTTTTTCCACTTGTGCAATACGTGATTCGACAAATGCCTGATCATCCTTCGCAGCATCATACTCCGAATTCTCGGAAAGATCTCCAAAATCACGAGCAACTTTTATACGTTCAACAACTTCTTGTCGTCTATCCGTTTTTAAATAATGTAGTTCTTCTTCTAACTTTTCTTTCCCCTCTTGTGTCATATAGTAACTTTTCTCTGTAGCCATTCTAAACACTCCTTTTTATTCCTTCAGCATCTAAAGAGAATTTTCACTTTTGGAGTCTCATAATAACCCCCAGTTAATAAAAAACATTGAGCTGAGCTTATATCAATAACGGAGCCAATGTAAACGCTCCATTATACCAAAATTGTACTAATCATTACTATGGCAGACTTTGTACAAATTTTCAATACTTTTCCTAAATTTGTTTATGTTGATTTTTATAAAGTATCGTTTCTATTTTCGTAGCCATAATGTCGATTGCTACGTGATTTTGTCCGCCTTCTGGGATAATAATATCGGCATATCGCTTGGTTGGTTCAATAAATTGTAAGTGCGATGGCCTTACATTGTTAATATATTGATCGATGACAGAGTCTAGAGATCTTCCGCGTTCATTTATATCCCGCATCAATCTGCGAATAATACGTAAATCTGCATCTGTATCAACATATACTTTTATATCCATTAAGTCAACAAGACGAGGATCCTCTAATATCAGGATGCCTTCTAAAATAATAACATCTTTCGGCTTTACCTTTATTACTTCTTTCGATCGTGTATGAACCTTGTAATCGTACACTGGCTTTTCGATTTCTTTTCCATTTAATAGATCGTATATATGACTAATTAATAAATCATTATCAAATGCTAAAGGATGATCGTAGTTCGTATTTAATCGCTCCTCAAATGGCAAATGACTTTGATCTTTATAATAATAATCCTGTTCAATAACAAGAATGGTTTGATCTGAAAAACGTTGACATATGGAACGAGTAACAGAAGTTTTACCACTACCACTCCCCCCAGCAACGCCAATAACCACTGGTTTATCTTGCATAGATACGGTACCCCCTTCTAGTGTTTCTTTAAACTAATAGCAACACCGTCTCCGATAGGTACAATAGTGGTTGTAAAATCAGGATGATGCATAAGCCATTCGTTGTAATGATGAATTTTTTTGACCATATTTTTAAATCTTGCTGGAGCTAATTCTGGTTGTGCAACATACCCTCTAAACAAGACATTATCCGTAATAATTAGTCCATCCCTTGCAAGTAAAGGAACCGATTGCTCAAAAAACTTTTGATACTGCCCTTTAGCTGCATCGATAAATATTACATCAAAAAATGAATCATTTTGCAACTCATTTAGTTTATCGATGGCATCTCCTAGGATAACATCTATTGTACTAGACTTCCCTTGCTTTTCTATGTTCATAACAGCTTCCTGGTAACGCTGTTCATTTTTTTCAATTGTTATTATTTCACAATCTGGTGCTACTTCTGCCATTCTTAAAGCAGAATATCCAATTGCTGCTCCAATCTCCAATATTCTCTTCGGTTTCTTTAATTGAAGTATGTGCAGCATAAAATCCATACTTAGAGGCTCCATAATAGGTACATGATTTTGCTTTGCTTCCTTTTCTAATTGCTGAACAAATGAAGTTGTAGCAGGTAAAATGTTCAATAAGTAGTGTATTACTTGTTCGTTCATAAAATGACCTCTTTTTCAGAATGAAATCTCGATACCAAGATTACATATTTTATCATAAATTAAATGAAGGGTAAATATATCGGAAGCATCCCCCTTCTCAGCTTATGAGATAGGGGGATGAGACTTTAATCGATATACTTCTGTTTATTTTCATTATGTTCATCTAATGTTTTTGCATAATAAATATTTCCTTCTCCATCATGGAGGAAATATAAGAAATCTGATTGCTCTGGATTAAGCACTGCCTTTAAGGAGCTTTCGGCATAGCTTCCAATTGGCCCAATCGGTAAGCCCTCCGCATAGTAAGTGTTATAAGGAGACTCTACTTCTAAATCCTCATATAATACACGATCCTTATGTTTTCCTAAAGCGTACAATACGGTTGGATCTGTTTGTAGCTTCATTCCTTCCTCTATACGATTATAAAACACACCGGCAATTTTTTTCCGCTGTTTTGCAGTGCTCGCTTCTTTTTCAACAACCGAGGCAAAGGTAACAGCTTCATGAACCGAATAATCAGTTTCACTAATTTCGTTTAAATAATCGGATAACACAGCATCTGTTTTCTTCAACATTTCATTGATAACTGCTTCTACGCTTGGCTTCTCTTCATAGAAATCATATGTTGATGCAAATAAATACCCTTCTAATGGATGACGAATCTCAGTATTTAGAATTTCCTCTGACAATATAGATGGATATCTTTTGATTAACTGACTAATATAATCTTTGTCGTCTACTTTCTTCAAAAAATCTTCTTTCGAAAAACTCATTTTCTTTGCAAAGATTCCTGCCATTTGCTCAATGGTTTTTCCTTCTGGAATGGTAATTGTATGAACTGCTTCAGCCATAATCTTTCCATTTTTCAGTGATTCAATTATTTCATCTAATTCCATATCTGGCGTGAATGTGTATTTTCCAGCTTGAAAATCTGATTCATTATTAAATTTTATGTAAAAACGAAATATAAGGGCATTTTTAATAACCCCCTTTTCTTCTAATAAAGAAGCAATCTCTGAAGATGATGAACCAATTGGAATTGTTACTTTTATCTCTTCCTTGCTATCTGGATCAACTGGTTTTAGGGCTGACTTGACGTACAAAAAACCAGATAAGCCACCAATAATCAAAATTAAAAGTAATGCGATAATAATAATTGACACAATCTTACGCACTGTCTTGGCTTCTTCGCTTCGAGCAATGAGGTTGTCCCTAAAATTACCATTCTTTTTCTCTTTGGACATAGTTATCCCCCTCTCATCCGGTATATTATACTAAAATTCGATGTTATATTCCATTAATTTTATGCAAAAAACAAAAAGCTGATGCCGTATTTCGACATCAGCTTTTCATTTTTTGAGATAACCCTATGCCTCATTTTCTTGATCTGCTAGTGTATGAAGCATTTCTTCAACCATTTCCCATTCTTTATCAGATTCAATTGGAAACAGCGATAAATCGTCATCATCTTTTTCCTTTTCTTCGTAACGGAATGCATAAACTTCGACTTCCTCATCCTCTGATTGCTCTACAGGAATAACTGCGATATAGGATTGACTTGTCTCATCCACATCAAAGGTAAACAGAACTTCAAATAAATGTTCTTCTCCATTTTCATCAGGTATTATAATTCGTTCCTTTTCCTCAAGTGCCATTCTTTCACTCCTTTATTTCTGGTCTAAATAATTTTGTAGAATCATTACAGCTGCCATCTTATCAATGACTTTCTTACGTTTCTTTCTACTCATATCCGCTTCTAGTAGAACTCTTTCAGCAGCCATCGTAGTTAAACGCTCATCCCATAGCACTGTTTCAATTCCGTGGACTTTTTCTAGATGCTCTGCGTAGAGCTTAGATGCTTCTCCACGCTCTCCGATCGTACCATTCATATTCTTCGGAAGTCCAACAATAGCTTTCCCAACTTGATGTTCTACTATAATGGATTTTAATGCTTCATCGGCAGAGGTAATCTCTTCTTCGTTCCATTTGATTGTTTTTATTCCTTGTGCAGTCCAACCAAAGGCATCACTAACAGCAACACCTATTGTTTTGGATCCTACATCTAATCCCATTACTTTCATTTATTTTCCTTTTGCTGTTGTTCTAAATAGAACTTGACAAGCTCTTCAATTACTTCGTCACGTTCGATTTTACGAATTAAGTTACGTGCGTCATTGTACCTTGGAATATAAGCAGGATCACCAGAAAGCAAGTAACCTACAATCTGATTTATCGGATTATACCCTTTTTCCTTTAAAGCTGCATGCACTGTGAAAAGTATTTCCTTAATATCCTGGTCAAAAGGCTCTTCCGAAAAATTAAATTTCATCGTTTTATCAATTGAACTCATCGTGACACCTCGATCTTAGAATCATTTGGTAAAGCCATCTGCTAAACCGAATGTAAGCTTCTTCTATTATCTTAACATGATTATAGAATTAATTATATCTTTTTCACTAGATGATATTCAAATTAGTTGCTATTCATATGCTCTAAAATATATTCTTTAGCTGCATTTAAGGCTTGATCAATTTTGGATGGATCCTTACCTCCTGCTTGGGCCATGTCTGGACGACCTCCTCCGCCACCGCCACAAGCATGCGCAGCCTGTTTAATTAATTTCCCTGCATGGAATCCTTGTTCCATTAAGTCTTTTGAAACTCCTGCTGCTAATTGAACCTTTCCGTTATTCTCTATTGCTAATAGAATAATTCCAGATTCTAGTTTTTGTTTTAAGTCATCCAGCATATTTCGCAACTGATTCATATCATTTACATCGACTTTTTCACTTAATAAAGAGATACCTTCAATGTTTTGTACATTATCTAAAATTGAAGAAGCTTCTACATTTGCAAGTTTTGCACGAAGTGATTCTTTTTCCTTCTGCAACTCTTTAATATCCTGAAATAAGCCCTCTATTCTTTCTGGAAGTGCTTCCTCTTTCGATTTAACTAATTGAGCAGATTGCTGTAATAGACCTACCTTATTTGCTAAATATTGATAGGCTTCTTTACTAGTAACAGCCTCAATTCTTCTTGTTCCAGCTCCGATTCCACTTTCCGAAACGATCTTGAATAGACCAATTTCAGATGTATTCACAACGTGACAGCCACCACAAAGCTCTAAACTATAATCACCAATTCTAACTACTCGAACTACATCGCCATACTTCTCGCCGAATAAGGCCATTGCTCCCATTTTTTTAGCATCCTCAATATTTTCATTGGTAATGACTAGGGACATTGCCTCCCATATCTTTGTATTAACAATTTCTTCAATTTGTTGTAGCTCAGCTTTGGTTACAGCATTAAAATGAGAGAAATCAAATCGGAGGCGTTCATGCGTAACAAGTGATCCAGCTTGATTAACATGACTACCAAGCACATCCTTTAATGCCTGATGTAATAAATGAGTTGCTGTATGGTTTTTGACAATAAAAGAGCGAGCCGACTTTTCAACTATGGCATGAACCGCTTCTCCTATACGTAAAGAACCTTGTTGAATGCTTACACGATGAATATGCTGCCCAATTGGCGATTTTTGTACGTCTTTTACATATGCAGTAGCTTGCTCGGTAGAAATGAAACCTTTGTCAGCAATTTGCCCGCCACTTTCGGCATAGAATGGTGTTTGCTCTAGGAATACATATATGTCGTCACCTGCTTCTGCTACTTCCACCTGTTCATTACCAGCAATCATTGCCACAATGGAAGTATCTACTTCCATTTGGGTATACCCTACAAACGCACTATCGATATTAATCTCACTGAAAACAGCATCTTGTACTTGCATAGAATCAACTTTTTGTCGAGCGTTACGTGCACGCTCACGTTGTTTTTCCATTTCTCGTTGGAAACCTTCTTCATCAATCGTAAAACCTTGTGCTTCCACATATTCCTCTGTTAATTCTTTAGGGAACCCATAGGTATCATATAAGCGAAATACTTCCACTCCTGGGAATAAGGTGCTTCCTTTCTCCTTTTCGCTGTTCAAGATTGCTGTTAATATTTCTAAGCCATCGTGCAGTGTCTCATGAAACCGCTCTTCTTCCACTTTCACCATATTTTTAATAAATTCTTTTTTCTTCACTACTTCATGGTAGAAATCCTTCATAATGTCTGCTACCGTATCTACTAATTCATACATGAACGGCTTTTCAATACCAATTTCTTTGGCAAATCGAACAGCTCTTCTAATTAATCTTCTTAATACATAACCTCTTCCTTCATTCGAAGGAACAGCACCATCTCCTACCGCAAAGCTAACCGTACGAATATGATCAGCAATCACTTTAAAAGCTGTATCTCCTTCTTGACTAGCTCCATACTTTGTAGAGGCTAACTCTTCTGTCTTTTTAATAATTGGCATAAATAGGTCTGTTTCAAAGTTTGTTGGTGCGTCTTGAATGACACATACCATCCGTTCTAAGCCCATACCAGTATCTATATTCTTTTTAGGTAAAGGCGTGTACGTGTCATCTGGATTATGATTAAACTGGGAGAAGACAAGGTTCCATATTTCCAAGTATCTTTCGTTTTCTCCCCCAGGATAAAGTTCAGGATCACTTGGATCGTTTCCATAGTGTTCGCCACGATCATAAAAGATTTCTGTATTCGGTCCACTTGGGCCTTCACCAATATCCCAAAAATTCTCTTCTAAACGAATAATTCTTTCCTTTGGAATACCTATATTCTTTAACCATATATCATAGGCCTCATCATCCTCTGGATGCACTGTAACGGATAAACGTTCTTGATCAAACCCAATCCAATGATCACTCGTTAGAAATTCCCAAGCCCAATCGATAGCTTCTTTTTTAAAGTAGTCACCTATTGAAAAGTTACCGAGCATTTCAAAGAACGTATGATGTCTTGCGGTAAAACCGACATTTTCTATATCATTCGTACGAATTGATTTTTGGGCATTTACGATTCGAGGATTATCAGGGATTACCCGACCATCAAAATATTTTTTTAATGTTGCAACACCACTGTTGATCCATAGTAGCGTCGGATCATCCTTCGGAACTAGAGAAGCACTTGGCTCAACACGATGGCCTTTTTCTTTAAAGAAATCTAAAAACATTTGCCTAACTTCTGCTGATGATAATTGTTTCATCTTAAACTTCCTCCCAATCTAAAAATAGTTGAATAGAACATCAAGTCATTAATCATTGACATCACTTTTTCGTCAGGAAAGACTAACTGAGCGCAGTAAATGGATTATTTATTTCCTGAAAAGAATAAAAGCGCAAGCGCCCGATTAGAAACGTAGCGAACTGAAGCGAGTCAACGGAGATAAAGGAATCACGGTGTACATGCAAGCCGATGATAACTTAGATTAGGGCAATTCGTGAAGTCGCCTCCGCTGGAACAGCTCAACACGCCCATTTTTATCCACAGGTTCAAATTTTACAATTACCTAGACAATAAAAAAATCCCTTCTCTGCATTTGCAGGGACGAGATTTGATCGCGGTACCACCCTAATTATGAACTATTGTTCATCACTTTATCATTATAACGGTATGACACCGACGGGAATTAACCGTACTCCAGCTTAGCTTTCCATGATTCTACCTTAGGATTTCTTTCAGCCAACGGAAATCCTTCTCTTAAAAGCGATTGTCATGTACTCAAAACTTTCAACGTATTCTACATGTATAGTTGTTAGCGTAATTATAAAAAACATCGAGCGGAATGTCAACGCCGATGCATACCTATGAGACAGAATCTTTCTTTGAAATTTCCTTTAATCCCTCTAGGTGATTTTTCGGATAAAGGCAGCGCTATACCTACTATAATTGCAGTAAAAGGAAAACCTCCTGATTCTGAGAGCCATTCAATAATTGATATAGGTGCATAAATGATATAGATAAATAACATTAAATACAGATAGAACCTTCTCCAGCTTTTTTCTGACATAAAAACTTCTTACACCTTCTCTTGATGTAATACACAGATATATTGCTTATTCTATTTCCCTATAGCGAAATTGATGTTGAAAATAATACATCCTATCATCAGTTTGAAAAGAATATTGATTCCATATACTTGATTGTTGATTGGTTTCCTCCGTTTTTACCATTTGTAACTCATTCGCACCGACCTCCATGATCTTCGAGTCAATAACTTTTAATTCTTGTTGATCCTTGTCTAGTGCGCGTATCTTGATTTGTATTTCTTTTGGCTCATCCATATTGTTCTTCACATAAATCACATTGTGAAACTGTTCATTCGAACAATTTCTTTTTGTAAGACAATTACTTTCTGATTTAACTAGTGAAAGTGTAATTTCTTCTGAACCATTAGCATTTTCTGTTGCATTCATTGCTTGCTCTAAAGCCATCACATATGATAGCTTTTGTCCAAAGGGCATAAACCAAATAAACAGGAATCCTAAAACAGTGCCATCCCACCAATTAATTTCCATATCACTCTCGGATTATGAAATTGCTTAGAAACATTTTTATTCCGTAATGATAATGTTACAAATACATTAATAAGGGCAATGATTCCTAAAAACACAGCTGCTACGATTAGCCAGATCATACTTTCCATCGAGGTTTGCAAGAAAGGAATCGTATAAGTGGAAGATAGATAGACATTTCCAATTATCGATAACAAGATTAATAACAGAAAAAGGAGGATAGGATACTTCCATTTCACCTTTTCCCTTTTATTATTTTTTACGTTTATAAATGACCAAAGCACCCAAATAAACGGGACACTATATAAAATTATAACTAACAATATAAAAATCAATTTGTCACCTCTTTACTTCATTAAAACAGATCCCTACTGGATAATATTTCGTTATAATACGTAACTATACCATTTAGAATGGTTGGTCTAATGATACCTCCGTGCTCCAATCCCACACAACGTTAATAAAATCAATTTTTGGACCAGCTGATTCTTGGTACACATTCTCTTTTAAATTATCCATCATAGGACACTGCCTCTATTTCATTTGCTGCCCTTACAAATAGACGGTCTTCACTGATCTTTAATTTCGCATTTTCTAATACGCCACCGTTATCAATAATAATCTCTTTAACCTTTGCAACCACTTGACTTTCAATATCTACATCTTGGAGTAACTCTATCAGTTTTGGTCTTATCATTTCATGTTGTAAAGCTTCATTCACTACTTGGTCCAACGCTTCTAGATGTATTTCATTTGCTGACCAATCACGATAATAATTTCTACTTGCTAATTGCTCAGTTCGTTCTTGAAGATTTTCATCAAAATCTTCAAAGAAGCTAAGCAGCTCTCCTTCTAACGTCTCATACTCATACGTTTCAATGATTTTCTGTACTTCCTCATAGATTATACTAGATCCTGCCATGCTTGCTTGTTGAACCGTCGTACTAGATTTTTCTTTCGTGGCTAAAACGCCTCCCATATTTACTACTAGCAAAAACAGGATCATAATAATACTTAACATACCTAAAACGAATAAAGCTATGTTCCCTTCTTCTTGTTGGATAAACTGCTTCATTCTATTACCCTACCATGTGCACTTGCTGTATATGGAATGGAAGGTACATGATATCCGAATATTTCCTTAGGTAAAAATACCATCCGGATATTGACTTTAACCTTTGCAGTAAATTCTTTATTTCCAGAACTACTTATCGAATTTTTTTGTAAGTAACTCCCTGTCGTAGCTAATATATCATTCGCGGCATCTCTGGCACTCCCAGCGTTTTTGGTAATAGAATATACTTTTACATATTCGTTTGCAGCCGATTGTGTAATAAGAACCCCATTAATTCGGTTGAAAGCTTTAAGTGATGCTAATTAAAAAGAAGTTACAAATAGCTTCGATATCCACAAAGTTACAAATGAAAGGGATAGAAAAATCACTCGATTGTTTAACAACTTATCCAAAGTCGCTATTGATTTAAAAAATGAAGAAATCATAAATAGTAATCAATTAGACTCATTTAACAAGAAACGAAATGAAATAGATGAAGAGTTAAAGAATATTAGTGTAAAACAAGTTGAAGAATTGAAAAAATCTATTAACGAAAAATACAATAAACAAACGCAGGATTAACTGAGATAAAGTTGTTATTTGTATTAACTTTTGATAACCCAGACTTGCCAGATTCGAAATTTCATTTTAAAGACCAGATACTACTGCTAATACTAGTGCGATAAGAAATAAAATAATTGCTTTACGCTTTGACTCCAGCATTCTTAGACCTATTCTTTATCTGGGACTTTATTCCATCTTTTCATACTTTGTTTGATCATGTCAATTTTGTGTCTATATACAAAACGGTTCTAAAGTTAGCATTTTTGTTACTTATTTCATGAAATCATTAAACATCTTGAATTCTAAATATTTTTCTCGTACTTTTAACCTATTAAATGAAGCAAATAAGTTATCTCATTTTTATACTAGGTATTTATAATCGTTTTTTCCATTTAGCAGTACGAGTTGCATTTCGATAATGTTTTCGATATAATTTCTCTTTTTTACCCACAACAAAACGTACCATTTCTAGCTTGCTAAACTAAAAATGATACGTTTTTTAGGAATCCCTGCTTATAAAGTGAAAATTCAATAAGTAGGGATTTGGTTTTTCTCCCACTGATTGTTAGTCAAACCAATCGGACATTTACTGGCAGTCGATCCCCACTTACCCATATTGGTTTCACTTTGTTTCTTGAAGTGGGGGACTTCAGTTATATGCAGGTTAAAATACTACTCCAAATTACCCCTCTTGCTCCTTGCTACGAAATTGTCTCCAGTGAATGACATGCTTAATAATTACTTTGGCAATCGTCATCGTTGGTACAGCTATAATCATGCCAACAATTCCAAAAAGCTGTCCACCCAGTAATAAAGCAAAGATGATTGCTATTGGGTGTATATTAATACTTTTTCCAACAATGTATGGGGACAATAGGTTACTCTCAATTAATTGAATAATAAATACAGCTACTATTACAAATATAACTAATTTCCCTGAGACTGTAAGGGCAATCGCTACAGCAGGTGCTGCTCCAATAATTGGGCCAAAATATGGGATTAGATTTGTAATCCCCATAAGAATAGCAAGTAGCAAAGCAAAATCCATTCCAAGTAGCTTAAAAATAATAAGTGAGGTTAGGCTTACAAATAGGCAGACGAGTAATTGACCACGAATGTAATCACCTAACGTTTCATCAATAGCATGGACCATTTTACTTGATTGACTACGATATTTCTTTGGTATAAACCGCTTAAAATAAGCCTTAATTTTGTCATAATCCTTTAAAAAGTAAAACACTAATACAGGAATAACCGTAATAAAAATAATAAAATCGAATACTTTTGTAAATCCGTTTACAAGTCTTGCGAGTAATCGATCCAAGCCATTTTCTACCCTCGCGATTAAGTGATCAAATTTATCATGAACGGTTTCTGGTAAAAATGATGTATATTCGTACATTTGGTATATCAGTTTTTCATACATATTAATGAATTGAGGCAGTTGTTCATTAAGCTCTCTAACTTGCGTGACGATCATCGGGTAGACACGATAGATTAAATATGCGGTACCTCCAAAAAATAACAAATAGATGAGTAAAACAGCTATTCCCCTTGGAATATTATAGCTATGGAGTTTATTTACCACTGGATATAATAAATACGCTATAAGACAGGAAATAAGAAATGGAGCTAAGAGATGCCATAGAAATAAAAAAACTGTTTTGTAAAATGGAAACAGTTTTATCAGTAAGAAAATGAAAAGGAATAGAAAAATGCCAATCAATAACCAGTAAAGGAAGTTCAAACGCTTATTGTTTTTAAACATGATGACACTTCATCCTACTGAAGTAATTATCAGCATAGTTAAGGATTTTCATAGATCGTTCTTTCGTCTTCACTGAATAGATCGTTAAGTGAACTTAACGATCCATCTGCCTCAACCTGATGGACAGTTAATTTATCATTGATTACTGACATTTCAATAAAGCAATTCCAGCAATAAAACTGTTGTGTGCCTATCTTTCCAATATCCTTACCACGGCAATTTGGGCATCGCATTATCTATAGAGCTCCTTCTGTCTCAAATCTTACTCTCATGCTAACCCAAATTAACCAAAAATATACGTTTTGTCACATGAAATCGTATGGTGAAAGCTGGTCCTCATCCTCCACTTCAGGTTCAATCACTTTGCTGTCTAATTTAGCGATAAGACTCTCCTTTAGGCTGGTATAGCGCTGATTTGTATCAACTGTTGTTACTCCTTTTACAAACGCCTGCTGTTCTCCACAAATAATTAATGATTGTTTGCTTCTCGTAATTGCAGTATAAAGAAGGTTCTTTTTTAGCATCCGATGATAGGTTCTGACTACAGGTAATATGACAATTGGAAATTCACTACCTTGTGATTTATGTATAGAAATACAGTAAGCATGCATGATATTTCGGTAATCCTTCGGCTCATAGACGACTTCTTTATCATCATAAGCAATAACAAGCTGCTCCACATTTTCAGTATTTTCTTCTTCTCGAAAAATCGCAACTACTTCACCTATATCTCCATTATAAACACCGTCTTCAGGTTGATTTACCAGCTGAATAACCTTATCACCCTTACGATACACAGCATCCTGTGTTTTCACTTCTCTTTTTTGCTCTGTCTTCGGATTGATGATTTGCTGTAAAGCTTGATTTATTTTCGTGATACCAGCTTCCGATCGATACATAGGAGCTAACACTTGTACATCTCGAACATCAAACCCCTTATCCATAGCTTTTGTAAATATTTTCGTAATCACATCCACCATTTGCAGCTCATTACAAGGAATAAAGCTAAAGTCTTGATCATTTTGTAATTGAACTGGAGCGTCATTTTTAATCTCATGAGCAATTTGAATAATTCTCGAACCTTCTTTTTGACGATAAACTTCTGTAAGACGTACAAACGGTATGCAATCACTTCCAAGTAAATCTGATAACACCTGACCAGGTCCTACAGATGGTAACTGATCCTCATCTCCAACAATTAATACTTGCATATCATCAGGAATAGCCTTAAATAGATGATTAGCTAACCAACTATCGACCATTGAAAATTCATCAATAATTAAAAATCTACCAGCTAATGGTTCATGTTCATTTTTATCAAAACCACTATTACCATCCCAACCTAGTAATCGATGAATGGTTTGTGCAGGAAGGCCGGCAGATTCTGTTAATCGTTTCGCTGCTCTTCCAGTAGGAGCAGTTAAAATAAACGGGAATTCATGCTCATTATCATAATCTTTCGGGTTTAGGGATAATTGATGAATCGTAGCGTACGCATTTAATATTCCTTTCACTACAGTAGTCTTTCCCGTACCAGGACCACCTGTTAAGATCATGAGTTTTGAATGAATCGACTGATTAATCGCAGTGAATTGCTCTTTTCCGTACGATAGAACTTCGGACTCCTCGATGTCACCGATTATCTTCATTAATTCAGCCATCGGGGTTTGATGTTCAATTGGCTTTGTTAGAATTCTTTTAATATGTGTACTAAATCCATCTTCTGCATAATACAAAGAAGGTAGATAGACATGACCATCCTGAATAATAATCGTTTTATCACGATTCAATTCTGTTAAGCGTTCTGTAATAATAACTTCAGAAAGGTCTATTGTTGCTAGCAGCTCCATTACCAAATTTATACACTTATCCATAGGCAAAAACACATGGCCATCTTGAACAGATCGTTGTAACACATAAATACACCCTGCTCCAATTCGATTCGGATGCGACGTAGAAAGTCCCATTTGGTTTGCTATTTCATCCGCTGTCCGAAACCCAAATCCCTCAATATCAAATACAAACTGATAAGGATCCTCCTCAATCAAATGGATAGCTTCATCCTTATAATTCTGATATATTTTTTGTGCCATTTTCAGACCAATATGATAATTAGCTAAATAGACAGCAACATGTTCAAATCCTTGATTCTCTTGAAGTGCAGTCCGCAAAGATTCTGCTGTTGCTTGCTTTAATCCTGCTACATTAGCTAGAGCCTTAGGATCGTTTATAATCTTTGTAATTGCGTTTTCACCAAGTTGATCAACGATCTTCTCCGCCGTTTTCTTGCCTACACCGTAAAAGAGATCACTCGAAAGATAAGCAACAAGCCCATCCTTCGAATTAGGAATAAACGTCTGATAAGAAGTTACGTTATATTGAGTGCCGAAACGAGGATGCTTTTCAAACGTTCCATAAAAATAGTAGCTAGTTTCCTCTTGCAGATTTGAAAAATATCCTTTTATGACAATATCTTTCTCTTTAAATGCTTCATTCGTTTCCAGTACTTTAATTTTTGCAATCGAAAACTGCTCAGCTTGATTGTGAAAAATAGTATAAACAAGTTCCCCTTTGATATACCCTTGATCCTCCACTGCATATTTGTCTCGTTCCATCTCAAACACTCCACTATTTTCTTACTTCTTCAACAATCCCTCTGTTTTTTCCTTGCCATTTGCAGCTAAGATATGCTCAGGTTGAATGCGTAACGCTTCTTCAAAGAACGCTAATGCCTGCTCTAACCGATCTTCAAATAGGGCAATAACACCTAGGTTGTAATTAGCATCACTGTGATTAGTCTCTATTGTTAATACTTTTCGAAAGATTTCTTCTGCATCTTTTAAATGATCGCTCTGTGCCAACGTTAATCCATATTGAAACAAGCTATCAGCATCTTCTGGGTCTAGCTCTGTAGCTCGTAATAAATACGGAAGAGCTAATTTATAATGCTCCTGGTGTTGAAAAGTCATTCCTAGTAAAAAATAAACGTCTGCTTCCTCTAAGCCCAGCTCTACAGCTTTCTGAAAGTTTTCTTGTGCTTTAGGGTAGAGTGCTTGCTCATAAAATAGATTACCTAATCCATAGTAAGCTGTTGCTGCGTGCTCATCCAACTCGATCGCTTTCTCAAAAAAGCGCTGTGCTCTAGGAAGATCATTGACATGAAATAGCAAGTTCCCAAAGTTGATGTAACCAACTGGGTCGTTTGGATTTTCTTCGATTACTTCTGTAAACAATGCAGCAGCCTCTTCGAATTTATTCTCCTGCATGTGCGCTATTGCTTGTTTGTTCTTATCCATAGTAAAACTCCTTATTAACCAACATAATCTAATCTATGGTCCGCTTTTCTAATCTCATCAATTGTTCCTCCACCAAGGCAAACATCTCCATTGTAAAATACGACAGCTTGACCTGGGGTAATAGCCCGTTGGCTTTCCATAAAGTCAACCCTGACATGGTCATCATCCAAAATGGTTACCTTTACTTCACTATCTTGTTGACGGTAGCGGAATTTAGCTGTACAAGTAAAACTCTCCTCCACTTTATCCGCATGAATCCAATTCACATCTGATGCAATAAGAGCATCTGAATATAGCTTGTCATTTGCATAGCCTTGCTCCACATAAAGGACGTTATCTTCTAGATTTTTACCTACGACAAACCACGGGTCTCCAGCTCCACCGATTCCCAGTCCTTGCCGTTGACCGATTGTGTAATACATAAGACCATCATGTTTTCCTTTCACTTCCCCTTCTAACGTTTGCATTTGTCCTGGCTGTGCAGGTAAATATTCACTTAGAAACGTTTTGAAGTTTCGTTCTCCAATAAAGCAAATTCCTGTGCTATCTTTCTTTTCAGCAGTTGCTAATCCATGCTCTTTAGCTATTTTTCTAACTTCTGATTTTGGTAGATGCCCAAGTGGAAACATCACTTTCCCCAAAATATCTTCGGTTAATTGATTTAAAAAATAGGTTTGATCCTTATTGTCATCCACTCCACGAAGCATTTCGTATCTATCATTTTGAGATCGGACTTGTGCATAATGCCCTGTTGCTAAATAATCTGCACCTAGAGACATGGCATGCTCTAAGAATGCTTTAAATTTAATCTCTTTATTACACATTACGTCTGGATTTGGTGTTCTTCCTGCTTTATATTCATCTAGAAAATACGTAAATACCTTATCCCAATATTGCTTTTCGAAATTAACCGCATAATAAGGAATTTCCAATTGATTACAGACACGTACAACATCATCAAAATCTTCTGTCGCCGTACAAACACCAAATTCATCTGTATCATCCCAGTTTTTCATAAAGATTCCGACTACATCATATCCTTGTTGTTTTAATAATAGAGCAGCAACGGAAGAATCAACGCCTCCACTCATTCCAACTACAACTCTTGTGTCCTTATTACTTTTCATGATTTATCCATCCTTTTTAACGAGCTAATCGCTTCACAATTTTTGCAACACGTAATGCAGCTTGCTCTACATTTTCCTCTGTATTGAAAATTCCAAAGCTAAACCGAATTGAGTTTGTTGTACATTCATGTTCTTTACCAAACATCGCTGTTAATACATGAGAAGGCTCTACAGATCCCGCTGTACAAGCACTACCACTTGAAGCAGCTATGCCTTCTAAATCAAAATTCGTCAAAAGCGCTTCTACTTTTGTACCTGGAAAGCTAATATTAACAATCGATGCAATCGTGGACTTAACATCCCCATTTACTTGAAACTCAACACCATTTTCTTCTAACAGGCGAAGAAACAGATTTTTATAGGAGCTATACAATTCATTACGTTCAACTTTATTTTCCATAGCAAGCTCAACGGCTTTTTGAAATCCAACTATGCCAGCAATATTTTCTGTCCCAGCCCGACGTTTTCTTTCTTGCTCACCGCCAAATTGTAAAGACTGAAGCTGTACATTCTCTTGAACATATAAAAAACCTATCCCTTTAGGTCCATTTATTTTATGTGAAGATACTGTCAGCAGATCAATGCCTAGCAAATTTACGTCAATATCGATTAGTCCATAAGCCTGGACAGCATCCGTATGAAAATAAGCCTGGTGTTCGTGTAGCAATTGTCCAATCTCTTGGATCGGCTGAATAACCCCAGTTTCATTATTTACAAACATTATCGAAACTAAAATAGTTTCATCCGTTAGTGCACGTCGTACATCTTCTGTAGAAACCAAACCATCTTGATCAACAGGTAAATAGGTCACGCTAAAACCCTCTGCTTCTAATTTCTCAATGGTATGCAGGACAGCATGATGCTCTTGTACTGTCGTAATAATATGGTTACCTTTATCTCGATTACCTAAAGCAGCACCTATTAATGCAAGATTATCAGCTTCCGTTCCCCCACTTGTAAAAACAATTTCTCTTTCCTTAGCTTGTATACTTCTAGCCATTACGAGTCTTGCTTCATCAAGCAGGTGCCTTGCTTTCCTACCAAATGAATGAACACTTGATGGATTACCAAACACTTCTTTTTCTACGTTATACATGGTATCCAAGACATCTTGATGAATCGGCGTTGTTGCTGCATGATCTAAATAAATTTGTTCCATGTTTATCTTTCCTTCCTGCTTGCATTAAATATAGAACATATATGCTTCTTGCGGCTGTTCATTATTATGTTCGGATAAATCCTTTAAAGTCGTGGTATCTAAGACATCCTTAACAGCATCACGAATTCGTAGCCAAAGCGCCTGCTTGGCAGGTTCTTCATCCTCTATTCCCTCTACAGGTGTAATAGGGCCTTCTAATACCCGAATAATGTCACCAGCTTTTATATCAATTGGTTCTTTCGCTAATATATAACCACCATAAGCACCACGAATACTTTTTATTAACCCTGCATTACGTAGTGGGCTAGCAAGCTGCTCTAAATAATGTTCCGATAAGTTATTCTCTTTAGCTATTTGTTTTAAAGAAGTCGGTCCTTTTCCATGCTGCTTAGCTAAATGAATCATAATTGTTAATCCATATCTTCCCTTTGTAGAAATCTTCATTTATTACACCTCAATTTAAATTACGTTCCATTAATACTAATACATGATATTATAGCATGGAACGCATTCTTCATGCATGTTATCGAATTGAATTGTATGGTAGTGTATGTAATCATTATATCGTAGCATTACTTCTATTTTAATCATGCTACCTCGCATATCTCTTTATGAACAATCTTCTTGAAACAATGTTTTATTATATTATAAAGGAAGGTATAAATGAAATTAAAACCACTTGCATTTCGTATGAGACCCGGACATATTGACGAGATTATTGGACAAGAGCACTTAGTTGGGGAAGGTAAAATCATTCGACGTATGGTAACTGCTGAGCGATTAGCATCGATGATTTTATTCGGGCCACCGGGAACTGGTAAGACGTCCATGGCATTTGCTCTAGCAAAAAGTTTAGGAAAGACGGTTAAATCACTGAATGCAGTGACAGATAAAAAGAAAGATATGGAGATCGTTGTCGAAGAAGCTAAAATGTTAGGTCAGGTTGTGCTCATACTCGATGAAGTTCATCGTTTAGATAAAGGAAAACAAGATTTTCTGCTGCCTCATTTAGAGAGCAATCTTATCATTCTGATTGGTTGTACCACTAGTAATCCTTATCATTCCATTAATCCCGCTATTCGTAGCCGGTGTCATTTATTCGAATTGCAGCCCTTAACAACAGAGCATGTGAAACAAGCGATCAATCGAGCAATAGCAGATCAAGAAAACGGGCTGGGTAAGCAGCAAGTAAAGCTTTCTGATGATGCACTCGAGCATTTCGCTAGAAGTGCAAACGGTGATATGCGCGCTGCACTGAATGGACTGGAACTAGCAGTTTCATCAACCCCTGAAAACGAACAGCATGAGATTGCTATTGCTTTAGATACCGCTGAAGAGTGTATGCAAAAAAAGAGCTTTTCCCATGATAAGGATGGAGACGCTCATTACGATGTACTTTCTGCTTTTCAAAAGTCAATTCGTGGTAGCGACGTTGATGCTGCCCTTCACTATTTAGGTAGATTAATTGAGGCTGGTGATCTAGATAGTATTGCTCGACGAATGATCGTAACAGCGTATGAAGATATTGGGCTTGCAAACCCACAAGCTGGTCCTCGAGCAATTTATGCCGTACAGGCCGCAGAGCGATTAGGCTTTCCTGAGGCAAGAATACCACTTGCAGTAGCTATTGTAGAATTGTGTTTGTCCCCTAAATCCAATACTGCATATAAAGCACTTGATGCAGCTTTGGCAGATATTCGCCAAGGTAAGAGCGGTGATATACCGTTACATCTAAAAGATTCACATTATCAAGGTGCGAATTCATTAGGCAGGGGCAATGAATACAAATACCCCCATAATTATGATAATGGGTGGATTGATCAGCAGTACTTACCTGATTCTATAAAAAACAAACAGTATTATCATCCAAGAGCGACAGGTAAATTTGAGCAGGCTATGAAACAAGTTTATGAAAAAATACAACAAGATAAAAAGATTTGACGTATAAGATAAACCTCCTGCGGCAACAATAAATGTAAAAATAGCTAAATCTATTATTTATTGAAGCTGTTATTACTAAAGGAGTTGAACATAATGGTAAAGGTAAGACAAGACGCATGGTCACATGAAGATGATTTATTATTGGCTGAAACCGTATTGCGCCATATCAGAGAGGGGAGCACCCAATTAAATGCTTTTGAAGAAGTCGGTGATAAATTGAACCGTACATCAGCAGCATGCGGCTTTCGCTGGAATGCTGAGATTCGGATGAAATATGTGAATGCTATTGATCTGGCAAAGCGTCAACGTAAAGAGAAGAAACGTGCCATGGCTAAAAGCGGCCAAACAATCAGAAAGCCTGTAGTTTCTTTACCTCAGAATCACGTACAAGAGGAAGATACACAGCAAAACGACGTCCCAGCTGTACAAGCTGATTCATCGATGACAATGGATATGGTAATACGCTATTTAAAGGACGTTAAAAAACAAACAATTTCTTCCAACCAATCAAAAGCAAATCTGGAGCAAGTGGAAAACGAGAATAAAAAATTAAGAGAACAAGTAGATACATTGAATAAAGAATTAGAACAAACTAAAACACAGTTGTCTACTATTCAAGAGGACTATCAAGCATTTATTCAAATTATGGAAAGAGCACGTAAAATGACCGTTTTGGATGATCAAGGTTCCATGCCTGCACCGGCATTTCGCATGGATAAAAATGGAAACTTGCAGCAATTAGCACAAGGGTCAAATTAACAGATTCTGGCTATCTTGCTAGCAAAAAACCCTAAATTGCCAAAGGAGGTAATCCTTTTTGCAATTTAGGGTTTTTTTTACACAATCCCGATCGTGCCGTCCAGTATGAAGCTTTGATCCCGCTCACGGCAGGTGGGCGCTCTGTCCTATATTTATTGTACTTCCTAATTCAAGGCACGTACGCAACATAGGAACTACTTCGAGCTCCCAAGTATACAGTTGTTCGGTCAAAACACTTTTCATGGACGCACACATCAGGATTGCGTTAAATACTATTATTCATCAAACCTTGCATAAGCTTTGATGTTATTTTAACACGTGTATTCTTCAAAAAGCAATAATGAGATAACTTTCAATTACTTATCTTTACGGTTTAACTGGATGGATAATTCATCTAACTGTGCCTTTTCTACTTCACTTGGTGCATTTGTTAACAAATCGGAAGCAGATGCAGTCTTTGGAAACAAAATCGTATCTCTAAGATTCGTTCTTCCTGCTAATAGCATAACAATTCGGTCTAGTCCTAATGCAACACCGCCATGGGGAGGAGTTCCATAATCAAGTGCTTCAAATAAAAATCCAAATTGTTCTTTTGCTTCTTCTTCAGAAAAACCTAAGACATCAAACATTTCCTTCTGTAGGTCTGTTTTATGAATCCTAATCGAACCTCCACCTAATTCAAAGCCGTTGAGAACAAGATCATATGCATTTGCTCGAACACTAGCTGGGTCAGATTTTAATTTATCTATATCAGCCTCTGCTGGAGAAGTAAACGGATGATGTGCTGCAAAATATCTTTTTAACTCCTCATCATATTCTAATAGCGGCCAATCTGTTACCCAAAGAAAATGAAATGCTGATTCATCGATTAATTTTAGTTCCTTCCCTAACTTCAATCGAAGTGCACCTAAGCTGTCATGAACTACATTGCTTTTATCAGCTACAAACAACAGTAAATCGCCGTCTTCTGCACTTGCATTTGCTAATAACCCCGCTTTTTCATCTTCCGAAATAAATTTAGCAATCGGACCTTTGACATCCGCACCTTCCACTTTTAACCATGCAAGTCCTTTAGCTCCATACACCTTAACAAAATCTGTTAGTTTATCAATATCTTTTCTTGAATAATTTGCGGCCTGCTCTTTTACATTTAATAAAGCAACGCTACCTCCAGATTCAATGGCACTTTGGAAAACCTTAAAGGTTGAATCTTTAAGCACCTCTGATACATGAATTAATTCCATACCAAATCTTGTGTCAGGCTTATCTGAACCATATCGAGACATTGCTTCATCATACGCCATTCTTGGTAGCGGTAAGGAGATATCTATACCTTTTACTTCCTTCATCACATATTTCATCATTTCCTCAGTCATCTGCATAATTTCATCGCTTGATAGAAACGATGTTTCAATATCAATCTGAGTAAATTCAGGCTGTCGATCAGCTCGTAAATCCTCATCTCGGAAGCAACGAGCAATTTGGTAATACCTCTCAAATCCGCCCATCATAATGAGCTGTTTAAATAACTGAGGTGATTGAGGTAATGCATAAAATTCCCCATCATGAACACGACTTGGTACTAAATAATCCCTAGCACCTTCTGGTGTGCTTTTTGTCAGAATAGGTGTTTCCATTTCCAAAAAATCACGTTGGTTAAGGAAGTTACGTACCGCTTGTGTTGTTTGATGACGAAGTTTAAATGTTTCCTGCAGAGGTTTGCGTCTTAAATCAATATAACGGTATTTTAAGCGCAGATCCTCTGCAACATCAGTCTCATCCTGGATCGTAAAAGGCGGTGTTTTTGCCTTATTTAAAATGGCAATTTCTGCAACAATTATTTCAATGGTACCAGTAGTCATTAATGGATTAATCGTTGAAACGTCCCGTTTTACTACTTTCCCTTTTACCTCTACCACATATTCACTTCGAATTGTTTCGGCAATTTCCATAGCTGTCGCCGAATGATCAGGGTTAAATACAATTTGTACAATACCTGATTTATCACGAAGATCAACAAAGATTAAACCGCCTAAGTCACGACGCTTTTGCACCCATCCCTTTAATAATACCGTTTCACCGACATTTGCTTCTCCAAGCGTTCCTGCCATTATACGTTGATGTTCACTCATTACTATTTCCTCCTCAAAGCTTTTCCTTTATAACTTCTTCCAACTCTGCCAGTGGAACATTCTCTTGATTACCTGTACGCATTTCGCGAACAGCGATATGCTGTTGTTGCAGCTCATCCTCTCCCAAAATTAATACGTACTTTGCTTGATAACGATCTGCAGCTTTAAATTGCCCTTTCATTTTCTTCCCTTGATAATCCTTATCTACTTGAATACCTTGCTTACGAAGATTGTGCATAATACGTACAGCTTCTTTTTCAGGTCTTTCTCCAACTGCAACTAGATAGCAATCCAATGTATCATCTACAGGTATTTCTTTTTCTTCTACCTCAAGAGCCATTAATAGGCGCTCAAGTCCCATTGCAAAACCAATACCAGGTGTCGCAGGTCCACCTAGTTCTTCAACCAGACCATTATATCTGCCGCCACCAGCCAACGTAGTAATAGCGCCAAATCCCTCCGCTTCACTCATAATTTCAAATGTCGTGTGATTATAATAATCAAGACCACGGACCATATTTTTATCCACTTCAAATTCAATACCCATTAGCGTTAAATAATCTTTCACACGATTAAAATAATCTGTTGATTCATTATTCAAATATTCTAAGATCGATGGAGCTGTTTTCATAGATGGGTGCTCGCGATCTTTCTTACAATCCAATACACGTAATGGATTCTTTTCTAATCGTGATTGGCAATCACCACATAGCTGCTCTTTATGTGGAGCAAAATGATTAATTAATGCTTGACGGTGAGCAGTTCGACTTTCTTTATCACCTAAAGAGTTGATTACTAACTTTAATGATTTCAATCCCATTTCTCTATAACAGTTCATAGCCAAATCGATAACTTCAGCATCAATTGCAGGATCAGCACTTCCAAGTACTTCCACTCCGAATTGATGTAATTGACGCATGCGGCCTTTTTGTGGTCGTTCATAACGAAACATTTGCGCAAAATAATACAATTTTACTGGTTGGTTAGCTGAACCAAACAGCTTATGTTCAACAAATGAACGAACAACTGGAGCAGTTCCTTCAGGGCGAAGTGTTATGCTTCTACCACCACGGTCTTCGAATGTATACATTTCTTTTTGCACAATATCTGTTGAATCACCAACACCACGTTGAAATACTTCTGTATGTTCAAACAAGGGTGTCCGTATTTCATGAAAGTGGTATCTATTACATACCTCTTTTATTTTTCGTTCGATAAACTGCCATTTACTTGCATCCTGTGGTAGAACATCAACTGTTCCCCTAGGTGCTTTATAACTCATACCAAAACCCCCTGCTTTTAATTTTTGCTTTGCGATGACTATGTATATACAAGTCCTCTTTAAAATATAAAAACTCCCGACCCTTATAATAAAATAAGGGACGAGAGTTTACCCGCGTTGCCACCCTAGTTGATGTATTACATACATCCGCTTTACACAGTTAACGCCTGCAAAACGTTTATATCTACTATTATTTCGATATAAAACCTCAGGAATGTCTTTCATTGGACCAACTGTAAAAATGCTTTCAGCCTAAGGCATTTTCTCTCTATCCAATTGGGTTTCAATTACTTTTTCCCTCATCGGCATATTTTTTAACGATCGAATTCGTAATCATGAATGTATATTATATTAATCTTTCCAACCACTTCTGTCAAGCACGAGTTATTTTTTTCTTTAACATTTTTACTTCTCCTAAAGAAATGCCTAATTCCTGAGCAATTTCCATGTGATTCGCATGCCCTTCCATCTCCATAAACTTATGGAGATTTACACCGAACACTTCATTTTGGTGATGTGAATGCCATTGTTTATCTGCCGATCGCATCATCTACACTCCTCCTATCCATTACCATTAGCTTTGCCTAGAAAGAGTGTTTTTATTATACTAAAGTAAAACATAACAAGGAGGTTGTTATGTATTTACGTAAACTTCGTATAACGGTTTGTTCCATCATGATTTGGTTATTTCTAACTCCAATGGTTAGCTATGCTGACACAGCTATCATCAAAGGCGATAATGTTAACATTCGAAATGGTCCGGGAACCAATTATCAAACGATTGGACAAGCCGGAACCAATGATACTTTTTCCATTATACAGCGACAAGGAGAATGGATTCACGTTCAATTAGAGAATGACACAGGCTGGATTATCGAGACATATTTAAGCATTATAGAGGATAATGAGCAGTCTACAGTTGATACACCCCCAGAATCCATAACGATCCCCAATGACCATACACAAATTCGTAACGGACCTTCAACAGAGTATAAGATTGCATATTTTGCTGAAAAAGGTAGCTCCTTTCAAGTTATTTCTGTAGAAGGACAATGGTATGAAATACAGAACAAGAACATTCATGGATATGTATATAAACCACTTATTGACAAAGTAGAAGTACCCTCTTCAAGTACGTTCAAGAATAAAACGATTGTGATTGATGCTGGACACGGAGGTAGAGATGTTGGGGCTATTGGTTCATCAAATATCTTTGAGAAAGATATTGCTTTTTTAACAGCACAAGAATTAGCACAAGAGCTAACCATGCTTGGTTCTGATGTAAGAATAACAAGACCACGTGATATGTTCGTATCATTAGGTAGTAGGGTCAGCTTTAGCAATATGGTGAAAACAGATGTATTTATAAGCATTCACTATAATAGTGTGCCTGAATTGCCCGAGGTCACCGGAATTGAGTCATATTACTACCAGGAAGCAAATAATCAATTAGCAGCTTCTATCCAATCAGAGTTGATAAAAGCTACAGACTCGAAAGACCGAGGAACAACCCATGGTGACTTCTTAGTGCTTCGGCAGAATTTACAAGCATCTGTTCTAGTAGAGCTTGGGTTTATTTCCAACCCTGAACAAGAATCCTCACTCCGAACAACTATATATCAAAAAGAGTTGGTATCAGGAATAGTTAATGGTCTCGCAAAATATTTTGCAAGTAAATAGCTATCGCAATCAGCTAACAAAGTGAAACTTCAATCCGTGGGGAGTTTGTTTATCCTTCATGGATTGTTAGTACCACAAGGGTATGACCTAGAGTCCCTTAAGCCAACTAGACTGGTAGTCGATTTCCTACTTACTAAGATTGATTTCACTTTATTGCTTGAAGTGGGGAACTTACTGCCAGTTATATACACGATAAAAACTACAAGTTTTTCCTTGACTGAACCTCTTGTAAGGATAACACAATAGCATGCCATAACGCTCTTTCGCATAGCTTAGACAGGCAGGTATAGGAGGACGCTTTTACATTCTTTGAGCTTGAACAAAGCTAATTTCCCACAGAACAAAAGCGCAAGCGAGTCAACGGAGATAAAGGTGAGCTTGCGAGCCGATAATGATTCATCGTAGGGCAGCCTAGTTTCTGGACACTGGACGTGGCTCAACACGCCCGTATTTATCCATATGGGCTAAATCTTTTAATGTCCTAGACTATAAAAATAACTGCCGAGAAAAAGTTTCTCGACAGCCTGAAATAATACAACCATTCCGATTACTTATCTTTACTGTCTATAATTAATGTAACTGGTCCAGAATTCGTGAATTGCACATCCATCATTTCTCCGAATTTGCCTGTCTCCACTTGAATACCTTCTTGTTGAATTAATTCATTGAATTGATGGTAGAGTTTCGATGCCTCACTCGGTTTTGCTGCATTCATAAAATTTGGTCGTCTACCCTTTCGAGTATCGCCATATAAGGTGAACTGAGAGATCGATAGTATACTTCCACCGACATCTTTTAAAGGTACATTCATTTTTTGATGATCATCTTCAAAAATGCGCAAATTTATAATTTTGTTTACTAAGTAAGCCGCATCATCTATCGTATCTCCATGCGTTATACCTAGTAATACGACAAAACCAAAGTCTATTTCTCCAATAATTTCATCGTTTACAGCTACACTTGCTTGCTTTGCGCGTTGGATGACTGCTTTCACTTTTGATCCCCCTTTTGCGATTTTATTTCGTGAATGTTCAGCGTCTACTGTAACGTTCGTGTTACTGTATAAACATCAGTAATTTGCTTTATACGTTCAACTATTTTTCGGAGATGCCCCGTATTATGAATAAGGATTGTGATTTGAACAACAGCCATTTTATTGCGATCCGATCTACCGTTTACATAGGTTATATTTGTTTTTGTTTCGTTTACCGCTTGTAATACTTCATTTACTAGTCCACGTCTATCATAGCCAGAGATTTCAAGATCTACATGGTATTGCTTTTGATCTGTACGATCATTTTCCCATTCAACATGAAGAAACCGCTGCTTCGCTTCCTCTGTTTGCACATTTGGACAATCCGTGCGATGCACAGAAACGCCTCTACCTTTGGTAATATAGCCAATAATATTGTCTCCTGGTACAGGATTACAGCATTTGGATAATCGAACCAAAAGGTTATCTATTCCTTCTACCTTAACACCAGAATCTCTTTTATGCGCTTTAGATTGTTTTACCTCTGATTTTACTTCTTCAATAGTTTGAGCTAGGTCTTGCTCTTTTTCTTTGGATTGCCTTATTTTATCGGTTAATCTTGTAGCAATTAATGCAGCCGTTATCCCTTGATAACCAACAGCAGCATACATATCGTCTTCATTAGAAAAATTAAACTTTTCATAAATACGCTGCAGGTTATCCTGTGTCAAAACATCCTTTGGCTCGATCGATAGGTCACGGATTTCTTTGTCAACCGCTTCTTTTCCTTTTATAATATTTTCTTCTCTACGTTGCTTTTTGAAGAACTGCTTTATTTTATTTTTAGCTTGCGATGTCTGTGTGATCTTTAACCAATCCTGCGACGGACCATAAGAATGCTTCGAAGTCATCACTTCAATAATGTCACCGTTTTTCAGTTTATAATCAAGCGGCTCCATCTTCCCATTTACTTTTGCACCAATAGTTTTATTACCTATTTCTGTGTGAATTTTATAGGCAAAATCTAATGGAATGGATCCTGACGGTAGTTCAATGACATCCCCTTTTGGTGTAAAGACATATACCATATCCGAAAATAAATCAACCTTCAAAGATTCCATAAATTCTTCTGCATCATGTGTATCATTTTGCCAATCTAAAATTTCTCTAAACCACGTTAGCTTCTCTTCAAATGATTTTTTGTCGTTATTAACTCGTTTTCCTTCCTTATAAGCCCAATGTGCAGCTATTCCATATTCAGCAATTTCATGCATTTCTTTCGTACGGATTTGCACTTCAAGAGGGTCGCCTTTCGGACCAATAACGGTTGTATGAAGGGATTGATATAGGTTGGGCTTTGGCATTGCGATATAATCCTTAAATCTTCCAGGCATTGGCTTCCAGCATGTATGAATAATCCCTAACACTGCATAGCAATCTTTAATGCTATTAACAAGAATACGTACTGCAAGTAGGTCATATATTTCATTAAATTGCTTATTCTGCTTTACCATTTTGCGATAAATACTATATAGATGCTTTGGTCTTCCTGACAATTCTGCATCAATATTCATATCCTTAAGTTGATTGGAAACTTCATCCATCACTTCTTCAATATAGGATTCTCGCTGATCCCTTTTTTGCTTCATCAGCTGTACAATTCGATAATATTGCTGTGGATTTAGATAACGTAAGGCAGTATCCTCAAGCTCCCATTTAATAGTTGAAATCCCAAGTCGATGTGCCAATGGTGCAAAGATTTCTAACGTTTCATTGGATATCCTTCGTTGTTTTTCTGGAGGTAAGTGCTTTAATGTTCGCATATTATGCAATCGATCTGCTAATTTTATTAATATGACTCGAATATCTTTCGCCATTGCTACAAACATTTTTCGATGATTCTCTGCTTGTAGAGCTTCCTTTGATTTATATTTAATTTTACCTAATTTAGTTACCCCGTCTACTAGCATAGCGACCTCATGATTAAATGCTTCTTCAATTGCTTCAAGAGTGACATCCGTATCCTCTACTACATCATGAAGAAAGCCTCCGGCAATTGTTTCTGGATCCATTTCAAGTTCCGTTAATATCCCTGCCACTTGAACTGGATGGATAATATAAGGCTCACCAGATTTCCGAAACTGATCGGCATGCGCCTGTTCAGCAAATTCATATGCCCGGCGAATAAAATCAGTATCTCCTGATGTTAAATACTGACCAGCCATTTCCAAAATGTCATCAATTGTCATAATATCGCTTTTTGCCATTCAAATCACCTTTATTCGCTGTCTCAAGTTCAAATTATACCTTAAATTGATATTATTATTAAATATATCAATTATATGCTTTTCCTTTGTATGTGTCCATCGTTAAAATTTGTAAAGTTTTATATATGTAATTCCGTCTAAAATAAGTATGTATTAATACATAAATAGGCCTAACGATCTATATCATCGTCAGACCTATCTCCTGCTTAATAACTCATAAGTGTCAGGACGTCATAACCTTGCAATTTCTCTAATCCATCTAAATAGCTTAATTCAATGATGAAAGCACAACCTACTACAATTCCACCTAGTTCTTCAACTAGCTTAATTGTCGCTTCAATTGTGCCACCTGTAGCAAGTAAATCATCTGTAATCAACACACGCTGTCCAGGTTTTATAGCATCCTTGTGGATGGTTAAAATATTAGATCCATATTCTAAACCGTAGTTCACCTTCACAACTTCGCGAGGAAGCTTACCTTCCTTTCTAACTGGTGCAAATCCTACCCCGAGTGCATAAGAAACAGGGCAGCCAATAATAAATCCTCTTGCTTCTGGACCAACTACTATATCTATTTCTTTTTCTTTTGCATATTCAACGATCTCATCAACTGCTGAACGAAAAGCATCACCATCTGCCATCAAAGGCGTTATATCTTTGAATTTTATTCCTTCCTTTGGCCAATCTTCTACAATTTTTACATGCTTTTTATAATCCATAACTAAGTTCCTCCTTGGGACGTCCCAAATAATCCATACATTCTTCCGTAAACCACTTTCTCAATTCCTCATAACTAGAATAATAAAGTATCTTCTCAATCTCAGCCTGCTGTAATCGATCTTGATAAATCATTGAAGATTGTAAGTCTTGTTTTAATGGCTTTGCTTGTAGCCTCAGCATACCATTATCAATTAAGGCAAATTCCAATTCATGGAACACATTTAGCATAAACAAAACTTTATCTTTATTCCAACCTCTAGATTGCATGATACCTGAAATTGCTTGTTTTAAATCGATTTCCCTCTGTTTCATGAGAAGTGCATAGAGCCATTTAAATTCTTCTCTTGTTGGAAATGCTCGCAAATACGTACTATCCTCCACATAATAACACACATGAATATTAGTAGGCTTTGTCATTTGAATTAACTGTTTTAACGCAGTAAGTTCATTTGGTAAATCATAAATAAACAACGTCTCTACTTCTTGCAGTTGCTCTAAATTACATTGATAGGTTATTTGTGGAATAGCATCATCGAATGATTGCTGATTACCATTACGTACGATAAGAAAATCATCTTCAAATTCCATAAAATTTAACTTATTGACATTTCTTTTACCTCGATGATCAAACAATTGCCATTCCGCTATGCTTAAATCTTGAATCATCATTTGAGGTTTACGAACTCCATTCCACTCATTTATACCTAACTCTCCTACTACATTTATTTCAGTATGAGGTGTTAAATAATCATAAAGTTCTCCCATGCCAAAGCCAATACCGTCTAATACTGTATTCTCTTCCTTAAATTGTAGCTTTAGATGATTTTTCATACTACCAATTTGCCTTGCTTGAGTAGGAAGATTTTTAATATGAAAAACAGGTTTTGGATTATCCATACCAAAAGGAGCTAATTGATTAATTTCATGAATCAGCTCTTCTGAAATTTCTGGAATCGTAATGGTCTGACTTACATGAATGACTTGCTTAAAATCTTCTTCCGTTAACTTACTCTGTATTAGTTCATCTAATGCAGATTGTACTGCAGAAAGCTGGTCAAGCTGAATGGTCATTCCGGCAGCCTGTGAATGACCACCAAAACTGGAAAACAACTGCTTTATCGTCATACAATTTTGAAACAAATCAAACGCAGGTATACTTCTTGCAGACCCCTTAGCTACACCACTGTCTGGTTTTATAGCCAGAACAATAGCTGGCCTATCAAATTTCCGAACTAATTTGGATGCAACAATACCTAATACACCCTCATTCCAGCCTTCTTTAGCAACAATGATAACTCCTTGATTATCAGTGTTATCTACCATTTGCTCTGCTTCTTTTACAATACGACTGACAATTTGTTGTCTTTCTTGGTTAATAGCATTTATTTCCTCAGCCATTTCCTGTGCTAGTTGTTTATTTTCTGTCATTAGCAAATGTACAGCCATATCCGCGTCCTGAAGTCGCCCAACAGCATTAATTCTAGGACCTATTAAAAAACCTACATCTTCCTCAGTTACTTCGCCTTCTATTTTGCATACAGCCTTTAATGCTTTCAACCCATAGTTATCCGTAGCTGTTAATGCTTTTAACCCGTAATAAGCAAGAATTCGATTTTCATTCACCAATGGAACTAGATCTGCAATGGTACCAATTGCCGCAAAAGCTAATAAATGGTTTGGAAAATAGCCTAGTAAGCTTTCTGCAAACTTAAACGCGACCCCTACTCCCGCTAACTCTTGAAATTTATAATCAGGTGAACACTTTGGATGTATAATCGCATAGCAATCTGGCAGTTCTTCTTGAATCTCATGATGGTCTGTAATGATCAAGTCGATGCCAAGTTCTTTTGCTATTTTTGCTTCATGAATCGCAGCAATGCCAGTATCAACTGTTATAATTAATCGGTAGCCTTCTTCAAAAGCCTGACGAAATGCTTGTTCATTCGGTCCATAACCCTCTGTGAAACGATTGGGAATATAAAAGTCACATGTAGCTCCTAATTCCTGCAACGCTTTTAATAGGACTGTCGTTGAACTGACACCATCAGCATCATAGTCACCAAAAACTAGAATCTTATCTTGTTGTTCAATTGCTTGATGAACACGACGTGTTGCCTTATCCATAGATAAGAGTCCATCTGGATTATGTAAATCGGATAAATCAGGTGCAAGAAATTTAGAGGCAGCATCTTCGGTTGTTATTCCTCTTTGTAGTAAAAGCTCTTGAATAACAGGGGATAAGTGATGTAAATTGTCCATCCAATGTATGGCATCATCCTCTATATTTGTAAAATTCCATTTTGCTTTACTTTTTAACATTTTTTCACCCCTGACTAATCTATTATACATAAATAAAGTCAGGGGTAGCAACTAGAAATACAATATTTCATTATCCTTTACTATCTTCTTGCTCACCGCTTGATTGCATCGCTTTTGAATCAATATTAGTAGAGACACCAGCGTCTTCAAGTTTGTTTACTAATTCTTTATTTTTGGCTTTGATTTGTTTCATTTCACGTTGCAACCGAAAAATTTTTAATGTACCAGCAGCTGCTGTAATAATAACTCCCATTAAAACAGAAAACAAAATAATTAAAATAAGCGGCGATTCTCCAGTCCAAAATAAATAATTAACTTCAACAGATTCCACATTTGTGACTGCAAAAACCGCAACAATAATAGTAAATAAAATAGCAAAAATCACATATGTTTGACCCTTCATTTAATCCCTCCTATCATTTCCCTTTATACAACCGTTTCCCATTTATTTCAAGGATGAAACAATTCTATGATGGATTATCTACATGGAATGCGTTTAGATTTCCCTTATATAACACCCTTTATGCTAGTTTATATTACGAACAGAAGCTCCCAATTAGAAACATAAAGGAGATTTTTCTGTTACAACTCTACAAGTTTAATTCTCACACAGGCAGAGCCTGTGGTTTAAAAAACCTCTGTTACGCTGTTCGTAACAGAGGTTATCAATAGTTATACCTGAGGTCCTTCAACACGTTTTTTCTTCGTAAAGTCTACAGGCTTTTTCTTAATCATTTTCCCGCGCCACACTAACCATAATTGGGCAGCTAAGAATAGTGAAGAATACGTTCCAGCTATTAACCCTACTGCAAGCGCAATGGCAAATCCACCAATGGATTGAGCACCAAGGAATAAAAATGCTAATACCGCAATTAATGTCGTTATAGAAGTATTAATACTTCGGACAAATGTTTGCACCAAGCTTCTGTTCACAATCACAGCAAGCTCTTTGAACGACTTGACTTTTTTCTTCTTACGGAGATTTTCCCTAATTCTATCAAAAGTAACAATCGTATCGTTAATGGAATAACCAACAATTGTTAAAATAGCAGCCACTATGGTTACATCAAATTCTATTTGCGTCATACTAAAAATCGCCACGGTAAAGAAGGCATCGTGTAGCAAGGCAATGATTGCTGTGATAGCAAAAAAGAATTCAAAGCGAATCGTGACATAGATGATCATAATTACAGAAGCAATCGCTACTGCATATGCAGCGTTTTTGACTAGCTCCTGACCTACAATCGGTGATACTACACTTACACTTGGTTCAATATTATATTGATCGATATAATAATCCTTTATTTCGGCAATTTTATCCTCTGAAAGAACTTTATCAAATCTCGCTACTGCTATCTCTCCATTTTCACCAGAAGATACGATCGATTTTGCTTCTATTCCTAATGCTTCAAAGCCTGTTTGAACATCTTCTTTAGCAATTGTTTCTTCCGCTAATAATTCGATTCTAGATCCACTTGTAAAATCAATTCCTGGATTTAGTTTAAATAAGAACAATGAAGCAATTCCGATAACCACCATAAAAATGGATATTATAAAGAATTTCTTACGATGCTGCACAACATTAATTTGACGGTTAAACATCTTCGGTTCTTCTGTATTTTTAACAGCAATATCTTTAATATCTTCTCTTTTAACCGCAAACCAACCTGGGCGATTTTTGAAAAGTTTCGTTTTTACCCAAAGACTAAGTAACAATCGTGTCCCAAAGACTGCTGTTAGAAAGCTAACAAGAATGCTAACAATTAACATAGTAGCAAACCCTTTTACAGAGCTTGTCCCAAAGATAAATAATACAGAAGCTGCTAATAACGTCGTAATATTGGCATCCAAAATCGTCGATAATGAATTCTTTGTTCCGGCTTTAAACGAGGCCATAATGGACTTACCAGCACGTAATTCTTCCTTAATCCGCTCGAAAGTAATGACGTTGGCATCTACAGCCATACCCACACCGAGTATGAGCGCAGCTATACCTGGTAAGGTCAATACACCATGCATTAATTCAAAAACTACTAAAATTAGATAAATGTAAATACTTAGGTTAATTACTGCAATGAAACCTGGAAAACGATAAACAGCAATCATAAACAGAAATATTATTCCTACACCAACAAAGCCTGCAAATACAGTTTTATCTAATGCTTGTTCACCAAACTGCGCACCGACTGATGTGGAATATATTTCCGACATATGTACTGGTAGTGAACCAGAATTTATAATATCTGCTAGCTGTTTAGCAGATTCAACGGTAAAATTACCACTTATCATAACATTGGTCGTATTTAATATTTTGCTTACTCGTGGTGCGGAAACAAACTTAGGATCCTCTTTAGAATACTCTGCTGCATATGAATCGCCTTCCTTATAATCCATCCAAATTACAAGAAGGTTATCATCATATGGCGTATCCGGATTTTCCATATCCTTTATTTGACTTGTAACATCACCAAATTTTTTCGCATCCTTAAGCTGTAATGAAACAATCGGTTGATTACTATTAGGATCAAAATCCTGTTTTGCTGATCCTTCTTTAACATCTGTTCCATCTAATAATTCCTTATCGTTTACATCGCGAAACGATAATTGTGCTGTTGTTGATAAAAGATCACGTGCTTCTGACTGGTCCTCTACGCCAGCTAATTGAACACGTATTCTATCCTCGCCCTCAATATCAATACTAGCCTCACTAATACCTAATCGATTCACACGGTCGTTCAACATCTCTACGGTCGATTCCAATAACCTTCTATCAACCTGTTGATCTTTATCTACCGGTTCAACCTCATATAGAACCTCAAATCCACCTTGTAAATCTAATCCCAATTTAATATCCTTTGTAATTCCTGTAACCGTTGATCCAATCAAACCTGCAAATACAAGCACGATTAGAAAAAAGGCAACAATTCTGCCTCTACTTTTCATTAATAATTGTCCTCCCTTTTATCCCGCATCTTATAAACAGAACTGCTTCCCTTACTTCATTTTCCTCTTGGTAGGAATCATTTATTTCAGTCATCGGCTGAAAACAAATTACGTCTGTTTTTCTATACTGCAACATGCAGGTTACCAAGACGTTCTTCTTAACATAGAATGTCCGCCTTTATCTGATATCGAATCATTAAACTGCGTGTAAAGTGTATTCTTTATTGAGTTACAATTTATGTATTTTCTCATTATTCGCTAGGGTCATTTGTGACGGCTGCTATCGATGCCATTAAATCGTCACTCTGGTAGGCAGAAATTGTCAGATAACTTATATACGTAGCAGTTGTTAAATGAAAAATATCCTGCACTACTTCATATATACGCTTTTCTGGATCTCCCTTCCATACTTTTTGTACAAGACAAGCCCAAACATCCTCTGTCGATGCTCGTTCATATCCCATTAAGTGAAATTCCTTTGCCTTACTCTCTAATGCTGGTATAACCATTGCTTTCCATTCTGATACAGTTTGTACAATTTCCAAAACAATCCCTCCTTATTCGGAGTAGTAAAAATTGAGCAACTTGTCATGCTTGGCCCATTTAGTAGCATATATATCATTGTATATGAAATTTTATTTTTTGAGAAGGCAGGTCGACAGAATGACCAAACAAACATTTTTACAAGGTACGCTCATTTTGATACTAGCTGGCATGATTACTCGTTTTCTAGGCTTTATTAATCGAATTGTTGTAGCACGACTTATGGGAGAAGAAGGCGTTGGTCTCTATATGATGGCTCTCCCAACCTTTTTTCTTGTCATTACACTTACACAGCTTGGATTGCCTGTTGCAATATCAAAAAGAATTGCAGAAGCAGAAGCTCGTGGTGATCACGCCAAAATTAAAAAAATTCTAATTGTATCTCTCGTTGTAACAGGGATTTCAAGCATTATTTTTACCACGGCAATGATTGTAGCAACACCTTTTATAGCATCCACTTTGTTAACAGATGAACGTACACTTTACCCATTATTAGCGATTAGTCCTATTATACCGATCATTGCCATTTCCTCAGTTCTCAGAGGATATTTCCAAGGAAAACAGAACATGAAGCCACAAAGCTATGCCCAAGTGATTGAACAAATTGTTCGAATTGCTTGTGTTGCCTTATTTGTAAAATTACTTCTCCCTTACGGATTAGAATACGCAGCAGCAGGTGCCATGTTTAGTATCATTCTTGGAGAATCTGTTTCCTTGCTTTATATGGTCAAAATGTTTAATTTAAAAAAGCGTATAAAAATCCGTACTCGATTTTTCACGTATTTAACTTCTAGTAAAAATACATTAAAAGAGTTATTTTCTATTGCACTACCTAGTACTGGTAGTCGACTCATTGCTTCTTTCTCGAATTTTCTTGAACCAATATTAGTAGCGCAAAGCTTAGCGATCGCTGGAATATCAAGTACATTAGCTACTAGACAGTATGGAGAATTAACTGGTTATGTACTTCCATTATTGTTTCTCCCTACCTTCATAACGCATTCCCTGTCAGTTGCGTTAGTACCATCGATTTCCGAGGCAGAGGCAACAAATAATCATACGCTAATCCATTATCGTATCCATCAATCCATCCGTTTATCATTTGCTTCAGGCGCAATTGCAACCATTGTACTATCACTTTTTTCTGTTCCTATTTTAACATATATGTACGGAAGTGGGGATGCAAGCAGATTCGTTCTACTAATGGCGCCATTTTTTATTTTACTTTATATACAAGCTCCTTTACAAGCAGCACTACAAGCTTTAGATTTAGCAAGACCAGCCATGTGGAACAGTTTTATCGGAAATGCTTGTAAATTCATTGCTTTATTCTTTCTGGCTTCCAATCCCAGCTTCGGTATTATGGGTGTAGCTATTGCAATCGCACTAAGTGTCGTGCTTATCACACTTTTACATCTCGGTTCATTATATAAAGCAATAGGTTTTGGCATACCATGGAAGGATATTGTAAAAATGATTGCTCTCTTAGCAATGACGTGGGGAGTAGGGCAAATTATAAAAAGTATTTATGAAAATATAAATCCAGGCATTATCATATTTATTTCATTATTGTTGTTACTAACAGGTATATACGTATTATTTCTGTTTCTATTAAGATTTATAACAAAAGAGGAGCTAAAGCAGATTCCATTCATACAAAAATGGATATAATCTTGAGGATAGGACATCAATTTCTCGTCTGAAAAGAAGATAAATAACAGTAA
>NZ_JAJERH010000200.1 GCF_016919725.2 Virgibacillus sp. AGTR
GAATTTGAGTCGTCTTTTTTATAACAAACTTCAAGTTTCACTGAAAAATCATAAGATTTTCAGTGGCCTCGTATTTATAAATCGTTTTTTCCTATCCTTCATATTTCTCATAGTTTCATATACGAATGTTTATGTATTTTGTTTCGAGCTTATTCCAGAATCTTGCCCTCTTGAATAAATATCAGGTCTAGATTCTTTGAAAGCAGAAAATAGGTACATAAAAGTAGCTGTCATTATTTATCTATAGAAAGTATTAGTTATGTGTGGATTGAGTAAGCAAGCATAATAAAAAATTTTTACGTGAT
>NZ_JAJERH010000201.1 GCF_016919725.2 Virgibacillus sp. AGTR
TGTGCCTATACCCAATCTGTTTTTTCTGGCAGAAAAATAGAAGGCTTACTTAAAGATAGTGTACGGATGATGTGGTTAGCACAGGGTTATGAGCCGAGCTATCGTACCATCAATCGATTCCGTGTTCATCCCGAAGTAAAAGAGTTACTACGCCAATGTTTTGTCCTATTTCGCTGTCAACTTGTTGAAGAGAAGGCAATTGAAGAAGAGGCCATTTTTATTGACGGCACGAAATTAGAAGCGAATGCCAATAAGTTCACTTTTGTATGGAAAAAATCCATTGAAAAATACAGCTCCGATTTA
>NZ_JAJERH010000202.1 GCF_016919725.2 Virgibacillus sp. AGTR
GGACGCTATTCTTTTTCGACTTAAACCGTGGTGCTTTATTCTGCTTTTTAAAGAAACGCGCATACGAATCAGATAGGTTTTTAAGCGATGACTGAAGTGCAACGCTATCGACTTCTTTTAACCACACCAACTCTTTTTTCAGTCTGGTTAATTGTGAAGAACAAGTGTTATACGTCAAACCTTTACCTGTATCTTTATAGGTGTTATTCCATTTCGCCAAGAAATGATTAAATACGAATCGGGAACAACCGATGGTTTTAGCAAGAAGCGTTTCTTGGGCTTTATTCGGATA
>NZ_JAJERH010000203.1 GCF_016919725.2 Virgibacillus sp. AGTR
GCGTAATGTCTTCTTCACTTTTACTATCCATTTCCTTGTACCTTGTTGCCATGTAGCTAATAGCTTTTTGCTTAAGCTCTTACTCCTTCTAGAATACACCCCATAGTGACGAATTGTCTTGAACTGTTCATTAGGAATATGACGTATTAATCGAATAATAAATTCTTCTACCGTTACGGTCTCATGTTTTTCTTTACCGTCTACTTTATCCATATATTTGAATGTCACATGTTGACCATCATATTCCTCGATACGATTGTTCCCAATCGCTGGTCGA
>NZ_JAJERH010000204.1 GCF_016919725.2 Virgibacillus sp. AGTR
ACAGCTAACTCGGTAAAGAAAAACACGTTGCCAAGTGGATCTTCGGTCTCGTGCTGTTCCCGCCGGAGTCTCGCTTATTTCAGGTGCTAAATGAATGATTCTGTGCAAAAAACGAACATTTCAACTAACCTCAGGTACCGACCCCCTGAAGTTAGAGTAAAAAATGTAATTTCAGGGGGTGTTTTTGTGGCTAAATATAGTGAAGAATTTAAAGTGAAGGTTGTCACCGAGAATATAGATGGAAATCTTTCATATCGTTCCTT
>NZ_JAJERH010000205.1 GCF_016919725.2 Virgibacillus sp. AGTR
CTAGAAGATCTTGTAGAGACACTTCCGGGATCCAAACAAATGATGAAGATATCAGGATTAGGATCTACTACCATCGCTCTATTCTTCTCGGAGGTAGGTGACATTACAACGTATAGTCACCCCCAGCAATTAGTTAATTTAGCTGGTCTCTCATTACGAGAACACAGCTCTGGTAAATTCAAGGGTCAAACACGGATTACAAAGAGAGGGCGAAGCCGATTACGACGAGCCTTATACTTG
>NZ_JAJERH010000206.1 GCF_016919725.2 Virgibacillus sp. AGTR
ACGCATGATGATGAAGATTATCTTATGTGCCTATACACAGTCTGTTTTTTCTGGCAGAAAAATAGAAGGCTTACTTAAAGATAGTGTACGTATGATGTGGTTAGCACAAGGCTATGAACCAAGTTATCGTACCATTAATCGTTTTCGTGTTCATTCCGAAGTAAAAGAATTATTACGTCAGTGTTTTGTCTTATTTCGTTGTCAACTTGTTGAAGAGAAGGCGATTGAAGAAGAGGC
>NZ_JAJERH010000207.1 GCF_016919725.2 Virgibacillus sp. AGTR
TTTTCTTAAAAGTTAAGAAAGTATAAAATCAGTGCAATGACTGCTTTAAGCCAAGTAGTTATTTTGAAATGTTTGATGTATATTGGCAATGCTCCGGGAATTACTTCGCTTTCCGCGGGCACGGCCTTAACTAACTTTGCAAAGAAGAACACGTTGCAAAGTGGATTTTCGGCTCGCTCAATTCCCGCAGGAGTCTACGTAATTCGTCTCCGCTATGAGAAGGTGCAACAATT
>NZ_JAJERH010000208.1 GCF_016919725.2 Virgibacillus sp. AGTR
CGAATATAGCGGCCAATATAACGCAGTTGGTCCTTCACCTTTCCTCTTTGTTTTGGGGCATACACATAGAAGCCTTCCCCATTATTAGAAAAAGCCTGTTGTAATCTTGGTTGAATTCTTTTCTTTTCCTTATTTGACAAGTGGTTACGAATGAATTTTAACACCACCGTCTGCCATTGCTTTCGAAGCATCGTAAACGGTATATAGTCGTACGCTTTCCATTCTCCTTTTT
>NZ_JAJERH010000209.1 GCF_016919725.2 Virgibacillus sp. AGTR
CATATCTCTCCGGATCGTATCCATACTTTCCTTCGTCCTGCGTATCCATGAGGTGGAGGTTGGAAATGCTCCTTTGCTGGGTCTAAAGCCCGAATGGTGAAAATAAGCTCCAACTCTACACTATTGGTGTTTGTATAAGAAACAATTGGTATTTAGCGTGTTTTCCTAAAACTTTAAGCAGCCTGTAATGCCTGGATTTGAGGTAATCCTCTTAACAGTTTTGAAC
>NZ_JAJERH010000021.1 GCF_016919725.2 Virgibacillus sp. AGTR
TAGAAGATTCTTTAGAATCAGTGAGTGAATGTGGTGCAAATGGGAGACCCGTTCGGTGGGCCTTTAAGGCCGAGGCCGGTAACAAAGGCTTTCAGCCGCAGAGCAAACCACCAGTTCACACTGGTGGTTTTGATTATTCTAATTCTATTTTACACCATTATTTATTAGTGTTTGTCGTACGTATGTGATTAAAAAGTGAGGGGAGTAAATTAATAAAGTAATCCTATTTCTAAATATCCTTTGAAGGATTACCTCCGCCATTAACCAAAAGGACATTTTACAGTTCTGACCGACCTAGAGTGTGGGAAAACAAAGAGAAAATTGAACAAATTTGTTCCTTTTCATTTATAAATGATAGAATTACATTAATCAAATGTGTAGTCATTATGGAAAGGGGCTAAAGTCATGAGTTCGATTTATTCGGAGAATTTAATTAAGGAAGTTATTGATAACTCTGAAAGTGATTTTTGGAACAGCGCTGTACTAGAGTGGGACATAGATGATGTAATAGAAGATCAAGACAATGATTCTTCTTGTATATGCGGGAAAGAAAATATTAGATACTTATTCACAATAAAAAACTTCCAAAATGGTAATACTCTCTTCCCTATTGGAAGTTCATGTATCAAAAAATTTAATCGTGTTGATTTGAATGAAATTACTTCTATCAATGAAACGCTATTCAAATTATTTCATGCAGTTAAAGAGAATGAATTCATATCTTTAAATAGTAACTATTTTTCTAGAAAGTTATTAAAATATCTTCTTGAACAAGGTGGATTTAAACCTAATAAATATAATAATTATAATGCAGAAAATGATTACAGATTCATGTTGGACATGTTTAATAAAAGAAAAGAATCCAGTGATAAACAAAAAAGTAAGATTAGAGCCATTATAGTTACTTCAATAAGGCCATTTCTTGAGGGACAACTCAGTGATAAAGTAGTGGGTGAAAAGGATTGAAGGTAAAAACAAATTGAATAATATGTTCGATGTTTTTGACTGATACCTTCTTGAATATTAAATGATAGGCCATCAGTGGTTAATAATATTTATGTATTATTTTATTGTCTGATAAAAATTGATGGATTTAAGAGATAGTATTTTATCAAATTACAAAAAATATGATTTTTAAAAAAGATAATATATGTACAATTTCTGTATCTGATTAACTTCGATTTTCTCTATATAAAAGATAATTTTAAAATTCAATATTCATTTTGTTAGATACTGAAAATATAGAATGTATGATTTACACTTAATAACCATTAATATTGTAACAAAATATTAGGTAATTATATTATGGAATGGATGGGAAATAAGTGAAAATTTCAAATTTAATTATTAAGAACTTTCGTAATATCAAAGATATAAATATTAGATTAACTAATATTGTATCCCTTATTGGAGAAAATAATAGTGGAAAAAGCAATATATTGAGAGCGATTACACTCCCTTTTTTATCCAATGAACTAGGTTATAATAATAAAAATCTTTCTTGGTTTGATATAAACAACGAAGCTAAAGATCTATATTATCAATTCATATTAGAAAATCAAGAAGCTATAGTAAATGAAACTTTAGATATTGACAGATTTTCAGAAGTTATACCTAATGTTACGGTTGAAGTTTATTTTGAAGTGAAGGATATTGAGATTTATTTCGTAAAAGATTTAACAAGTAGAGTTGATCAAAATGGTAATATTAATTATGGAATGCGTTATGATTTTTCTCCCAAAAATGTAAAAGAAGTATTAAATAGGGTTAAAGAAATCCTTATTTCCTATGAAAAAGGTTCTAGAATCGATGAATATTCTATCGACACAATAAAGATGAATTTACTCCCTATCGATTTATATTCGCATACAATAAAAGTACCGGAGAAAAATCAAAGTATATCTTATGATTTATTAAAACTATTTAAGTATACCTCTCTTGTTGCTGAACGAGATGATTTTTCCAAAACATCAGAAAGATTAGGTTCTAGATCCTTAGTAAAACTGTTAGAAATGAAATTGGATACTTCTTCAAAAATTACCGTTGAAAAAGAGTACACTAAATTTTTTGAAAAGCTTAAAAGCTTAAGTGATATGGAAAGCATAATTAATTGGCAGGAAAATTCAAAAATTTCCAACGCAAAAGATTTTTTTGAAAAGATATCAATACTCCCTAATATGCCAAATATGAGCTCTTTGCTAAATAGTGTTAAATTAGGCTATTCAGGAGAACACTTAGCTTCTCAAGGGTTAGGATATAGAAATTTAATTTTACTTTTTGTTCTACTCAATTCGTTTATTGAAAAGAAATCAGATATTGCATTTTCAATAATTACTTTAGAGGAACCAGAAGCTCATTTATGCTCAAACAATCAAAAACTTATGGCAAGTTATATGAATTATTTCTCTACTAAAGACAATTCTGTACAATTATTTTATTCAACGCATAGTACCGAATTTGTTAATAAGTTGGATTTTGATAGTATAGTAATAGTGAATAATGGCAAGGCATTCTCTCTTTCTACTGAATTGAGCAAAGGTAATAAAGATTATCTATCTAAGAATCCCAACTTAGATTTGTATAAGTTGTTTTTTTCTAAAAAGTGTATTTTGGTTGAAGGATTGACAGAAGAACTATTTATACGTTCCTATTTTAATAGTAAAGAAGAGCTTAATGACATTGAAGTAATTTCGTTCCATAAAGGATTTAAAAATATAATGGACATATGGTTACAAATAAATCAAGGAACATCCAATAAATTGGGAATTGTTCGTGATTATGATAATCAACCAAATGCTAAAAAGGAACATCATGAATACAATGATTATAAAAACATTCTTGTCACAACTACAAAGGAATATACTCTTGAACCAGAAATTCTAGATACCGAAAATAACTTTGATTTATTACAAGTTTATTTTAATGAATTATATGACTGGAATTGCACAAATAAAAAGGAACTCTCTGATAAATGGGTAAATGCTAAATCATCAGTCATGCTTAGACTGTGTAAGGATATTTCAAATAAGGAACTTACAGAATTGAAAATGCCAAAACATATACAAGACATAATAGACTTTTTATATGAAAACAAAGGCGATGATAGTGCTAGTGAGCTTGAGGTAATCGCAAATGAAAATTAATATAGCAGGCGCGGGTTCAGGCAAAACAACAAAGATGGCAGAAAAAATTATTGATAGATATGAAAGACTTCCGGCTCATGAAAATATATATTGTATTACATTTACAAATAATGCTGTTGAGAGTATAGAAACTAAACTCATTGATTACTTTGGAAATATTCCCGACAACATTAGATTAAGTACTATTCATTCATTTTTATATCAAGAAGTTATTAAACCGTATTATTATATATTATATAATAAACAATACACACAAATATCAAGTATTCAGTTAAGTCCTGAGCCTAAGTATAAGAGAAGTAAAATCACTCAACTTGAAGAAGCAAATATTTTACATGTTAGTGTTTTTTCAGAGCGCGCAAAATGGGTTATTCACAAAAAGTCTAGTGATAGAAAAAAGGAAAAAGAGGTTCGTGCTTTAATATTAGAAAAATTTAAAAAATATTGTACTCATATATTTGTTGATGAGGCTCAAGACATTGATAAACATCTAGTGGAAATATTGAAGAAAATTGATGAAATATCTATTGAAATAGAGCTGATTGGAGATCCGAAACAAGACCTTAACGGTACTAATTCTTTAAGAATGTTACTGGAGGAATATGAAGAAAACGTGGAATATATTACAATATGTCATAGGTCTCCTCAAAACCATTTGGATATTTCAAATTCCTTATTTCCAAAGGATGAATGGCAACATTCTGAAAAGGAATATGGAACAATTTCTGTGCTTTTCGAAACAGATATCAATATTTTAATCTTTTTTAATTCAACTGCATTTGATTTAAAATACATTTCTGAAAAAAATGATAGGTACTCAACAGCACAGAATACTGATATAGATATAAGGTTTAGAACATTGTTTCATGAGATTACTGATATGCTTAATCAAAGTTTAGATGAAATCGATGAACTGAGAATAAAACAAATAGCGTACTATTTAGCCAGAAAATTAATATCGAAATATGAACAAACTAACAATGAAAGGGAAGCTATGAAAATAATTAATAAATACATTGGTTATGATAAAAAAACATATGCCAAAGTAATAAATGCATTAAAAATCAATACTAATGTGGATGTTAAACGAATACCGTTATCCTCTATAGATAGTATAAAAGGACAGGAAGGTGATAATTGTCTGTTTGTATTAACTACCGATTTAGCACCGTTTCTCTTTTTAGAGAAAACAATTAATAATAAAACTAAAAATAGGCTTTATGTTGCGCTAACAAGATCTTTAGATAAACTAACAATTCTTGTTACTAAAGAAGTAGAGGAAAAATACAGTAAGGAATTTATAAAAGATTTTTTAAAAAAGTACACCTTGTAATGCAAATATAAATATTACAGTTAAGAATACAACTTATAAATAGGAATTAAGAAATCACCGGAAGAAGTGTTGATGAAATGGAAACCATTTGTCCAACGTGGAGTGGGAATGAAACGAGCAACAAAGCTAGTAGAAGCCGGCAAAAAGAGTGTTAGCATAAAGATTGGAATTCAGTTTTCCAAGCGTGAATTGGATTATCTATTAGACCAATATGAGCTCTATAAAGGGCAATTAGAACAGTTAGACAAGGAACTAGAAGATCTTGTAGAGACACTTCCGGGATCCAAACAAATGATGAAGATATCAGGATTAGGATCTACTACCATCGCTCTATTCTTCTCGGAGGTAGGTGACATTACAACGTATAGTCACCCCCAGCAATTAGTTAATTTAGCTGGTCTCTCATTACGAGAACACAGCTCTGGTAAATTCAAGGGTCAAACACGGATTACAAAGAGAGGGCGAAGCCGATTACGACGAGCCTTATACTTGTCTATTCGTCCGCTAGTCGCCCATAACCCGACATTTAAGGCCTTGCATCAATACTATACAACGCGATCTAAAAAGCCATTGAAAAAGCAACAGTCACTCATTGCCTTGTGTTGTAAGTTACTACGTGTATTGTTTGTCATTGGACAAAAGCAATGTGAGTTTGATGGTTCAAAACTGTTAAGAGGATTACCTCAAATCCAGGCATTACAGGCTGCTTAAAGTTTTAGGAAAACACGCTAAATACCAATTGTTTCTTATACAAACACCAATAGTGTAGAGTTGGAGCTTATTTTCACCATTCGGGCTTTAGACCCAGCAAAGGAGCATTTCCAACCTCCACCTCATGGATACGCAGGACGAAGGAAAGTATGGATACGATCCGGAGAGATATGGGAGGGTTAGCGACCGTGATTTGTGTGGAGATTTCCTAGCACGGTTATACACTTATTTTCCAAACTCATCCAGTTTGGACGATAGGATGGCCCCTACCTTGTAAATCATTTATAGAAATTCAAATGATATCCAGTAATCTTAGTGAGTGAACTATATGATGTTTATGAAATATTGAGAATACATGAGTATTTGGTAGAAAAATTAACTTTATTGAGGGAGGTAAAAGAATGGGTCAACAAAAAGAAGAACTGCTAAACCAAGTTCAAGAGTTTAAGGACACATTTAATGAATACTTCGAAGCGTTCATGGAGTATTTAAACGGAGGTATAATTAAAGATAGTGAATATACATTTGGTCATCCTACATTATTCACACTTTCAAATAAACTTCAAGTAGCATATTTACAATTGCCAGAATATCTACAAAAGAGACTGCTGGACTTAGAGTTTAATGTATTTTTACATTGTAATAATATAGTCGATTTTTTTTCATTAAGGATTTTCTTAATAGAAAAGCAGCGTTTTCATGGAACATCTACTATTGCCGTAAGAGTAGATTCCGAACTTAATCTAGCAAAAATGCTTATTGAAAAAGATATTTGGGAGGAATATTCTAAGCTTCCTAAAAGGAATTTTCATTTTTATAGAGGGCAATTACAACCTAAGATAATGGATGAACTAAAATTGCAGTTTGAAAAAGACTTACAAAATAAACAACAAGAAGAAAAAGCTATTTCTGAATCTGAGAATAGTTCAGGTGAAAATAAAGAATTAACTAACGAAGGAAATGGTTTTTTTAATGATACAGTAGGAAAAATTGAGAAAACAGAAGCAATGATTGGTTCAGCAGATAGTATAGTTGGAAAAACACTTAACCTTATTAAAACATTAACTAGCATAGGGAAGTATCTATGATAATGAGGTAATTATTTTTACATACTTAAGTCCGTAAATTAGTGAAGTAGAATAAAGTTGTAAAACACCCATTCACCTGTATAGAGCATTCTAAGCAAGAATTGGAAAAATATATTCATTACTATAACCACAAAAGAATCAAAGCAAAACTAAAAGGTCTGAGCCCGGTACAACAGTAATTCAGACCTTAAAAACTGCTTAAAAGAATAATCTGTCTAACTTTATGGGTCTCCAACACTGGTGGTTTTGATTTAAAAATTATACATTCTAAAATTCATTAAAATATCAAAATATATTTTTTGGATTTACTGAATAAAGTAGTAAAATTTATAAATTGTGACAAAACGAGACTAAAATGTCCTATTTGATATAATAATTTTATTATTGTATGTAGATGATGAAAAATGCGGAATGAAGCTAGAACGAATTTATGGTATACGATTTACTAAAAGCCAATATTGATTTAGATCCATAAGGGAGTTCAAATAAATCAATAAATGAGCTTTTAAAGACTGCTTCTAAAAAAGCACAGGAAATGTAGGTTTTTCGTGAATAAATGAGCGTGGGTCAAAGACTTTGCTATCGTTACTAAAAATAATGCATGCACCTCAAACCACGAAAAAAGAACTGAAGAGCTACGGATCCTATTTTGATTACAAATTATGCTGCTAATGATGCGTTATTTTATGGTAAACATATTATAATGGAGATTATACCTTAACATGACAGGTTAGGTATTATATAAGATCAAAACAACTTAGGATTAGAGGTAATAATTAATGACCAGCTATAAAGATTACTTGGATTTACTATCGAAAACTTATGAAGGAGCAGTTGATTTTTTACTTCAGAAATACGGCCCTGCACAAGATGATTATTATAGAGAAAATCATATCATAGGTTTATGAACGGGAAAAATATCAAGAACAAATGAAGGTTTATATTGTCATCATATAGAAGAAATCAAGTGGTTAAAGATATCAGATAAGTATTTTGTGAAAAAATTTAATATTCCGTTTGATCACCAAAGATAGGTTAGTTTATTGTTATTTGATAGAGCACAGTATTTTACAACTTTTGATTACAATAGAAACTTCCTTTAACTTTGGTTACCAGGATACGATTCATTTTTAAAATCAATTATTAAAGATTGGTATCTTAAAAAAAAATACCTGAACCAGTGTGGATGGAAAATTGTTACAATAAATCATTTTTAGGGCCTCAAGAAGTATTCAATATAATAAAAGATATGCAAAAAAATAGGGAAAAGTTATTTTAGTTCTTTGTTGGTTTATAATGAAGAAATGGAGAAAAATGAAAATAGAGTCATAATTTGAAGAATACGATAGTAAAATGAAGAATTATACGAAAGAAAAAATATTGAGAGAACTTTTGATATAATAGAAAGTTTATCAGAACTCACTGATGAAGAAGTAACAAAAAAATAAGTTGTTAGAAGTTGTTCAATTTTTATTTTATAGATAGAATGAGAGGTTATTACTGATAAAGAAACAATAAAATTAAGTATACTCTACTATTTAATTGAGGGGTGCTATAACACAACAAGGATTTTGACAATCGAGAGTTTGAAGTTATTATTTTTAAATTAATGGAAACAGCAAATCGAGTATCAAGTCATTGCGTAATTAAACTTCATTCATATTAACGGTTTCTGCAGCATTTACTGTTGAATGGGAAATAGTCGTAGGAGAGCTAGAAACCTTTGTCTAACAAGGGTTTTTGGCTCTTTATATTTTATGGCACATTTTGAAAAGTGGTATTTATCTATTGGTTGCTGCTGGAATGTTCAATTTATGTATCGTTGCTTGTCTTTAGATTAATAATGTTGCTTAGTTTGAGTATAGGCCTTTATGCAATTTCTTAGTTAGGGTAATATTTATGAATCTTTTTTTGCTGTGTCATTTAAGAAACCTTTTTAGTTGGAAAAGCAATGGATACATGGGTACTTATTTTATTGCAGTGTAATTTGCTGTAAGACTTCCACCTCAAGAAATAAGGAAACACTACATTTCTAAGTGAGAGATTTAACAGCCGGTAACAGCCCGATTGGTTCACAGACCTTTAGGTCATGCCCTTGTGATCCTAACATACAGTGGGGGATGGAAAAACTCACTGAATGAAGTTTCATTTTATACTTAAACACCTATAGCAATTAAGGGAGTCATGAAAATTTCATCAGTTCCCGAATGGTTTATTGAAATTAGTCCAAAGTCCTGCTATTCGATATTTGCTCGAACCTACCCAGCTACTTAAAATGGTCATTTCCAGTACTTCTTATTTAGGATTAGGTATGCATGTTATATTAGAACATTTCCATAATGTGGAAAAAGGAAGCATAAAATTATGCTTCCTTGAATTACTAATTAGCAACAATTATTATTATTTTTCTCTTTTTTAGCTTCTGATTCATGCTCGTTTTCTTTACTGTCTTCAATTTGCACAGAGCAACATTCTTGTTGTTTCGGCTTTAATTTAGAGATTGCTTTTTTAAAGCTGCTTTTTTCCAATCTTATCACCTCCTTCTAAAGAGATTAACAATTACAAGTGGATGCACAACATTCATCATCATTGCTGATGTGGTGTTCATCTCCCTCTATAAAATCAAAAAGTTGTGAGTATGGTTCCTTTTTCAATATATTAAAAGCTTTTTCACATACATAAGTTCTTTCACCTCTTTGATAAATGTGATCATCGTCATCTTCGATATGTTTAAATGGCCCTTTATAAATGACAGATTGCCCCTTATCAAGACAAGCTCCGTCTTTTCCTTTGTATGCTGTAACTGTCATGCTTCTAAAATCTATGTCTTTAATTGTTGTCCATGTTTCCATGCGTTTATCAATGGTAATACCATAAAACCCTGCATTTTCGAATGCAGTTATAAATTTCTTTTCTTCCATTGCTCCCGAATAGCAAGCACTCCATAGATTTTCATCATCTCTCAATTCCTGTGGAACTTCCGTATTTGAAACAATATCCGATATGACAGCTTTGCCACCTTTCTTTAAAACTCTATATATTTCATTAAATAATTGCTCTTTTTCTTTAGTTGAAACAAGGTTTAACACACAATTGGAAATAACAACATCTATGCTATTATCTTTAATCATTGGAAAGCTTTCTTCTAAATGAAAGATGTAATCGTTAATTGAATTAAAACCAGTTAGACTAGCTACTGGATTTTCTTTTATATACTCATCTACCTTATTTAAGTCTAATTTCAAGTTTTGAATCTTCCCTTTATGAAAAATGACATTGTCATAACCTAGAGTATCAATTATTTCCCGTTGATATTTTTTAGCAAGGGAAAGCATATCATCATTCATATCTACACCAATGACTTTTCCAGTTTCCCCAACAATTTGAGATACGATATAAGGAACTTTTCCACCTCCACTACCTAAATCTAAAACGGTGTCTCCTTCTTTAATTTTCCCTAAAGGATCTCCACAACCATAATCTTTTTCTATAATTTCCTCTGGTATAATCTTGAGGTACTTCGTATCGTATTCTACAGGACAACAAAGATTTTGTTCATGATTAATAGCAGCATTACCATAGCGCTTTATAACTGAAAATTCCATACTCATATACTGATCACCTCTCCTTTAAAAAATTAGATTTACGATGAGACCAGTTGCCATAGCTACAATTAAAATAGCTGCTATAAATGCAACTAATAGTTTCTTTTTAAATAACTTAGATAATAAGGCAACTTCTGGGATGCTAGCCCCTGCTCCTCCAATAACTAAAGCAATAACTGTACCCATTGACATTCCTTTTGAAACAAGAGCTTCTGCTATAGGTAACATCGTTTCTGGTCTGATATACATTGGTATGCCAATAAGCGAGGCGATGAAAACAGAGAAAATGCCGTCACCACTTGCATACTTCGTAATGAACTCAGTTGGTATGAACCCATAAATAAAGGCACCTATGAAAACACCAATGAATAGATAAGGAAGCATTGGGTAAAGAAATGCCCATGCGTCATTTAATGCTTGCTTTATTCTAGATCCTTGTTTATTACTAAAGAACCCATCACCTTTTACTGTTACTCCTTTATATGAATCTAATAAATGTAATTTTGAAAATATAAATCCAGTTAATATGCTAAAAATACTTAGAACAACAATATACACAATTGTGATTTGCCATCCTATAAGACCCCATAACATAAATACAACTACTGGATTCATTAAAGGGGACGCGATAAGGAAACTCATAGCAGGCCCAAATGGAACGCTTGCATTTAATAATCCTGCCAAAATAGGTATCGTTGAACATGAACAAAATGGTGTTATTGCACCAAAGAATGTTCCTAACACATAATTAACGGCATTGTTTGGACGATTTAATAATCTTTTTATTTTTTCTTCTGATACTACTTGTTGGATTAAACTAACAATAAAACTGACAGCTATAAACAACGCAAGCAATTCAAAGAATAGCATGAAAAATGTTTGGATAAACTCTAAAATTGTATCTGACATTCGTATAACTCCTCACTTTTATAAATCAAATAATTTTGATTAATAAATCAATAAAATTTGATTTATTGAGTAGATAAGTAAGACACTTGTTAAAAGATCTTACAACAAGTATCTTCGGTTAAAACAAGCTGTATTTGTTCTTCATTAATTCTATAATAATTCCATGTTCCATGCTTTTCTGAAATCAGTATATTGGCATTTACTAATTTTTTTAGGTGATAAGAAAGTTTAGATTGTTTTAAATCTAATTTTTCTTCTAAATCACAAACACATAAGTTTTTATGAGGACTTTTATTAATTTCGTTTAAAATCTTAAGTCTTATTCGATCAGCTAAGGCGTTAAACATATTCTCATAAAAGTCGAGAGCTTCATCATTGCTTAATTCTTTTACATTTTTAATTCGTTCCATAATTTTCACCTCGCTTATAAATCAATTTTTTTTGATGTATAAAATGTAAATCAAACTTACAAATTTGTCAATACTTAATCCTTAAAGTATTCCTAAAGCTAGTACAAGATTAGCTTTAGGAGGGGAGATTAGAGATGAAAAGACAAGAGTTAACGAAAATCATAGATTATAAATTATACTTTACATCCAACAGCAAGTAAGTCAGACATGGAGAGCTTTTTGCAACCAAACGGTTAATGGGACATCAGTTGTAATTTGGAGAGCAGCATTTCCATGGAAGCTTTAAATGTATACGGTACGTTATTGAGGATTTACGCTATGAGAATATACCAAGGCCTGTAATTGAGAAAGATGATGAAGTCATCATTCAAGTAAGTTAACGGGGAAGAGCTAGGGAGTGAAAAAGGGCTATAAACCTTTGTTTTATAAAGATTTATAGCCTTTTATTAGTAAATGTATAGAGCAATAATATATCTTTCTAAATTCTCTTGTTACTTAAATATGCGTTTTTTTGTCCAATTTAATAGGAGGTAGGTTAATATACTTAGTTAATAAGGATTTGTATTTCATTAACAGTTTTGTTGTGTATGTAACGTTTTTTGATAATAATAAAACAATGCGGCGGCTATAAGTGAAGCTATCGAAATACTTATTAAGCACATTAAAAATGCAGTGCTCGGTAACATAAAGCTTGAAAATAAAATACTGATAAAAGCTACCGCAAAAGAATTAGCTAAGTACATAGCAGTATTAAAAATACCAGAAGCAACGCCAACAATTTTGAGAGGTAAGCCATTTAAAATAATACTTGCTAAAGGTGTAGTAGCTAAACCAAGACTTAAACCATAAATAAAGAGTATTACAATAACTAATGCATCTTGCAGTGTCCAAGCAAAATACAAGAGTATCGCTAAGCTCGCAATACAAATGCTCATGATTAATGCTCCATAGCACAAAATTAAATCACGTAAAAATTGTGTAATTCGAGCAGCTAATAATGAACTAATGAAAAATCCTAGTCCAATCGGTAAATAAATGATGCTAGTTGCTTTAGCATCATAGCCTAAAAAGTTTTGTGCATAGTAGCTTAAAATAAAGAACAATGCAAACATACTTAAATAAATATTAACTAACGAAATAATCCCCAAGCTAAAGCGTTTATTTGTGAATATGTTTAAATCTATTAAAGGGTGTTTTTGTTTTTTCTCTACTTTAATAAATAATAGTGTACTCATAATAGTTAAAATTAAGATGGAAATCGTAAGAATACTAAAACCATGGTTTTGACTATTTGTTAAGGTTGCAATTGCTAATAAAATACTGCTCATTAATAAAGCTGTTCCTATCCAATCAATTTTAACCTTTAACATATGCGAATCTTTAGGAATTAAAGGTAGAAGTACTAACACTAAAATACCAAAAGGGATATTCAGAAAGAAAACATTACGCCAAGTTAATCCCCATAAATTCCAGTCAATAATTAATCCACCTAAAATTAGACCAAAAGCAAATGCGATACCTATAACAGCACCATACAAACTAAAGGCTACTTTTTGTTCGTGTGATGGAAATATCACTTGTATAATCGCTAGTATTTGTGGCTGAATAATGGCAGCGGCAATGCCTTGAACTAAACGCATACCAATTAAAAGAGTAGTAATGGATGTAAGCCCACCAATTAATGATGAAAGGATAAATAAAGCCACTCCAAACCATAAGGTTTTTCGTCTGCCATACATATCCCCGAGCTTACCACCGACAATTAACAGCACAGCTAAGCCAATGGCATAGCAAGAAAATAAAATCTGTGCAGTTGTAAAAGATAAATGTAAATCGATTTGGATACTCGGTAATGCAATTTGCAGCATGTAATTGTTCAATGAAATTAATAAGGTTGGTAATAATACGATACCCAGTGCCCACCAGCGATATTTATAATATGTTTCTTGCGTTGCAGACATCAAAAAACTCCTTTATTCGTCACCTAACATCGGAAAATATGAAATTATAAGTTGGTTTGTGACGGAATTTGTGGAAATATGACAATTTACGCCATACACTTCTTTAATTAATGTAGTTGTTAAAATATCTTTGGGTTTTCCTTGTGCATAAATGCGTCCATCTTTTAAAACATAAAGATAATCGCAATACATTGAAGCGATTGACAAATCATGTAATGCAGCTAAAGTACCTACTTTTAAAGACTTTACTACACTTAAAATTTGAATTTGATATTTAATATCTAAATGGTTTGTTGGTTCATCTAATACTAAGAAGTTTGGCTCTTGTACTAACGCGCGTGCTAATACGACACGTTGTTGTTCACCTCCTGATAAAAGCGTGAACATTTGCTCTTGTTTATGAAGCAAGTTTACTTTTTCTAATGCAGCATTAATGTTCTGTCGTGTGCATTGTCATTCTCCATAAATTTTTTATGAGGTGTACGCCCCATTGCTACCATTTCATAAACAGTAAAATCAAAAGAAGTAGTATTAAATTGCCCAACAACCGCCAGATGTGTAGCGAGTTTTTTTGGTGTGATTTCTAAAACATTAAGGTCATCTAACATGACAGTTCCAGCTTGTGGCTTATTTACTTTATAAATACTTTTTAATAAAGTTGATTTTCCACAGCCATTCGGTCCTAAAATACCGACAAATTGTCCTTCATTTACCTGTAGTGAAATATCTTCAATAATTTTTATTTTATCTACCATAAAAGAAATGTTTTCGGCATGTAATTTCACTTTAATCTCCCCCAAAACCATATTTCTTTTTTATTAACATGTGCATAAATACAGGTGCACCTAAAATCGCTGTTACAATACCTATTGGCAATTCGCTGTTTGTGATAATAATACGTGCTAGTAAATCAGCCCACATTAAAAATATGCCGCCAACGAGTAAAACCATAGGTACTAAAAAGCGATGATTTGCGCCTGAAAAAATTCGTACTAAGTGAGGAATAATTAAACCAACAAATCCGATAATGCCGCATTTTGCCACAATAATTGCGGTTAAAATGGCAGAGATAACTAGGTACACTTTGCGCAAAACATGAAGGTTGATTCCTAAAGTCATTGCAGCTTCTTCGCCCATAAGCATGGCGTTCATTACACGCCATTGTGAGATGAAGAAAATAGAAATTACCACAATAAAAATTGTGATGAGTGGTAGGTCAGCCCATTTAGCTGAAGTAAGACTACCCATTGTCCAAAAAGTAATGGAACGAACCCCTTCTGCATCTTTTGCAAAATAGATAAATAGATTAGAAATTGCTGTGAATAGTGCATTGACAATTGTACCTGCCAAAATTAATTTCACTACCGACATTTTTTGTCCGATATTAGCTAGAAATAAACCGACAACAGTAGCTAGTAGTGCGCCGAGAAACGCCCAAACAAGTAAACTAATGGAATCAAAGAAATTGCCCAGCGTGTGACTAATTACAATTGAAAAAGTAGCACCTAATAACGCACCAGATGAAATACCTAAAATATAAGGGTCAGCTAAAGGGTTTTGCACAGAGGCTTGCATAACAGTACCACACAATGCTAAGCCAGCCCCGACTAATAAAGCTAATAATGTTCGAGGAATACGAATATCCCAAATGATGTCATAAAATAAATTTTTTTCTTGAGTTGTAAATGAAGAAAAAATGGTTTCAATTGTTGTGCTTACTGGAATCGTAACCTGTCCAATTGCAATGGACAGAACGATGGTACAAAAAGTAGTCAACAATAAAAGAAAAATTGTTAAAGTGAAATGTTTTTGTATCATAATTCAGCACCCGAAAATTGCGTAGGTTGAATAAATTTAGCCACATCTTCATATAATTTTGCGATTTCAGGACTTCCATTTACTGCATTAGTATAGTCCACAACTAAAACATCATTGTTTTTGATAGCATTTACATTTTTCAATTGTTTATCTCCTAAAAGGGCATGCAATGTTTTTTCTTCATTTTGCTTTTGGAATTGTGTCAAGATAATTTTGTCTGGGTTTTCCGCAATAATAGCTTCAGCAGACAACTCGATATACGGTTGATCGGACATATTTACAAACTCACCATTCGCAAGCTCAATCATTTCATCTACCATGCACCAATCGGGTGAGTAGTAAAAATATTTATTACGTACATGACTGATAAAAAGCACTTTAGGTTTTTCTTGTGAGTGGTCGATCGTACCAGCTATTTTTTGAATACGTGATTCCTGTTTATTGATATATTCATTTGTTTGATCTTCAATATTAAAAACACGTCCAAAATTTTTAATTTCATCAAAATAAGTTTCTTTACTACGTCCCACATTGAAATTAACTGCCGTTAAAGTAGGAATGTCTCGCTCATTCCAAGAAGGAATTGAACCAATCATATCCTCACGAAAAGCAGAAGCAACAGAAAGAATTAAATCCGGCTTTAAGGCAATAATCGATTCCTTTGATGGCCACATCTCACTTAATAAAGGCATCCTTTTAATTTCTTCTTGGTAACTTGTATTTGTTTGATCGTCATACCCAAAGCCAACAACTTTATCTTGTAAGCCAAATTTCACCATTAACTCCGCCATTGCAGAGCCAATAACTAAAACACGTTCAGGCTCATTTTTGATTGTTTGCTGTAGCACATCACCTTCATAATTAAAAACATCATAATTCAATGGGTAATGTGAATTCATTGCTTGAGGCTTTTCTTCCTTCGTTTCATTTGAGGTGTTACAGCCTAGAAGTAAAAATAATAAACTGATGAATAAACTACTTATTATGATATTTTTCATTTTATTTGCCTCCTATTGAAATAACTCTAGGTGAATAAATTTCGCTACATCTTCATATAAATCTCCTAATTCTAAGCCATCATTAATAGCACTTGTATATTCCTCCACTAAAATTTCTTTATCTTTAATCGCATCGATTTTCGCTAAGCGTTTATCAGCCAAAAATTCGTTTTTCGTGATCTCTCAGTTTGGTTGCTGAAATTCTTTTGTCTGGGTTTGCTGCTCAAATAGCTTCTGTTGATAGTTCCATATAATCTTCATCAGACATTTCCATAAAGGTTGCATTGAAACCTTCTATCATTCGTCAATAATGGCCCATTTGGGGGCATAGTAAAAATAGGTGCCTTTTGATACGCCAATAACTAAAACAGATGGCTTATGTTCTGCTTTTTTGGTTATAACTTGTACCTTTTGCATACGCTGTTGTTGCTCAAGAATAAAGGCATCTGTCTTACTTGCTTTGTTAAATACAATTTTGTGGTGTCTTTTTGATTGCTTGTTCAATATTTTCTCCTTCGTATGTGTAGCTATCTACGTTGATCGGATCATTATTTTGACTTTGTGTAACAGCTTCTTTATCTAAAACCTGTTTTGTAGTATCAGTTGCATTACAACCTGTTAATACGAATAAAATTTTTTAGTATATTAAAACCTTTATTGACTGACAACCAGTCGAATTCATTTTTACAAGCGTTTGACTACCTTTATACTGAGTGTTTAAATAAAGGAATGGGGGTGATGCTCTTGGCAAGAATCACAAAGAGTACAATAGAGCGCCGCAACGAAATATTAGATATGGCTGAAAAATTATTTAGTGAAAAAGGCTATGATAAAACATCAACTACAGATATAACGAAAGGTTTAGGAGTTGCTCAAGGAACACTTTATTACCACTTTGCATCAAAAGAAATATTAGCCCAAGAATTAGTGAATCGACAGTTACAGATTTTACATAAACATTTTCGTGATGTGTTGTTACGCACAGATTTAACTGCTTATGAAAAATTAGCGTGGATTTTCATTTATGAATTAGACGATCCACTTAACCATGTTGAAATCTTTAGCTATCTACGTAATGACCATAACTCGCTGTTGCGTCAAATCGTGTATGTACAAACAATATGCCAATTCTCTCCAATGGTTACTGAAATGATTTTACAAGGTAATCAAGAAGGGATTTTCAAAGTCGAAACTCCCGCACTTATAGCAGAATTCTTCCTATCTACTATTCATCACTGGGTTGATTCATCCTTATTTAGTTGGACAAATAAGGAGAAGATTGCTCGTATTACGGCGTTGCAATCTACTTTTGAACATTTATTCGGATTGGAGAAAAATCAACTCGATTTAAACATGATGCGTAAAGTTGTAGCTGAAAAAATACTGTAGACAACACAGCTTAAATGATAATCATTATCAATTAAGCTGTGTTTATTATATTTCATGACTGACAACCTGTCAAATCTATTTTTTATAGTACCAACTTAATAACAATGGCATATAGTTGCTAAATTGCTTACATTCCGTTACTATAAATTACCTTGTAAAAGGAACTATCACATGTTTTTAGATGAATTTTTCAATTATAGTTGGCGTGAACTTCGTAAAATATAATCTATCTATCATGTTCATAGCAATAAAATAGGATTAGCTTAGTGTATTCTAAACTAATCCAATCACGAATCTTCTTAGCCTTCTAATTCCAACACATAAAAAGCATCATCTATTTCTTTAGCAAGGTTCTTTGTCTGCCATTCGCTATTGTTTCCAACGCAAGCACAAATCATAGTAGTTTTATCCGTTTGTTCTACTTTTCGGTAATGGACATGTCCCATGATGCCATAGCGCACATCATACTTATCGTACAATGTGCTGTATAATTCACTTCCTAGAAAGGCATTAAAATACGCCCATTTTTTATTTGGCATTGGAACCGTGAAGCTGGCATGCGATAGCATATGGGTCATCATGATAATTTTTTTGTCTTTATATGCTTCTAAGTCCTCACTTATTTTTTGATAAAAATGCTCGTGCATGTCAATGTTTGACCTGCCCCAACTTGTATAAATAAAGTCCTGCCAGGTTCGATTCATATAATGTCCTTTATCAAATTCTGTTACAGAAAAGGAGGAATCTCCGAATGAGTAATCATACCATCCAGAATCGCCAATGACGACCCACTCTTCATTCAATACATAAGGTTCGTTCGAAAGGCAACCATGCCATGCCTTGTAAGCCTTGTAAATCTCCCATGTATCAGTTACCTGATTCTCTTTAGACCAATAATCATGATTACCTGGCACGAAAAGTACTTTAATATTGCTCCATGCTTCTAAATCATTTAAAAAGGGAATACTTATCTGATAATCGTTGGAGATATCACCTGCTATCAATAAAATATCAATTGCTTCCTTTTGTATCTTTTTATACAAAATTTCTATATAGCTCGTATTAGCAGGAACCATCTCACGATTAACATCAATATGTAAATCAGATATGATGCCTAGTCTCATATTTAATTCCTCCTTATTAGCTTGTTTGGTGTTCAGGCTCTTGGGTATATAAATGACATGTTACTTGGTAGCCCGCACGCATTGTATGGACTACTGGTTTCACGCTTTTACAACTATCCATCGCTTTGGCACATCTCGTATGAAAAGGACATCCAGTAGGTGGGTTACTCGGGTCCGGGAGCTCACCTGCTAGTGGAATGCGTTCCTCATCTACATCAAGGTGCGGAATGGCGGAAAATAAGGCTTCCGCATATGGATGTTTCGGATTTGTCCCTATATCCTCGGTGCTACCCAACTCCACGATTTCTCCCAAGTACATGATAGCAATACGATCACAGAAATATTGCACCACATTTAAATCATGCGAAATAAACAGATACGTAAGATTATATTTTTTCTGCAATTTAGTTAACAGATTCAAAATTTGAGCTTGAACGGAGACATCGAGCGCTGATACTCCTTCATCAATGACAATAAATTCAGGATCCAAAACTAATGCGGAGGCAATAGCAACACGCTGTCTTTGCCCTCCGCTGAGCTCATGTGGAAAACGGTCTAAGAAAGATGTATCTAAGCCAACGTCATGGATGGTTTCAAGAATTTTTTCCTCGCGTGAAGCTTTATCTCCGATATGATGAATTTCTAAGGGCTCATGCAAGATCCATTCAATCGTTTTCTTTGGATTGAGGGAGGCGTAAGGGTCTTGAAAGACAATTTGAACTTTTTTTCGCCAACTCTTTAATTGTTGCTTTGTAAATGTGGTAACATCTGTACCTTGGTAATAAATCGATCCGCTAGTTTGCTTTAATAATTGTAAAATGACCTGCCCCGTCGTGGATTTACCAGAGCCACTTTCACCAACTAACCCGAAGGATTCCCCTTCGTACAAGGAAAAGGAGACACCATTCATTGCTTTTACCACAGAAGGCTGATCATCAAAGATGGAACGTCTATTTTGTTTGTAATGCTTATGCACATTGTGTAATTCAATGAATGGTGCTGACATGTTTGACTTCCTCCTTCGTATACAGATGGCAGGATACTGCTTGATTTTCTACATAAACTTCGTCTGGAAAATGGGTATGACAGATATCCATACGATGAGCACAACGATCGGCGAAAGGACAGCCTCTTTTACGCTCCTTTAAGCCAGGTACATTTCCTGGGATGGTGTACAATTCTTGCCCTCGTTTCGTATGATCAGGAATCGACTGAATAAGTCCTTTCGTATATGGATGCTTAGGCTCATACAAAATGTCTGCTACTTTACCTTGTTCCACCACACGGCCTGCATACATTACGACGACACGGTCACACACCTGACGTATGACGCCTAAATCGTGTGAGATAAAAATAAGGGAGCTGTTTCTCGTGTTTTTAATATTTTTAAATAGATCTAATATCTGAGCCTGAATCGTGACATCTAATGCTGTGGTTGGTTCATCCGCAATGATTAATTGCGGGGAAGCAATTAGTGCAATCGCTATAACGATACGTTGCCTCATTCCTCCTGAAAGTTGATGAGGGTATGACTTATAAAGTGCTTCTGCTCGAGGAAGGCCAACTTCCTTCATAAGTGCAATAGTCTTTTCCTTCATTTCCTTCTTGGAATAGGATCGATGTTGTTTTAATACCTCTGCAATTTGTTTCCCTACTGTTAGTAAGGGATTCAAGGATGTCATTGGTTCTTGAGAAATCATGGAAATCGCATCACCACGGATTTTTTGCCATTGTTTTTCCTTCATTGTTACTAAATTTGTTTCACGGAAGGTGATACTTCCTTGTTTAACACTTGCATTTTCGGGTAAGATTCCCATAATTGCTTTTGAAGTTAAGCTTTTACCACAGCCAGATTCTCCAACAATACCTAGTACTTCATTTGGATAAACGTTAAAGGAAACATGATTAATGGCGTTATAGTCTCCATCTTGAAAATGAAACGCAACATCTAGATTTTCTATGGATAATAAAGGAGTACTCACTCTTTCAACCTCCTAGGCTTTTGTATCTTGCTTATCTCGGATGCCGTCCCCTAGTAAATTAAATCCTAGCACCATCATGGTGATGATGACACCGACGATAATCACATACCAAGGTGCTGTTACAATAAATGGCTGTGCTTCTTTTAACATACGCCCCCAGCTAGGATCTGGCGGTTGTACACCTAACCCGAGATAACTAAGGCCAGACTCTCCTAAAATAGCTCCGGAAAAACTTAACGTAGCTGCCACTAGAATAGGAGAGAAGGCATTAGGTAAAATATGATGATAAATAATGCGTAATGCTCCAGCACCTTTGGCAACACTTGCTTTGACAAAATCATATGTCTTGTATTGAATAAAACTACTCCGAATAATTCTTGTAAAACCAGGTACACTCATAATCCCGATCGCAATAATGGTGTTTTTTAACCCAGGCTCAAATACTGAAATAAGCATGATGGCTAGTAAAATACCAGGGAAGGCAAGCATCGCATCAATGAATCGCATAATGATTTCATCCACCCAACCACCAAAATATCCAGCACTTGCTCCTAAAATAAATCCGAACATAAGTCCGATAAATACAGAAGATGTTCCGATAAGAAAAGCTGTTTGCGCTCCTTGCATTACTCTACTTAGAATATCTCTTCCGAAATTATCGGTTCCGAATGGGTGAGAGAAGGAAGGAGCTTCTAAGCGGCTACCTGTATTCATTTCATTCGGACCAAAAGGTGTATAGAAAAAACTGATGATCATCATCGTCATTAAACAAATGACAAGGACAATGCCAATTCTCCACGGAATGCTCTGTGACTTTTTCATGGCTTCACCCCTTCGCTCTTATTCGTGGATCAATCACTTTGTATAATAGGTCCACGATAAAGTTAATCGTAATAACGAGCACTGCAATATATAAAACCATCGATTGCACCAGTGGGAAATCCCTTGAAGAAATGGATTCAATCAACAGATTACCAAGTCCAGGTAATGCAAATACATTTTCAATAATAATACTGCCGCCCAATGTATCGGCGATGGTTAAGCCTAAGATCGTAATAACAGGGATAAGGGCGTTACGTAATATATGCCCATACATAATTTTTCTTTCGGTTAATCCTTTGCATCTAGCGGTTCGAACGTATTCCATGTTGGCTTGGTCTAGTATGGTGTTTCGCAAATATCGAATGATCACCGCAATATTGGAGATGGCAATAACCAAGGATGGCAAAAACAATGCCCGTAAAGCTCCAAAGAAGTCTTCCGACCATGGGACATACCCATAGGTCGGAAACAAACTTAGGATCACTCCGAAGACCAAAATCAAGATAAATCCAAACCAAAAGGATGGTATAGCAATACCAAGCTGCGTCATGATCGACAATACGACGGAGATCCACTTACCTTTTGTGCGTGCAATCAAGATACCTAAAGGAATACCAATGATAATCGTTAACAGAATAGACAGGATACCTAATGAAAAAGTGACAGGTATTCGATCCACTAAAATGTCGCTGACGGGCAACTGATACTTTAATGATTCACCTAAATCCGCCTGAAAAAGACCAGTTACCCAATCTACATATCGCTCAGTAGCTTGTTTGTCTAAACCTAGCTCTTGTTCTAATTGTTGAATCTGAGCTTGTTCTGCTTCGATCCCTAGAATAATATGTGCTGGATTACCAGGTAATAATTGAAAGACAAAGAAAATAATGATTGAGACTAATGTCATCGTTGCAACAAAGGTAGCTAATTTGTAAAGAATATATCTCAATGTTTAGCCTCCTAAATGACTATTCCGTATAGTGTAGGTCCTCTAAGTTGAACTTTTGAATAGGATACATGTTTAATCCTTCTAAATGATTACTCATAGCAATGGTACGATCTGGATCACTAATGAATACAGAGACCGCATCTTCTGTTAGCAAGCGTTGTGCTTCTTTATAATGAGCAGCAATATCTTTTTCATCTGTTGCACGTAAGGCTTGATCAATCAGTTCATCATATGCTTCATTGTCATAATTCACAAAGTTACGCTCGTAATCATTAACATACCTTCTTAAAATTTTGTACGGATCTAATTTACCAGTAAAACCGATAATGGTCGTATCGTATTGTTCGTTTTGGTAAACATCTTCTAACCATGTACTGAATTCGATCATTTTAATTTCTACATCAATGCCTACTTGGCTTAATTGCTCGGCGATAACTTGAGCAGTATCGACGTGAAATTGATAATCAGATGGGACGGTTAATTCCATTTGAAAACCGTCGTTATAGCCAGCTTCTGCTAAAAGGGATTTTGCTTTTTCGATATTAGTAGCATAATAGTCTTCTAAACCTGGCTCATAATAAAATTCCATGGCAGGACTGAAGTTAGATCCTAGCTTTGTACCATTACCTTCAGAAACCGTATCAATAATCGTGTCTTTATCGATTGCTAGGTTAATCGCTTGACGTACTTTTAGATCACTGTAGGGCTCTACATCATTATTTAAAGCGAGTAATTGCACCATGTTTTGTGGGCCAGAAACCGTATTGATGGAATCGCCTAATTGGGTAAGACCTTGCTGTGTGACACCAGGGAGGACGTCAATTTCACCTGCCTGCATGGCTAATACAGAAGACTCTTGGTCTGGCATGATTTTGAATTGTACCTCATCTATTTGCGGTATTTTTTCATGATTATAGTAGTTTTCATTTTTCACTAGACGTAATTCTTGACCAACTTTGTATGCTTCAAACTTAAATGGACCAGCACCAATAGGCTTTGAACTTTGTTCTTCATAATCAGAAGGAACAATTGCGACAATATTTGCTGCTAAAAAGGCAGAATTCTTCTCTTTTAAATGAAAAATCACTTCATAATCTGATGGAGCTTCGATGGAATCAATGACTGCAAATTCAGCAACAATTGGCTCGCCTCCATTCATGCCTGCAAGTGTTTCATAGGAAGCAACGACATCCTCTGACGTTAATTCAGACCCATCATGGAATTGGACACCTTCATTTAAGGTGAACGTATAAGTAAGACCATCTTCTGAGATATCGTAGGATTTAGCAATCGCTCCGACTAACTCTCCTTTTGGATTTGTATCTAATAATCCGTCAAATACATTGTCCATCATAGAACCAGTATCGGTTGCGGCAGATTTATAAGGATCTAGGTTGTCGATTTCGGTACTCATGGCAATACGGACAACGCTTGATCCAGTTGCTTCCTTCGTTTCAGGCTTTGCAGCATTCGCATCTTTGCCTTCTTCATTCTGTGAATTCGAACACCCAACTAAAACAAAAGCAATTACAAAAACAAGTAAAAAAGCAATGAACAACTTTTTTTTCATAAGTAGTACCTCCAATTAAATGGTGATGGTTAAATGTTCATGTGCTGTTTGCACATTTTTCTGAGATAAAGCTTCAATTTCCTCGGCCAGTTTACGGATCTGCCCAAAATGGGGTAAGTGTGTGATGACCACCTTTCTTGCTTTAGATTTTGTAATAATAGTACTTACATCTGTTGTATTAAGATGTCCTTTGATTTTGCGATATTGTGCTTCGTAAAAGCTACATTCAATGATTAAGAGATCTGCGCTTTGGGAGAACTCAATAATGGCATCACAATATCCGGTATCAGCGGAGTAAACCAAGCTAGACCCTTGTGGATTGGTGACTTTCATAGCACAGCAAGGAATTTCATGTTTGTTCTCCGAAAACGTGACGTGAAGATCACCAACGAAGATATGATCGGTTAATTGAAGCTGATGAACGCTGACTATTCCTGGATATTCGAATGACAAAGAAGCAATATCTTCAGCATAGATATAAATATCTAGTGGTCTAGTACGGTTTCCTAACTGAGTTTGAATTAACATTGCGTATTCCAAGCTATAAATATCAGCCATGTGATCAGTATGAGTATGACTAATAAATACTGCATCTAAGTCTTCTAAGCTGATGTGATTTTGTAGTTTGGCAAGAGCGCCACTTCCGCAATCTAGTAAAATATTGGTGTCATTCTCTTGAACTAAATAGCAAGAGGTAGCCTCATTTACCTCAGGGTAGGCGCCCCAGTATCCTATTGTTGTAACTTGCACCTTCTCACTCCAGACACTTGTCAATATGATTACTTATTTTTTGGATTAAACATCGCATAATAATCTTCCATATCTGCTATGTTGGTTTTGATGCGTTCACCTCCTATATAAGCTATTTCGTTGATAATGGCATTGCAAATGGAGACCGCAGCGGTATAGGAATCTAAGAAGCTTTTAGATTTATTTTTGGCAAAAAGGGTTAGGTCTGCGTGTTGGCAGATAGGTGCTAGAGAAGAGTCCGTTAATGCGATAACGTACATCCCTTTTCTCTTTGCCACCTCTACGATCTTTAGAATCTGATAATCATAACGCGGAAAGGCACATACAAAAAGAACATCTTTCTGCTGAAAGTTTGCCGTGTATTCCGCAATCTCCCCTGGAGGAATAAACTGGCTAGTGCCAAGCATATATTTCAGTACAAATTGCATATATGAAGTAACCGTCAAACTCATTCGCCATCCACCAATCCAGATATGCTTCGCCTCAAGCAATTTTCTAGCTGCTTGATTGATCTCTTGTTTATAGATGGAGCGGCTAGTAAGAATGATATTGTCTACCTCTTGGACGAAATGTTGCTCTAACCATGTCTCTTCCTGCATGGTCGTAGTTGCCATTAGGTTTTTCACAGCTCGATTGTCGGCACAATTATAGTTGTGAATTTCTTGCTTCATTTCTAAAAAGCTTTTGCAGCCAATTGTTTGTGCCAGACGATGTACCGTTGCTTCACTTACCGCCGAAATTTCTGCAATTTTAGCAGCGGATAGTACAACCATTTCTTCCATATTTTCAAGGATATAATGTGCTACTTTTTGTTGAGAATGACTAAGGGAATGAAACTGCTCTTGTAATTGCTCGTATATCGTTGTCATACAGGCATATGAACCTTTTGGAAAAGATCCTTAATATTGGCGATAGGGTCCACGTTTTTTAATTCCTCTATCCCTTTTCTTTCATACGGATTAATCAAAACACAATCCATTCCCACCTTGTGACTGCCGATGACATCATCATAATAGTTGTCCCCAACATATAGAGATTCTTCAGGAGAAACTCCAGCTTGTTGGCAAGCATGTTGGAAAATACGTTCGTCAGGTTTCTCTATTCCAACTTCAGAAGAGATGACGACATGGTCTAAATAATGAATGATACCCGTCTGTTGCAAGACTTCTCGAGCGGTGTTATTCCAATTAGAAATTAACCCTACTTGATAGCCAGTATTTTTTAGTTGTTTTAGGATGCTGAGTGTTTCTGGAAAAACACGCCATTCCGGTTTTTTATTGGTGATTGGCTGCGTTTCTTCCATAGGAGCTATTCCTAAATAGCTATGTAAGATGTGGTGATAGTCGTGCATAAACAATTCGCGTTTTTTTCCAAGTAACCCAGGATGTTCTCTCATAAAATATTTATCAGCTAAATGATAGGCTAATGCTATATCTTCAAGAGGAAGCGTGATCCCATGGTTCTTTAGCAGTTGTTGATACAGCTCTTCTCGATTTAAATACACAAGTGTGTAGCCTAAATCGAACCATATATACTTCTTTTTAATAGTGCAACACTCCTTTAATGGTAAAAGTTGGATTTCCTTCATAAAATGAATTTACGAATTATTTCCTTCACATTGGCTAGTATAACGGATAAATATTTTGTCGAAATAAAGCTGGTGTAAAGGTTCTGTAAATGATTTGGATGGTTGCTAAGGGTTATGTAAGTGCTTTGTGATGGTGCTAAGAGGTTGTAACGAATTCATTCCGCATATACCACTGATTGAAGTTTCGCTTTATTTTGTGGTGCTTTGGGTCTGTCGAATTTTATTTTACGTGAGGAAACCGTCATCTTTTAGTGAAGTGCCACTCGCTATTGTTATGGATTTGAGAAAATAATGCAGTAATGGAAGGTAAGGTTGCTTTTCTAATGCATTTTTTGTTGAACTTGTTTACACGGATTAGGAGATACAAGCCTTCGTTTTATTGATATTGCTAAATATGAAAGAATACATTTATAATAGAGTGTATTAGAAGAATAAGGAATAATTAGGAAATAATGTTCGTGATAGGAGGGAAGTATGTTTAAATACAACATTGGATTTCCAATACTTTTGTTTGTTACTATAACATTAAAGCAATTCTTCTTTAATAATTATATTAATTGGATAGATAATATTGGCCTTTCCATTTTAGTATTTTTATTTTATAACTTTTGGGAATGGTCAAAAAAATCATATCAATGGCATAAAGATAAAAACTAGAATAGTAGCTTGGCTTTTAGCAAATACGTACTGGTGCAAACAGAATTGTGTCTGTATTATTTAAACTGCCCATAACACTTAATAAGTAGTATCAATGAGGTGGTAATATGAAAAATAATAGGTTAAAGAAGTTTATCTTTTTAGGTTCATTTTTAGGGATTATTGGGTTATTATTAATTTTTTTTAGTAATAGTATGGGAATGGCTTTCGGGGATGGTTGGCTGGTAAAGTCTGATTATGCTGACTCCTCTATATATAATTTTCAAGTAAAAGCAAATACAAATAAGTTTTTAGTAATAGGTGGTATCCTTTTTGGAATTGGCCTTACTACAGTTCTACGTGGTTATTACAAGGAATTACATAATAAAGAATAGAAGAAATGCTGTTTTTTTAGTACCACTATGCAGCGATCGGGCGCTTTTCAGAACACGGAAGGCGTTTTTTTATAGTCTTGGAAATTATAAAATTTGCCCGTGTAGATAAATATGGGCGTGTTGAGCCGCGTTCAGCTCCAGCGAATCGCCCTAACCTAAGTCATCATCGGCTCGCAAGCTACCGAGATTCCTTTATTTCCGTTGACTCGCCCTAGTCACTACGTTTCTAATGAGCGCTTACGCTTTTGTTCCTTTTTTGGTTATTTTATCGAAACATGAAACATGGATCCAAGTTAATACGTATTGTATGATGCATGCAAAAATATAAATAGCAAGGATTGATTTTATGTTATGGATAATTACACAAAATAAACAAAGCTTGATGAATGTAAAAGAAGTTACTGTCAATGGAAAAAAGATAGAAGGGATCATTGGCAGTGCGAGTTTGGATGAATGGAGTAAAGTTTTGGGGAAATATGAATCAAACGAAAGAGCTGTAGAAGTTCTTGATCAAATAGTTAGGAAACTAGAAGAAAGTAATGGTATATCAGTGACATTTACGATGCCTAAAAATTAAACACGTATTCAAATAAAAGAGCGTAATTCTTGAAGTGAGAATAGTGCTCTTTGTGTTATGAGGACCATATTGTTAATCAAGCTTGTTAAATACTATTGGTTTTCATAATCGAATAATTAGCTGAATGCGTATTCTCTAGTTAAATGTCTGATTGGTTTAAGGGCCTTGGGTCATACCCTTGTGGTACTAACAATCAGTGGGGAAAACAAAACCCCCACTGATTGAAGTTTCACTCTATATTTTAGGAGAAACTACCCTTTATACGCATTGCGATATACTTCAGTTAACTCCTTAACAAGTGGCAATTTAGGGTTAGTTATTGTACATTGATCTTCGAAAGCACGGTCTGCAAGATAGTTTACTTTTGCTTCGAAAGCATTTTTATCTACGCCATTTTCTGCGATACTCATTGGAATGTCCAATTCTTTTGCCAATTTATAAATAGCTTGAACTAGGCTTTCAACGCCTTCTTCTGTTGTGCTTGCAGGCAATCCTAATATTTTAGCAATTTCGGCATAACGTTTGTCAGCAATAAAGTATTCGTATTTAGGAAATGACACAAACTTCGTTGGTTTTTTCGCATTATAGCGAATAACATGCGGCAAAAGTATCGCATTGGCACGACCATGCGCAATATGGAATTCTGCCCCTAGTTTGTGTGCAAGACTATGGTTAATACCTAAGAATGCATTTGCAAATGCCATTCCAGCAATGGTAGAAGCGTTGTGCACTTTTTCTCTTGCTAATGCATTGTTACCATCTCGATAAGCTTGTGGTAAATAATCAAAGACAAGCTGAATGGCTTTAATTGCGAGCCCATCTGTGTAGTCATTTGCCATATTAGAAACGTAAGCTTCGATCGCGTGTGTTAAAACGTCCATCCCAGTGTCAGCTGTTACTGTTTTAGGAACAGTCATCACAAATTGTGGATCAACAATGGCTACGTCTGGTGTTAATTCATAATCTGCTAACGGATATTTTACATTGTTTTCTTTATCTGTAATAACAGAGAAAGAGGTGACTTCAGATCCAGTACCAGAAGTGGTAGGAATTGCAACAAATTGTGCACGTTGACCTAGTTCTGGATATTTGTATGCACGTTTACGGATATCTAAGAACTTTTGTTTTAAACCATTAAAGTCTGTTTCTGGATATTCATGGAATAACCACATTCCTTTGGCCGCATCCATTGCTGATCCACCACCAAGCGCAATAATTACATCTGGTTGGAAGTTATCCATTGCAGTAGCACCACGTATAACCGTGTCTTTTGATGGATCTGGTTCTACATCAGAGAAAATTTCGCAGTGTACATAATCTGAACGTTTACGTAAGTGATATAGGACTTTATCAACATATCCTAATTTAACCATCATGGGATCTGTTACGATAAATGCTTTAGAGATCCCAGGCATTTTTGCTAAATACTGTACTGCATTCTTTTCAAAATAAACTTTTGGTGGAATTTTGAACCATTGCATATTAACATTCCTTCTCGCCATTTTTTTTATGTTAATTAAATGCGTTGCCCCTACGTTTGTAGATACAGAGTTTCCGCCATAAGAACCACATCCAAGTGTTAAAGATGGCAAATAAGCATTGTAGATGTCACCAATTGCCCCTTGAGAAGAAGGAGCATTGACAATAATACGTCCTGCTTTCATTCTTCTCCCAAACGCATCTATGGTTTCTTTATTTTCAGAATGAATAACTGCAGAGTGTCCTAAACCACCAAATTCAAGCATTTCTTCTGCACGTTTAAATCCTTCTTCGTTATTGTTTACTTTATAAGCTGCGAGCACTGGACTTAATTTTTCATGAGAAAGTGGATGGTCCTGTCCAACACCTGTTAATTCAGCTACAAGAATTTTTGTATCTTCAGGTACTTTAACGCCTGCCATTTCAGCAATTTTTACAGGCTCCATACCAACAATGGAAGGGTTAACGGTGCATGTGTCGTTAATAACAAGTTTTTCTACTTTTGCTTTTTCGGTAGGGCTTAAAAAGTAAACCTTGTTATCAATCATTTCTTGTTTTACTTGATTGTAGATTTCTTTATCAACAATAATTGCTTGTTCTGATGCACAAATCATACCATTGTCAAATGTTTTGGAAAGAATAACATCATTTACAGCACGTTTAACGTTAACTGACTTTTCGATATAGCAAGGAACGTTACCAGGACCTACACCTAAAGCAGGTTTACCAGAGCTGTATGCTGATTTAACCATTCCAGGCCCACCTGTTGCCAAAATAGTTGCTATACCATCATGCTTCATTAATGTTTGTGTCCCCTCAATAGATGGATTTTCAACCCATTGAATACAATTTTGGGGTGCACCAGCTTTTACTGCTGCATCATACACAACCTTAGCTGCAGTGGAGCTGCATTTTTGTGCAGATGGGTGGAAAGCAAAAATAATAGGATTTCCTGTTTTAATAGAAATAATGGATTTAAATAATGTTGTGGAAGTTGGGTTAGTTACTGGTGTTATCCCAGCAATAACACCAATTGGTTCAGCGATTTCTACTATACCTTCATGGTCGTTCTCGCTAATTACACCAACTGTTTTATCATATTTTATATTATGATACACATATTCGGTTGCGAAAATATTTTTAATGATTTTATCTTCATATATACCACGTCCAGTTTCTTCAACGGCTAATTTCGCAAGTTGCATATGTTGGTCTAATCCTGCAAGCGCCATTTCCTTAACGATGTTATCAATTCGTTTTTGATCTAGATTTTTCATTTCTGTTAGTGCTTCTTGTGCATTTTTTACTAATTTGTCAATGCTCTCTGTAACAGTTGTTGCTTGTTTTTCTTCTAATGTTGTAACCATTAGAATACCTCCTAATTTTATTTGTGAAATACTGAGCATGTTATCTCAAAAAAAATTATTGCATTACTGACGGATTACGGGGTACTTTGACAAAAGAAATATCTTTAAAAATACGCGTGTTTGGCTTGATTACCACAACATAATGCTTCGTCCAAATATAATTTGGTGTGTCTTGATTTTCTTCAAAACACATAGCTTCAAATGCATCACCGACTTGTTGTTCAAAGCGTTCTTGTGTGTAAGATTCAGCGTCTGTGCTAAACTCTTTCCACTCGTTTAGAATCATATTTTATCCCCCCTTCGCATTTTCTGATTTCATCATAACATCTATTTAGGATTACAAAATAACGGATTTGTGATAAAAATGTGAAAAAATCACATATAGACAGAAGGATTCTTTTTGGAAGAGGAATACAAACATGATTATGTGACATCTTTAATCGCTTCCCAGTAAAAGAATCAGTTATATTGATCCCGCATGTAACTGGCAGTAAGTCCCCACCTCAAGCAATGAGGAGAAACCAAGTATGGATAAGTGGTGGGTCCAGCTGTCAGTAAATGTCCGATTGATTCGGGCCTACACGGAAGTAGGTCACAAAGGCGTTGCTACAGGACGTGGTGAATCAAGCCTTTGTACGTATATATTTCAGTAAAAACCGGATGGAAGTTTCACTCTATCTGTATTAGTTTTAAAGTGAGAAATATTTAAACAGTGTATTTCAGTCAAGCTGCACATTAATATAAATCCTTTTGTAATTAGATTGAATCATTACTATATCAATATTTTATAGGTGTACTTATCATGTATTTTATTGGCATATTTGCTTATGTTAGAATTTGAACATTTTTAGAACTTTGATTATAACAGGTCAAAAATGTGATGTTTTTCACTTTTTTTTATGTACGAAAAGGTATAAACTTAAATTAAGATATATTTGTGAAATATTTCACAAATAGAATCAATGAGGAGGTATAGGAAATGAAAGTAGCAGAAGAAGTTACACAAAGAGTTCCTTGGGATGGCTTCCGTGAAGGTAGATGGCAAAAGGAAATTGATGTCAGAGATTTTATTTTGAAGAATTTTACGTTGTATGAAGGAAATGAAGCATTTTTAGCAGCTCCTACTGATGCTACAAAAGCATTATGGGACAAAGTAATGGAATTAACCAAAAAAGAACGCGAAAACGGGGGAGTATATGATTTAGATACGAAGATCGTATCTACCATTATTTCACATGGCGCAGGGTATCTGGACAGAGACCAAGAAAAAATAGTTGGTGTCCAAACAGATGAACCCTTCAAACGTTCTTTACAACCCTTTGGTGGTATTCGTATGGCAGTAGCTGCTGCAGAATCGTATGGATATAAAATTGATGATGAAGTAGTAAAAACATTTACCGATTACCGAAAAACGCATAATCAAGGTGTATTCGATGCATATACACCAGAAATTAGAACAGCAAGAAAAGCTGGAATTGTAACTGGTTTGCCTGATGCATATGGACGTGGACGTATCATCGGTGACTATCGTCGTGTTGCATTATATGGTGTGGATCACTTAATTGCGGAGAAGAAAAAAGAACTTGATTTAATTGGTAATGGAACCATGACAGATGATGTTATCCGTGATCGTGAAGAAACTTCAGAGCAAATTCGCGCCTTACAGGAATTAAAACAACTTGGTAAAGCATACGGTTTTGATATTGCAAAACCGGCAATAACTGCACAAGAAGCTTTCCAATGGTTATATTTTGGTTATCTTGCTGCTATTAAAGAACAGAATGGTGCTGCTATGAGTCTTGGTCGTGTATCTACATTCCTAGATATTTATATAGAGAGAGATATTAAAAATGGTGTTATAACAGAAGAAGAAGCTCAAGAATTGGTAGATCATTTTGTTATGAAGCTACGCCTGGTGAAATTTGCAAGAACACCTGAATATAATGAATTGTTCAGTGGAGATCCAACTTGGGTCACAGAGTCATTAGCAGGTATCGCGGAAGACGGTCGCCCGCTAGTTACAAAGAACTCTTATCGATTCTTACACACATTAGATAATTTAGGACCAGCACCAGAACCAAATTTAACTGTACTATGGTCTACTAAATTACCTGATAACTACAAAAAATACTGTGCTAATATGTCTATCAAAACGAGTTCCATTCAGTATGAAAATGATGATTTAATGCGCGAACATTATGGTGATGATTATGGTATAGCATGCTGTGTATCTGCTATGCGTATCGGTAAGCAAATGCAGTTTTTTGGTGCACGTGCAAATCTTGCAAAAGCACTGCTTTATGCCATTAACGGCGGAGTGGATGAAAAATTAAAAATACAAGTAGCTCCAAACTATGCACCAATCACTTCAGATTATCTTGACTATGAGGAAGTAAGAGAAAAATATGATACCATCTTAGATTGGTTATCAGGGCTATATGTAAATGCGTTAAATATCATTCACTATATGCACGATAGATATAGCTATGAACGAATTGAGATGGCACTACATGATCGCGAGGTATTACGTACGATGGCATGTGGTATTGCCGGACTTTCAGTTGTTGCTGATTCATTAAGTGCGATTAAATATGCACAAGTGAGAGCGATTCGCGATCAAGATGGTATTGTCGTTGATTACGAAATCGAAGGAGACTTCCCTAAATATGGTAACAATGATGATCGCGTAGACGAAATTGCGGTAGATGTAGTGAAAACATTTATGAACAAAATCAAAAAACATCATACCTATCGAAATTCTGTTCATACGCAGTCTATTCTTACGATTACTTCTAATGTTGTATATGGTAAGAAAACTGGAAATACACCAGATGGACGTAAAGCAGGTGAACCATTTGCGCCAGGTGCTAACCCACTTCACGGTCGCGATAAAAACGGGTCTCTTGCTTCTTTAAGCTCAGTCGCTAAAATGCCATATGAATATTCCATGGATGGAATTTCTAATACATTCTCGATCGTGCCAAAAGCATTAGGTAAAGATGAAGAAACTAGAAAAGCAAACTTAGTTGGTATGTTAGATGGTTATGCTGTAAAGCATGGTCACCACTTAAATGTTAACGTGTTTGATCGAGAAACATTACTGGCAGCAATGGAACATCCAGAAGAATATCCACAGTTAACTATCCGTGTATCTGGATACGCAGTTAACTTCATTAAATTAACAAGAGAACAACAAATGGATGTAATTCATCGTACGTTCCATGAAAGTATGTAAAATAAAGTGAGGCTTCCATTATTGTAGGATTATGGATGATGGGGCTGTGGTAAAGAGGTTGGGACATAGCTGAAATGGTTCCTTAAAAGACGATCATCCAGAATATACGTAGACATCTCCGTTTGGTGAACCACTCCGTGTGATTTGCCGCCCACGGAAAGTGGTGTATATTTCTGGAGCAGTGTCGTTGCATCGAGCATCATTTCTAATTGTTCGTTCCCCCCTTCATGCGAACTTTTTGTCCCAGCCCCTTTAAAATCTAGCAAGGAGGGCGAGTAAGATGAACGGACGAATTCATTCAATAGAAACGTGTGGTACCGTTGATGGACCTGGTCTACGATATGTAATATTTACACAAGGGTGCTTATTACGTTGTAAATTTTGTCATAACCCTGACACGTGGAAAATGGGAGATGGAAAAGAAATGTCAGTAGAAGAATTAGTAAAAGACATTAAAGATTATCTCCCATTCTTCCAAGCTACTAATGGCGGAGTAACTGTAAGTGGTGGAGAGCCGTTAATTCAAGCTGACTTTTTAGTTGAATTATTTACGGAGCTAAAAAAGCTAGGAATACACACTACTATTGATAGTTCCGCTGGCTGCTTTAGTCGCTCTCCACGCTTTATAGAGACTTTAAATAAATTATTAGAGGTAACAGACTTAATTTTATTAGATTTAAAGCATATTGATCCAGTCGAGCATAAAGAATTGACTGGCATGTCAAATGAACACATTATTGATATGGCCAGATATTTAGATCAAAAGAATATTCCTGTCTGGATTCGTCATGTTTTGGTACCTGGTGGTAGTGATAATGATGAATATTTGCAGCGGTTGTCTGATTTTATTGCCACTTTAAATAATGTGGAAAAAATTGAAGTATTGCCTTACCATAAGTTAGGTGTATACAAATGGGAAAACCTTGGTCTTGCTTATCCGCTTGAAGGTGTCGAACCACCGACAGCAGAGCGGGTGAAGCATGCAGAAGATATATTAAATCGATCTTATTTAATGGTAACCAAGCAATAAAAAATAAGTTCTATCAATCTAATAGTAATAGTAGATGAGAAAATTGACATGATAGTGTTTTAACATCATCTGCATGCTTGAATTTGAATAATCGAACGAAAGATGTCTGGAATTTATTAACGTTCGCATTTTGTTGACATTTATTGAAATTGATCGTATGATTATCCTAGGTTTTAATGATAAATGCGTATAATTTCGGGGATATGGCCCAGAGTTTCTACCAGACCGCCGTAAATGGTCTGACTACGCAAAATGTTTATGAATGAAGAACTTATTCTATGATTATTTTTGTTATTTTACGAAAAACATTCATCTCATTTTGCATAGTAAAAGAGCGCTCATTTGGTCATATGACGATAGAGCGCTCTTTTGTTGTCTTCACCTTTTCATGAAACGTGTATGGTGATTGCAGGAGTGGTCTTCCCCGAATAATGTGTCAGTATATGAAGGGGGAAGAATTGTGAAGAAGTTTTTTCGTTTTGAGGAGTTACGTACGAATTATCGTACAGAATTTATGGCAGGACTAACGACTTTCTTGGCCATGGCATATATCCTCTTTGTAAATCCCTCTACGTTAGCTCTTGTTGGGATTGAAGAATTACCTGATGGCGTAACACGTATGGATCAGGATGCTGTGTTTGCTGCTACTGCAATTGCAGCAGCAGTAGGATCGTTGTTTATGGGAATTATAGCTAAATATCCAATAGCATTAGCGCCTGGAATGGGCTTAAATGCATTCTTTGCGTATACAGTTGTTCTTGGTTATGGGGTTCCATGGGAAACTGCACTTGCGGGAGTGCTGGCATCTGGACTTATTTTTATTGTACTTACGTTAACAGGACTCCGCGAAAAAATTATTAATGCCATCCCGGCGAACTTAAAATTAGCTGTTGGAGCTGGTATAGGTTTTTTCATTGCTTTTATCGGTTTTCAAAACTCAGGTATTATAGTTGGTAATGAGGCAACCTTACTAGCATTAGGTGATTTAACTTCTCCAACCGTCTTACTGGCTGTATTTGGGATTGTCGTATCTGTAATCCTAATGGCTATTGGTATAAGAGGTGGGATCTTCTATGGAATGATTATTACAGCTATTGCTGGGATGGTTGTTGGACTGATTGCACCTCCGACGGGAATTGATGGTATCGTTGGTCATGTGCCAAGCCTTGCCCCAACGTTTGGTCAAGCCTTTGCACATTTCGGGGATATTTTTACACTACAGATGCTAGTTGTGATTTTAACGTTTCTATTTGTTGACTTTTTTGATACTGCTGGAACTTTAGTTGCTGTAGCAAATCAAGCTGGATTAATGAAGGATAATAAATTGCCACGTGCTGGTAAGGCGTTATTTGCAGATTCAGCAGCGACGGTTGTAGGAGCCACAGTTGGTACTTCAACGACTACATCTTATGTTGAGTCAACAGCAGGAGTAGGAGCTGGGGGTCGCTCTGGTTTCACAGCTGTTGTGACGGCATTATTTTTCCTATTGGCATTGTTTTTCTCGCCTTTACTAAGTGTCGTTACATCAGAGGTTACAGCACCAGCATTAATCATCGTTGGTGTGCTCATGTCTTCTGCGTTAAAGGATATTGAATGGGATCAATTTGAAATTGCAGTACCGGCATTCCTCATTGTGATTGCAATGCCGCTAACGTATAGTATCGCAACTGGTATAGCTATTGGCTTTATTTTCTATCCGATTACGATGCTTCTTAAAGGGCGTGCCAAAGAAATACATCCAGTTATGTACTTCCTATTTATTATTTTTATTCTGTATTTTATTTTCTTAAGCTAATTTATAATAAGGATAGGATTATTCAAATAAAAAATTGGAATACAAGTGAATGCTGTGGGAAGTGTAATAGCGTGAATTCGGTGTTTCTGTACGTATTTGTACAGACGGATTTTTCCACGAGGAGCGCGGGTGTATTCCAGATGTAGCTAAGGAGCTGTTCGTTTGGGACAGCTCCTTAGCTTGTAGAGAAACTCTTGTGTTTACAAGCATTACTCACTACTCACGGGTAGGCTGAGCCTGAGACAAAAGAATGAAGAAATGATAAAAAACGAATGCTAATTAGTTGTAATTAATTATCGTTCGTTTTTTGGTCGAAATCATTCGTTTAGCACCTGAAATAAGCGAGATTCCGGCGGGAACAGCACGTGTCCGAAGATCCACTTGGTAACGTGTTTTTCTTTACCAAGTTAGCTGAGGTGTGCCCGCGGAAAGTGCGTATAGTTTCACGGTGCGGCGATATTACTCCTATTGATAACATGATTATTCGTATTTTGAGTAAAGAAGTTGTGTTTTGTCCCAGTCTCAGTCTTTGTGATGAAAGATGGCGAATGATTCCTGTTGGAAAAATGGGCGATCCGATTCTCATAAGCTGTTAGTACTTTCTGTATGAACGTAAAACTATGTGTTTTTTTGCATAGAAAAGCTCCTCTTAAGACAGATTATATTTTTTATACTGTCTAAAGGGGAGCGTATCATTTCTCCAAAGCTTCTTTTTTGATTTTCAGCACAGTTCATGTAAACGTAGCATTGTGTAATGCTAACGATCTTGTTGATGAACATAGGCTTCTTTTCCAAATGGCATGATATGATAAAGCGTAATGAGAATAGTACCTATTAATGCTAGACAGCCCATTCCGAAATATAATGTTCCACCGCCTGAAGAATCGATGATGGCACCCCCAAGTAGTGAACCGATAATTCCTGATAACCCAAAGAAAGTTGCAAAAAAGACAAGGTGACCTGTAGATTGTAATAATTTTGGTATGAGCCTAGAGATATAATTAAAGGATGCTAAGTAAAAGGTACCGAACGTTAATCCATGCAAAAATTGTAGGCTGATAATCTGGATCGGACTGTCAGCAGCACCGTAAATAAACCAACGAATGCTATATAAGATTCCTGCAATGATAACAAATACAAGTGGATGATACTTTCGGAACCAGAAGCCAGCAGTTGCGAAGACAATGGCTTCTGTCACTACTCCAACAAACCATGCTACACCAACTAATCCTTCACTACCGCCTAGCTGTTCTATATATAACCCAATGAAGCTATCATTGGCACGGTGTGTAATGCTCAAAAACATAATAAATAGAAGGAAGATAACAAAAGGCTTACTTTTGACTATTTCGCTAACATCCTTCAGTTGGATTGGATCAGATTCAACCTTTACATCAGTTAGTTTAAACGTAACGATTAATGCAACCATTCCAAAAAATAAATAAGGAATAATCATGTATTGAATTCCAACTCTAGTGAGAATTTCTCCAATAATAAGAGAAGAAGTAGCAAAACCAACTGAGCCCCACCAGCGGATCGTACCAAAGGACACTCCGAGTTCATCTGCTCTGCGCTGGGCTAAGCTATCGCCGAGCGCACCAATTGGTGTAACGAAAAAATAAAAGATTGCACCCATTAATAGAATGGCTAGTAACGTATCCATTTGAAAGAATAGAATACTGGTAACGAGCAGGCCAATAATGCAAATCTGGATAATTCGTTTAACGGTTTTGTGTTTATCACTCATATATCCCCAAAATGGCTGAGCAAAGATAGATGCTAGTGGTCCAACAGCCAATACATAACCAATTTCAGTACCGTTTAATCCCTTGTATTTTAGATATAAAGGTAAGTAACTCAAAATAATTGTATTTGTCGCATGAAAGGCAAACAATAACATTTTTAATGGTGTTAACGAATGTGAATTAGACAACGATCTCTCTCCTGACTTGAATAAAGCATAATGAATCATTTACAACGTGGACGAATTTGTTGGGGAATAAAACAATTACTTTCTCCAAACATGCTCTATAAATTCATCTCTTCCTGATTTTAAACGGTCTTCCTTATATGCAGTCTCATTTTTTCGGTAATAATCTTGGTGGTAATCTTCCGCTGCGTAAAAGCTAGATGCAGGAAGTAATTTGGTTACAATCGGTTTATTAAATTTCCCACTTTTAGATAGCTTTTGTTTCGACGCCTCCGCAGCCTTCTTTTGTTCTTCATTATGATAAAAGATAGCTGTACGATAGGAATCTCCACGATCATGAAATTGTCCTCCATCATCAGTGGGGTCAATTTGCTGCCAGTATACATCTAAAATGGTTTGATAGCTAATAATAGATGGGTCAAACGTTATTTGTACTGCTTCATAATGACCGGAATCTCCTGCCTTTACATCTTCGTATGTAGGATTAGGAAGATGACCACCTGTATAACCGGAAATTACTTGGTCAACACCTTTCCATTGATCGAATGGCTTTACCATACACCAGAAGCATCCTCCTGCAAAAGTCGCCTGTTGTTTGTTTGACATCTATATCCCTCTTTCATCATTTCTATTCCCAAGTGGACGTATTTTAAGTAGAATAAAATTACTATACCATATTTAACAAGTGGGTGATAGAATGGAAGAACCATATATTCATAAACTTTTTACTGGAAAAGTAAGGGGGCTTGGTACCGCTGATGCTAGTAATTGGGCGGAACGATCTTGGCAGAGCGGTATGTTTAAGGAACCCATCGATCAGAAGGTTTGGTTAGGAAAGACGGGATTAGCAGGAGATGAAGTCGCTGATAAGAAAAATCATGGAGGACCTGAAAAAGCTGTTTTTGCTTATCCAATTAAACATTACCAATTTTGGCAAGAGGATTTACAAATAAATACAATCGAAGCAGGTGCGATGGGAGAGAATTTTTCGGTATTGGAAATGGATGAATTTTCCGTATTTATTGGCGATACATATAAAGTAGGAGATGTTATTCTGCAAGTATCACAGCCACGTCAACCTTGCTGGAAGCCGGCGCGTCGCTTTCAAGTTAAAGATTTTGCCTTGCGAATTCAACATAGTGGGCGAACAGGCTGGTACTTTCGAGTATTGCAAGAGGGCTTTATCCAGGCTGGTAGTGATATGGAATTGATAGAACGACCATATCCACAATGGTCTATTGCAGCTTGTAATGAAATTATGCATGTATATAAAGAAGATCTACGAGCTGCGGATGATCTTGCTCAATGTGATTTACTTGCGGAAAATTGGAAGAAAACATTATATAAGCGATTAAGGGGGATACCTTCTTCCGTTGATAAACGAGTATTTGGTCCGAATCAGTAATTCATGTTGAAATGCCACACTTTTATCGGTGACTTTAATGATAAAAGTGTGGCATTTTCATGCTAAATTAGTAGAGGTAATCTTTCATTATGTGATCTAATTATCTTCCAGCACATGGACATTTACTCTGTTTTTCCTACTTGTCTCGGAAATAAGCCGATGTAGTTGGATGAATACGAGACCGTTTTTATACGTTGCTTTTATTTTATCTGAACGAACTGGAAAAGGAAGAGAGATTCTTCTTTCGAAAACGCCCTGCAGTATTTCCTCTTTTATTTTAATACTAAAGGAATTATCAATATCAATTGTTCCTCGAAGCTCCAATGTGGAATAATCAACATAAACATCAAGCTTATCTAAGTCAACTAGCCCTGGGATGTTAGCAACACAAAATAATTCATGATCCGTTTGATAAAGGTTAATTTGTGGAATAGTAGGTTTTATAATACCTTCAAATTCATTCCAAAAGTTTTCGCCAAAAAAGTGATCCATGTTCTTTTTCCAATCCGTCATTTGTTGAAAAGGATCCATTACTTCACCTCGCTTCATGTTTAAAAAGTATGTGTAATGAAATGTCTAGCTACGTCCCAAATTACTATGCAGACGCAGCGCCCATGTTCTTACATTAGCCTATGCGGAATAATATAAATGAGTGAAACAAACATGAATGATATAGAATGTCATATGATAAGAAAATAAGGTATGCTTAGGATATAGGTTTAGGAGGGTTTTATTTGATTAGCAATGCACTCGTAATGGTTGGAATTATATTAGTTATCAATATTGTGTATGTATCGCTTTCCACAATACGAATGATTCTAACGTTAAAAGGCAGAAGGTATATTGCTGCATTTGTAAGCATGTTTGAAGTGGTTATTTATGTATTTGGCTTGGGTCTTGTTTTAGATAATTTAAACGAAATTCAAAATCTGTTAGCCTATGCCATTGGTTTTGGGATTGGTGTAGTCTGCGGGTCAAGAATTGAAGAAAAACTAGCACTTGGATATATTACAGTCAATGTGATATCCTCCGATCCAGATATTCAATTTACGAAGCAATTAAGAGATAAAGGCTATGGGGTAACAAGCTGGTATGCTTATGGTATGGATGGAGACAGATTATCAATGCAAATCTTAACACCAAGAAAATATGAATTAAGATTGTATGAAACCATTAAACAAATAGATCCGAAAGCTTTTATCATTGCATATGAACCAAAGCAAATCTATGGTGGATTCTGGGTGAAACAGGTGCGTAAAGGTAGACTTATGAATCCGAAGAAAAAAGCAGAGAGTAGCAATGGTACTACGAAGCAAGCTACGGAAACATCCAAACCAACAGAATCAATGAGGAAAGAGTAGATCTTAAGAATAACGTATGATGTATCGTGGCGCACACATAGCATTTTTCCTTTTGGGTTGGATCGTCTATTAATAAGTCGCATAGAATAGTTGATGACAGAAGTAAAACCTCAATAACTAAGCTCACATGTCCATGTTTGAGTATAAATGAATCGTATTGTTTTAGGGAATATACTAAAAACCGAACATTAATTTAAATTATTTAATAATCGTTCGTTATTTTGTTGACATTTCCGTTTTTCCTTGTTATTCTTAAACCGACAAATCAATATCGGTTCCTCATATATACCTGAGAATAAGGCTCAGAAGTTTCTACCCAGCACCGTAAATGACTGGACTATGAGGGAAGTTGAATCGTTGTGTAAGCAATGATCTGTTTGAATGGTTGAAATTACAGGTCTATTCTTCTTCTCTCATTGGCTTGAGATGAAGATGAATAGACTTTTTTCGTAGTCAAGGAAGTTATAAAAGTTGAGCCTGTGGGTAAATCTTGGTGTGTTGAGTCGCGTCCAGCTCCAACTTCCAGAAACGAGGCGACTTTACGAATCGTCCTACGGATAAGCTGTCATCGGCTCGCGAGCTCACCTGTTCCTTTATCACCGTTGACTCGCTTCAGTCGCTTTGTTTCTAATTGGGCGCTTGCGCTTTTGTTCTAAGTTAAGAAAGTATAAAATCAGTGTAATGACTGCGTTAAGCCAAGTAGTTATTTTGAAATGTTTGATGTATATTGGCAATGCTCCGACTAATTGCTTCGCTTTCCGCGGGCACGGCCTCAACTAACTTTGCAAAGAAGAACACGTTGCAAAGTTAGCTGAAGGACAAACCCCACGGAAAGGGAAGTGGGCAGCCGGAGTGGTGGTCAAGCAGTTGCTATTATTCCATAATAGCTACTAGAGGAAGCGTAAATCTGAGCATGTAGTGATAAGGACTGAGCGAATTTTGCTCAATTTTTCTTATTAATTAGCAAAGGGTAAACTTAAACTAGGAGATAATTTGATAAACGAGGGGGATTTCACAGTAATGGTTGGCGTAATCATGGGCAGTATATCGGATTGGGAAACAATGAAGCATGCTTGTGCTATTCTAGATGAACTACAAATTCCGTATAGCAAAGATATTATTTCTGCACATCGTACACCTGATGAAATGTTTGCATATGCAAAATCAGCCAGAGAACGTGGACTAAAAGTTATTATTGCCGGCGCAGGAGGAGCAGCCCATTTACCTGGAATGGTGGCAGCTCAGACGACACTTCCTGTAATTGGTGTTCCTGTTCAAAGTAAAGCGTTGAACGGATTGGATTCACTTCTTTCGATCGTACAAATGCCAGGCGGAGTGCCTACTGCAACTGTAGCGATTGGGAAGGCAGGAGCAAAAAATGCCGGGATTCTTGCAGCACAAATCTTAGGTACATTCGATGCATACGTTGCAGCGAAGTTAGAAACGTACCGTGACCAAATGAAGGATAACGTTGGAGAAATGAGGGAAGACCTTGCGAAAAAATAACAGCATTGTGTTACCCGGACAAACAATTGGGATTATTGGTGGAGGTCAGCTAGGACGTATGATGGCAATTGCAGCAAAGTATATGGGTTATCGTGTGAATGTATTAGATCCTACCGTAGACTGTCCGGCTGCACAGGTCGCAGACCATCAAATTATTGCACCATATGAGGATATGAATGCTATCCAACAATTGACAGCTCTTAGCGATGTGGTCACATATGAATTTGAAAATGTTGATTTACAAGCTGCAGCTTACATAGAGAAAGAAGGAAAGCTGCCACAGGGTGCGTTTGCTCTCGAAATTACTCAAAATCGGGAGAAAGAGAAAAAGCTAATAAAGGCAGCTGATTTACCTGTTCCCGAATTTGCTATTGTAAACAGTGGAGCTGAATGTGAAGAAATACTAAGAGATTTTCCATTACCCGCTGTAATCAAGACGTGTCGTGGTGGTTATGACGGAAAAGGCCAACTTAAAATAGATGCTCGTTCAGACATAGCTACAGCCGTTCAATTTGCCCAGGATCATTCCCATTGCATCGTAGAAGAATGGATTACCTTTGATAAAGAAGTATCGGTTATCTTTACACGTGCACAATCTGGCGAAATTACATTTTTCCCAGTTGCTGAGAATGAACATAAAGACCATGTATTATTCAAAACAATGGTTCCAGCGAGCATTAATGAACTACTGGAAAAAGAAGCTTTTCGGGCAGTAGAGAAGCTTGCTGAACATATGAAGATAGTAGGTACCTTTGCGGTGGAACTGTTTGTGAAAGGAGATCGTATCTATCTAAATGAAATGGCTCCTCGTCCTCATAATTCTGGGCATTATACGATTGAGGCTTGTAATGTTTCACAATTTACACAGCATATTCGTGCCATATGTGGCCTTCCTTTAATGGAAGTAAATTTACTAGAGCCAGCGGTCATGATCAATGTATTAGGTGAAGACTTGGAATCTGTTTTACAAGCGATGGCAAAAAATACCTCTGGTTTTGTTCATTTATATGGAAAAGCGGAAGCTAAAACGAAACGAAAAATGGGACATATTACATTTATTGGGGCTACAATGGATAAAGTAAACAAACATATTCAGACATTTGAGGAGGCCAAACAATGATTGAGCGTTATACAAGGGAAGAAATGGGATCGATTTGGACAGAGGAAAATAAATTTAAAGCATGGCTTGAAGTTGAAATCCTAGCATGTGAGGCATGGAGTGAGCTAGGTGTTATTCCTAAAGAAGATGTGAAAAAGCTACGGGACAATGCATCCTTTGATATCCATCGAATTTATGAAATTGAAAAGGATACAAGACACGATGTTGTCGCTTTTACACGTGCTGTATCGGAAACGCTGGGTGAGGAAAGAAAATGGGTGCATTATGGACTGACATCAACGGATGTTGTTGATACAGCACTTTCGTATATCGTAAAACAGGCCAATGAAATTATTCGGAAGGACTTGCATCGGTTTATTGAGATCTTGAAAAATAAGGCTATGGAACATAAGCATACGGTGATGATGGGAAGAACCCATGGCGTACATGCAGAACCAACAACATTTGGTTTGAAGCTTGCGCTTTGGTACGAAGAAATGAAACGTAATTTAGAACGTTTCGAAGCAGCCGCTCACAATATTGAATTTGGAAAGCTATCAGGAGCAGTAGGAACATATGCAAATATTGATCCATTTGTGGAGCGATATGTTTGTGAGAAGTTAGGAATTACGCCAGCACCCGTTTCTACTCAAACATTGCAACGTGACCGTCATGCAGCTTATTTATCTGCACTTGCGCTTATCGCGACATCGGTAGAGAAATTCGCAACCGAAATTCGTGGATTGCAAAAAACAGAAACACGAGAAGTAGAAGAATTCTTCGCGAAAGGGCAAAAGGGATCATCGGCTATGCCGCATAAACGTAATCCAATCGGGTCAGAGAATATGACAGGAATGGCAAGAGTCGTACGTGGCTACATGATGACAGCCTATGAAAATGTATCATTATGGCATGAGCGAGATATTTCTCATTCTTCAGCAGAACGTGTCATTCTACCAGATGCAACAATTGCGTTAAACTATATGCTTAATCGTTTTGCAAACATCGTTAAGAATCTAACGGTGTTCCCTGAAAATATGAAACGAAACATCGATAAAACCTATGGCGTTATTTTCTCTCAACGGGTTCTCCTAGCTCTAATTGACAAAGGAATGGCGCGCGAAACTGCTTATGATATAGTACAGCCGAAGGCGATGCAGGCTTGGGAAACAGCGACTCACTTTAAACAGTTAGTAGAGGCAGATGAACAAATTACGGACGCATTATCACAAGCAGAAATTGATGATTGCTTTGACTATACGTACCATTTAAAAAATGTCGATGTTATCTTTGACCGAATCGGCTTAGCGTGAGGTGGAATTTATATGAAGGAAGCATTGTTATATGAAGGTAAGGCGAAGAAGGTTTATCAAGCAAAAGATAGAACTGGCAAGTTAGTTTTAGCCTACAAGAATGATGCTACAGCGTTTAATGGTGAAAAAAAATCGAGTTTTTCTGGTAAGGGAAGACTAAATAATGAAATTTCCTCACGAATATTTTCTTTACTTCATGATAAGGGTGTGGAGACGCACTTTATTGAACGGTTAACGGAGACAGAACAGTTGGTTCATCAAACAGAAATTATCCCATTAGAAGTAGTTGTTCGTAATGTTGCTGCAGGCAGCATTACGAAACGACTAGGGATAGAGGAAAAAACGACATTTGCTCGACCTCTTGTTGAATTGTTTTATAAGAACGACGAATTAAATGATCCATTAATCAATGATGAGCATGCCTTTATTTTATCAGATGTAACACGGACAGAGCTGCAAGAAATAAAAGAGAAGGTATTGAAAATTAATGAGGAACTAAGAAAGATATTTCGTGATATTCATATTACATTAGTGGATTTTAAAGTTGAGTTTGGAAGATTAGCGAGTGGCTGTATCGTCCTAGCTGATGAGATTTCTCCAGATACATGTCGCCTATGGGATATTACAACGCAGGAAAAGCTTGATAAGGATGTTTTTCGCCAAGGAACAGGCGATTTAATTGAGGTCTATGAAGAGATTTTACGACGACTGGAGGATAAACAATGAAAAACGTAAAGGTCCATATTACATTAAAGTCAGGGGTATTAGATCCTCAAGGAAAGGCTATACAGGAATCATTACATGCACTAGGATATCAAGAAATAGAAGAAGCTCGTGTTGGTAAAGTAATTGAATTACAGGTTCAAGATGAAGCAGATATCGAGGCACGCGTTACAGAAATGTGCGAAAAGTTGCTAGCTAATCCAGTTATTGAAGACTACCGATTTGAAGTGGAGGGGGCTGTTCAGTCGTGAATTTCGCTGTAATTATGTTTCCGGGTTCTAACTGTGATCATGATATGTATCATGCCGTTAAAGATGTACTTCAAGAAGAGGCAGATCTCGTTTGGTATGAAAATAGTGATCTAACAAACTATGATGCTATTCTACTTCCTGGTGGTTTTTCGTATGGCGATTATTTACGCTCAGGAGCTGTAGCTTCTACTTCCAATGTAATGAAGCAAATCAAAGAGCATGCTGCAAAAGGAAAACCTGTATTAGGAGTCTGTAATGGATTTCAAATATTAACAGAAGCTGGGTTATTACCAGGAGCATTACTTCGTAACAAAAAACTTTCCTTTATGTGCCATCAGGAGGAGTTACAGGTTGTTAACAATCGGACGCTATTCACTACAGAATATACGTCAGGGGAAGTAGTGCGCTTTCCGATTGCGCATGGAGAAGGAAATTACTTTTGTGATGACGCTACATTACAAGCAATGAAGGCGAATGGTCAAATTGTATTTACCTATCAAGATAATCCAAATGGTTCCGTCGCCGATATTGCTGGGATTAGTAACAAAGAAGGTAATGTATTAGGAATGATGCCACATCCGGAACGAGCTGTAGAAGCATTATTGGGTAGTGATGACGGCTTACGTTTATTCAAATCAATGGTGCTGAATTGGAGGGAATCCTATGTTGCAAACGCATGAAATTAGTCCAGAAGTGATTGAAAGCGACAAACTGTATAAAGAAATGGGATTAAGTGATGAAGAGTTCCAATTGGTTAAAACCATTTTAGGTCGACGCCCAAATTTTACAGAAACGGGCATATTTTCAGTAATGTGGTCAGAGCACTGTAGCTATAAAACATCGAAGCCATTACTAAAAAAGTTCCCGACAAAATCACCGCATGTATTACAAGGACCAGGTGAGGGGGCTGGAATCATCGATATTGGTGATAATCAGGCAGTCGTGTTTAAGATCGAAAGCCATAACCACCCTTCTGCAGTTGAACCATATCAAGGAGCTGCGACAGGTGTCGGTGGAATTATTCGTGATGTTTTTTCCATGGGAGCACGTCCAATTGCTTTATTAAATTCATTACGTTTTGGGAATCTGACTTCGGAACGCGTAAAGTATTTATTCTCCGAAGTAGTGAATGGCATCGCTGGGTATGGGAATTGTGTCGGTGTTCCAACGGTTGGTGGAGAAGTTCAATTTGATACAAGCTATGAGGACAATCCGCTCGTTAATGCAATGTGTGTAGGATTAATTAATCATGATGATATCCAAAAGGGAATAGCAAAAGGGATTGGTAATACAGTATTGTACGCCGGCGCTCCAACAGGTCGAGATGGTATTCACGGTGCCACTTTTGCTTCAGACGATTTAGGAGAAGATGCAGCAAAGGATCGTACTGCGGTACAAGTTGGGGATCCATTTATGGAAAAATTATTAATAGAAGCTTGCTTAGAAGTCATTCATTCAGATGCACTTATTGGAATGCAGGACATGGGCGCAGCTGGTTTAACTTCTTCTGCGAGTGAAATGGCAAGTAAGGCTGGAACAGGATTAGAAATGAACTTGGATTTAGTTCCGCAGCGAGAACAGCATATGTCAGCATATGAGTTAATGCTATCTGAATCACAGGAGCGTATGCTACTAGTGGTTAAACAGGGACGTGAACAGGAAATTATCGAAGTATTCCAAAAATACGGATTGCAGGCAGTGGCTGTTGGAAAGGTAATAGAGGAAAAAATATTTCGTATTAAGCAGCACGGAGAAGTGATGGCAGACATTCCAGTGGATGCGCTTGCAGAGGAAGCCCCGGTCTACCATTTACCAGCAAAAGAAGCTAGCTACTATCAAGCATTTCAACAAATGGAAAATGCGATACCATCGATAGAAAACCATGCAGAAGTGCTGAGAAAACTATTACAGCAGCCAACAATTGCATCAAAAGAATGGGTATATGACCAGTATGATTCCATGGTTCAAACAAATACGGTTGTCACTCCAGGATCAGATGCTGCTGTTATTCGGATCAAAGGAACAAAAAAAGCATTGGCGATGACGACAGACTGTAATTCCCGTTATATTTATTTAGACCCAGAAGTGGGTGGGAAGATTGCAGTAGCAGAAGCTGCTCGAAATATTGTTTGTTCTGGTGCCAAACCCTTAGGTCTTACAGATGGGTTGAATTTTGGCAACCCAACAAACCCGGAAGTATTCTGGCAAATGGAGAAGAGTGTGGAAGGTATGAGCGAGGCTTGTCGTATCTTGAATACCCCAGTAATTAGTGGAAATGTATCGCTATATAATCAGTCCAAAGGAAAGGCTGTTTTTCCAACGCCGGTTGTCGGTATGGTCGGCTTACACGAATCTTTAGAGGATATTACGCCAAGTCATTTCCAGTCACCTGGGGACACGATTTATATGATTGGCGAAACGGATATTGCCTTCGGAGGTAGTGAACTTCAACAGCTTGTTAAAGGAACATATGAAGGAAAAGCTCCAGCCATTGACTTACAGGTGGAGGCAAGAAGACAGGAGCAATTATTAACAGCAATTCAAGAAGGGGTCATTGTATCCGCACACGATTTGACAGAAGGTGGTTTAGCTGTCGGTTTAGCTGAAAGTCTATTTAATAATACCTTTTTAGGTGCTGATATTGAGTTGACAGGGGATGCCACCGTTGCATTATTTAGTGAAACACAGTCACGCTTTATCGTGACGGTCAAGGAAGAAAATAAAGCAAGATTTCTAGACTTGGTTGAGGATGCACGAGCCATCGGTACGGTAACAGATAAGCAAACATTATCTATTTCTGTGAATGAAAAGAACGTTATAGAAGAGGAAATTCATCAATTACGAGATTTATGGAAGGGAGCTATTCCATGCTTGCTGAAATCAAAGGCATAAATGAGGAATGTGGTGTATTCGGAATTTGGGGTCATGAAAAAGCAGCAGAGCTTACCTATTATGGTTTGCATTCGATGCAGCATCGTGGTCAGGAAGGTGCTGGCGTAGTAGTAAGTGATGGCAAGAACCTTAAGGCTCATAAAGAGATGGGGCTCGTAAACGATGTATTTAAACATGCTGATTTTTCCGCTTTATCTGGAAGCGTAGCAGTAGGACATGTTCGTTATTCCACGCAAGGTGGAAAAGTCCTTGAAAATGTGCAGCCCCTATTATTTCGTTCACAAACAGAAAGTATGGCGTTAGCACATAATGGGAATATCATGAATGCCTATAAGTTACGAGGAGAGCTGGAGGCAGAGGGAAGTATTTTGCAAACCTCTTCGGATTCCGAGGTTCTTGCTCATTTAATTAAACGAAGCGGCAATAAAATAACCGAGGAAACAATCTCGAAAGCACTTAATCAAGTAGTTGGTGCATATGCCTATATTATTTTAAAGGAAGACAAAATGTTTGTAGCTTTAGATCCGACAGGTATTCGCCCGTTATCTATCGGAAGATTAGGTGATGCCTATGTTGTTGCTTCTGAAACCTGTGCATTTGGGCAAATAGGGGCTACATTTGAGCGGGAAGTGTTACCTGGCGAATTAATAACCATTAGCAATGATGGGTTATCATCTATAAGATTTGCTATGCGTCAGCAACGTAAGATGTGTGCAATGGAGTATGTTTATCTTTCCAGACCAGATAGTGATGTTAATCATGTCAATGTCCATGCTTCTCGTAAAAACATGGGAATGGAACTGGCTAAAGAGTCGCCGGTAGAAGCAGATATTGTCGTAGGTGTGCCGGACTCTAGTATTTCTGCCGCAATTGGTTATGCAGAGGAGAGCGGGCTGCCCTATGAAATGGGGATTATTAAGAATCGCTATGTTGGTAGAACATTTATTCAACCATCACAGGAACTGAGAGAGCAAGGGGTAAAAATGAAGCTTTCTCCGGTTCGCAGCATTATTGAAGGAAAGCGGGTAATTATGATTGATGATTCGATAGTTAGGGGGACCACTAGTAAACGAATTGTGCAAATGTTGAAACAAGCTGGTGCTAAAGAAGTTCATGTACGAATCGCTTCCCCGTCGATTCAAAACCCTTGCTATTACGGTATTGATATGTCGACGAGAGCTGAGCTAATTGCAGCCAATCATTCTGTTCCTGAAATTAGCAATATAATCGGCGCAGATAGTGTTGCTTATTTATCAGAAGCGGGATTAGAAAAGGCAGTTCTTAAGGATAAAACGATCCATCAAGGAATTTGTACCGCATGTATGACAGGAAAATACCCAGTTAAAGAAGAAGGGGAAAAAGAAATTGCCTATACCAGTTGTTAACTTAAACTATAGAGGAAGTGGCGTTCATGTCAGAAGTATATAAAGATGCAGGGGTAGATGTAGAAAAGGGCTATGAAGCCGTAGAAAGAATGAAAAAACATATTCAACGTACGACTCGCCCCGAGGTACTTGGTGGTATTGGTTCGTTTGGGGGTTTGTTTGACCTTACTTCTTTTGCTTACGAGGAGCCAGTTTTAGTATCAGGTACAGATGGTGTTGGAACAAAGCTAAAGCTAGCATTTGAATTAAATAAGCATGATTCTGTAGGAATAGATCTTGTCGCTATGTGTGTAAATGATATTATTGCTCAGGGTGCAAAGCCGTTATTTTTTCTTGACTATATTGCTTGTGGCAAAAACGAACCAGTTCAGATGGAACAAATAGTATCGGGGATTGCCGAAGGCTGTGTTCAGGCGAATGCTTCCTTAATTGGCGGTGAGACTGCTGAAATGCCTGGGATGTATCAAGATGGTGAGTATGACTTGGCGGGATTTGCTGTTGGTATTGCTGAAAAGTCCAAGCTCGTAACTGGAGAAGCAATTCAAGCAGATGATGTCATCATAGGTCTTCCCTCTAGCGGCATTCATTCGAATGGCTACTCATTAGTCCGTAAGCTTGTAGCCGATCTTGATTTTCATAACACCTACGGGTTGAGTTGCTCCCTAGGAGAAGCATTACTGACACCAACGAGGATTTATGCTACATCAATGAAAAACGTGCTAGATTCTGGAAGGATAAAGGGTATTTCTCATATAACGGGCGGTGGTTTCTATGAAAACCTCCCACGTATGCTACCGACTGGTTTAGGTGCAGAGATAGACCGTAACGCTTGGGAGCCGCCAGAAATCTTCCCATTTTTACAAGCGCAAGGGAAGATCAACGAAGAAGACATGTACGGGATATTTAATATGGGAATAGGTATGGCTATTGTTGTTGCAGCAGAGAATGTCCGTGATGTGCTCCGTTTATTGGAAATACAAGGAGAACTACCAACAGTGATTGGAAAAGTTATTCCGGAAGAAGGAGTGCATTTTTGTTCATGAGCCGTATTAAAGTAGCTGTATTTGCATCAGGTACAGGTAGTAATTTTCAAGCATTGATGGAGACAAAAAGCTTAGCCTGTGACATTGTACTTCTCGTTTGCGATAAGCATGATGCTCCAGTCATACAGAAGGCAAAGGCGAATGGAGTTGCGACATTCATTTTTGACCCAAAATCCTATTCTTCGAAGCAGGCATATGAGCAAGAAATTACGGATAGGCTAAAGGCGGCTTCTGTTAGTTGGGTATTTCTAGCTGGCTATATGCGAATTGTTGGTTCTGAGCTGCTCACTGCTTATCGTGACAAAATCGTTAATATACATCCATCGTTATTGCCGGCTTTTCCAGGTAAGGATGCTATCAAGCAAGCATTTGAAGCTGGCGTAACAAAAACAGGGGTAACGATTCATTTTGTTGATGAAGGCATTGATACAGGACCAATGATTCAACAGCAGGAAGTATATATCGATGCTACCGCTACATTAGAGGAGTTAGAAGAACGTATTCATCAGGTGGAACATCAATTATATCCACAGGTCATTAATCAACTTTTACAGAATGAGGGGTAATTATGAAAAAACGTGCATTAATCAGTGTATCGAATAAAGAAGGCATTATTGAATTTGCTAAAGGACTTCATGAAGCTGGAGTAGAAACCGTTTCTACAGGTGGGACACTTCGAGCTTTACAAGAGGCAGGCGTGCCAACAATTGCTGTAGAGCAGATTACTGGCTTCCCTGAAATATTAAATGGACGTGTTAAAACATTGCATCCGTTTATCCATGGAGGATTACTGGCAAAACGAGATAATGAAGAGCATCAAAACCAGCTGGAAGAAAACAAGATTTCTCCAATAGATTACGTCATTGTTAATCTGTATCCATTTAAACAAACATTAGAAAAACAAGGCGTAACCAAGGAAGAGATCATTGAAAATATCGATATCGGTGGTCCTACCATGCTAAGATCCGCTGCTAAAAATTATAAGGATGTGGCGGTAGTTGTTGATCCAAGTGATTATAATCAAGTATTACAGGCCATTAAACAGGATACGTTGACGGTTGACCAAAGGCAACAATTGGCTGCAAAGGTTTTCCGACACACAGCAAATTATGATGCACTTATTGCGCGTTATTTTACAGAAGAAACAGGTGAGGATTTTCCAGAAACCTATACGATTACGTATGAAAAGGCTCAGACGCTTCGTTATGGGGAAAATCCACATCAATCCGCTGCATTTTATAAACGATCGATTCCTGTTAAGGGAAGTTTAGCAACCGCAGAACAGCTTCATGGCAAGGAATTATCTTATAATAATATTCAAGATGCGAATGCCGCATTAGAAATACTTGCAGAATATACGGAACCAGCGGCAGTAGCTGTAAAACATATGAACCCCTGTGGAATAGGAGTAGCTCATACGATTGATACTGCCTTTCAACGTGCATACGACGCAGACCCAATCTCCATTTTTGGAGGAATCGTGGCATGTAACCAAGTCATCGATCAACTTACAGCAGAAAAGCTAAGCAAAATTTTCTTAGAAATTGTAATTGCTCCAGGATATACAGAGGAAGCACTTGCTTTATTAACCGTGAAAAAAAATATCCGATTGCTAAAACTCCATGTGGAGCCAGCGGAGGAAGTAGGTCATACATTTACATCTGTAAACGGTGGCATGCTTATCCAAACGAAGGATAACGGTCGTATTAATCCGGATGAACTAACGATTGCTACTACTCGTGAACCGACAGAGAAGGAGCTGGCAGACTTATTATTTGCTTGGAAGGCTGTTAAGCATGTGAAATCGAATGCGATTGTTTTAGCGAAGGAAAAACGAACAGTGGGAGTTGGAGCTGGTCAAATGAATCGAATTGGTGCAGCCAGCATTGCTATCGAACAGGCTGCTGAACATGCGCAAGGTGCAGTGATGGCTTCAGATGCATTCTTTCCAATGCCGGATACGGTGGAGGCTGCAGCAAAAGCTGGAATAACTGCAATTATTCAACCTGGTGGTTCTAAGCGTGATCAGGACTCCATTGATGTGTGTAATGAGTACGGTATTGCAATGGTATATACAGGGATGCGCCATTTTAAACATTAAATGGAAGGGGATATTTCATGAAGATTTTAGTAGTTGGTCGAGGTGGACGTGAACATAGCATCATTATGAAAGTGGCTGAAAGTGAACGTGTTTCCGCGATTTATGCAGCCCCTGGAAACGGTGGGATTGCTGAGCAAGCAACGTGTATACCAATTGATGAGTTAGATATAGATGGACTTCTAGCATTTGCAAAAGAGGAAGCGATTGATTTAACAATCATTGGACCAGAAAATCCATTGAATGCGGGAATTGCTAACAAATTTAATGAAGCTGGTTTAGCTATTTTTGCACCGACGAAAGAAGCGGCATTATTAGAGGGAAGTAAGCAATTTGCAAAACAATTTATGCAAGCATACGACATACCAACTGCTGCCTATCAGTCCTTTACATCTGTTGAACAAGCAAAAGCCTATATCGCAGAAAAGGGAGCGCCAATTGTTATAAAGGCAGACGGCTTGGCTGCAGGGAAAGGCGTTATTGTTGCCGAAACAAAGGAGCAAGCGTTTACTGCTGTAGAAGAGATGCTTGTAGAAAAAACCTTTGATGAGGCGGGATCTACCATTGTGATAGAGGAGTTTCTTCAAGGGGAAGAATTTTCCCTAATGGCGTTTGTCCATGAAAATCAGGTATATCCAATGGTACCTGCAAGAGATCATAAGCGGGCATATGATCAGGATCACGGCCCAAATACAGGGGGGATGGGGGCTTTTTCACCAGTACCAGACCTCACTCAAGCAGATATTGATTTTTCATATACGCATATTTTACAGAAAACAGTGGACGGTTTAATAGAAGAAGGTAGAGCCTTTACGGGAATTCTTTATGCGGGTTTAATGAATACAGAAGATGGACCTAAAGTAATTGAGTTTAATACCCGGTTTGGTGATCCGGAAACACAGGTTGTACTACCATTATTAAAAAATGATCTTGTTCAAGTAGTTCTCGATGTCCTAGCAGGTAGAAACCCAGAGCTTCAATGGGATAACAAAGCTTGCGTTGGAGTTGTTTTAGCCTCTGAAGGATATCCAGGTGCTTACCAAAAAGGGGTTGAATTACCTACGCTGCATACAGAACGTGCTTTTATCGCTCATGCAGGGACAAAACAAGCAGACGGCGTGTTTGTCTCGGATGGAGGGCGTGTGCTGTTGGCTGGATCAACTGCAGCCTCGATAGAAGAAGCAGCGAGAAATGCATATACCGCATTTGCTAGCGTAAAGAAGGATGGTGGATTCTTTTATCGAACCGATATTGCAAAAATTGAAATGAAGCAAGCATAAAAACGGTACTTCCCTATATTTTTGGAGAGTATTCAGCTAGTGGATAGAAATATTGTTTGTTAAACAGCTACTCAATTGTTAGATCAAACAATAGAGGAAACCAATATGGGTAAAGTGTGGGATTGTCTGCCAGTAAATGTCCGATAGGTTTAAAGGCCTTTAGGTCATATCCGTGGTACTAAATTGGGGGATAAACAACCCCCAAACGGATTGAAGTTTCATTTTATATGACAGATGATAATATTAGGAAAACCAGCTACTCTCCTTATAGGATGGTAGCTGTTTTTTTATAGTCCGGGAAATTAAGGAAATTATAAAATTTGCCCATCTGGATAAATCTGGACGTGTGGACCCACCGTCCAGCGCCCAGAAACAAGGCGACTTCACGAATCGCCCTAATCGAAGCCATTATGGCTCCGAACCACATCGAGATTCCTTTATCTCCGTTGACTCGATCCAGTCGCTACGCTTCTAATCGGGCGCTTGCACTTTTGCTCTTGAATCCCCTTTTATCTTGTAAGGGCATGCAAGGATGCTTTTATATATGACTTACCATGAAATATTTAGTGATTATAAAAAGGTGGAACAACGAGCAATCTGAAGCAAATTAATAGTAATTGTGTTTTATGATAGCACGTGTAAAATATAAAGAAAGATAAATTGGTTTAAGGGTAATGCTAGAAGGAAAGTGGTGAATCTGACATGAACGATGCCTCAATTGTCGTTGCAGACGACGAAAAAGAGATAGCTGATTTATTAGCTATTCATTTAGAGAAGGAAGGATATAAAGTCCATAAAGTTTATAACGGAAAAGAAGTTATGAAAGTGATTGATCAGCAATCTATCGATTTAGTGATTCTAGATATTATGATGCCAGAAATGGATGGGTATGAAGTAACAAGGCAGATAAGAGAGAAACATAATATGCCTATTATTTTTTTGAGTGCCAAGACCTCTGAATTCGATAAAGTGCAGGGGCTTGTTATTGGTGGTGACGACTATATGATTAAACCATTCTCCCCAATGGAGCTTATGGCACGCGTTCAAGCACAGTTAAGAAGATACAAAAAATTAAATGAAGCCAAATTAATGTCAACAGCCAATATGGAGTTTGGTGAACTAACTGTTTCTAAGGAAGAGCATGTAGTTTATCTATTAAATGAAAAAGTTGAATTAACCCGTAAAGAATTTGAGATTCTATATTTATTAGCAAAGCATCCGAGAAAGGTTTATAGTGTTGACAAGATTATGCAAATCGTTTGGGGAGATACCTATTATGATGGTGCGAATACAGTGATGGTTCATATAAGAACATTACGAAAAAAGTTAAAAGAAGATAAAAGAAAGAATAAGTTTATAAAAACGGTATGGGGGGTTGGCTACACATTTGATGGTTAAATGGTTGAGAAGTTTTCGCGCAAAAATAATTGGTATGTTTGCTTTAAGTAGTTTATTATCAGGTCTTTTAACATATCTCATTATCATGCTTGCGAAGCAGTATTATTCTACAGTTGATTATGGTAGCACTGGGCATGCTATTCGTGAATTTATTCGAACGATTGGTGATGTATATGTCTTTCTTTTCATATTCATTGTGTTTTCCTTTTTGTTTTTCTATATGTTAATGAAGCCATATACAACGTATTTCAATAAAATCTCAAAAGGTATTCGGCAATTAGCTCAAGGTGATTTTGATTACCAGGTCAAGCTATCGTCTAAAGATGAATTTAATGATATAGCAAACGATATTAATCGGACTAGTGCTAGACTGAAAGAAGCAATTGAAAAGGGGGAGTTCTTAGAAAGTAGTAAGGATCATTTAATTGTGAATTTAGCACATGATCTACGAACACCGCTCACCTCTGTTTTAGGATATATAGAAATTATCTTAAAGGATAAAACACTTGGTGAAGAAGAAAAGATGCATTTCTTAAAAATTGCATTTAATAAATCGCAACGCTTAGAGAGACTGTTAGATGAATTATTTGAGATAACAAAAATGAATGACCATATGTATTCTATTGAAAAAACAAAAATTAATATTTCTGCTTTACTTTATCAATT
>NZ_JAJERH010000210.1 GCF_016919725.2 Virgibacillus sp. AGTR
GAGCAAAATTCGCTCAGTCCTTATCACTAAATGCTCAGATTCACGCTTCCTCTAGTAGCTATTATGGAATAATAGCTACTGCTTGCTTGACCAACACTCCGGCTGCCCACTTCCCTTTCCGTGGGGTTTGTCCTTCCGCTAACTTTTTTAGCAAAACCCGTTCAAAAAAGTGGATCTTCAGGTCAAACATTTCCCACAGGAGTTGAAGTGGCCGGCCTTCGCTAT
>NZ_JAJERH010000211.1 GCF_016919725.2 Virgibacillus sp. AGTR
TTGACCACCACTCCGGCTGCCCACTTCCCTTTCCGTGGGGTTTGTCCTTCAGCTAACTTTTTTGAGCAAAACCCGCTCAAAAAAGTGGATCTTCAGGTCAAACAATTCCCACAGGAGTTGAGGTGGGCGGCCTTCGCTATTATCAGGCTCTACAACGTTAACATGAAGTAACACAGCTGCTTTTATACTCACGGATAGCGATTTTCACTTTACCCATTGTAA
>NZ_JAJERH010000212.1 GCF_016919725.2 Virgibacillus sp. AGTR
ACCTCCCTCAATAAAGTTAATTTTTCTACCAAATACTCATGTATTCTCAATATTTCATAAACATCATATAGTTCACTCACTAAGATTACTGGATATCATTTGAATTTCTATAAATGATTTACAAGGTAGGGGCCATCCTATCGTCCAAACTGGATGAGTTTGGAAAATAAGTGTATAACCGTGCTAGGAAATCTCCACACAAATCACGGTCGCTAACCCTCC
>NZ_JAJERH010000213.1 GCF_016919725.2 Virgibacillus sp. AGTR
CTGATTGGCTGGATTGCGTTCGGTACTCAACTGGACTCAGCCCAGCCAATTTTTCCTTTATTCGTTCATGATTATACCAGTAGATATATTCTTCAATCCGACTTTTTAATTCTTCATAGCTTACTAATTTTTCACCATAATACATTTCTTGTTTTAAAATGCCAAAGAAATTCTCCATTGGTGCATTGTCTGCACAGGTGGCTTTGCGCGACATGCT
>NZ_JAJERH010000214.1 GCF_016919725.2 Virgibacillus sp. AGTR
AAAATCCTTGCATTTTCTCAGGAAACTGCATATAATATAACTTGTCCTTAAGAAGAAGGACGTTCTGAAACAACACAGAACGATCTACATCCTTTAGGTCTGGTAGCAATAGCGGAGAGGTCACACCTGTTCCCATGCCGAACACAGAAGTTAAGCTCTCCAGCGCCGATGGTAGTTGGGGCTTTGCCCCTGCAAGAGTAGGACGCCGCCAGGC
>NZ_JAJERH010000215.1 GCF_016919725.2 Virgibacillus sp. AGTR
AGTAAGTGAAAAAGGGTGAGACAAAAGTGTGTTAATTAAAGAATAAAAAGAATAAAACGAACAATTTGAAATGATGGTCATGAACGAACCCGGTTCACAAATATACTGCGTTTTCCGCCGGCGGCTGGTGAGTTTCCGAGTGCTGTCACACTGTGGGACTCACCGATGCATTTCCTACCACAGGCGGAGGGAGGTAGTGTCGTTTA
>NZ_JAJERH010000022.1 GCF_016919725.2 Virgibacillus sp. AGTR
CTCAGAAATAGATAAAATATCGAGCACACTCTTTACAAACGAGTCAAAATGATATTGCTTAGCCATACGTAATCCCTCCAAATTATTCCATTTATAATGTCAGAATAACGAATAACTATTTGGTTTTTAAAATATCCTGCTTAACTTGACGGCTATGGGCCGTGCCCGCGGAAAGCGCGTATATTTTCACGGTGCGGCGATGATACTCCAATTGATAACATGATTATTCGTATTTTGAGTAAAGAAGTTGTGTTTTGTCTCAGCCTCTTTTTTCAAAATTTAAGCAAGATACGTACCCATCACTTTATTCACATAGTTACGTGTTTCAGTAAAAGGTGGAATACCTTGGTATTTATCAACATTTCCTGGTCCAGCATTGTATGCTGCCAGAGCTAATTCCACATTACCGTTATACCGACCAAGCATTTGACTTAAATACTTTGCACCACCATTAATGTTTTGTTCGGCATCAAATGGATTCGTTACCCCTAACCCCTTAGCTGTAGTAGGCATCAACTGCATCAGTCCTTGTGCACCTGCACTACTACGTGCGCTAGGATTAAAGTTTGATTCGTTTTTAATGACTGAATATATTAGTTTCTTATCTAGATTATATGTACCAGCTGCCTTTTCAATCAAATGGTCGATGGATGTATTGGTAGGAATGAGAGACGTATTTGTTGTAACAGCGCTGGTGGCTGTATTTTTATTAGTATTGGACTTTTGTCGCAGGTCTGTACCTGCTTGTAATTGAGAAACTTGATCTAATTGATTTTGCAGCATTTGCTTGAATGCAAGGTCTATCATTGGAGAATGATTAGAAATTGCATTTGAATTTGATGTTAGAATAGACATCGCTTGATATTGCATCATCTGTTGCAGCTCTCTAATCTCCATGGGCATACCCCTTTCTTTTCTACTACTAGTTTACTATATTTACCAAGATAAGCAATAAAAATTTCTAGAAAACAAGGACATTTTTCCCGGCATTCTGTAACAAATTTTTGTAGAAAGAGTCTTGCCCAATACAGATTATACGTGTACATAAGCTTTTTATTTCATCCATATCATGGGATATATATATGATTGTTTTCTCATCTTTTTTAGCTTGTTTTTCCATGTAACTCCCAATTTCCTTTTTTGATTTGAGATCAATTCCTACTGTTGGTTCATCGAGAAGAATAATAGTAGGGTCATGAATGAGACTAATAGCCATATTTAATTTTCTTTTCATTCCACCTGAGAGTGTGTGAGCAGGTTCATTCCATTGATCTAATTTCATTTCTAAGCAAAGCTGCCGTAGTTCCTCTTCGGTTTTTTTTACCCAGGACAGCTTTTCGAAAAATAACATGTTTTCTCTGACAGTAAATTCATCCCAGATCGCTATTTCCTGAGGTACATAGCCTATTTGTTTACGTATTTTCTTCCAATCTGAATTATATGATAAGTCGTTTAATGTTAACGTACCTGCGCTTGGCGTTTGTAATGTAGCGAGGATACTCAATAGTGTGGATTTTCCAGCACCATTTTCACCAACCAAACCAATGATTTCACCTTTCTCTACTGAAAAGGTAAGATCTTTAAATATCTGCTTTTTATTATAGTATTTTGTTAAATTATCGATATGAAGCATAGGATTTCTCCTTTCGGATATACCAAATCATAATAAGTAGTAAAAAGGCATATAGCCAAAAGTTATTTAGTTCGTTGTTGAGAAATGGTGCTAGCGGATTTAACCATTTCATTATTGGGAATTGGTTAACGATTCCATCTGCAGGAATAATTGCGCCACTTATAATGGCTGTTAATAATGTAATAATAAAGGCTATTCCATAATAAGTAGTACGATTTCTCATATTAGCTGCTAATAAGAAAGTACCGGTGACAAGCATTAACCGAAAGGACATCATTGATCCAAGTTTGCTTAGGCTAATTGGCTGATCTAGTAAAAAGTGAAATACAAGTAAAGTAATGATATCACTTATAAAAAACAAACCACCGTATAGCAGAGTGTTCCACAAACAATAGGACGTAAATGAAAAACGGATAAATGGAAAACGGGTTTGCATGGATTGCCGTTTTTCTTTAATGACCCAATCAAATAGAAATAACGTTGACAATAAAGCGAAAATAGCCCATAACCCCCACTTATTCCAGGATGGGAGGGAGTTGTTTGTTTGCTCCTCATTGTCATTTTCAAATGTGAATGTCGTTCGGAGCAAATTTTGATCACGTTCAATATCCTTACTCTTTTCACTTATTTCCTCCATTGTCCATGTGTTTTCTAGCTCATATTGTTTACTTAGTTGCTGTACAGTAAACGCCGTTTTCATTCTACTAGTTTCTTCTTGAACATAGGAAGCAACCATTTCTGAAACAGGTGTATAGGCAAATGATAAATCAGATTGATAACTTTTCACTAATCCATTTCTACTGCCTTTTTTTATTTGGTCTTGATAGCCTTCTCTAATAATAAAAACACTATCTAGTTCATGCTTTTCTAATTGACGTAATGCCTGCTCTTCTTCCAGTATATCTAAACGTATAAGCGGAGATTGATCTAGTTTATCAGCAAGATTTAATGCTAACTCAGTTTTTTCTTCTAAAACTATCCCAACTGGAATTTGACTGTCTTTCTGTAGACCATTCATTAACTGAGTGAAGCCTATAATAGCTATAATCGGGAGTAGTAACCAAAACAATAACGGTATGATTTGGTGTTTCCAATGGAGGAGTCGGCTGTGTAATATAGCTCTCATTTGAATATCCGCTCCTTCACATTTGAGATAACTAGTAATATAAATAAACTAGTAAGAACCATTCCTCCTAAGGGAATAAAGTCAGAGTAAGAACGACCATTAAGGATAATTTCTTGTAGCCAATAGAATGTTTCCGAAGAAAAAATATAGGCTAAGAGTTCCTGTAACCTAAAAGGTAAATATATAACAGGTATGATAGCTCCGCTTAATAAAAGGAAAATACCTGTATAAAGAGAATACACAAGCAATTGGAGTCGCTGTGATGGCACCATAACCTCTAATATAGCTATCCCTAACAGAAAAGCAAAGCAATATAAACCAGTAATACTGCCAATTCTAATTGCATCTGATAGTACAATTTCCCAGTTCATGAAGGACTGTATAATAAAAAAGAGCATCATAGCAAGTATAAAGGTAAGGAAGAGCGTTATAAATATTTTTGCGATGATTTGCTGCAATTCATGAACACCATATAGCTTCATTCGTTGCTTTAAAGTATTCGTGTCTTTTTTGTATAAAAAGTTATAAATGATAAGTAACCATAAGGTGATAATTACAAACCATCCAGCCATCGCATAATAAGATACTGGATTAGCCGTTGCTTGATTCGTTATTTCGTTTTTATCAATAATCCGTGTTCTGCCGATTGTGTAAAAAACAAACTCCTTAAACTGTTCAAAGATGAAATCATTTCTTTTTTCATCATCCATGCCTAATTCTTTTGCATAATGATTAATCGTAAGGACATTTGCCTGAGAAGCACGAATATGTCTAGTTACACTCTCCACGAATTCTTTTATCATTTGACTTTGTGCAGGTTGATGTGGATTGCCAATAATAGGTAGTTCCACTGAATGTCCTTGGTAAAGATCATTAGTAAAATCGTTAGGGAAAACAATATATGTACTTAATAGGTTATTTTGAATTTTTTTCTTAGCTACTTGCTCTTCCATGGTATTTAGTTGAATATAGGAACTTAATTGTGATGTATCGTCTAATAGGTCAGCAATCATTTTGGTTTCTTTTGATCGATCCAAATCAACTAAACCAACCCTAATCGGGTTTGCTTCATCAGGAGTAAAAAAGGTGATAATGATCCAAAGAATTAGTCCAACGATTATAAAAGGAAGAAGCAAAAGAAGAGGAAGTGATAGCCACTTCCTCTGGAGTTGTATAACATTGTTTTTTGAAAATAATAAAACTATACGTATGAAATGCATGGTGGCACTTCCATTTCTTTTCTAAATTTCTAAACTTCTAGAATCCTGTACCGCCGCCTTCGGATAACATTCCGAATAACCATTGCTGGAATTTAGGCGTCACTTCCATTTCGAAGTATTGTCTTAACTCATCTGCTTTCATTTTGCCTAGATCTTTCACGTTATCACCTTCTGGGATATCAACGCTATCAACTGTTTTACCACTTACTTTCGCGTTTAAGGTAAACATGTCTTGATTAACCGCAGGGCTTTCTACAGAAAAATTATGCTCTGAATTCATTGTGTCTTTCTTGTATGTGGAAGAACCGTTCCAAATTAAACTTCCACCGCCACTAGTAGGTTCTTCAAGTGTAAATGTTCGTTCAAAATCTCGTTTATTGTCTTTTAATGTTTCAGTGCCTTCGTATTTGAGTTTCGTATCTTCAATTGTTAGAGTAATAGAATCTGATGCTTTGTTATCCTTCCAAGCTAAATCTCCAGCGATATTCAGTTTTCCTTCTCCTAGAGAATCTTTATATGCTAAATCATAATTAAAGCTTTGTTTTTCGTCCTTTAGCAGTTGTGTACCTTTTACTGTAAATGTTACAAGTTCATCCTTGTTCGGCCCCATTTTGATACTTACATCTCGTTGAGCGATAACATCATCATGAATCCAAATGGTTGAATTTAAACCATCAGGAATTTGGAAATCCTTAAGCCCGTTTTTGGCTTCAGAAATACCTGATTCAAAATCAGAAATCATCTGTTCAAATTCGCTATCGACAGCAGTTCCACCGAGTTGTTGAAACGCCATTTGTTCACGAAGTAATTCTTTTACCTTTTCATCTTTTTCGAGCTTGTCAAGAACTTTGTTTAAAATATTCTTTACCTTTTCTTCTGTAATATGCATCGTGACTTTTTCCGTATCTAATGATTCATTGTGTACTTTAATAGATTCTTTTTTACTTTCAAATGCATCATCAGGAATTTCATCATAAATCATCTCTGCGTATTCTTTTTTAAAGTATTCTAAATCTTCTTCTGTCAACGTACCTTCAAACATAGATTCTAAATCGATTGATTCTTCACCGGTAAATGTTGCTGGATCCAATTCATGAAGTAGGGTACCAAAATCATCACCGTTTAATGAAATAAGTTCTTCAATGAACGGAAGACCTAGCATGAGTTTATCCGCTGTCATGTAGAAATCTACGCCATCAATCTTCATGCCACCAATATCTGCATTTACTTTTGCTGACATTTCTTTATTTTTCATATCTGTAGCACTTGTTATAGATATTGTTGAATTATTAATTAGCTGGGCGGGATCCATTTGACCATAACCAACACTTCCACTTGGAAGGTTGTACTCAGCTGATAAATCAACAGTAGATTCTGTTGGATTTTCCTTTGATTGTTCGACCCATTTTAGCTCTGGCTCATAACGTTCTTCGATTTTTTCACTCAATTTTTCAATTGAGTTCTTCTCTGCTAAGAAATATTGCTCCTTCCCTGATAGATTTGTTACTACGAAGGCTGCAATACTTCCTCCAACAACTAGCAATACTGCAACAACAATTGCTATTATTTTTGGCATTTTACTTTTTTGTTGTGCTTCACCCATAAAATATTTCCCCTCTCTGTATCATACTCCATAATTATATGTATTATTAAACAATCAAAAGGATAACTATGGAAGTATCTGCATTGTTTATATCACTTAATAAAAATGTAGTCAAATTGTTCCATCCCTACATTTTAAAGCCTACGTAAATCAAGTATGAATTTATCTTGAAACCAAAATAAATTTTAGGTAAAAAGACCTAATTGAATGCGCTTCCTTATTAAAAAACAACGCGAATCTTGCTCTTAAATTCACTTGTTAATTTTTATGTAGGTAATAATAACTATTTTTTATTTTTTTAAAACGATCTTTATGTATGAATTATTGTGATTTTATTTAAACAATAGTGAGAATAAAATATGCTTATATCTGAGCATATAACAACTGATTTTGGCGGGGGTATCAAAAGCAGTAATCATTAAGAAGACGGAATTATGGACGGAAAAAGAGGGGAAGAATTTAGGCTCTTCTCCTCTTTACTGTTTCTCATTAATTATTTGCTACTTCTTTAACACCTTGTTCTAGCGCTTCAATCATTTCCTGCTTATCCTGTTCATCGGAGTGTTTCCAAATTAGTTCAAAAAGTACCCCTAAACCAGGGAGCATTTTTTCTTCTCCATTTTGAATCGCATCTACGATAGTTGCTTCTAATTGCTCCTGATCATTGGAGGAAATATTTGACAATATTGCTTTTCTTAAATTTAAATCCATTGTTTCACCTCTTTATTGTTGTATATTAAAATGCTGAGTTAATAAACTTGTTGTAGTGCCTAGTTTGACCTATATCCATAGAAATATGTATGATATGATAGAACAATTAAAAGTGAGGAATGATGAACATGTTAACTTCTGTTAAGAATGGTAAGGTAAAAGCATGGAAAAAGCTACATAGACGAAAAGAACGAAAAAATGAAGGTGTATTCTTAATAGAAGGTTTTCACTTAGTAGAAGAGGCCTGGAATAGTGAATGGGAAGTTATTGAAGTTATCATTCAAGAAGGTATTGCTACGCCAGATTGGTGTGAAGCAGTTTTAGTAACTGAAGTAAGTGAAACTGTATTTTCCTATATTTCACAAACAAATTCACCTCAAGGAATTGCGGCCGTAGTCAAAATCAAAAACGTAACAGATGTTTTTGATTATCCTGTACTTTTAATTGACTCACTTCAAGACCCAGGCAACTTAGGAACGATTATCCGTACTGCTGATGCAGCGGGTTTTTCAGGAATTATTCTTGGTGATGATACGGTGGATGTGTTTAACGATAAAGTAATTCGTGCTACACAAGGGTCATTATTTCATATACCAATTATACAAGCTAATTTGTTAGAGCAAGTGGAGCAGTTACAGCAGGATGGTGCCGAGGTATGGGCAACTGCCTTACAGGATGCTGAAGTTTATTCGAAGGTAAAGCCTAAAGAAAAACTTGCATTGATCGTAGGGAATGAGGGAAACGGGGTTAAGCAAGAACTTAGAGAAAATGCGGACAAAATTGTAACAATTCCTATCTATGGTAAGGCTGAGTCGTTAAATGTAAGCATAGCTACAGGAATTTTAATGTACTACATAAAGGTATAGTCTTGCACACTTTATGTAATTTCTCTATAATATAAATACAATAATATGAAAAGCGTTGAAGGAGCCAGATTTCTATTGCAATATACGATATAAGGGAGAAATGCCAATAGACTGAAAGCATTTTATCGTATAAATAGTTATCTATTCACTCTGGAGCAGATACTTGGACCTTGTAAAGCAAGTAAAGGTATTCCGGGAATATCCGTTATCATGATTGAGTTGAGCACATTCTGAAAATGCTTGTGTTAACTAGGGTGGTACCGCGAAATAAAGCCTCGTCCCTTGTTGGGATGGGGTTTTTTATATGGTCATTCCATGGTGGTAAATACGGTTGCTAATCAAGGTTTAATTATAAAGGAGGCAGGAATAGAAAATGAAAGATCAATTGGCATCAATTGAAAGAGAAGCACTTAATAAGATTGCAGACGCAGAAAGTATGAAAGAGCTACAAGAGATTAAAGTCGCCTATTTGGGTAAAAAAGGTTCCTTAACCAGTGTACTTCGTGGGATGGGAAAGTTATCAAAGGAAGAACGTCCGGTTATTGGCGAATTTGCCAACCGTGTACGGGAAAACATCACAACTTCCTTAGATGAAAAAACAGAAAGTCTAGAGCAAATGGCATTGGAGAAGCAATTAGAAAAGGAAACGATTGATGTTACACTCCCTGGCCGCCCAATCAAAGTTGGAGGACCACATTTACTCACGAAAATAATTGAGGAGATCGAAGATTTATTCATTGGAATGGGATTTGAGGTACGTGAGGGACCTGAAGTCGAAACTGATTTTTATAATTTTGAATCCTTAAATTTACCGAAGAATCATCCTGCGAGAGATATGCAAGATACCTTTTTCATTTCAAAAGAACTGCTAATGCGTACGCAAACGTCACCTGTTCAAGCACGTACAATGCGAGCGTATGGAGGCGATAAGCCTGTGAAGATGATATCACCAGGGAAGGTATACCGACGTGATACAGATGATGCCACGCATTCCCATCAATTCACACAAATTGAAGGATTATATATTGATAAGAACGTACGAATGAGTGACCTAAAAGGTACGTTAGATACATTTGCAAAAAAAATATACGGAAAGGATCGTGAAATTCGATTACGACCAAGCTTTTTCCCGTTTACAGAGCCGTCTGTAGAAATGGATATCTCTTGTAAGGTTTGTGACGGGAAAGGCTGTTCAGTTTGTAAAGGGTCAGGCTGGATTGAAATTTTAGGTGCTGGTATGGTTCATCCTAACGTCCTTTCCATGGCGGGGTACGATCCTGATGTTTATAGTGGATTTGCATTTGGCATGGGGCCGGAAAGAATAGCCATGCTTAAATATGGTGTTAATGATATACGACAGTTCTATACAAACGACATTCGATTTTTAAAACAGTATCATAAAGCATAGGGAGGAAGTGAAATCATGCTAGTTTCATTAAATTGGCTAAAAAATTATGTAGACATCGGAACCATCAGTCCGGAGGCATTGGCAGAAAAAATTACAAAATCAGGCATCGAAGTTGATGGCATAGAGTATGTAGCAGATAAAACTGAAAATGTAGTCGTTGGATACGTGCAATCATGTGAGAAGCATCCAAATGCTGATAAATTGAACCTATGTCAGGTGGATGTTGGAGATGAAATATTACAAATTATTTGCGGAGCTCCAAATGTAGAACAAGGACAAAAGGTCGCTGTTGCCAAACCTGGTGCTGTGTTGCCTGGTAATTTTAAAATTAAAAAAGTGAAATTACGAGGAATTGAATCTAACGGTATGATTTGTTCCTTGCAAGAGCTTGGTATTGCTGAAAAGTATATTCCAAAAGATAGTGCAGACGGAATTTATGTATTCCCTGAAGCAGTTACGGTTGGTGAATCAGTTGAACCGTTACTAAATTTAAACGATGCGATATTGGAGTTTGATTTGACACCTAATCGTACGGATTGCTTATCAATGCTAGGTGTGGCTTATGAGGTTGCGGCGATCCTAAATCAATCAGTAGAGCTGCCCGCTCCACAACTACAAACTGCAACGGAAAAAGCCAAAGATTATATTACTGTAAATGTGGAGGCTAAACAGTGGAATCCATATTATGGTGTATTCGTTGTTAAAGATGTAAAGGTCAAGCCTTCTCCGCTATGGATGAGTAATTATCTCATGGCTGCTGGAATACGCCCGATCAACAATGTTGTTGATATAACAAATTATGTACTATTGGAGTACGGTCAGCCATTACATGCGTATGACAATGATAAGCTACAGTCGGGTAATATTGTAGTTCGTCGTGCAAAAGATAATGAAACTATCGTTACATTAGACGGAGAAGAAAGAACCTTATCTGAGGAGCATGTAGTCATTACAAATGGAAAAGAACCAATCGCACTGGCAGGAGTCATGGGTGGGTTGGATACAGAAGTTACCGATGCAACGGAAAATGTATTACTTGAAGTTGCGTATTTTGATAGTTCTGTAGTCCGAAATGCTGTAAAAGCTACAGGGCTTCGAAGTGAATCTAGTACACGTTTCGAAAAGGGAATTGATCCTAATCGAGTCAGGGAAGCTGGTTTAAGAGCTTGTGAATTATTAGAGAAATATGCAGATGCGACTATTTTAACAGGTGTCGTTGAATTTGACGAGTTGGATCGTAATGAAAAGCAGGTAGACATGGATACGTTTGAAATAAATAAACGATTAGGAACGAACCTACAGGCAACAGAAATTGTTCAGATTCTACAACGTCTACAGTTTGATTTTGAACAGCAGGATAGTCAATTTAAGGTTTATGCACCTACTAGAAGAGGTGACATCTCCATATTTGAGGATATGTTAGAAGAAGTCGCTCGTATTTATGGCTATGATAATTTACCATATACATTACCAGCAGGTGCATCGCAAGCAGGTGCCTTATCGAATAGACAGCTGTTAATTCGAAATGTGAAGCATTTACTTGAGGGAATTGGTTTAATGGAAAGCCGCACATACACATTAACTAGTGAAGCAGCAGTGGATAAATGGATAAGTCCTGAAGTGAGAGAAAAACAATATATCCCGATTGAATTAAAATTACCAATGAGTGAAGATCATAAATATTTGCGTTTAAGCTTGCTGCCAGAGCTACTACGAGTTATTTCCTATAATCAGGCAAGAAATCAGATGGATTTAGCCTATTATGAGATGGGCAGTACGTTTCTAACAAAAGAAAAAGAATTAACAGAACAGCCAGATGAGCGTTTACGTTTATCGGGTGCGCTAACTGGAAAATGGGTAGACCATCCATGGCAACAAGAAGGTAAAGAAGTTGACTTTTATGTTGTGAAAGGAATTTTAGAACGGTTATTTGATTATTTACGAATTACTGTTTCATATGAGCAAATAAAGCTACCAGAAATGCACCCTGGAAGAACTGCTGTATTAAAAACAAAAGATAAGATAATTGGCTTCATTGGTCAAGTGCATCCAAGCTTGCAAAGAGAATGGGATATAAAGGATACTTATGTATTCGATATTAATATGGAGGAAGTATTTGCTTCTTATAACCATGTTCATTCCTATGATCCGATTCCTAAATATCCTTCAATAGCTAGAGATATTGCGTTTGTATTAGACGAGCATGTTTTAGCGGGGGATGTCAAGCAGACAATTGAAGAAATTGGAGCGCCTCTTGTGAAGCGTGTAGATGTTTTTGATGTGTATCAAGGTGAGCATATGGAAGAAGGGAAGAAATCAGTTGCATTCAGCTTGCTATATCAACATTCTGAAAAAACATTGACAGATGAGGAAATTCAAGTTTCTTATGATAAAATTATTGAAGCAGTGAAGCAAAGCTTTAATGCGTATATTCGCTCATAATAAAAAAATAGGATGGCATATAACGTAAACGCCTATCTTTACAGATGAGAAATAACAGGAAAGAAATAGTATCGGAGGAGGAATACGTAGCTACAGCACCGTAACAATCGTTTAAAACTAACGAAAGCCGAACGGATTGGAATGACCGTTTGGCTTTCGCTTTAACAACATACGTTTAATCAAACCCCGTTTTTATACTTATAGATAGTTTCTAGCCTTCTTTGTATTAGCGAAATGTGTTTTCGCTAATTTATGTAGGATAGATTCACCGTTAGCATTTATTATTTTAGCTATTGTTTGATCAACTTTTTTAGAAGCTCCTTTTGGCAATTCAATGCCAACCTGTTCAGAGAGTGAATCCATCTCCTTTAAGAAGCTTGCTCTAGCAATGATGGAGCCAGCTGCTACAGGTGTTGAATAACTTTCAGCTTTCGTTAAAAAGTACGTGTTCGAAATTAACGATAAATTTTCTGAACGGATATGCCTTTGATATATCGCCGGTTCACAAAATTGATCAATGACAATTCCCTCTAGTGATACATTCCCAATTTTTTTTACTAAATTACCGATAACATGTTGATGAAGCATGGCTTTCATTTTTCCTTGTGACCAGCCCTTTTTTTGTAATTGATTATATTTTTCATTATGTAGTATTAATAACGAGTATGGAATTTGTAATTTCATAATTGTGGATGCTAATTGGCGAATTTTGGCATCGGTTAAAGTCTTGGAGTCTGTAACGCCAATATCTTGTAATTGTTGAATTTGCTGTTTATTTAAATAAACACCGGCAACTGTTATTGGACCAAAATAATCGCCAGTACCTGCTTCGTCAGTTCCGATATGATTCTTGGCAAATAGGGTTGGATCAGGTGCAAAGCCATGTGCTGATGGTTGTCTTTTATGATTTACGCTTTTATAGGATGTTACTGCTTCTGTAACCCATTTTTGCGATGCTTTATCTGGAGCAGCTCCTTGGAACATAACTTTTCCGGATTTATAGGCTGTAATAACTGCCTCAGGAGTCTTTGCTCTAAACACTGCTCCCTGCGGTGGAGTGGTTAAGAACTTGGCGTAATGTTTTTTCATCTGGTTAATAGTGTCCTGTGATAGCTTGTAAACCGTCTGAGGCATATAAATCTCTCCAATCTTTTATCTATATAGACTATAGCAAATAAATGTCTGTGAAGAAATAGCTAGCTTTACATATATTCTTTCATACTACGCCTCATTCGTAGTCGATAGTTTCCTAAACTGCATACTTCATGTTAAGATAAGATGAACAATTTTTCTTAGTCGGGGGAGGGTAAAAACGTGGCCCAAGATGAAAAAACACGTACAACAGTGGAGATACATAATAAAACATATACTATAATTGGTAATGAACCAAAGAATCACGTCCAATTAGTAGCGAGCTTAGTCGATCAGAAAATGAAGGAAATCCAAGAATCAAATAGACAACTCGATACGACAAGGTTAGCTGTGCTAACAGCAGTAAATACGATGAATGATTATTTAAAATTAAAAGCAGATTATGCTTCCCTTATAGGTTCAATAAAAAAGAAAGAGGATAAATAACTAATGATTGATTTATTACTATTACTATTATTAATTTTCGGCCTTCTAATCGGGCTGAAAAGGGGATTTATATTACAACTTTTTCATTTAATTAGTTTTATAGCGGCATTTGTTATAGCCGCATTCTATTATGATGAATTGGGGCCAAAGTTATCACTTTGGATTCCTTATCCTGACCTTGGAGAAGGAGGAGAATGGGCAGCCTTTCTTCAAGCTCTTCCATTAGAAAAAGGATTTTATAATGCAATAGCATTTGTAATTATCTTTATTGCTGTTAAGATTATCCTGCAAATTATTGCATCAATGTTAGATTTTGTTGCTTCATTGCCAATCTTACATTCCGTAAATAAACTTTTGGGTGGAATTCTTGGGTTTGTTGAAATCTATTTATTACTTTTTATTTTAATTTATATCGCGGCTTTAGTGCCTGTTGTCCAAGTTCAGACTTGGATTAATGACTCATCTATAGCATTATTTATGATTGAACATACACCGTATTTTTCAGAGAAGGTAAAAGAATTATGGTTTACGCAAATGGCTGAAATGCTTCAAAAATGATCGATAGTAGAAAAGACTGGTTCATTTCAACAGGTATATATTGTATGTAATTTACAATAATGTTGTAGAGGATCAGTCTTTTTAAGATAAGAAATGAAATAGGTGATATAGCATGACAATAAATAAAAAAGATGTAATTAAATTAATGGAAAAAATCGCTACTTATATGGAGCTGAAAGGCGAAAACCCATTTAAAATAAGTGCATATCGTAAGGCTGCGCAAGCTTTGGAAAGAGATGATCGTTCGTTAGCAGCTATCGATGATTTCACAAAAATTAAAGGAATTGGTAAAGGTACAGGTTCTGTTATAGAGGAATATATAAAAAGTGGCCATTCGGCTACATTACAGGATCTCGAAGAAGAGATACCGGCAGGATTAATTCCTTTACTGCAATTACCAGGGCTTGGTGGTAAAAAGCTAGCTAAGCTGTATCAGGAATTAGCTGTTACAGATGCTAATTCTTTAAAGCAGACAGTTGAAAGTGGTCAAGTTGAACAGTTAGCGGGATTTGGTAAGAAATCTGCGGAAAAAATACTAATTGCTCTTGAGGAGTCTGGAAAACGCCCAGAACGCTTACCTATTGCATTTATGTTACCAATTGCGGAAAAGATCGAAGCTTATCTAGCTCGAATAGCTGACATAGATAGATATTCTAGAGCCGGGAGCCTACGAAGAATGAGAACGACGGTTAAAGATCTAGATTTTATTGTGGCAACCGATGCGCAGGAAAAGGTGAGAGATGCTTTATTGGAAATGGATACCATTAAAGATACTATCGCTAAAGGAGATACAAAAGTATCTGTCGTTTTAGAAGATGTGTATGATGTCAATGTTGACTTTCGCATCGTAAAAAAGGAAGAATTTGCATCTACCTTACATCATTTTACTGGCTCTAAAGATCATAATGTAGCGATGCGTCAGCTTGCGAAATCCCGTGGAGAAAAGATTAATGAATATGGTATTGAAATAGAAGATACCGGTAAGACGTTAACTTTTAATACAGAAGAGGAATTTTTTAATCACTTTGGTTTAACCTATATCCCACCAGAAATCAGAGAAAATACTGGTGAAACAGAAGCATTTACAAGCGAATATCCATTGGTTACATTAGATGATATCAATGGTGATCTTCATATGCATACAACTTGGAGTGATGGAGCGCAATCATTGGATGAAATGGTTAATCAAGCAAGGAAAAAAGGATATTCCTTTATAGCTATAACGGATCATTCCAAATATCTGAAGGTTGCAAATGGTTTAGACGAGCATCGCTTAAGAGAACAGCGAGAGGAAATAGCTAAGCTGAATGAAAAATATGATGATATACATATCTTTTCTGGAGTAGAAATGGATATCTTACCTGATGGTCATCTTGATTTTACAAATGATTTTTTACATGAAATGGATTATGTCATAGGCGCTATTCATTCGAGCTTCAATCAAACGGAAGAAAAAATAATGTACCGACTTGAAAAAGCTCTCGAAAATCCATATGTATCACTAATTGCTCATCCGACAGGAAGACTCATCGGCAAACGTAAGGGATACAATGTGAATGTAGAAAGACTGATTCGTAAAGCAAAAGAAACGAATACAGCATTAGAGATTAATGCAAATCCTAACCGTCTAGATCTTTCGGATGAATGGGCACGCAAAGCGCAGGAGGAAGGCGTAACGTTGGCGATCAATACCGATGCACATAACTATCAAATGCTAGAGCATATGAAGTATGGTGTCGGGGTTGCTAGAAAAGGCTGGATCCAAAAAGAAACAGTAATGAATACATGGTCCAAGGAAGATCTTATAGCGTTTTTTAATCGCAATAAATAGAATTTAACCTATGGAGTAGAGTATTTTAAAGGAGAAATAGAGATGAATGAACGCATTTTCCGTACACTTGAATTTCAAAAGATTATTGAACGTTTAACAAGTAAAGCGGAAACAACAGTGGGGAAAGATTTGTCCCAAAAACTTGAACCATCAACCAATATGGACGAAGTGCTGCAATTACAGAATGAAACCGATGAGGCGATGCATATACAACGCCTAGATAAAACGATTCCTTTAGGAGGGATCTTTGACATACGCGCTAGTTTAAAACGAAGCGTAATAGGAGGCGTCCTCTCTACCAACGAATGTATGGATGTAGCTAGTACAATTTACGGTGGTAGACGTGTCAAAGATTTTATAAGTAAGCTAGAGGAAGCATTCCCTATCCTAAAGGAGCTTGTGGAACATATCAGTCCATTAAGAGATCTGGAACGACATATTAAAAGCTGCATCGACGACCATGGACACGTAATGGATAGTGCCTCCCAAAAACTTCGAGGGATTCGCTCATCTATTCGTACGAATGAAAGTAGAGTTAGAGAGAAATTAGATAGCTATACAAAAACGAAGAGTAGTATGTTATCAGATGCAATTATTACCATTCGTAACGATCGCTATGTACTTCCTGTAAAACAAGAATATCGAGGTGCAATTGGTGGAATTGTTCATGATCAATCTGCTTCAGGGCAAACGTTGTTTATGGAACCTAAAGCAGTAGTTGACTTAAACAATCAGTTGCAGGAAGCAATAATGAACGAAAAACAAGAAATCGATCGTATTTTAAGAGAATTAAGTGCGCATATTGCTAATGAAGAGGCATTTTTACAAGAAAATGTTCGTGTGCTTGGGAAAATTGATTTTATGTTTGCTCGAGCGAAACTAGGTCAATCCATGAAAGCTGCGAAGCCAAACATGAATAATAACGGCATTATTAAGATGCAACAAGCACGACATCCATTAATTGATATCAACGAAGTTGTTGCAAATGATATAGAAATTGGCGAATCTTATACTTCTATAGTTATTACTGGACCGAATACTGGTGGGAAGACAGTCACACTAAAAATGATTGGTCTATGCACGCTAATGGCTCAATCAGGATTACAGATTCCGGCTTTAGATGGGTGTGAACTTGCGGTTTTTAAGCATGTATTTGCAGATATTGGTGATGAACAATCTATCGAACAGAATTTAAGTACATTTTCTTCACACATGACAAATATAGTCGATATTTTACAGCACGTTGATGATCAGACACTCGTATTATTTGATGAGCTAGGTGCTGGTACTGACCCTCAAGAAGGAGCAGCGCTTGCTATGGCTATTCTAGATGAGGTTATAGCGAGGAATGCTCGTGTCATTGCTACGACACATTATCCCGAATTAAAGGCCTATGGTTATAACCGAGAACACGTCGTTAACGCTTCTGTGGAGTTTGATGTTCAAACACTACAGCCGACCTATCGTCTATTATTAGGCGTTCCTGGTAGGAGTAATGCATTTGAAATATCTAGAAGAATTGGACTTAGTAATCATGTTATCGAGCAGGCCCAAGGGCATGTTGGTGTAGATTCCAAAAGTGTAGAAAATATGATCGCTTCATTGGAAAAATCCCAAATAAATACGGAGAAAGATTATGCAAAAGCGCATGAACTATTACAAGAAGCGACAGATTTGCATCATGATTTACAAAGAGCATGGGCGGAATTTGAAGAGAAGCGAGAAGGTCTATACGAGAGAGCAGAGGAAAAAGCTGATAAAGCTATTAAGCAGGCGCGGGAAGAAGCTGAAATGATTGTAAGTGAGATCAGAAATATGCGGACTGAAGCAGAATGGAAAGAACATGAATGGATTGAAGCAAGAAAAATGTTAGATTCTGCCAAGCCCAACCTGACTACAAAAGAAAAGCAACAACCAAAAGAGAAAAAAGGGAAAAAAGAACTTCGTTCCGGTGATGAAATAAAATTGTTAACGATCAACCAAAAAGGGACGGTACTTGAAAAAGTAAATGATAAGGAGTATCTAGTTCAAGTTGGTATAATGAAAGTGAAGGTTGATCGTAATGATTTGCAATTTATTGGAAAGCAGAATCAAACCATTGAAAAACCGCTAACTACCATAAAGGGTTCGAATTACCATGTGAAAACGGAATTAGACCTGCGAGGAGAAAGGTTTGAGGATGCATTGTTAAGGCTTGAGAAATATATTGATGACGCACTACTCGCTGGATATCCAAAGGTCTCGATTATTCATGGAAAAGGTACTGGAGCGCTACGAAAAGGTGTATTGGAATTTGTTAAAAAACATCCAAGAATATCGGATGCTAGACCTGGCGAAGCTGGGGAAGGCGGTAGCGGTGTTACGATTATTAATCTTAAGTAATCCTGTAAATAAGGAGAAGGGATGTTCAAGGTGTCAGGTTTCTGGGAAAATATAGTGGTAGAGACAGCGGCTCGATATAGTGTTGTTATACTTTGTACGTTGGTATTTTTGGCTATCTTTGAAATAGTAACGTCATATAAGAATTGGGAAGAAATAAAAAAAGGTAATTTTGCAGTAGCGATGGCAACTGGAGGGAAGATCTTTGGAATAGCAACGATCTTCCGTTACTCTATTCAACATAATGATACCTTGTTAATAAGTATTGGCTGGGGAATGCTAGGATTCTTTCTTCTTTTAGTTGGTTATTTTATATTTGAATTTTTAACACCAATGCTTAAGGTTGATGAAGAGATCGGTAACGGAAATAAGGCAGTTGGGTTTATATCGATGATGATTTCAATTGGATTGGCATATGTAATTGGTGCCAGCATAGGATAAGGGGAGAATTGCATGATTTTGGATAGACTGGCTAAGATTTTAATTGCAGTCGCAATTGGTTTTATTATTGTAGGTATTATATGGTTAATATAATTAATATAGCTATTAAGTTTACAGCTGATGGATGCTAGCCGAATCCGTATTGCTAAAGATTTACTTTACTTGGCAGAGATGCCAAGTTTTTTTGAAAAAAATTTATATAAAAATTTAAAAATTAGAAATTAATCGGTATAATAGGTATAAAATAAGGTAAAAGGAGGAGAAGAGCTTGGTATATGAAAAAAGCTGGCATCAGCATTACCCACCAGAAATAAAGACTAGAATTGCTTACGATGAAAAGCCATTATATGCTTTTTTAGAAAAAAGCGCTAAACAATTCCCTAAAAAGAAAGCGCTTCATTTTATGGGAAAAGAGATGACTTATAAGGAACTACACACGCAGGCAACTCAAATGGCAAATTACTTGCAGTCCCTTGGTATGAGAAAGGGTGATAGGATTGCCATTATGCTTCCAAACTGTCCGCAATCCGTTATAAGCTATTACGGTGCGCTAATGGCAGGCGGAATAGTAGTGCAAACCAATCCACTTTATAAAGAAAGAGAGTTACAGTATCAGCTTATCGATTCTGGAGCTACCTTCATCGTTTGCTTAGATATTTTATTACCTCGAGTCACCAATGTAAAAGGTAACACGGATATCAGACATACCATTGTAGCTTGCATCAAAGATTATTTACCTTTCCCTAAAAACCTCATTTATCCGTATATCCAAAAAAGACAATATAATATGGTGGTTAAGGTCGAGCAAAGTGAAGAAACGCATGTTTGGGAACATATTATGGATGTAGCTCTGAGCTCTTTTGAAGCTGTAGAAATTAATCCTATAGAAGATCTCGCTTTATTGCAATACACTGGTGGTACAACTGGCCACCCTAAAGGGGTTATGCTAACTCACTATAATTTAGTCTCTAATGTGGAAATGTGTGATGCTTGGATCTACAAAACAAAGCCAGGAGAAGAAATTGTATTAGGCGTCTTACCTTTTTTCCATGTATATGGAATGACGGCAGTAATGAATAACTCCATTTTAATTGGTGCAAAAATGATACTCCTTCCAAAGTTTGATGCTGGTGAAGTATTAAAAACGATTCATAAACAGAAACCAACTTTATTTCCCGGTGCACCAACGATATATGTAGGTTTATTAAATCACCCTAATTTATTAGATTACGATCTTTCTTCTATAGAAGCGTGTATTAGCGGTTCGGCGCCATTGCCCACTGAGATTCAGGAGCAATTTGAAAAAGTAACTGGAGGGAAACTTGTGGAAGGCTATGGTCTAACAGAATCCTCACCGGTTACTCATGCAAATTTTGTTTGGCATGAGCGTAGAAATGGAAGTATCGGAGTTCCATGGCCAGATACAGATGCTAAAATTTTGAACATGGAAACGATGGATGAAGCTGAAATAGGTGAAGTCGGTGAAATAGCCGTTAAAGGTCCACAAATTATGAAGGGATACTGGAATAATCAAGAGGAGACGGATCAAGTACTGAAAGATGGATGGTTATTTACTGGTGACTTAGGATATCAAACAGAAGATGGTTATTTTTACATTGTTGATCGCAAAAAGGATATGATTATTGCTGGTGGATATAATATTTATCCTCGAGAAGTAGAAGAGGTTTTATATGAGCATGAGGGGATACAAGAAGCTGTTGTAGCCGGTATTCCAGATCTATATCGTGGTGAAACCGTAAAGGCTTATGTAGTCTTAAAGGATGGTTATAAACTGACAGAAGCTGAATTAAACACATATTGTCGGAAGCATTTGGCAGCATATAAAGTACCAAAGAGATATGAATTCCGCGATGAACTACCGAAAACAGCAGTTGGTAAAATATTAAGAAGACAATTGGTAGAGGAAGAAGAGGTCGCTGAAAAAGAAGATATAAAAACAATTTGAGCGTTAGCTCTTTTTTTCCTAAAAACTGTACAAGCTATCTATTGACATCGTTTTAAAAAGAAGTTAAGATAATGAATGAATAATCATTCATTTTATGTGCAGTTGTAAGGAGAGAAACATGAATAAAAATAGACCAAAGTATAAACAAATTATAGAAGCAGCCGTTGAGGTTATTGCAGAAAACGGTTATCATGCATCACAGGTTTCGAAGATTGCCAAAAAAGCTGGTGTAGCTGATGGGACGATCTATTTATATTTTAAAAATAAGGAAGACATACTTATTTCAGTATTTGAAGAAAAAATGGGTCAATTTATTAATCAGATAACTGTATCCATTCAAGACAAACAAGATGCAAATAAAAAGTTATTGGAATTAATTCAAATGCATTTTACACAACTTGCAGAGAATCCTCAGTTAGCAGTTGTAACACAGCTAGAACTTCGTCAATCAAATCCTGAATTACGATTAGAAATTAATAAGGTGTTAAAGCCATATTTAACAGTAATTGATTCCATTATTGAAGAGGGTATGAAGGAAGGTGTTTTCCGAAATAGTTTGAATATACCTCTTGTTCGTCAGATGATTTTTGGTACACTAGATGAAACGGTTACAAATTGGGTGATGAAAGAACGCAAGTATGACTTAGTAAAACAAGCATATGAAGTTCATGCTCTATTGACTGAAGGCCTTGCTAATTCGTAAGCAAAAGAGTGATGTGTACAATTTAAGATAAGGGAGATGGACTAATGAATACATTAGATTTTGAGGTAGTTAACCATATTGCTTACTTAACTATTAAAAGCCCTCCTGCAAACGCTTTATCTAGTACTCTATTGCGTGATCTTTCTACTAGATTAGATCAGATCGAAGAGGATATTAGCGTAAAAGCAATCATACTTAGAGGAGACGGTAAATTCTTTTCAGCAGGTGCTGATATTAAAGAATTCACTTCATTACAAGCAGCCTCTGATTATGAATTGTTAGCAAAAAAAGGGCAGGAATTATTTGATCGTATTGAGCATTTCTCTGTACCGGTCATTGCGGCAATACATGGAGCCGCTTTGGGGGGAGGACTTGAATTATCCATGGCCTGTCACATGCGAATTGTAACTGAAAATGCAAAATTAGGTCTACCTGAGTTAACATTGGGAATTATTCCTGGATTTGCTGGTACACAACGACTCCCACAATATGTTGGAACAGCAAAGGCGTATGAAATGATTTTAAGTGGTGAACCAATTAGTGGTAAGGAAGCATATTCCTTAGGATTGGCAAATAAAGTGGTAGATGAGGATATGTTAGAACAGGAAGTAAGACAATTAGCAGAAAAGGTAATTATTAAGAGTAAACCAACGATTAATCATGTTATGCAATTAATTCCTTTTGCCAAGACTGGAAACTTTGCTTCAGGTGTTGATGCAGAAGCAAAGGCTTTTGGACAGATATTTGGAACAGATGATGCAAAAGAAGGCGTACAGGCGTTTGTTGAAAAACGCAAACCAAACTTCCAGGATAAGTAGATTGAAGGAGGAAAATGAAATGAATATTTACGTATTATTAAAAAAGACGTTTGATACGGAAGAAAAAATTAATGTTTCTCACGGTCAAATCGAAGATGATGGAGCAGAATTTATCATTAATCCCTATGATGAATATGCGGTAGAAGAAGCAATTAATCAACGAGATGAACACGGTGGTGAAGTTACAGTAGTAACTATTGGGGATGAGGATTCCGAAAAGCAACTACGGACTGCTTTAGCAATGGGGGCAGATAAGGCGGTATTAATTAATACGGAGGATGATTTGGAGAGCGGGGATCAGTATACAACTGCTAAAATTTTGGAAGCGTTTTTTGAAGATAAAGAAGCAGATCTCATCTTAGCAGGAAATGTGGCTATTGATGAAGCAAGCGGGCAAGTTGGTCCCCGCCTTGCGGAAGCGTTGGGTATTCCTTATGTAACAACAATCACTAGTCTAAAAATTGATGGCGAGGTCGTAAACATTGAAAAAGATGTAGAGGGTGATGTGGAAATTATTGAGACGTCACTTCCTGTTTTAGTAACGTGTCAGCAAGGACTAAATGAACCACGTTACCCGTCACTACCAGGTATTATGAAAGCCAAGAAGAAGCCATTAGAAGAACTGGAAATTGATGATTTAGATTTAGACGAAGATGATGTAGAGCCGAAAACAAAAACTATTGATATCTTTTTACCACCTGAAAAAGAGGCTGGCCGAGTGCTTGAAGGTGAGCTTAACGAGCAAGTAGTAGAATTGGTTTCATTATTAAAGAATGAATCAAAAGTACTGTAATTTCTTATGACAGAGAGGAGAAAGTTACGTGAGTGAAAAAATAGTAGTAATTGGGGAAACAAAAGACGGTTCATTACGGAATGTATCTTATGAAGCTATTGCAGCTGCAAAAAAGGTAGATGCTGAAGCAGAATTAGTCGGCGTTATTTGTGGGTCTGGTGAGTTAGAGGAACTAGGAAAAGAGATGATTTATTATGGTGCTGATCGTGTCGTAACGATCTCTCATGATAGCTTAACAGCCTATACATCTGAAGGATTTGGGCAAGCGGTTTTAGCTGTTATTCATGAAGAGTCGCCAAAAAGTATTGTAATGGGACACACATCCATCGGTAAGGATTTAACCCCGAAAATTGCCAGTAAATTAGAAACAGGATTAATTTCTGATGCGGTAGATATTGAGGTTGAAGGGGATAAAATTCAGTTCGTTCGACCAATATATTCAGGTAAGGCATTTGAGAAGAAAATAATTACGGATGGTATCACGTTCTTTACGATTCGTCCAAACAATATACCTGCATTAAATCGGGATGAAGCACGTTCGGGAGAAATCACGCCAAAGAATTTAGACATTACAGATATTCGCACGGTTATTAAAGATGTGGTAAGAAAAGCATCAGAAGGTGTTGATTTATCAGAAGCTAATGTAATCGTTGCAGGTGGACGTGGTGTTAAGAGTGAGGATGGATTTAAACCACTTTATGAATTGGCAGAAGTATTAGGTGGAGCGGTAGGAGCTTCACGCGGGGCTTGTGATGCAGAGTATTGTGATTATTCATTGCAAATAGGGCAGACTGGTAAAGTTGTAACACCAGATCTATACATTGCTGTAGGTATATCAGGGGCTATTCAACATCTAGCGGGGATGTCGAATTCTAAAGTAATCGTTGCTATTAATAAGGACCCTGAAGCAAATATCTTCAATGTAGCTGACTACGGCATTGTTGGAGATTTATTTGAAGTAATACCATTATTAATTGAAGAAGTGAAAAAGCTACAAGAAGGAATAACGAATAGCTAATTTTAATGAAACCTATGGTAATAGTTATATTTTAAGCTGTCGAGTAGTCATTCTCGGCAGTTATTTTTATAATGCGAAAAGACAGGTTAACCGATCTTATTTAGACACTGCTCGTGTTTTTATTGCTTGATGAGTTGTGAGAATAATAATGAAAAAACCATACGGATCATTGGCTTCGTTATGTTTTGCTATTTCAGGTTGCAAGAAGATGTACATATCATTCGCTGCTTGTCCGAGTAATCAAGCTAGCTATAAGTTATGAGTATGGTTAGGACGCTTCCCGCGGGCAAGAAAAAACGAAGTTAGGTCATGTAGCTTCTCAACTAATATCAGCAGTTTAAGGCAGTGAGGTGAATGCTTTAAATAACAGCAATAAAAGAAATTTTTATAACTCATATACGCATAAGCAAATTATTAGTAAGGTTATACTAACGATGATATACTCAACGTAAGAATTAAGCTTCATATTAGGAGGAGTAATATAATGGCGATTATAAATGTAACTGATCAAAACTTTTCTAAAGAAACTGCTGAGGGTTTAGTACTAGTAGATTTTTGGGCGCCTTGGTGTGGCCCTTGTAAAATGATTGCACCAGTACTTGAAGAAATTGATGGAGAAATGGAAGACAAAGTACAAATTGTTAAATTAGATGTAGATGAAAACCAAGAAACTGCTGGTAAATATGGTGTAATGAGCATACCAACTTTATTACTATTTAAAGATGGAAATGTTGTTGACCAAGTTATCGGTTTTCAACCAAAAGAAGCTCTAGTAGATTTAATTAACAAACACGCCTAAACATTGTATACTAATAAATAGAATGTATGAAATTGATAAATCCCTTGTTGCAGATGTAACAAGGGATTTTCTAAAGGGATTGGATGAACTTATGAATCAGTTAATTAAAGAAAAGCTTGCAGTGCTCCCAGCTAAACCAGGGTGCTACATTATGAAGGATAAGCATGAAACGGTGATATATGTCGGCAAATCGAAGCTTTTAAAAAATAGGGTTCGCTCCTACTTTACTGGAGCAAATGATCGTAAGACGCAGCGGTTGGTTCAAGAGATTGAAAGCTTTGAATATATTGTAACATCATCGGAAATCGAAGCACTCATTTTAGAAATGAATTTAATAAAAAAATACGATCCGAAATACAATGTCATGCTAAAGGATGATAAATCGTACCCATATCTAAAGATAACTTCTGAACGGCATCCACGCTTGCTCATAACAAGAAAAGTTAAAAAAGATAAAGGGAAATATTTTGGACCTTACCCAAATGTCATCGCTGCTAGAGAAACCAAAAAATTACTTGATCGACTTTATCCGCTTAGAAAGTGTAATAATCCACCGGGGCGCCCATGTCTTTATTATCATATGGATCAATGTTTTGCATGTAGTGAAACACCACCGACGAAAGAGGCATATGATGAGATTGTTCAGAATGTATCCTCCTTTTTACACGGCGGTTATACATCCATTAAACGTGATTTATCACAGAAAATGTATGAGGCAAGTGAACAGTTAAATTTTGAGAGAGCTAAGGAATTGAGGGACCAAATACAACATATTGAATCTGTCATGGAGCAACAGAAGATGACCATGAATGACCAGACTGATCGGGATATATTTGGTTATAGCTTTGATAAAGGGTGGATGTGTATTCAAGTATTCTTTATTAGGCAGGGGAAATTAATAGAACGTGATGTTGCCGTATTTCCTTTCTTTGACGAGGCAGAGGAAACATTTATTAGCTATATTGGTAGGTTCTATCTACATCAGAATCATCCGAAGCCAAAACAAGTTCTTGTACCATTGGGCACAAATGTAGACTTACTGAAGGATCTTTTGGATATTGATGTTCATACACCCTATCGGGGGCGAAAAAAAGAGTTAGTTGAACTCGCTACTGAGAATGCAAAAATTTCGTTGAAGGAAAAATTTTCGATCATCGAAAGGGATGAAGAACGGACAATTGTTGCAGTAGAGCATTTAGGCGAACGACTAAATATTGAAACACCCCATCGAATAGAAGCATTCGATAATTCCAATATACAAGGTACAGATCCAGTATCTGCCATGGTTGTTTTCATTGATGGAAAACCAAATAAGAAAGAATATAGAAAATATAAGATTCGAGATGTTGAGGGGCCAGATGACTATGAAACGATGCGAGAGGTTATCCGTCGAAGATATACGAGGGTCTTGAAAGAAAACCTACCATTACCAGACCTGATCATCGTTGATGGAGGGAAAGGTCAAATGAGCGCGGCACTAGACGTTCTCGAAAATGAACTTGGACTTGATATTCCTTTATGCGGTTTAGCAAAGGATGATAAGCATAAAACCAGTGAATTATTATACGGTGTACCACCAGTTGTCGTACCATTGGATAGGAAATCACAGGAATTTTATCTTGTTCAGAGAGTACAGGAAGAAGTACATCGTTTTGCTATCTCTTTTCATAGACAGTTACGTGGGAAAAATGTGTTTCAGTCAGAATTAGATAAAATCCCAGGTATTGGTGAAAAAAGGAGAAAGCTGCTCTTAACGCATTTTAAATCGATTACTGAAATTAAAAAGGCAGAGATAAAGGAATTTACTAAGCTAGGCATACCAAAGAATACAGCAAATGAAATCATTACTTATTTAAATAGCCCAGAAAATGAAGAAGAATTGTCCCAAAATCGTCCTAAAACATAATTTGCGTCTGGAGCAAGCATATATCTTAGCTAAAGCAAAAGCCGAACTAGAATTTTAAATCTGTTCGGCCCTTTGCTGCTACTATTTGCCATGTTGACAAACGCTATATTCCGAAGTATAAACATTCGTTATTTACAAACATAGAAAGACCTCTCAAAAAATAGACTCTTGAGACAACCTCTTTTACTATCTGCTTAGCACAGCTGTAAATTCTACCTGGTGAATGCGTGAATGAACGGATTCGACACATTCACAATCACAGTTTTCTGTCATTTGCAATGCTTCGGCTAAAAAGCCAGCCTCTAATCGAAAGTCAGCTTCAAATGGTGCCTTTAATCGTTGAACAATTGAATCCGACATTAACTGAAACACCATTTCTTTCTTTTTGTTTTTAACTAGTTCCAATTGTCCCCAACCTAAATTTTCAAAAATAATGAAAATATCTCCCATTGTACTTAATTCAAACTTCCGTGCTAGTTTTCTTCCCATGAAATATAAGAGAGTATGAGATTCTCTTCCTAATAATTCTGGTAAACCTACGTAGCGTAGAATATCATAACCGGCACCTGCCGTATGTAATTCTTCCATCTGGGAAACGGTAATCGTTGTGTCAGTTTTGTTTGTCATGAATGTCATCCTCTCTAAATCATAGCTTAAAAGACTAACGAATTATGTACTTCATAGCTACTACTATTATTATCTATATATTGTACCGATTTCGCAAGTATACAAAGGAAATTGATTCAGTTTTTAGTTCATATTATGGATATACATAATTCTTCATTTTTAGGTACCGTTTTCTTGACGCTTTATGGAGATAGAAGTACAATAAACATGTCACAAATTGTACATTATCAACCTCATCAATTTTTATTATTTTACACGCTGTGAAACAGTAAAGAAAAGTATATCTAAACATAGACTTTTCACCATCAGTCTTGGCAATGCGCCAAGCTTTTCTAATTAGGTTGATGTGATGTGATAAAAATGAAACTAACATTGATTAAACTAAAGGGGGGTAACACATTGGCAGAGCATCGTGAATTTCTAACTAGAAGATTACACTCGTTACTAGGCGTAATTCCAATTGGAATATTTTTGGTTCAGCACTTAGTGGTGAATCATTTTGCTGTGTATGGTGAAGAAAACTTTAACAAGGCAGCAGACTTTATGCACGGTTTACCATTTCGACTCTTATTGGAATTCGTAGTCATTTACCTGCCTATCTTGTTTCATGCTATTCTAGGGGTTTATATTGTATTTGTAGCACGAAGCAATACGAAAAACTATGGTTTTTTCCGAAATTGGATGTTCGTCTTACAACGTGTAACAGGAATTATTACCTTTGTCTACATTGTATGGCACGTTTGGGAAACAAGAATTCAGATTGGTTCTCAGGGAGCAGATTATAGCTTAATGGAAGGAATACTTTCTAGCCCATTCATGTTCTGGTTCTACATTATTGGATTAATAGCAACTGTTTTCCATTTCGCAAACGGACTTTGGAGCTTCTTCGTGACATGGGGTATTACGCAATCACCGAAGTCGCAAAAAATTGCTACATATGCAACGGTCGTAGTGTTTTTAGCATTGAGCTATGTTGGTGTAAGAACGTTAATTACATTTGCATACGGAGTTTAACTAAAGAACAAGGGAGTGAGCATCTATTATGAGTAATCGAAAAATAGCCATCGTCGGTGGAGGGTTGGCTGGATTAATGGCAACTATAAAAGCGGCCGAAGCAGGAGTCAATGTTGATTTATTCTCCATTGTACCTGTAAAGCGCTCTCACTCTGTATGTGCCCAAGGCGGTATTAATGGTGCAGTAAATACGAAGGGAGAAGGGGATTCTCCTTATATCCATTTTGATGATACTGTATATGGTGGTGACTTTCTTGCGAACCAACCACCTGTTAAAGCGATGTGTGATGCAGCGCCAAGCATTATCCATATGCTAGATAGAATGGGTGTTATGTTTAACCGGACGCCAGAAGGATTGCTAGATTTCCGACGTTTTGGTGGAACACAGCACCATCGTACAGCATATGCAGGGGCAACTACAGGACAGCAATTATTGTATGCGCTAGATGAGCAGGTTCGTCGCTATGAAGTAGAAGGACTTGTAACGAAATATGAAAATTGGGAGTTCGTTCATGCCGTCATTGATGAAGAAGGTGTTGGAAGAGGGATTGTAGCGCAAGACATTAAGTCACATGAAATTAAGGCCTTCCCATCTGATGCGACGATATTCGCAACTGGAGGCCCTGGAATTATCTTTGGTAAGTCCACGAACTCCGTTATTAACACAGGTTCAGCTGCTAGTATTTTGTATCAACAAGGAGCAAAATATGCAAATGGTGAATTTATTCAAATTCACCCAACAGCCATTCCTGGAGATGACAAATTACGTTTAATGAGTGAATCTGCTCGTGGTGAGGGTGGACGAGTTTGGACGTATAAAGACGGTGAGCCTTGGTATTTTCTTGAGGAGAAATATCCAGCTTACGGAAACCTCGTACCACGTGATATTGCGACCCGAGAAATTTTTGATGTTTGTGTAAATCAAAAACTAGGAATTAACGGGGAAAATATGGTTTATTTGGATTTATCCCATAAGGATCCGAAAGAACTTGATATTAAGCTTGGCGGTATTATTGAGATATATGAGAAATTTGTCGGTGAAGACCCTCGTAAAGTTCCAATGAAGATATTCCCAGCAGTTCATTATTCAATGGGTGGTCTATGGGTAGATTATGACCAGATGACAAACATTCCAGGAATATTTGCAGCTGGAGAATGTGATTATTCACAACACGGCGGTAACCGTTTAGGGGCTAACTCCTTACTATCTGCCATTTTTGGTGGTTCAGTTGCTGGTCCGAATGCAATTAAATACGTTGAAGGGTTAGATAAACATGTTGATGATTTATCGCCTGAACTATTTGAGTCTAATGTCAAAGCGGCAACAGAAGACTTTGAAAAGCTAATGAAGATGGATGGGGAAGAAAATGCCTATCAAATTCACAAAGAGCTTGGTGAATGGATGACAGATAATGTTACCGTTGTTCGTGACAATGAGAAGTTATTAAAAACAGATGAGAAAATTCAAGAACTGCTTAAGCGGTGGGAAAATATAAATATTAATGATACATCGCGTTGGAGCAACCAAGGCGTTATGTTTACTCGTCAGTTGAAAAATATGCTTCATTTAGCACGAGTTATTACACAAGGAGCATATAACCGTAACGAAAGTCGTGGAGCCCACTATAAACCAGAATTCCCTGATCGAAATGATGAGGAATGGTTAAAAACGACAATTGCTCAATTTGATAAAGAAACTGAGTCACCTCAGATTACGTATGAAGAAGTCGATGTGTCATTAATTAAACCACGTAAACGTGATTACACAAAGAAAAGCGAAGGGAGTAAGTAAGAATGGCTGAACAAAAGACAGTTACTTTTATCATAACTCGACAAGCCGGCCCTGATTCTGCTCCTTATAAGGAAACATTTAACATTCCTTACAAAAAAAATATGAACGTTATTTCTGGATTAATGGAAATTCGTCAAAATCCAGTTACTGCTGATGGGAAGAAAACATCACCAGTACAATGGGATATGAACTGTTTAGAAGAAGTATGTGGTGCTTGTTCTATGGTGATTAATGGAACAGCTAGACAGTCATGTGCCGCACTAGTAGATCAATTGGAGCAGCCTATCCGTTTGGAACCGATGTCTACGTTTCCGGTAGTTCGTGATCTAATCGTTGACCGTGAACGTATGTTTGATGCATTAAAACAAGTAAAAGCTTGGATTCCAATTGACGGAACACATGATTTGGGACCAGGACCAAGGATGCCTGAGAAGAAGCGGCAATGGGCTTATGAATTATCTAAATGTATGAGTTGTGGTGTTTGTTTAGAAGCCTGTCCGAATGTAAACGATAAATCTAACTTCATTGGTCCAGCAGCATTGTCTCAAGCTCGCTTGTTTAATGCTCATCCAACTGGAGAAATGAATGCAAGTGAACGATTAAACGGTTTAATGGAAGATGGCGGAATTGACGGTTGCGGGAACTCACAAAACTGTGTGCAAGTATGTCCGAAGGGTATTCCGCTTACAACATCAATTGCAGCAATGAACCGTGCGACAAATATTCAAGCATTTAAAAACTTCTTTGGAAGTGACAATGCACATTAATGATGAATGTTAAATAAAATGGCCCCTGCCAAGATTGGCTGGGGTCATTTTTACAAGTTTAACAAATGGAAAGGGGTAAGGGAGATGCGAATTGCTTACATAGAAGACATGGATCATTGGCGTTCTACGTTTTCTTTCTCAATACCGATTAAGGTTCGTTTTTCGGAGACGGATTTATTTGGGCATGTGAATAATACATCACCATTTATCTATTTTGAAGAAGCAAGAATTGAATTCTTAAAATCAAAGGGAATGTTTATTAAAGAATCAGAAGCCATTCCTGTTGTTTCTGATTTACAATGCGATTATTTACAACAAATGTATTTTGATGAATCCTTTGACGTCTATGTTAAAGCAAACCATGTCGGGAATACCTCATTAGATCTGCATTATATGGTTCTTAATGAGAAAGGAGAAATAGCCTTAACAGGACGGGGAAGATTAGTATATATTAATCCAAAAACGGGGGAAACTGTTTCTTTACCAGAGGAAATGAAGGAATTGCTTGTGAAAAATTAAATGCTCAAACCTAAATCGGCTTTCCAATAAGGAAAGCCGATTTGATTAGAGCTTCAATTCCCCCATGCGAAGGAGCTCTACTACAGCCTGTGAACGCCCCTTAACTCCTAGCTTTTGCATAGCATTTGAAATGTGGTTGCGGACAGTTTTTTCTGATATGAATAATTCCTGGGCAATTTCTTTTGTTGTTTTATCTTGTACTAACAGCTCGAAAACCTCTTTTTCACGTTTTGTTAATAATTGCTTCGGTTTATACTCGTTGTCCTTCAAATGTTAACCCCTCCTTGCTGTCAATAGAGCTGCAGATTGAAGGGAAATTATTTAGTCACTATAGCTTATGTTGGATCAAGGAAACGGTGCGTACATTTGTCGTGGTAGTAATTGATTTATTTAAAAGAAATTTTAATATAGGAATCAGAATGTCTTATAATAAAATAACGATCAATATACACGTGATTTGAATAGGATGAATGTAGCACTATTTCCTATTTGGTTGTAAATGAATATCACTTTACGGGACTGCAGTACGTTATGTAAAATAGTCATATACGGGAAGTAATTCTAGGAGGTTACATGTTGAAATCAAACGCAACAACAGATACAATAAATAAGATTGAAAAAAGAATGCGCTACATTTCAGGAATCATAAAACAAAAGGGACGACAAATATTAAATAATTATCCAATTACTTCTCCGCAGTTCATTGCATTGCAATGGCTATTGGAGGAAGGGGATTTAACGATCGGAGAACTATCCAATCGGATTAGTCTAGCTTTTAGCACGACAACTGATTTAGTAGATAGAATGGAAAATAATAACCTTGTTGAAAGAGTACGAGATGCTAAAGACAGAAGAGTAGTACGTATTCACGTTCTTGAAAAAGGAAAAACAATTATCCATGAGGTGATTGAAAAGAGACAGCAGTATCTTGGCAACGTACTTGAAAATTTTTCAGAAGAACAAGTGGAAGACTTACATGAATTACTTTCATACTTGCATGAGCAAATGATAAGTATAGATGATAAATAAAACTTCAAAGAAGAGGCGATATGGTTGAAGCAGGCAATTGGGGTCATTGACTCTGGGGTAGGGGGATTAACCGTAGCACATGAACTAATGAGGCAGCTACCGAAAGAAAAGCTGATTTATTTAGGTGATACTGCTAGATGTCCCTATGGACCAAGATCAAAAGAAGAAGTAAAGCAATTCACGTGGGAAATGGTCGATTTTCTACTGGAAAAAAATATAAAAATGCTTGTTGTCGCATGTAACACGGCCACTGCATTTACATTAAAATCATTAAAAGAGGAACTAGATATCCCGGTAATTGGTGTTATTCAACCTGGAGCAAGAGCAGCAATTAAATTTACAAGAAATAATCATATTGGTGTTATTGGAACAGAAGGTACTGTTAGAAGTCATGCTTATACGAATGCACTTAGAAATATTAAAAGCGAGTTAGAGGTTAATGCGCTAGCATGCCCCATGTTCGTACCTATGGTTGAACAAGGGATACTTGAAGGAAGTCAGGCAATAGAAGTTGTTGAAGATACGTTAGCTCCATTATTACAATACAGTAATATGGATACGTTGATCTTAGGATGTACGCACTATCCGTTAATTAAAGATACTATCCAATCTGTTATTGGACAACATATAACAATTATCTCATCAAGTGAGGAGACGGCAAGGGAAACGAGTACGATATTGGATGTACATCAACTGTTTAATAAAGATGATATTTATCCGGTTCACCAATTTTATACCACTGGTGACTTAGAAATTTTTATTGAAATATCCAAAAGTATCTTTAAAGAGCCTTACTTGCAAATGGTAACGATTGAAAAAGCATATCTCCATCAATTACAGGATTCTTAAAGCTAAGAATCCTGTTTTTTTATTTTTGCTTGGTCTATTTTCGCAGTGGGCTCGTATATATAATAGTACAAACCATCGTAGGAGGGAAAGATATGCAGAAGCGCGGAATTTTTTTGATTGCGGGTACAGTAACAATGTCCATTATATTATCCGGGTGTTTTCAAGGTGAGCAGTCCTTGGAGGAGGAAATGATCGATCCTCCACAAAATGCAGAGCCCGTTGATAATCTGGAAGATTCAGATGCAAAAGCTAATGAACAGAGTGAGGATGAAGACAACGTCTCAGAGACAATAGCACGTGATCTGTATTTAATTGATGCAAATGGAATGGTAGCGTCTCAAACATTGGAATTACCAACTCCTGAATCGAATAAAGTAGCTACACAGGTTTTAGAATATTTAGTAAAGGGTGGACCGATTTCCCAGTTACTTCCTAACGGATTTCAAGCAGTTCTACCAGAAGGAACTGAAGTTCTAGGCATTAATTTGCAGGAAGATGGCACAATGGTAGTTAACTTTTCGAAAGAATTTGCAAACTATGAAGCGAAGGATGAAACAAAAGTTCTAGAAGCCGTAACATATACCTTAACGCAATTTGAGAATGTAGAGGAAGTTCAATTAAAAATGGATGGAATGGCATTAAAAGAGATGCCAGTTAATGGAACACCAATTGGTGAAGGGTATTCCAGGGAAAATGGAATTAATGTAAGTGATACTGGGGTTTCTGACTTCATGCAAAGTAAAACGGTCACAATGTACTATCCAACGGAGCATGATGAAAATCGATACTACATTCCTGTGACACAGTATGTAGAACCATCTGAGGAAGTAGATGAGTTCAGTGCTATCGTTAAGAACTTACTGAAGGGTCCAGGAATTCAATCAAATGTAAAGCAAGTCTTTAATGATTCAGCTGCATTGACGAGTAAACCTTCATTAAAAGATGGAGTTTTACAACTACATTTTAATGAATCTATACTTAAAGAACAGGATAAATCCGTAATCGCTGATGAGGTAATGGAAACGCTAGTTCGAACGTTGACAAATGTACAGGGGGTGGAAGCTGTTCAGGTTAACGTGGAAAGTGTAGAGGAACTAGTCAATGAAAATGGTGAGGCTTATACGGAACCAGTAACGAAACAGCAGTTTATACCGACAGAGAAGTTATAGCTAAAAGAGGCTTTGATAAGCCTCTTTTTTATAGTCTAGGAAATCCATGTGGATAAATAGGCGCGTGTTGAGCCGCGTCCAGCTCCAGTTGCCCAGAAACTAGGCGACCTCACGAATCGCCCTGCGATAAGTCATCGTCGGACCGTGATTCCTTTATCTCTATTGACTCGCTCCAGTCGCTACGTTTCTTTTTAGTGCATGTAAAACCACAGGCTATGTGAAAACAAGGAATGTAATAAAAAATCTCCAAACGTTATAAAGAAACTGGCCACCAAACCAATTTCGAATAACGAGAGGAGATCTACTTATGTCGAGTGACAATAGTTTATCATATACCAGGTGAGATTGTAAGTAGCTTATTGTCCGTATTTCTAATATACACATCTTACTGCTATTAGATTGGATATGAGAATCCCAAGTGACACTTGTTTCCTTCTGTAATTTATGTGTATTTCAATAGTGCTTTTAACAAAAAATATGTTAAGCTAATGGTTGAACTAAGGAGGAGTTATGATGAGAACTGATCAACGTAATCGTAACAGCTTACGTCCTGTTACAATCACACCGAATTTTCTACAGCATCCAGAGGGTTCCGTGTTAATTCAAGTAGGGAATACTAAAGTAATATGTAATGCAAGTATAGAAGACAGAGTTCCTCCGTTTATGCGCGGTCAAGGTAAGGGATGGATAACTGCTGAATATGCAATGTTACCAAGAGCAACCGAACAGAGGAATATAAGAGAATCTTCAAAAGGAAAAGTTAGTGGTAGAACAATGGAAATACAACGCTTAATTGGTAGAGCTTTACGCTCTGTTGTTGATTTAGACAGCATTGGAGAACGGACTGTATGGGTGGACTGTGATGTCATTCAGGCGGATGGTGGAACAAGAACTGCTTCCATTACTGGTGCATTTGTGGCTGTAGTGTTAGCCTTCGAAAGTTTACTTCGTCGGAAAGTCTTATCCAAAATGCCAATTACTGATTTTCTTGCCGCAATATCTGTGGGGGTATTGCCAGATGGCATGGAGATATTAGATTTAAACTATGAGGAAGATTCCAAAGCTCATGTCGATATGAATATAGTTATGACAGGTACCGGTGAATTTGTAGAAATTCAAGGGACAGGAGAAGAAGCGACATTTAGTATGAAACAGTTAAATGAACTGCTGCAATTAGCTGAACAGGGAATACAGACAATTATTATGAAGCAGCGTAAAGTACTTGGAGATATCACCAATAGAATTGGAGAAAGTGTTACAGCAAAAGGAGAAAGCAAATGAAGCAAATCATCATTGCTACGAAAAATAAAGGGAAGGCTAATGAGTTTAAGGAGTTTTTTAAGCCCTATAACTTAAAGGCACTTTCTTTAAATGACTTAGAAGACCTTCCAGATGTAGAAGAAACAGGTGAAACATTTAAAGAAAATGCTGCCTTAAAAGCAGAAGAAATAGCTTCCATATTATCATTACCTGTACTTGCAGATGATTCTGGTTTAGTGATTGATGCATTAGATGGTAGACCCGGTGTTTATTCTGCAAGGTATGCCGGGGAACATAAAGATGATCAATTAAATATAGAAAAAGTGCTATCGGAATTACGTGGTATTCCTGAAGCTAAACGTACTGCTAGATTCGTTTGCGTTCTTGCTATTGCATCTCCAGGATCTAAAACACGTTTTTATACAGGGTATTGTGAGGGGAGAATTGCCGATAACCAATATGGTGAAAATGGTTTTGGTTATGATCCAATTTTTATACCTAAAGGTTATCAGCAAACAATGGCACAGTTATCATCGGATAAAAAAAATCAAATTAGTCATCGTAGAAATGCAATTGTTCAGCTAGAAGATACAGTGACACAACACGGATTACTAATTAAGGAATAAGGTGGATTCGATGACAAAAGTACTTATATTAAGCGATAGTCATGGATTAACGGAAGAATTAGATAAGATTAAACAACGTCACAATGTGGATTATCGATTTCATTGTGGAGATTCTGAATTGGATTTGGATGAGAACGAAATGGATGGATTTTATACAGTTATTGGAAACTGCGATCATGACATACGTTATCCAGAAGAACAGACACTTACTATAGGCGGTTTAACCTTTTTAATAGTTCATGGTCATTTACATCAAGTTAAAACGAATCTCATGCATATATCATACCGTGCAGAGGAATTAGGAGCACAAATTATATGCTTTGGCCACACACATATCGCAGGGGCAGAACAACGTGGAGATCAATTATTAATTAACCCAGGTAGTATACGATTGCCCCGGGTTCGCAAAGAGAAAACATACGCTATAATGGAATGGGAAAAGAAAGAAAATATCTTATTACGTTACTATACAACTGAAGGTGAATTAGTTCATAATCTGCAGTATGAGTTTACATTATAAAACAAAATACGCATCCATCCTGGACATTGCTCCAAGGATGGATGAAATTAAAATTATTTATTAGAAACTATTGACAAAAGCTGTATAAGTTTATATAATGATTCTTGTCCGTTAAAAACGGAGTAACTATTAATCAATTGTTTTTTCATACATAGTAATGATATGCGGGTGTAGTTTAATGGTAAAACCTCAGCCTTCCAAGCTGATGACGAGGGTTCGATTCCCTTCACCCGCTCCATACATATTTTTATGTCCCAGTAGCTCAGCTGGATAGAGCAACAGCCTTCTAAGCTGTGGGTCGGGAGTTCGAATCTCTCCTGGGACGTCTAATAGCGGCTAATAGGCGTCATTCGTACGATAGACCAATCGAAGAGTAATCCGATGATATCCTTCGATAAACGGTTTTCTAGTGCGTATTTTGGCGGTATAGTCGGACATCAACACTTCCGAACGTGTGACAAAATTGTCTACGTAAGGAGGTGTTTTATTTTGTCTAAAAAAACGTATATCGCAGAAAGAAGTGGATTTGCACGACCGACAGCCGATCGTCATGTCCAAAGGCATCCGAATGTCCTACATTCACCAGATATGAAAATTAGCGAAGCACTTGAAGTATTCGTACAAGCTAAAAGGGCTGAGGGTTGTCGAGAAAGGACAGTCGGAGAATATTATCGGCATATATCGTATATAATTGATTATCTAGGAGAAGACATTCTGTTAGACAATTTAACACCAGATATGATAAGAAGTTATATCAGTTATTTATTAAGCGAAAGAAAGGCGTATGAGGGAGATAATAAACGACAAAAGGATAAGAAGGGTCTATCGCCTAATACCATTAATATCCGCTTGAGAACGCTTAAAACAATGTGTAGATTTTGGTATCAAGAAGGATATATGCTAAATAATCCGATGAGTACCATAAAGTTAGTTAAATCTAATCATGTTCCGGAAGTACAAGGGTTAACAGATGAACAAGTAAGAAGTGTTTTGAATTATTACGATGAAAGAATGTACTCAGAGTGGAGAGATAAAACATTAGTATATCTCCTGCTCGATACTGGCTTAAGAATTCAAGAAGCTGTTTCGTTAACGATTGGTCAAATAGAAGTAAGACAAAACTTACTTGTGATCCCCTCTGAAATTGCAAAGAACCGAAAATACAGAGATGTACCAGTAAGTCGTGAAATTGTAAAACAATTACTGGAATTATACCAAGAGTCTCGTAGATATTTTGGGAATATTGACCGCATATTTATGAACTCATACGGAGAGCCTCTCAAAGCTGATACTTTTAGAAGGAGACTAAATCGCTTAAAAAAGAAAATCGGTATGGACACTTTACATCCACATCAATTTCGACATACTTTTGCTCGTGATTATTTATTAAATGGCGGGGACTTGTTTACATTGCAACGTATTTTAGATCATGCCGATATTAAGACAACTAGGAAATATATACAAATGGATACAGAGCATATACAAACACAGCATTTAAAACATTCGCCAGTTCGAAAATATATTCGACGAAGATAATAATTGAACTAAAGGGTCATCTATCTCGACAGGTGGCTCTTATAAATAACACACCGTTCCAAACGCGTATTTGCACTCGTGTATAGCCGACTGCATACTCCGATATAAGCGAGGACATATACGCAACCTAGACGGCTATCTGTACGCGTCTATACGCAAGTTAAGCCGGAGATTATTCGTAAGCAGCATGTAACGCAATTTCTCGGAATTTTTACTTCCGCTGATTTCCGAATTAGCCGGAGTTTTTACGGGATTATTTCCGTCAGTATGCGCAGAATTATCGGGCGACAGGCGCTTGCGTGCGACCCCTCGAACACTTTGACGGCATTGTAAATAACCGAGCTTGGCGTTCATGACGGAAATACCTCCGATTTCTCCGCGATTTTATACGTGATTTTATACAGTATAATTCTTGTATAAACATATAGCCGATACACATTGATTATAAACGTTGATATGACGGTATTTAAAACGTTACTTCCGATTACATACATTATGTAAACTTAAAATAGGTTATCCGTATATAACCGTTGTTATGAAAGGATTTATGTCGATTTGTATTTACGATTCACAACGCCAATTCCAGCGGTTAAATTCGTATAATTATGCGTTTGTTATGCAATCGTTACAGCTCGTTAAGAACGCCATACAAAGCGAGAAGAAAGCGGATAACAAGCGAGCAAATCGGAAATCGGAAATACATCGTTAAATATAGCTAAATATGTGCGTAAGAAAACGATATCGCGTGTGAAAATTCGAATGGGGTGGGGGTGGTCGTTTCTCTATCGGCTTTGTCAGGCGGTTCTTTAATCCGCGTATTAAAATTTCATTTCGACTTCCTCCGCAAAAAAGAATCGAATATGCGAGAAATCGTAGGAAAAGCCTACACGGAGTTGGGGCGGGAGTTAAAGGAGGCGCAGGACGAACTATCAAGAAAAGGGGGAAACCATGATGGATTTTCGGAAAGTGGCTTGCACATATAGGAATAGAAAGACGGCAGGCTACTCGGTTAATCCAGCGATATAATCTAGTCATTGGGACAAATTGTCCCGAAGAGGAAAACCTAATCGAAGACCTGCCCGTCTCCCTCACGTACGAAATCGCCAAGCCTTCCGCAGACTCCACGCCAGTAACTCATCGTAATCGTCAGGTTTAACATACTCCGTCCTAGTCTCGTACTTTACTTCCGGCGGTTTATTCCGTTCCTCCGTTAATGTTTGCGCTAGTTTCCGGTTGTCCTCGTCCGACAATTCCCTTGCCTGCTGCGCCTGCTGTGCTTTCGCTTCCGTCGCCTTAAGTTGGCGCTTTAATTCGCGTAACTCTCGAACAGTCATCTCGTCGGGCGTTTTCTCCTCGCCTGTCGCTGTGGTGTGCGTGGAGGTGCGTTCGTCGGGCGGGAGTGTTGCGATAAGGTATAAAGCGTTCAACCCGAGATTGTGGTACGTATCAGAATTTACGCCAATCTCTTCCGATACTTTCATCATCCGGTTTGCTACGTTCCAATCCGTATCGACCTCCTCTAACCACTTTCCGAACTCTCCGTGCGCTAGGTCGTTTTCCTTTACGTGTTTCAAACGCCTGCCTATTTCGAAGATTGCTTCGCCTGCGATTCGTTTGAATCTGACGATTAGTCATGCGTTGATTTCTGCTGTTAATAGAAAAGAATCAAGAAAGCCGTTAGTATTATTAACTAACGACTCTCATTTATGAAATCTATGTTATTTTTTGTTTATAGTAATAGTTATGTTTAATTTTCTCGAGATGTAAAGAAAGACTAATATAGCGTAAAATATCTCCATAAATACCTCCGGAAAAGTGAATTAGAGATACAACCGGTTGCCTCTGTTGAGAGTATAAGTGACAACATTCTGGAATGCAATCATTTTAGCGAAAAAATAGAGACGCTGTCGCTATAAAACCATATATACAAACGCTTATAAAATTTCAAAAAAGAATTAATCCGGTAATTTTATCGGACGACTATTCTTCGATTTCTTCAATTACGATAAGTTTATCTATACTTTTCAACTTCAACTCATTTGTGATTTTGTTTAAAACATCTATAGGTAATTGTTTACTCTTGTTATGGTAAATATCATGAATTGTGGCTCTGCGAACTTCAATTGCATCAGCAAGCTGAGCTTGTGTATAACCTTTCTCTTTCAATAACTCATCTAATCTTATTCTAATCTTTTTCACGATTGATCCTCTCCTTATTAATTTTCTATTATAAATATATTATAAAACTAATTACGAAAATAGTAAATTTAGTGTTGACAGTTACGAAAATAGTAATTATAATATGATTAAGAATTACGAAAAACGTAATTTAGTAACAGTTAAGGAGGTGCGATATACGTGGAAGTAATTAACAACGGCAAGTCAATAACGATCACCTGTAGCTTTACCGAGGCCTCCGTACTAGTTGGCGCAGTACAAAAAGGTGCTTTTGCCTATCAATTAGAACGTGCGGAAGAATTCGCGGAAGAGGCGTTCAAAATGGCGGATAAGTTACAGAATCCATCCATTAAATTAGATTAAATAAACCAAAAGGAGAGCGATAAATATGCGATTGACACAACCCTTGCAACCAGCAGCGAATATCACGTGGATAAGCGGAGAACCGGAACAACTCGAATTAGTATTCGGGACTCCCGAGGAACAGGCGGAAATAGAACGACTGGCCGAGCAGGAACGCGAGCTAATCCGTGATTACCTATACCAATACGTACATCCTGCGCAACTGCCGGAGTGGATCGAGGCTATCATACTCGACCATGACTTCGAACTGCATCAACTCGATAAAATGCGAGAGGAGGTGAGCGCAAATGCGAAATAAATATTGTAACTATACGGAAATCATGACGAGATACAATCAGTTGCAAGCGGACGAACGCAACGAGTTACCCGAAGAACATCCGGAAAAAGAGGCGCTACTTAAAGAAATGAGCGATAACTTAGGCGATATTGTTCAGGCGTATTTCTTCTCTTACGTTGAGCCGGGGCAGTTGCCCGGATGGGTTGAGCGCATGTTTGTAAGTACGGATTTTACTAACGACGAGTGGGATATCATAATGGCCGAGGTGACTCAGCGTGCGAAGGCTACTAAGTAAAACGTGGACGGTTAGGTTCGATACTTGGGACGTTTGCCACTTCGTATTATTCGCAATGACATTAGCGTTTATTTATTACGCACTTATTAGATAGTTTGCGAGCGAATACGGGCTTGCTGACCAGCGGCAACTGGCACAGGTTACCGTATCTCCCTTGCAAGATAGGATCATTAAAAAACCGACGGCAATCGAGGAAGGCTACTGGGCGCGGCAACGTTCGGTAGCTTTGGCGATTTAAATTGTAAGAGGAAAAATTTATTTTTATAGCTTTTAAGTCAGTCGGGGCAACGGATATGATGGAAATGGTAAAAAATAGGATGTACCTCAAACGGTAACCATTTTGTTATTTAGTAAGTAGGGGCTATTAAATTTTAACAAATTTTTATTTTGAGGAAATGTTAAAAAATCCCCGATTTTGAATCAAAAATTGATAATCTTGTAGGGGATTGCGCGAGAATAGCTTGAGAAGGGTATTCAATATTGTAGGGTTTTTTACGAGAGAGAACGCCTTAATTTTAAAAAGGAGAGGTTGCGGGATGAACGTTACTAAAGTTAAGTTGTCGCAAATTATCGCAAATAAGGATCAGCCGCGTAAGGATTTTAACCAGGAGTCGATTAAGGAGTTAGCGGAATCAATTGGGAAAGAAGGTTTGTTATCGCCGATTACTGTTAGGAAAGTGTCACGTGACACTTTCGAAATAGTACAAGGCGAACGCAGGTACAGAGCCGCACAAGTCGCAGGGTTGACCGATATTGACGCAATCATAAGGGAATTGTCGGACGAGGACGCTTTTCACCTGGCAGTTATCGAAAATATTCAGCGCGAACAGTTGACGGCAATCGAGGAAGCACGGGCGTTTCAGAAGTACGTCGAACTCGGATATAAACACGAACAGATAGCAGAAAAGGTTAGCAAGAGTCGGACGTATGTATCGAGTAGGTTGCGGTTATTGAAGTTGTTACCTGGTATTCAAGATTGGATTGCAGAAGGTAAAATATCAGAAGGTCATGCGAAACAGTTACTCGCTGCAAATAACGAGGTTTGTCGGATAATGGAGGTTTGTAGGTTCGTGCACGGTACGGAAGACTCATATATCTATTTTCAAAGGTTATTTATGAGTGCTTTTAAGGATATAGAAAAAATCAGCGTAGGTGATGTAAAACATTTTAAGGATAGATTTAAGTATTTACTTGTTAGAAGTGAATTATATTGGCTTACATTTCAAGCATTACCGGACAGTTTAAAGGACGACGAAAGAATAAGAAAGTTTGCGTTATATTCTATATCACTTGTAATAGAACTGGGTAGCGACTTATCGAAATTCACTTATGAAGATGTTAAGGCCATGTTTGAATATGCGATAGAGCACAAAAGCAAAGACACTAAATTATGGGAGATCTACAAGGCTATGGAAGAATGGGAGGAATTCATGCGGGAGAATGACTTTAGTTTATTAGATGAAGATGAACTTGTAAAACAACTTAAAAGTCGAGATTTATTTACTGAAATGAACATCTATTAAAGTGTCACGTGATACAAAAGAGGAGACAACAGAAAATCCTGGCACAATTCAAATTAAAGTGGCGACAATAAAGTTATAACTACTACAGCCGAATTATACGAGTTAGCAATTAAAAGTGCTAAAAATCGTTTAAAACGTTGATATACCGCGGTTTATAGCGCCTTCCCCTTAAAAGAAGGGTATAAAACGTGCTAAAAGTATTTAGACGGTAATAGCTGACGAACAGAGTGAGGAAAGCAATGTTTTATCAGTAGTACCGCGGAATAAACCGAACAAAAAGAACAAAACATTGCGCCTTGAATACAAACCAATTCAAGCCGCGGTCATTATTATTTACCGTATATTTCGGAAGGGGTTGATTATATGTATTAGTCGAAGGTATTAGGTTTACCCGTAAACAGCGAGATAACCGTCTGTAGTAGTCAAAACGATTATAAAGGGGATGAGGATTTATGGCGAAAATAAACGTAGTTGATTCGATTATGGGTAGTGGTAAAACATCATGGGCGATCCAACACATGAACGGAGCAAGTGTACTCGAAAAGTTTATCTATATCACACCGTACCTAGAGGAAGTGGAAAGAATTCGCAGCAACACGGATCGGACATTTACTGAGCCGAACAATAATAACAAGGACGGTAGTAAAATGCGGAGTCTTAAGGAATTGATCGCGGACGGCCAGGACATAGTTTCGACGCACTCACTTTTCCAAACGGCAGACGACGAATTGTTGGAGTTACTAACCGATTCCGGATATACGTTGATATTGGACGAAGTAATGGACGTTATCGAAAAGGCAAACGTTACCGAACGGGATATTCGCGATTTGAAAGCGTTAGGTCATATCGAAATAGAAAATAACCGCGTTATATGGAATTGCGTTGACTATGACGTGAACGCCAAGTATGCGGATATTATGAAGTTATCACGCGCAGGCAATCTATTCTATCATCGCGGCAGGTTCTTAATATGGGCGTTTCCACCGAGGGTATTCGAAACTTTCGTAAACGTGTACGTAATGACATATTTGTTTGATGCGCAGATACAGCGGTATTATTTCGATCTATATAAGTTTGAATACGAGTATTATTCCGTCAAACATAACGACGAAAAATACGTAATTACTCAATATGACAAAGAGTCGGAGAATCGCAAAGCACTGTATAACTTGATGAATGTCTATGAAGGAAAACTGAATGCTATAGGAGATCGAGATAATGCTTTTAGTTCTACCTATTTAAAAAATATGAGCGCAGGAGTAGAAGAGTCAATCAAAAATAACATTTACAATTACTTTCGAAATGTAGTTAAAGCAAAAGGTAAGGAAATTTTATGGACGACTGTTAAGGATGCTAAACCAGGACTTTCCGGAAAAGGTTATGCCCGATCATTCTTGCAGTGTAACGCTCGAGCTACAAACGAATATCAAGACAGAAAGGCATTAGCATATGTATTTAATCGATATATGAATCCTATAGAGCGAGCCTTTTTTGAAGATAACGGAGTCCAAGTTAATCAAGATTTGTTGGCGGTTAGTGATTTATTGCAATGGGTATATCGTTCTCGTATTAGAAACGAACAACCTGTTGAATTATATTTACCTTCGAGTCGCATGAGACGGGTGCTAAGGCAGTGGTCAGAAAATGAAATATAGAAAGGGTGTACTGGATGAAACTAAAAAAACTTAAAGCTCTCCATGCCGTAGAATACAGCAAAGATTTTCCAAAACAAAAAATTACAGGCATAGAACAGTTTGCCAATGTTTCTGATGTTACCTTAAAACGGGCGCCATTAAACACGTTAGAGGGCGTAGCTAATACGCTAATCTTGAACGCGCAGCACGCCGAGCAGGAACGAATCAAAGCAAATCCCCCGGTCTATGATCGAGCATATGTGGAACGTGCAGATTACTCGATTATGTCGCTATATTCCGATTATAAGGAAGAGATCGAGGCTGACCGTGCAGCATGGGCGGATTATCGAGAAGAGCGGAAGAAGTGGCGGAAGTGTGCACATAAGTTTTGTCTTAATATGTATCCGATAGATCGCGCTAACTTTAAAGGAAAGCGAGCTAAACGTAGTGATAGTCGATTTTGCTGCGAAACTTGTAAGGACGCACATCACGACGCAATAAAACGTTATAAAGAAACTGGTTCGTATCTTCCGCGGTGGTATTATATACCTGCGTTAGATGATACGGTAGGTGATCGTACACGTAGACGTGAATATGCAACAGAAACGGACTCACTCGAGAAAGAAATAAATAAGAATCGACCGATCAGACATGCGCCGTTAAAACGAGAAAAGCCGCCTGTATATCCTGTAACGACGTACTATTTATCGGAACTAACAAATGAAGAAATAAAGGCGAAAAAACTAGAAAAATATGTTGATAAAATGCAATTTATCCGTGGGGAAAATCCCTATAATAGTAGACGGGTTAGGACGCCAGCCGGCAGCGTCTTAGCCGATAATTTTTGTACAATATGGCATAAAAGGGAGGGAATGTAATGGAAAAGGAAACATTTAAGGCGATTAGGTTATATTTGGGTATGAGCCAACAAAAATACAGTGAGTATTTGGGCATTGCTCAGTCGACAGTATCAAAAATTGAAGCCGGTAATCGTGGTGTATCGGATGTAATTAGAGCTAAGATTGCAAAGAACTTTGAACCTACGGAAGAATTTATGGATTACCTAGAAAGAAGCAAAAAACTAGCAATTTAATTTTTTTCTTTTTTATTTATCATTTATGTGTAGTTATAGTTATCCAATTTAATTATATGTCAACAGATTCGAAATGTCAATAAATAAATTTTGGAGGAATTATAAAATGAAAAACGAAACAAGCAACTGGCGTGAAGAAAAAGCCGAACTTGAGCGCAAACTAATCGACGCAAAACAAACGGTAATGAAGTACGAGGGGGCATTGTCGCCGCATGAGCGCACCATAACGGATAGCGACTATCACCAAGCGAAACGGGATGTGATTTCAATATACACCGCTATACAAAACGGCGATCATGAAGCCGGCAAGCCTAGCGATCCATACAAAGGTATGACGGTAGACCAACTTCGCGAAATATACGAAGAAAAGAAAAGCGAGTATACAGGTACCGCAGGTTCTGTGCGACAAGCTGCGGAATTAATGCGAATAGATACGTTAATTCAACAATCGGAAGGAGATTGAAATTGAAATATACGTTATATCTTGCGCTAGCGACAGACGATAAACGCTCGGTATATGCTTATACTCTAGCTAATTATGAGGGTGAGATCACTAGCGGAACTTTTATCACGGCAGGTAAACGAGGGTTTGACGATGTATACTGCGGTCATGTTGCTTTACAACGTGCATTGAGAAAATCAGCGAAGGAAGCCGGGGTAATCCAATTAACCGTTATGTTAGACCATAGCCTAATAGATTCGATTGGCTTTGAGCTGGCTAACGTTAACCCGTCTATTTATCCGTCATTATGTCGTACTACTCAAAGGATCATGCGCCGGTTTGATAAATGCGAATTAGCTGCGATGGGCGATGAGGAAGATATGCAACCATATGAGGTCTCGGTTTGTGACGAAGCACTGGACGCGTTAGACGATTGTCGGACGGTTAAAGGGCGCTGGGCGTTGCTAAAAGATACGATTTTAGGGAGTAAAAACATTATTAGATAGGGGCTTGATAAAATGAAAATGTCAAAAGAGTTAGAGCAGTTATTAAAAGATTACCAAACTGAGGATAAAGAAGCTCAACAACGAAGCGAAAAAACTGCGAAGCAAGTGGAGGAATTAACCGACGAACTAGCTGAAACAAAAGCTAAACTAGCAGAGGCCGTCGATAAGTCGCTCGAAAATCCTACCGACCATAACGCCCAAGCCGAGCATGAACTCCGCAAAAAGGTTGCCGAGCTAGAATTACAACTACAAGGTGCGCAACATAAAAAATCGCGAGCGTTTGGTTTTAATACGTCACGTAAAAAAGGGTTAGCAAAACAAGCAACGGAAAAAGCGAAACAGGAAGCACATAAGTACTATAACGATAAACAGCCAAAAGCAGCAAAGAAGATCGAAGAAGCTAAGCTAGCATATCTTAACGCCTTAGCCGATTACCACGACTTAGCGAAAGAAGCTGCGCAATTACAGCGAGACATCGCTCAGCAAGTCGGTTATCAACTGGATAATTCCGATTTAGTCAGCAACGTATCCTTATATCCATTCAATTTTCAGGGGAGCCGCCAAGTTTACGGGATTACAGAGCCGGAGGTACTGCGAGCATATAAGAACGGTATTATACGAAAAAACTCGGTGGCAGAAGGTAAACAACGCGGAGTAGATTTATAAGAATATCGAGGCGCATAAGAGCGTCTCTTTTTTATTGGGGGATAAATCAGATGTTAAAGGACGATATAAAAAAGCAAGTTGAAACAAGCTGCGCAACTTACGCAGGTAACGGGCAATGTCATTTAGACCGACCATGTCCGTTTTTTAATGCAGAGACAACCGACAATTTACCACGTTGTTTGTACTTCGAAAACGCAGTACTGCCCGCAGATGACAAGTTAAAATCCCGTTACTGGCAGTCGTTCGGGGTTGCATATTGGGGCGAGTTTGCCAAAGTATGCAAGCGTTGTGAAAATACGTTTAATCCAGGTAATCAAAAACGTAGGCAATATTGCGATGAGTGCAAGGAGCTTCAACGAAAAGAAAAACGGAATAAGAGAATGCGAGAGTATCGAAAGAATACCGGATAAATGCAAGTTACAAAGTGACGCTTTTTACGCTAAACATAGCGATATAAAGCAAATAGAGACGATCTGAGACGTTTCAATTTTTACGAGTGTATTTATATTCAAAATGCTAATGTGACGCTTTTTAAAGGGGGAGTTCAAACAATGGAAAAACAAAGAACAAAGAGAAACAAACATAAGAAGCGACGTAATCGCCGGGCAACATACTCAATCAGATTGTTATTATCGCCGGAAACAAAAGAAAGATTACTAACCTTTAAAGGGGTGGTGGAGTAAATGTACTGTATAGCTCGGCCGAAACTGAGTTAATTGCTAGAGATAAAGCCGGTAATACTACTTATTTATCTAACGTATCTAGAACGCTTAAATTGGACGAGTCTAATCGATATTACACGCTGATTGGCGATGGCCATACATTAGCGCAAGGTATTTACGTGAATATATTTAAGACATTATCGGAGTTAACTAAGCGAGGATTAAGTTACCCGGACAAGGTTACCGGCGATGGATGGTCTATGAGTTATGACGACTACAAAGAAGGGGGTGAGAACGCATGAGTAAAAAATTAACTGACAAACAAATCGCAGCAATAGCAATCATATCGCAGCCTAAAAGGGCTGGAATGACCTACGAACAGATAGCAGATGAAGTAGGGGTAACACCACGCACGTTATATACCTGGCGAAACGAGGAGCGATTTAATAAAGCCTTAAAAAATAAGATTATGAACGACACAATCGATAGGCTACCGGAAGTAATGGCGTCTGTACCCGATCATATAATCGATCAAGGTAATGCGGCGATGCTTAGGACGCTATTACAAGCGCACGGGCTACTCACGGAAAAGCACGAAGTAACATCCGCAAATAATGATAGTCGAGATATTGACGAAATGAAAGCGGAATTAGCGGAATTTAAGAGTCGTCGAGGTGAAAACGTTGAAAAAACAGAATAAACGACTGCGAAGCGATAAGGACGCAAGGAAACGTAAAAAGCCAAATGATGCCTTAACATGGCAAAAAAGAATGATGGAAGAACTAAAGCAAATAAAAGAAATGGAAAGTTAAATATATCCCGTCTGTACTACTAGGGGAAGGTAGGAGGGATTAGTAAGGGGCGTTTACCAGCGCCTCTTTTTAATGTCCAAAAACGGAAAGGAAGCGATTAAATGACGAAATTAACTAAGTTTTTCAGCTATGCAATTTCAACGGTAATCCTCACAGGGTTCTTTCTATTGTTACTAGGATTAATGATGGCAGGATTACAGCTTATTTTTGGATTGATATTTTAGGGGGAGTAGTAATGAAACACACCAAAAAAGATATACAGGATATTGTAAATGAGTATGTTGGAAAGCCAACGCAATTAATACAAAGCCAGCCGAGCATAGAGACGTACAAGCAGTCCGCAAAACTAGTCGCGACCGGTGAGCGGAAGTTAAAACGATTAAAGCTATCCGCAGAGGAGCGGCGGCAATAGTAGCCGGAAAGGTTATATTCGGATTAATAGCGGTTTTTACTTTAATACCCGCAGCAATCGCAGGCATCGTCGTTGCCGCGAAAAACTTCGACGTAATCAAGGAAAAGGCGCGAGACATGGCGGACGCTATAAAGCAGGCGTTCATAAAATTACCGGAAACACTACGGACAGCGGCGAGTAAGATATCGCAATCATTACGCGACATGTTGCCGGAACCAGTCGTCAAGGCGCTAGATAAGGCTGTGGACAAACTATCGGACATATTCGGAGAGCTTGCAGACGTATTTAACGACATCTTAAACGGAAACTTCGAGAAACTAGGCGATATATTTGCGAAGTTAATACCGACCATTGTTGGCGTGTTAGTCGGCGGTTTGCCGGGTCTAGCGATAGCAGGATCGAGGTTCTTGCCCGCATTAGCGGACGGAATTACGAAGAACATCGACAAGATATCTGACGCAGCTAACGATATGATCGGAGAATTTATCGACGGGGTAAACAAGTATTTACCGAAAATACTCGAGGCTGGCGTAGAAATTATCGAAAATGTCCTCGAAGGCGTTGTAACGGCTATACCGAAAATAGTAGAAGTGGCAACGACGATCATAACGTCATTAATCGATACAATAACGGAATATTTACCGAAGTTGATCGAATCAGGTGTCGTAATACTAACGAGTCTATTGCAAGGAATTACCGAGAGTTTACCGCTAGTAATTGACGCTGTGCTACAGTTAGTGCAGTTTTTAGTCGGAGCAGTTACGGAGTTATTGCCGGTCATTATCAACATAGGTCTGAAGATATTAACAGCAATAATCACCGGCATAGTAGATAACTTACCAATGATTATCGATACGGCTGTTAAGTTAATGAACACACTAGTTACTTCAATTATGGAGTTACTTCCGATGATACTCGAAGCAGGTATCGATATTCTAATGGCGATCGTACAAGGGATCGTCGATAATTTGCCGAAGATAGTTGAGGCGGCTACCCAATTAATTTCGAGACTGATCGATACTGTTATCGAATTACTACCGGAAATCATTGACGCAGGTATTAAGTTATTGCTCGCGTTAATCGAAGGAATTATCGACGCATTACCACAATTAATCGAGGCTGCGGTCTATTTAATTGTTAAAACAGCGGAAGAGTTGATAAATAACTTACCAAAGATAGTTGAAGCGGGCGTAGAGTTAGTAATAGCGATTATCAAAGGTATCGGAGATCATTTGCCGGAATTGCTGAAAGCTGGCGGAGAACTAGTCGTTGAATTAGTGAAAGCGATACTTGAAATGTTACCGGACATTTTCGACGCAGGTGTCGAATTAGTTGGCGAACTTATTGACGGGGCGTTAAGTATGCTTGAAGAAGTAGGTGCTGCGGCGCTAGAGATTGGCGGTAAATTTCTCGATGGAATCGGTAATTTTGCCGGAGATATGTGGGACGCCGGTGCCGATCTCGTAAACGGATTAAAAAGCGGTATTGCGGACAAGGCGGACAGTGCGGTTAGAGCTGCGGAGAGCTTAGGCTCGAAAGTACTAACGGCGACAAAGAACTTCTTCCTCGTTAAATCGCCATCACGCGTATTCCGTAACGAAATCGGGGCGATGCTCGGTAAAGGTTTAGCGCTAGGTATAAAAGACGAAATATCCAACGTAGAAAGAATGGCGCAACGCCTTTCAGAAGCTGCGACGCCGGAACAACCGAAACTAGCCGGAATAGATATCGGAGACATGCGCGGACACAGCCGTCAAGTTACCTCAAAATTACAAGCGGAAATGGGCGGAGCTAACAAACGAGGGGACACGTATGTAACGAATGATTACCGAGGCATGTTAGATGGCGCGGTATTTAACATACGTGAGGAAGCGGACATAGACCGGATTACGGAAGACATTGCGCGAAAGCAAGCGAAAACAAATACGCAGAAAGGGAGGGTGACGAAATCATGGGCGTAAATGAGCGTGGTCGGCGCCCTCTGTTTTTATTCGGATTTAAGGAGGAAATCAAAATGGGAGCATTATTATTAACTGACGAAGATATATCGAAAATTAATCAAATAAAATCACGTACATTCCGTGGATATTCAAAAGCGACTGGTGGTGGAGGTGCTATCGTTAAATCTACAAAAGGTGGCGGCGGTACAACTCGAAGTACAACCAGCGGCGGAGGAACCACGGCAACCTCGAGCTCGGGTGGAGGTACATCGAAAAGTACGCAAAGCGGCGGCGGAACCTCGCAAACGTCGAGTGCGGGCGGTGATCATCGACACCGAGTGTTTAGACATATGTCGGACGGTGGCTCTTCACCGGCTAGGGCTTACGTTGCAGCAAACGGAGCAGGCGTACATGTACAGGCGTCAACGCCCGAGGACTTATGGACGGAGGGGAGTAGCGGTAATCACTCGCATAGCGTATCGGTACCTAACCATTCGCACAGTTTTACCGTTCCTAACCACACGCATACAGTCACCGTACCAAATCATAGTCACGAGGTTTCTATTCCGAACCATTCACACGAGGTTACTTTACCGAATCATACGCATGAAATATTGCATGGTATCTTCCGACTAAGTGAGTTGCCTACATCGGTAGAAATCAGAGTCGACGGTAATTTGACGCCTTACACCGAAATAAGCGGACAGAATCTCGACCTTATTCCGTACTTGGCGAGAGATAGTAACGGTAAGATAAAAAGAGGCGCGTGGCACGAGGTTTCAATTAAACCGGATAAACGTTCACGAGTTAATGCGAATGTAATTTCTAGGTTATTTATACAAAGTCTTATAGGAGGTACACATTAATGTCGCTAGTTATGACGATCGCTATGCATGATTTCGTAGTTATGTCAAGTGATTTACGTGCCGTTCACGTTGAAGATGAACAAATTAAAAAGGAGGGTGTGCGGAAGGTGTTTCGATTTAATGAAAAGGTTGTATACGGACTAACCGGCGACCTAGATGTATTCGACGACCTAAACACACACCTGTCAGAACATAAATCGGAAAAAGCTAACGTACAGGCTGTTTCGAGAATAATTCGCAAATACTTGCGAAAGCGTCTTGACGATAATTCCGAAATACAGTTAAGGGCGCATATAGCCGGTATTGGTGACGGTAATAAGGTAACGATAATCGAGCTAAATCATGACGATAACTATAAGCAGCATAAAACGTTGCCAGGTCCGGAGGATGCGTATTGGCGTACAATGTATTGTCGCGTTCCCCCTATGCCGAAAATAGAGGAACGATTCGGGGAGCTAAACGACTGTACTCCGGAAAGTATTAGCGCATTACTACGTGAAGTTAACGCGGAAGTTGCGCAAGAGGACGGAAGTGTTAGCGAAGAATGCGAGGTTGAAGTGGTATAAAGCGGTATAAATAGAGCGGGCGTTCCTTCGGTTGAGGGGGCGTCCCGCTAATTTATCCTTACTTTGCTTCCGTTGTTTCTACTATTCTTTCAAATTTCTCCGGCTTGTCGTCGAGTGTGCGATCCATTATACGAACAGGATTACCAGGGTATAAAAGTTCGTAGGCGATTACAACATCGACCGTTGCTCCACTTTTTATGTCGGTTTTCCATAATTTTGCAAGTTCAGGTTTATAATCTTCTGGAAGAAAACTATTACCACCGCTCAACGTCTCAACTGTTGTATCTGTTTCTTGAACAGCATTCAATACTGTCGCTGCTTCCATCCAAGGAGCTTCTGGACTATCACTCTTATTTGTAAATTCCATTTCTATAGCTAGAATTTGTTTTTCCTCGTAATTACCTGTTAGTTGTTCTATGTTTTTAATAACTATCTTACTATCTTCTGTTTCTAAAACAGTATCACTTAATTCTTTTGTTGCTTCTTCTTTCTTTACTTCATCTTCTGTATCTGATTTATCTTGTTGAGTATCGCTATCAGCGCTCTTTGAAGTTCCGTCAGCCTCTTTTTCCCCACTTCCGCAAGCAATTAAAGTTATAGCAAGTAAAGCTATCAAAAGTAAAAACACTAATTTTTTCATTACTACTCCCCCTATTTATTAGTTAGGTAAATAGTAACAGTGATTACATAATATTTCCATATATTTAATAGAATTATTCGAAATATGGTTTGTCTTTAATCTGTCTTACAAATTCTACGAGTTTCTACTATTAGATATATAGAAATAAATTTGACCTGAATTCAAGATGACGATATAATATCGATGTTGGACAAAGTAAAACGTATTGTCAGTCAAGTTCGGAAGTTGTTTCGCTAAGTATTTTTAAATATATCGCTTAGACCATCGCTAGAGTAACCGTTTGATGAATCGTACATAGGTATCGAAGTAAAAGTAGCGCCTTCTAAGCTGTGGGTCGGGAGTTCGAATCTCTCCTGGGACGTCTAATAGCGGAGGTAAAACTCCGTCAGATAAGCCTTCTAATCCGTTGGTTGAATCGGTCAACTAACGATTAGGTGGCTTATTTTTTTGGGCTCTAAAATATATGTTGGGGTACTGAGAAAATTCAGCTAAATAAAAACACGCAAACTCCGAATTTTGTTAGACTTGTTTTACCCACAAAACAAAAACAAAAGGAGTTGCGTGTAAGTGAATTTTAACATGTCTTTACCAGGTTTAGAAGCCTTTCGTATTAAAAAAACAGTTGAAAATGGTGGAGTTTTTCAGCTCCATGTGGAACTGGATGCTAAGCCCCATCGTTGTCCAGTATGTAATGTGCTTACAAAAAAGGTGCATGATTACCGTACGCGTCGCTATAAATGTGAACAACCGAATTGTGAAAAACGTTTTTATGAGAATAACTCATTAGTAGAACGCTATCAACGGCAGTCTAAAGAACTAAAGCAAGCTATTGCATTGGAGCTAATTCATGGAAAAAACTTTAAATCTGTTGCCTCTCGATTTAACATTTCCTCAACTACTGTAATGCGTAGGTTTGATGAAGTGGGATCTAGTTTTTTGAAGGAAACAAAAGAGTTGCCTTCTGTAATCGCCATTGATGAATATAAGGGAGATTCAGACGGAGAAAAATACCAAACTATTATTGCCGATCCGGTGGATCGGAAACCCCTGGAGATATTGCCGGATAGGAAAAAGGAAACGGTAGAGACTTATTTGAAAGAACATGGGCAAAGAGTAGAAGTGGTGGTTATGGATATGAGCCCTGCTACATTAATTAGATCTCTTATGAATGAATTTGTTATCCCTATAGAAAATGTGGTTCCACATAATCATTGGAGTGGAAAAAACTGTCCTAAAAATCTTTTATATCAATTTGGACGATTTCAAGATCAATTTATGGATTCCACCCCTCCTGACATCAAATCTATATGTACCAACAGGAAATGACTTATTTGCTCCTTTTGTATTTGCTGGTACCGTTACTGCATATAAACCTGTCGGTGTTTCCTATATTAAAAAATTCGTGTATATTTAAATTAACTTTCTACTATGAGAGGGGATGACTTGTTATCAGAAAGAACAAAGCATATTTATATTTGATATTACTTATTGCAGTAATATCAATATTTGTACCTAGTGTTGTCGAAAACATTATGGAGTATGGAAAAGATAGTTTTCCCCTGACTACAAATTATTATATAAAATATATTATTTACGTAATCAGTGTTCACTTAAGTTTATTTTACTTAGTAGCTGTACTATTAGTACTCATAATAAAAAATAAATAATAGAACACACTTGTGTTACTTGCAAAGGGGATGTAATCTACTACATTCCTCTTTGTATTTTTTTAGAATGAAATTACAAATATGTATATTGTTGCTATGAATATACGGTTGAGTTAATTGTATTTGAAAAGTAAAAAGCTCCTTCAGCAAAAAAGAGCTTTAAATAATTTAGGTATCTTAATAAATATTATCTTCTAAAGTATCTTAATACCCCTGCTATTGATAACGAGAGAATAGCAATTAAACCAACGACCGAAATGAGCATAAATAAATAAAAATGCAAGATAACACTCCTTTTATTCTCCTGTATCAATATTATAATTGGTTTAATCAGAATTTACAAATTAGGTTTAATTATGAAATAATTAACCGTCACGCGCCACTTTCTTCTGTACTGGTCCAGCTGAAAGGATATTTTTTTACTTAAATGTCTTACTTTTTTATGGTAGAAACAATAAGCCAATATACTCTTTTTCGCGTATTTCTAGAACACGTATATAACGCTCCGTAACGTTGTTATTGCTATCTATTTAAAAGATATTGATTTTTTGCTTATTTTCCTCAGAACGATTAAGTAACCCTTTCATAACAAGACCACCCTTAAGAACATTTGTTATTATTATATACGTACTTTAGTTCTGTTTAATGATTAAAAAAGAACCCACTTCTTATGGGTTAAATTAACACCTAAAAGTTAATCCGTTAACTTATCAACTAATTTCATAATTCCATTAGAACCTTCAAATGGTGGAAATGAATAGAAAGCAAGAATTAGTTGATTTTTTATCTGATAGCTTACCTGTTCTTTCTGACTATATTAATCAAATCGTCTTGCTAATACCAAGAGGTGTAGAAAATTTGGAAATAGATCATATCAAAAAAATAGTTCCTAAGTTATTGCAGTTAATTAGCCACATAAAAGAAGGGTATTTATAGAACAAGAGATGATTTTAGCTACAGAAAAAAGTTTACATACAGAAATTACGTACATTTCCATGATGTCCTTAGTAGATTCCCTTAGCTCCTGCGGTGTGAATTCCATTAATCCAGATTGACTACGGCTGAGCTACTTATAGACTATTTTACCAACTCTTTTTATATCGTATAATACTTCGTATGAAGTTTCTTTTTTGTTTCAATTTGTAAGCAATAAGCTTTTTATCTTGTTCATAAACTTATATAGCCATTGATTGGTATTACAATAATATCCTGTATTAGCTGTTTTAACTCAGTAAATTTAATCAACTTCTTTCTAGGAATTGATTAATGAAAAGCCCTCATTAAAATTAAGGGTTGTTACTACTACATATCTCTATGTAAACTATTAGTTGGCATTTGCAACTTTACGTTTATTTCACAAAAAATAAATTTATTGTAATCTATTCTCAAGGAGGGATTAGTGTGGACATTTCATTTGGACACAAAATAAAAAGTTTGAGAGAAAAAAACGGTCTATCTCAAGAGAACCTTGCAAAACAATTAAATGTATCTCGCCAAGCTGTATATAAATGGGAAACAAATAAAGGATATCCAGACATTGTTAATCTAATTCGAATCAGTGATATATTTGAAGTAACGCTTGATGAATTAATTAGAGAGGATAAAGATCTACAAGACAAAATTACAATTGATGAAGAAGAGTACTTTGAAAAATTATCTGATCCAGGTTTTTATATAGGAATAATTATACTCTTTATTAGCATATTTATTGAGAATTCACCTGACTATTTAATGATACTTGGAATTTTATGCATGGTGTTTTTTGATGATTTATTAAAGTCAATTAAATCAGCTATTCGATTTAAATAACCATACATATCCTTGTTTTTTCAAAAATAAAAAGTCCTTACTAAAATTTGACATGTACCCTTTGTCAAGGACATGTGAAAAAAAGACTATGCTACATCCAAAAGATGACTTCTGTATAGCACTGGAGTCATCTTTTTAAGATCCCATTGATATCTATAGTTATTGTAATAAATCATGTATTGTTTTATTTCTTCTTCTGAATTTTCACACTGTGTTATATAAGCTTCATCATTAAAATCACCAAAGAACGATTCTTGAGGGGCGTTATCCTAACAGTTTCCTCGTCGTGACATAGATTGTCCTAATTTATATTTCATTAGTAATACCTTCCTTGATATAAATGCGTCTTTTGCTAATTTTACTCTTGGAATTTCCTTTGATTTCCGGATTATATCTGCTGCCATTCTAATGCAAGGCTACTAGAAACGTTATATACCAGCAATTCATTTGTTGATCCATCCTTAATGGTGGATAAATATGCTTTCTTCCCACTGCCATCAAATAAATAAGACCATCTATTATCAGCAGATTTAATACGATCTATTCCAAGTATACTTATATCAAAACCATACTCTACAAATATCTCTCGGAAACTTTTCTTATTTGTTTTCTGTAATGAAAATGCGCTTAAATTCATCTGTATAAGTAATTCCTCACTAACTGATTTAACATATGGATAACGTGAACGTATCTTAATTTCTTTTTCTGTAAATAATTTGTTACTCATTTTAGTTTTCCCATTAAACATAAAAGTACCCTATAGAGTAGTATTTTTAAAGTGTCTACTCTGTATGGTACATTCTAATAGTCGGGGCTTATTTTTTCTTGTTTTCACTCTTTAAAACATTCATGTAAGCTAGTAATAAAATAAGAAAACCTATACCTAAAATGCCTCCCACTGTAAATAAAAAATCCATGTTGAATACCGCCCTTTAAAACAAATTTATATAATTCAATTATTCTATAAATTGAGTCCAAAGTCCACTTATTTATGGTAATATCTAGAAAAAAGACGAT
>NZ_JAJERH010000023.1 GCF_016919725.2 Virgibacillus sp. AGTR
TATCAAACTCACATTGCTTTTGTCCAATGACAAACAATACACGTAGTAACTTACAACACAAGGCAATGAGTGACTGTTGCTTTTTCAATCCTGTCATTCTTTGGTACACTTTTTGTCTTTTAGTGGTCTTTAGTATGTCAGAAGTGGGTCATTTCAATGGCTGTATCACCACATAACCCTATCAAACCCTATCATTCAAACAAATCTAACTGCTCTGCCTGCCCTAACCGATCAATAACAGCTGGCTCATGGTCCTGAAAATAAGCATGATGCAGCCATTTATCTGTTGTCATGACTTTTTTGCTTTCATCCTTTGACGCGCGTAATCGACAGCTATAAATAATCGGGAAGTAATCCTGCAGAAACTTGCCTTCTGCATGAGCTGTTAACGCAATGATTTGGAAGCCTAACTGCTCGGCGATGAAAAAGACTGGACTTAGAACATGATCACTTGATGCTTTGCCAAATGGATTATCTAAAATAACAGCACGGTCGGTTAAGTTGGCTTTTTTCTTTTCTGCTACATATTTTAATATGCCTAAGAAGAGCGTCATGTTTTTACTCCACTTTTCTCCTCCTGACCAGACATTGCTTTGCTCCCAGGAATAAGAGCGTGTAGAAATTTGATTATCATTGGTTACTTTACGGCAATGCACCTTCATCACATCGCGATCCATGACAACCTTGAGTAATTGCTTGGATTCCAGCCATTTTTCTAAATCCACACGAATCTTATTCATATCCTGATGCCCTTGCTCATTGTGGTATTTCTCACCATCTAATTGGTTAATGATCCACTCAGTATGATCACGAATGCGTAACTTACCGTCTTCTGGCTCCCATTTTGGAATCGAAAAGCTATAGATTGGCTTCCAGTTATCTACTTTCACTCTCGTTTTCTTTGGGATTTGCTCGAGTTCTTCAACTAATGTTTGCAAATGGGTATGAATTTGATTGATAAAAAGTTGAAGCTCTTCATCACTTTTGCGAATATGCTCATTGGCATATTTAGTGATTCGTTGAATGCTTGCGAACATATTCTGTTTAAAGGTGACGACTTCCTGATAGTCACGCTTCTGTTCGATTCCTTGAATCGTCATTTGTTGTAATTTTTTATCGGTAATTTTTGTTCGACAAAAGATACGGAACTGATCCCTAGCAAGACGGACAAGCTCGCTTTCGTCATCGACTAGCTGCTTCATTTCTTTTAGCTTATCTGTCGCTTGTTTGGCAAAACGGTTGCGCTGGTATTGAAAATCAGTTGCTTCTTGTTCCGTTAACGTAATACTCGCAATTCCTGGTGCGTTAAAGTGATACCCTTCTATAAAATTCTCCAATAGCCTCTCCGCTTCATCAAGACTAGCTAACTCCTTGTTCACACGCTTGAACTCTTGATCGAGATAAGCTTTTTGCTTTTTTAGCTCGTTTTGTTCTTGTTGTAACTGTTCGTTAACAACGTTTAAGTCTTGCTCAAATCGCACTACTTCGTCATCAGGGAATCGTTTATAAAAGTCTTTATATGCTTCATTTAGTAACTCTTGTTTGACATGTAAATCTCGTTCAGTCGTTTGATAGGTTGCTCTAATTTCGGTTAATTCACTTTTTGCTGTCTGTAATTGTCCGTGTAATCGGTCAATATACTGGTCACCATCAGCTGGGAATACTTCTGTTTTATCAACGGATGGGAAAGCTTGTTCAATTTCGTCCATCCGTTCTGTAGTCGTCTCGATCCGCTGCTGTTCGGTTTCTTGTTTCGCTTCCCATTCACCGGTTTGACGTGTGATCTTTTCTTTCTGTAGCTGTAATTCTTTGCGTTTTGATTTCAGACTGGTGATCCTTTCATCTGTGAACGTTGCTGGTAATGTTGCTACTTCCTGATATTGCTCTTCACTGGTGATTACTTCTTGTTTCATCTCTAGATCACGAATACGGTCGTTTAACAGATCGACATCTTCTTGATAACGAGTCATCGATCGTTTCGTCTGCTTGATTTTCTGCGCTAGTTCCTGTTGTTGTTCTTGGTATGTGTCAACTTCCTGCTGATGCTGGGAGATTTCCTTTTGGAAGCTTACATATTGCTGGCCATCTCGCAGTTTTGATTCGATTCCGGTGCGCTCAGCCTCTGCTTCTTCTGCTCTGTTATGATATTTATCGATGGTTGCTTGATGATCCGTAATTTGTTTGTCTGTTTGCTCGATCTTGGCTGCTAGATTTTCCTGCTCTGTTTGCAGACTGTGTAACTGCTCTTGCCAGTCTTCTACCTGCTGAAAAGGATATTTCCTTAAAAACTGGCGGAATTGTGTCAACGCTTGCTCCCAGCTTTTCAGCTCGATCTCAACGTTTTCTCTTGTTGTTGTGATCTCGCCAGCATGACGTTTTAATTGCTGTTTCCACGCGATAAACGTTTCGGAGTCTATGTTGTCACGCCAATGATTCGGGACGATCCAGTTGCCTTTTTCGATATCCGTTATAGCGGTTGCTTCTTCTGTCGTCACCACCATCACCGGCAAGATAAAGCGATCGGAAACCTGTTCTAAACGCTTGATTAATCGGGGCTTTGCCTTTGTCGTTGTCACCAAAATACTCGGCCATAACGTCGCCTGCTTTAACAATGCCTGCTGCTCTTCTGGTAGCTGATTGAGATAACTCACACCTGTTTCCAGATAATCGAGTTGATTCTTCCATAGTTCGATTTGTTCGGAGAGGAATGGATCACTGAAGAAAGTCTCTTGCTCCCCGTAGTCATCAACATAGCGTAACGCAACCCGCTCCTTATCCAACCATTTCTTGCGCTCGATTCGTTGTTTTTCAATATAGTTTTCGAGTTGACCTTCGATCGATTGTTGCTGTAAGTGAATACCTGCAACATCCTGCCAAGCACTTCTTAACATCGCCAGAGACTCGACCAATTGTTGCTCTTCATCTGACATCGCCTGTAACTGTTGTTAGACACGCTGTATTTGTAAAGCTTGTTCTTGGAAATCCTTTTGTAAGTGATTTCTTTCTTGCTGCTCTTCGTCTATTTCACGCGCCAATCGTTTTCTTTCTGTTTTCAAGTGAACCAATTCATCATCTAACACTTGGTAACGAGCTTGCCATTTTGGTAATAGCTCTTCAATTGTTTCCTGTTCTGGATTCGCGAGCAGTGCTTGACGCAAGCGATCACTATCTTTTTCACGAGTTTCGATAAAAGATTGAAGCTTGTTTACCTCGTTACTCCACTGTTGCTCCGTTTGCTCATGGTTGGTGAGTTGTTTCTCTAAGGTTTTGATTTGCTCTTGTAATGGATTCCTTTCCCGTTGTAAGTCTTGTTGTTGCTTGTTAATGTCATCGATTTGATCTTGATAGGCACCATGTAAGGCTTGCTCTACTTCTATCAGCTGATCCTTTAACATCTCGATATCTGCTTCCTTTTCGAACGAAGCAATTTGATCTTGGATAAAGGATAAGGATTCATTTGCTGCTTGTTGTTGTTCGGCAAATTTGGCATACCGTAATGCTGCGTGACGCCCTTCGATATCAGCTACCGTTGTTTTTTGTTCTTGCAAAAGAAGCTTAGCGTTTTGAAATTCTTTGTTCATTTGCTCTTTTTCTGCTTCTTTTGCGGCAACTTCGCTGGAAGCGATCTTCGCTTTATGTTGGTGCGTGTCATCCTGCCAGTTAGTTATTTTTGCTTCAATCGCTTCTTTTTCTGTTAAAAAGGTCTGTTTGTCTGCTTTGGTTTGTTCCCAGATTCCTTTGGTTCGTTGCTTCGCCTCGAGCAATTGTTGCTCTTTCGTATGGAGACGCTCAAAAGCAGTCGTATAGCCAACTAATTCATCCTGGATCTTCTGGTTTTCAGCAATCGTTTCTTTTAACTTTTGATAATTTTTAAAGCTTTCATACCGTTGCTCAAACAAATCAGCAAAAAGGGTAGGATTATGACCAGCCATCGCGCTTTCAACGGTTGGAATTAGCAAGCGATCAAACAGCTGATTCGTCGTTCTACACGCTTCAAAGAAGGCTTCAACACCACCTTCTGAACTATTGATTTTGACAATGTTCTCCCACTCGCTGGCAATAATCTGATAGTTGTCTTCAATGTATTGGCGATACTCTTTAATCGTGGCAAAGGTATTCGCTGACAATGATTTATCCTTCATCATACTATAGTAATCTTGCATTTCCCCGCGCTCAGTAGGACGCTTACCACCTTGCACCTCACGGACGAAAGGGATCTCCTCAATCGCATGGGGATCACCATGCTGATATTCGTAGACATAACGGAGCGAATCGACGCCATGCTTATTCATAAAAAGGGTGACAGCTGTCACGACGTAACGCCTTGGTTTGTCATTAATGATCCATTCGACCGCAATATGGGCAGGCGCGCTTTCTAATGTTAATGTTTTGCCGATTTTGCGACTAGCGAGCTCTGTGTGTGGTAGCATTGCCTGTAGTGCTGTTTGAATCAACACCGTTTTACCGCCACCATTTTCTAATAGAATTGCCCCATTGTAGCCATCAAATAAAAATAATTCATCATTATAACGTTTATTGCCTTCCTCATAGATGACATTGGCTAAGCGAATTTTACTAATCGTTGGCATCTGTATTCTCTCCCTCCATCTCATAGATAAATGTAAGGATTCCTTTGTTATATTCCACTTCCATAAAATAGCGCTGGATAATGGTTTGCGCTTTATCAGTTAAGGTTATTTCTTGATTTCCAAGGGCTTTGACTAAATCTTGATCAAGTAAAAAACGCTTCACAGTATCGATAAAGCTATAGCGACTAATCGTATTACCTGTTTGACGTTTGGCACTCTCTTTCACATCATTCATATCATTCCATTTATCGACTATTTGGCGCCAGTGATAGGAGAATTCACGCTCTTTTTCCTTTAAAACTTCTTCTTCTAAGGCCTGCAATTGCTCAATCCGTTCCTGAATCTGGTGCATCCACTCCTCGATCCGTAAGAAATCACGTGTCGGGCGTGCGCTTTGATAAGAATTATAGAAGCTACCAAACAAAATGATCGTCGTAAAATACAGTAAGTAAATATCTGCATTAGTAGCGCCAGAACGCAAATAATGGCGTTTAATCCAGTCATTACTAACATGAAAGCTCGACAATTTCGTCTCAGGAATTAAATATAAATGTTCACTCGTATTAACGATAACAGCATCTACTTCTTTTGCATATAAATCTAGTAAACTACGAATATCATCGTCGGCTCGATATAACTGGACCGCTTCTTGATCTGTAACAGACGTACGCGCTAATTTCGTATAAATACGAAAGGCTTCGATTACCTTTTCCTCACTGTAATGCACTATGACTCCTCCAATCGGATCACCATCTCTTGAATGGAATAACGTTTATAACGATTTAAAATGGCTTTCTCTTCGGTAATAACTAAACGATTATCACCAAGGATGTACAATGCTTCGGTTAATAGCGATTTACCATCCTCGTCATGCTCCATATCTCCACGCGTTATCGGTGAACGCTGATGTAAGATTAACCAAAATTCATAAAAAGACCTTGATGCGTACAGTTGGGCTTGATTGGTCTCGGTTAAATAGTCAAAAAAGGTAGATAGTCTGATTTCTCGCATCTTACTTAAAACAGATAATAATTCTTCCATTAGTTTTTTATATAGTTTTCTTAACGCTTTTGCTCTAGCATCGATTTCCTCATCACTTTCCGCTTCAGGCATTGTCGTCGTTTGATCTGCTTGTTGATCTTCGACAATAGTTTGATCAGCAAAAAGTGTTAGTGGTGACCAGGTTCGTTCTTCCTCTACTTTTAAGAACGGATGGAGCACACCTTTCATCGTTTCCAGTGGCAACGGCACCGAAATAATATGCGAGGTAATTTCATGATCGAAATTAAACGCTTCAATTCCCGTGTAATACAACGACTCTTGCGCTGTAATTAAGGTCGTATTTTTTAATGATAAGGTCTGTTCTAGTAGTCTCGAATGATCGTAGTGAACCGCCTCTAGCTCTCTAGTGATCGTCAAAATTAAATCATACGTTTTTTGTTCTTTGCGATGAATATCTTTCGCATAGAGCCTGTCCTTCGTTTCTTTCACAAATTGGCGCAACTCTTTAAATTCATCATCTTCACGCTGCAAACGACTGTAACTATCATTTAATAACTCTTTATAACGATCAAACGTTTCTTCTGAAACAATACTGCGTTGAATTTCCTGTTTGAGTGCCAGCATCCGCTCATCAATACTTTCCACTGCGACACGCATTTCATTGACTTGTCTTAATGCCCCATTGAACTCGCCGCGCTCTAATTGTTTACGAAGCATCAATTGATTAATCGATAATTGAAATTCACTATAGAACTCTTTTGTAGCAAAGACAAGTTCCAAGCCATCATCGTCTAACGCATAAAACTGTTCATTTGTCGTTGGATTAAAATTATTCGTTTTGAGAATCGAATATTCGAGCTGTTCGTCTTGACCTGTTTCCCAGTTATAGAAGGAATAGGTTCGCTTGACCCCTGTCCCTGGACGAAAATTATCGATCAGACTACTAGCAAGACGAGAATAATCACTTGCTTGTAACTGATACTGTTCTGCCGTCACTTCTTGAATAAAGGCAGCTAACTGCTTGACCCCTGTTTTATAGTGACGCATCACTTTTTGTTCAAAGAAAAATAGTAACGTTAATAGTCCTAAACCTTTCATATCAATTAACTTACCATTCTCATCCTTTTCCCGTTTACGTTCTAAATCCGTTAAGGGATCAAATAACGCCAGACGACGAATCCGTTCCTGATAGCCTGCTGTAATCGTTGCTATATCATGTCGTTCCAATTTGATCCCTCCCATATTTGTTGTAATTCCTTTGTTCTTAATGTTTCTTGTGGGTAATAATAGCCTTCAGCGAGTAATCGCTTGATTTGACGCTGCTCTTGTTGATCGAACCACTGTAAAAAGGCATCCTCTGCTCCCTCACGCTTTCTTTGATAGGCTTTACCTTGCGCAGGCTGTTTTGCCAAGCAAGCTCGGTAAAAAGGAAACGCTAAACGTAGTTCGATTTTGTTCGCCAAACTATGCCAGATCGATATCCCCTCACGGTCGATATCACCAAAATAAAAGAAGTGGTGGTCAGCAGTGATTGGATATTGCTGATTAAATTGCTCGATACTCTGTATGATCGTTTTGCCACTTCCATAAATCAAGGTGGCAAAGGCTGTTTGTTTGATGGCTGGCAATAGACCTTGATAGGTGGTTTTATTCTCAACAATTAAATGGAGTTGTTTGGGCTCTTGTACTTGATTGGGATTAATCGCATATTTTAATGGTTCTGATACAGGCATTATTTTCATTTTATCGAATAGGTGAACCCGTTCTAATAATTCTTTACCTTTTTTCTCAGTTATCCATTTCTCATCACCAGCAATCTCATAGCTTCTTTCTGGTGTTGGAATCGCTTCTGTAGGAAAACCATTTGTTCGTATATATTGATCTATTTGTCGTAAGTAGGGTAAATCCTTCTGCCACTGTTTCGGATCATGTTGATAGTAATAGTCAAGGTTTATTTCACGATGGAATTGAATACGGTACTGTTGTAAGAGGTGATGATGCGCTTGTTTTAACTTCGCTTTTTGAATACGATAATGCAAGGCGACAGAAGGTTTTCTAGGTGAACGCCCTTTGCTTTTCACCATCGCTAAAATGCCCGCTTCTTCTAAAGCAAGCACTTCTTCAGCAAAAGCTTCATAGCTATCGAAAAAAGGTGATGATAATTCTTGTAGTTGATTAATATCGATTGTTTTCTTTGGATATAAAGCAAGTGCTTCTTTTAGTTCTTTCATATTTTTCATCCTATGTGTTGAGATATGTCTTATTTTATCATATCGGGGGCAGGGGATGGGATGGGACAACTTTTGAGTTTTATTACTGAAATAATAAGGTAATTGGAAAATAGTGTGGAAAAATCAGCACCATAAATATCTTCATACACCCATTTATAACCAGTTTGTGACCAATCTGGGAATTGATCAGCTAACAATTTTCCGAAAATAACTTCAACCTCTCGAATTTCTTTTTAACTTTACGATAGCCTTGAATAAGCAAAATCTTTGCTCTAAGGGCTTCAAAAAAGTAACCACGACCAACAATGGTTCATTGTCTTAATTAAAAGATTCAAGGACTCTGTATAGGTGTTTATAATGGGAGAATTGAAATAGTTTAGTATCTCTTCTTCCCAATTATTCATTGGCTTAATTAGATCTTCAAAAATAGGTCATTAATTTTTTAGGAACATTTGAAAGCATGGCTTTATTTGAACAAGGCATATGGGTATACGGAAGAGAATTATTTGGAGGAAATCACTAAAACAGCGAAGCAAAACTATAAAAAGAAAGTCGAGCGAAAAGAAAAGGTGAAGAGTACTTTACTCCTCACCGACTGCAAAAGATGCAAAAAAGCCTGGAATGCAACCTTTGAGACATTTTAATATACGGGAAAGCCGTATGCCTTAATATGGCATGTACGGTTTGATAAGGGGGAAGATATGAGAGTGTTTTCCCTACTTTATTGTATAGGGATAATCTAAATTTATTTCTACATTTGTTCAAGGACGCAGGGTTTCCTATAGCTTCTTTTTATTAAGGAAATAGGTCTTACCAGGATATCGGAACCGAAAAATATATCTAGGATAGATGCATCGAGTATAGTCATTTGCGCATGTTTCTCAATACCACCAGCCTTGTGGAATATTTGCAAGCTGCCAGGTGCGTATGAGTTGTTTCGACCTCATTAGTGAAAGGAGAATTAACGCAACATGAGCTGATCCGCGTATGCAATAAACAAGCTATATCACTAAGATATTGAATTGCCTTTTTGTAAATTCATATACTGATTATCTTTGCTCACGATAGCCCTCTATTCTGGTCATATGCAGGTACAAAAAAGATTCCGCAACTTGAAAAAAATGTGTACGATATAGAGGGGGTATGTGGACACATAAATAACATACCCATAGCTTAAGTTATTAAAAAACGCTTATGAAATAAAGGAGTATAACATGAGAAAACGCGGTATCACCGTTAAATTATTCGCTGTGACAGCTTTATTCTTTTTGGTGTTTTACGCCATGATTATGATATTTCAGTTATTATTTTTTGATCGATTTTATCAGCATCATAAAACAAAAGAAGCAGCAAAGCACATACATCAGTTAGCAGAAGCTTATGAGAAAAATTCCTGGAGCGAAGAGGAACTGACAAAACAGACACTCTCTTACATGAGAGAGACCAAAAGCCCGTTGACGATTGTGGACGCAGAAGGTTTTCAGCTGGTGCAGGATCCGTTTAACATTATGCTGGAAACAGAAGACGGCAAAGTTGTGGAAATATCGCTTTCCTTACTCGTCACAGATTACGGAAAACAGCTGCGCGCATTACATATCGCAAAAGGAGATACATTGATTGTGCAAGGAGAAGCAGATGCCATGGTTCCTTCCGTCATTTATCCATCTGTTATTACAAAGAATACGTCTAGTGTCGGTGAAGATCTGGTCGATAATGAAGTGACAATCGAAGGGGAAGTAAAAAGCATTTCGCTGCCTAAGGCTGGGATGTGGAATAGGGGGATCGGACTTCTCTATGATGCACTGGTGGAATGGTTCCCGCTTGAGAAGGCGCAGATAAAGCAGCTTTCTAAAGGGGAGAGCCTGCAGCTGGACTGGGTAGAGTCATGGAGTGGAAAACATAATTTAGTACTAATTGAGCCGTTTGAGAAAGATGGAGAAATGCAATTTATGTTCTCTGTCACATCTCTTCAGGAAATTAGAGACACTAATGAATCACTTCAAGTATTTTATGTATATATAGGAATCGCAGGCTTTATACTCATCCTATTGCTGTCGCTATTCTACTCACGTCTTGTTAGCAGACCGCTGATTAAGCTGAATGAAATGGCAAAAAAAATGGTGCATCTGGACTTCTCATCAGCAAAGCCGATTAAGCAGAAGGATGAACTTGGGAGCCTTTCAAACAATATGCTGGTTATGGCACAAAATCTCGATGTCGCATTAAATGATTTGAAACAAGCGAATGGAAAGCTAAAGCAGGATATGGAAAAGCGCGAGCAGATGGAGAAGGAGCAGCGCGAGTTTTTTGAGCATGCATCACATGAATTAAAGACACCGCTCAGCATTGTCAAAAGCTTCGCAGAGGGGCTGCAGGATGGTGTCAGTCCGGATAAGCGAGATCACTATATTGAAGTAATTATTGAAGAGTCGGACAAGATGGAAGTGCTGATCAAGGATATGCTGGATTTGGCTAAGTTGGAAAACGGTGCAATCCGATTAAGAAAAACATCTTTTCTACTTAGTGAAATGATTGAGAGCTTGGCAAATAAACTATTTTGTATCGCGAAAGAGAAAAATGTCATAATTGAAATCATGCCGAAGAATGAACAGCCTGTTTTGGCGGATTATGAGTGGATGGAACGAGTAATGCAAAATCTCCTTATCAATGCTGTCCGGCACAGTGAGAGCGATTCTGTCATTTCGATTCGAATCGAATTAGATCAAGAAAACGGTGACAGTGTATTCTTAATTGAAAACAAAGGCAAGCAAATACCGGAAGAGCAGCTGGATGAGATCTGGAAACGTTTCTATCGGACCGAATCCTCTCGAAGCCGAATGACAGGCGGTACAGGATTGGGGCTAGCTATCGTCCAGCAAATTCTAGACCTGCATGCATTTCATTACGGAGCGGAAAACATGCCTGACGGTGTGCGTTTCTATGTTCGTTTCAAATAATGGGATAAATTACTTATTAGGACACATAAAAGACATATAACCTTGTTAATTTATGTATATAGAGTGGAAGGAAGATTCACGATGGGAAAGACAGTGTTGCTTGTCGAGGATGAAGTAAGAATCCGGGAAGTTGTAGCCGATTACTTCAAACAGGACGGCTGGGAAGTGTATGAAACGGATAATGGTAGCAGTGCTATCGATTGGTATGATGCGGTTTATCCGGATTTAGTCATTCTCGATATCATGATGCCGCAAATGGATGGATTTGCTGTTACCAGGCAGGTGCGAAAGAGATCTGGCGTACCAATCATTTTGCTGACAGCGAGATCTAGTGACGATGATAAAATTCATGGGTTTGAACTTGGAGCCGACGAGTATGTAACCAAGCCATTTAGTCCGAAAGTGCTAGTCGCACGTGCTAATTCTTTAATGAAACGCGCAACCGAACATTACCTGCCCACTGGTCATATGATCAGCTTCGGTCAAGCAATCGTTAATATGAAGTCCCATCAGCTTCAGCTTGAGGGCAAACAAGTAGAATTGACGCCAAAAGAATATGAATTATTGGTGTTCTTGCTTCACCATAAAAATAACGTCCTTTCACGTGAGGCAATTTTGAATCACGTATGGGGGTTGGACTTCGATGGTGATAGTCGCGTTGTCGATACACATATTAAAAAGCTGAGAGCTAAGCTAAGCTGTGAATCACATCACATCAAGACTGTTATTGGAACCGGCTATAAATTTGAATAAAAGGAAGAGAAAAGATGAATAAACTCAAGCAGCTGTATGCGCACACTGGTGTCCGTTTTGCTTTGCATACTTGTTTTTATCTGGCAATTCTTGTCACCTTGTTTTTGATGTACGGCTTCCATACGGCTAATACAGGCAACTATATCTATAATGATTTCTAAATGGAGAAGATAATAACATGAAACTTTTAACACGTATTGCACAGCATGCGGCAAGCAACCCGGAACAGACGGCATTTCGTACAGAGGACCAGGTGCTGAACTACGAATTGCTTTGGGACAGGTCGAGCAGACTGGCAAGCTTCATACATGCCAGACAGCTTGGACGGCAGACACCAATTGTTGTATATGGTCATATGGGAACCGATATACCGGTATCTTTCCTCGCCTGTGTGCAGGCTGGCCACCCTTATATACCGGTAGATGCATCCATTCCAATGGAACGGATGCGCTATATCGTGGAAAAATCCGGTGCAGAATTAGTAATTAATACAACAGATAGCAGCCTGGAATTTGATAATATCGCTGTTTTACACGTGTCAGCACTGCAGCTGGAAACAGTAGAGCCTATTGGTGATCAATATTGGGTCCAGCCTGATGAAGTTTTTTATATCATTTATACATCCGGCAGTACGGGAAATCCAAAAGGTGTTCAAATAACCGCTGCAAATCTGCAGTCATTTACTAACTGGATGACAGGTGACTTTCCGTTAGAGCAAGGAAAAGTGTTCTTGAATCAGGCACCGTTTTCATTTGATTTGTCTGTCATGGACTTTTATCCAGCGTTGCAAAGTGGCGGTTCGGTTCATGCATTGGAGAAAGATGTAATCAATAAGCCAAAGCTTTTGTTTGAGAACTTGAGTCGCTCGGCATTGCAAATTTGGACATCGACGCCATCCTTCGTACAAATGTGTTTTCCGAATCCGGACTTTAATGAAAAAATGCTTCCTGAGCTTGAGGTATTCCTGTTCTGTGGTGAGGTACTGCCGTTAGCTGTAGCCAAAGAGCTGAAAAAACGTTTTCCGAGAGCGAGAATCTTTAATACATACGGACCTACAGAAGCAACGGTTGCTGTGACGTCTGTTGAAATTACGGAAGAATTGCTCGCGAAAGAGAAGGCATTGCCGGTTGGCTATCCAAAGCCCGATATGCGTATTCTCGTTGTGGACGAATCGGGAAATCTGTTACCTGAAGGTGAAAAAGGGGAGCTTATCCTTGCAGGGCCAAGTGTGTCAAAGGGCTATCTGGGTGAGCCGCTGCTGACAGAAAATGCATTCGGCATTATAAACGGAATGAACGCCTATCGTACTGGAGATGCCGGCTTTATTCAGGACGGCTTGGTGTATTGCCAAGGCAGACTGGATTATCAAATCAAGCTGCACGGCTACCGGATGGAGCTGGAAGAGATTGAATTCCACCTTAATCAATCTGATTATATTAAGGCTGCCATTGTTATCCCTCATGCGCCAAACGAGGAAATTGAATACTTGATTGCGGCAGTGGTACCAGCCGATCATGACTTTGAGAAGGAATACAAGCTGACAGCTGCTATTCGAAAAGATCTTGCTTTGCGCTTGCCGGCATATATGATCCCGCGGAAGTTCACGTATCATACTGCTATTCCAATGACGATGAATGGGAAAGTAGACCGTAAGAAAATGAAGAAAGAGGTATTCGCATGACCCCGTATAGTTCTTTCCTTTTCTTTATCATTCTAGGTATTTTGCTACTGCCGACGATGATTCTCGGCACAATGGGTAAGCGGCTGCGGTATTACAATGTGTTCGTCACCATTGTTGTATTGGCTATTATATTTTCAGGAGGGGACGCAGGCTTCTTCTCGTTAGTAGCCTTCACCATTCTTCAGGTTGTACTGGTCAAAGGCTATATTACTTATCGACAGACAAAGAATAGCAGCCTCGTATTCTATGTAATAAGTTTTCTATCGATCCTGCCTTTGATTTTATCCAAGGTTTTGCCGATTTTAGCAGTGGATAACTGGGCAAGCTTTCTGGGTATTTCCTATCTGACATTCCGAGCTGTTCAAATCATTATTGAAACAAGAGATGGATTGATTAAGGATCAGCTCTCGATTTTTCAGCTTGTCAATTTTATGCTGTTTTATCCAACAATTTCATCAGGTCCGATTGATCGCTTCCGCCGATTTCAAAAGGATGAAGAAAAGCATTGGACACCGGAGGAGTACAAGGAACTGCTTTATAAAGGGATTAACAAAATCTTCCTTGGTTTTTTGTATAAATTTATAATCGGCTACAGCATCAATACGTACTTCATTATGAATCTAGAATATATAGCGGATTACAAGTTTATCTATCATCTGTTGTATATGTACAGCTATAGCTTGTACCTGTTCTTCGACTTTGCCGGCTATACGGCGTTTGCAGTCGGAGTCAGTTATATGATGGGAATCCGGTCACCGGAGAACTTTAATAAGCCATTCATCAGCCGCAACATCAAGGATTTCTGGAATCGATGGCATATGTCACTGTCGTTCTGGTTCCGTGACTATGTGTTCATGCGCTTCGTCTTTTTAATGAAGAAGAAAAAATGGATACAGAACAAAATGCTCGTCTCGAATCTAGGTTATATTCTGCTGTTCCTGCTAATGGGAGTATGGCATGGTTTAGCGATTCAGTACATCATTTATGGAGCATATCATGCCTTGATGATGGCCGGATTTAATTTCTTCGAGACCTGGAATAAAAAACATAAACGCTGGCCAACAGGAAGAGCGATGACAATTGTGTCTATCGTTATCACTTTCCATGTCGTTTGTTTCGGTTTTTATCTGTTTTCTGGCAGACCATTTCAATAAAAGGGGAATATGAATATGAATTTTAAAGAAAAAGTACTACAGGTTATTGCAGAAGTTTGTGAAGATGATGTTGTGAAAGAAGAGCATGATTTGGATATATTCGACGCAGGACTGATTGATTCATTTGCGACAGTAGAATTACTTGTTCAATTCGAGGAGCAGCTTGATATCAATGTACCGATTACGGAGTTCGATCGAGATACATGGAATACACCAAATGCTATCGTTGATCGTCTGAATGAGTTGAAATAATGAAGAAGAAGTATTTTTTTGGACCAATCATTCTTGCATTGGTCCTGTTTGCCGGGGTAGTACTCGTACCCGTATCATGGCTTGCTAAGTTAGTTCCGGAGGATCGTTTGGAGGAATCGGCTACCAGTCTGGAGTCAAATATGTTCCAAGGAACATATTTGCAAAGTGAAATGCTCAAACATTCGACGTATGTTCCAATCTATGGTTCTTCCGAATTGTCGCGCTGGGATCCATTCCATCCATCAAATTATTTCGAAATGAATGCCGCTGTCTTTACACCTTATTTAATAGGAAAAGGCGGGATGACCTCTATTATTCATGATTTAAACTTTGCCACGCATGCTGATCAATTGAAGAACAAGCAGATGGTCATCATCGTATCGCCGCAATGGTTTGTAAAGCATGGTACAGACGAGCAGCATTTTACACCCAACTATTCCGCTCTGCAAGCCTACCAGCTTCCTTTTAATAAGGAAGTGGACGAGCAAGTGAAACGAAAATTGATGCAACGCCTGATAACGTATGATGCGGTTAAGAACGACACGATACTTTATCAGCTTTATGATGCTTATTTGAATGACAAAAAGGTTAAGTTTAATATTTTTTCAGTTTCTGCAAAGGCTTATATATCCTTACTTAAGAAAAAGGATCTGTATTTCACACTTCTGAAGGATAAACCAACTAATCGGCATCAGTCAAACGAAGTGAAGGACAAGACGTGGGAAGAACTGCAGGCACAAGCTGATGCTTATGGCGAGAAACGGACACAGCATTCCAAATTTTATATTGATGACAACGTGTATAAGTATAGGAAGCATTATATCAAGGGAATGAAAGGAAAGAATAAAGGACATTCCTATGCAGAATCACTTGAGTATGAAGATTTCCAGCTGATGCTTGATATTCTCAAGGAAGCTAATGCCGACCCTCTTTTTGTCATTATACCTGTGAATGGGGCGTATTATGACTACACAGGCTTCCCCGAAAAAGGACGGCAAGAATACTACACTCGTATAAAGAAGCAAATTAATGATAGTGGCTTTACTTACGCCGATTATTCCGACCATGAATACGACCCTCATTTTATGCGTGATACGATTCATATTGGCTGGAAAGGCTGGGTTTATTTAAATGAGGATATGCAGAAGTTCCTTGAATAGCACTAGGACGATTCACCTAATAGGTGGATCGTTTTTGGTTTGCCCAGCATGGGCGGACTCTAAGGAGGGAAGTCTTCAGTACGACCTTGTAGCGGTACGTACTTAGTCAAAAGTAAGGGTGTCCATGGGTGACGTGGAATTTGCAGGAAGCTCGAGGCAAACCTCAGGTCTGACGAATAGAAAGCATATAGGAGGCAACGTATGAGGATAAGACTGACAAAGAAGTTATAATTCAATTGCTACTATGGTGTGTCAACACTAAATCGAACAAATTTTTATAGGTTGATTAACTTGTATTCAGTAGGTGTTAAATAATTTAGTGATCCGTGAATTCGAATGTGGTAGAATCAATGAACATAATTAAAAAGTTCAAGGGCAAGTTCGTGCGGTTAGTAGAACCTTGTTCTTTTTTGACTATATAATCCTTTCATGTGGATTTTGTACATAATAAATTATTGGAATTTTCTATATTAAGTTTATGAGTTTAAACTAAATGCGGGAAATCATTTTAGCAAATCTATTGAAAGACAAGGGAGCATCACAAGGATGTAACATCTATTATTCGTAATTGTGAAAAAGCCCACTCCTATTAATCAGGTCTGACCTCAATAAATTTTTACCTTTGATAGTTGTCCAAAGGAGTGCCCCTACATTAATTCTATGCTCTACAACTATTTTCCCCTATAAAGTGTTTAATCTATTTTTCATTTATTTTCTTAATATATATGTATCCAGTTAACATTAATACTGCTAAATAAATTGCTTCTATCTTTATTTCTCCGCCTCTAATTAGAGAGTAAAAAAAGAGATTACGCCTATAATAAAAAAGAAACCCGTCAAGTTTTTTAACATTCTATTATATTTTTAAAAAATCTCGTTGGTTTTATTCATATATTAATCATCTTCCTTTTATTGATTTTGATTCCAGCATTAAAGTATACAGGGGTTTTAGTATACACCAATATGATAATCATTATGAATTCCATAGCTGCATTTGGCAATTGAATTTTAGAGTATTCTTAATAATATTTTTAATTATATCAACAAAAAAATACAAAATAGGAAAATAACACTAGATAAATAGACTAGAAAATGGTGATGATTAAAGTGGAAAAGCAGATTTTAGCTTATAATCAGGAGTTCAAAGAACTAGATTCTACAGATTTACAGGAAGGTATTTGTAATAATATTGAGCAGGAACGTTCAGAGGTGTTCAATAATATAGCAAAGAACTAGAATTTATAAAAAGAGAACTTAATAGAGAAGGTGGAAGAAGAAATCAAGAGCCAGACAGGCCATAAAAGAAAACTAAAAACAGGAGGATAAAACTATTTGATGATGTTAAATCAAACAGTAGAGAAACGATTGAAAAAGAATGAGAGAGTATAATATAGGGATAGCACTTAATGATCCATATAATTGAAAAGGCCATTTCTCCTAATACATCATGGGTTGGTGGGAGGATGCAACGAAATATCAAAGTTGGCAATTCAATGTAAAGCCGGTGCAGTTGATACTACTTGTGTAAGGATACGGTTTGGGGAAACAATTCCCTATGTTAATTGGAAGCTATCTAATATAGTAGCCATAAAAATTAGAATCGAAATCTCAAAAATTACAAAGTATGCCTGAATTGTAACTATAAATAAAAGAATGCACAAAGGATTGAACCGCCTGTTAACAGCATTGTTTTTTAACCAGTACTATCAACCAGAATAATGGATAAAGCCATAAAGATAACATTAACTATACCTACAATAACAGTTTGAAACATAGAAATAGTCGTTCCTACTCATAATTGTTCAAAGATGAAAGGAGAATAGTAAAGAATAACGTTAATCCCGATTAACTGCTGGAAAATAGCAACAGCAATACCAACAAATTATCCAGTTTAGATTAGACTTTACAATTTTAAGGTGTGTTTTTGTAAAACTATAGAAATTCAACCTACCGGTAATGGGAATTATTGGTGATAACTAGTACAATGTCTGATAAAATAGGATTATAGTCACATATAATTTTTACATATGGAGAAAAAATGAGGGATAACAATGCTAGTTTATGAAGCTATAAAATCCGAATTTTTGGAAGATGTTTTTCATGACGAATTAACGAATAATATTATTAACAATTTCCAGTCTAAAATAGGTACGGTGAATAAGAGCGAGGTTCGATCATGGGATAATTCCATGCAGTATATGTATCGTGTCTTAATGGATGCTGACATACCAGATACTGCCGGGATTGCGATTGAATATAAGGTTCCTTATTCCTCTAAGAGGGTAGATTTTTTGATTACTGGAAAAAGAGATCAAGAAGAATCAGTTGTTGTAGTAGAGCTGAAACAATGGGATAAGGTAGAAAAGGTTCAGGGAAAAGAAGCAATTGTTAAGACTAGGTTTAATCATGGTCTTGCTGAAACAACCCATCCTTCTTATCAGGCGTGGTCTTATGGATCGTTAATTAAAGATTATAATGCCACAGTACAACAGGAAGAAATTGATATTTATCCCTGTGCCTACTTACATAACTATATAGTAAATGGAGATTCTGACCCATTAACAGATGATATTTATAAATATTACATAGATCAGTCTCCGGTTTTTGCAAAGGGAGATGCAAAGAAACTTCGAGATTTTATAAAAAGGCATATTAAATATGGAGATAATAAAGAAACTCTCTATAAAATTGAAAAAGGAAAGATACGTCCATCAAAATCATTACAAGATGCTTTAAATTCGATGCTGCAAGGAAATGATGAATTTGTAATGATTGATGAGCAAAAAGTTGTTTTCGAAGAAGCCTTAAGGTTAGCAAATGAAGCTAAACGAACAAATACAAAGCAGGTGTTTATTGTAGAGGGCGGTCCGGGAACTGGAAAATCTGTTTTAGCAATAAATCTATTAGTAGAATTAACTAAAAAAAGTATGGTAGCCCAATATGTAACGAAAAATTCTGCCCCACGTAATATTTATGCTACGAAACTTAAAAAGGATTTTAAGAAAACCCAGATAGATAACTTGTTTAAAGGATCAGGGAGCTATGTTGATGCACCAAGTAATGAATTTGATGTATTAATAGTAGATGAAGCACATCGGTTAAATGAAAAGTCCGGAATGTTCCAGAACTTAGGTGAAAACCAAGTCAAGGAACTTATTAATGCAGCCAATATGACGATTTTCTTTATTGATGAACACCAGAGAGTGACTCTCAAAGATATTGGCAGTGTTGATTTAATTAAAAAATACTCGGCTGAAAACAATGGAGAAGTACACCAGTTAGAATTGGAGTCTCAATTTAGATGCAATGGCTCTGATGGTTATTTAGCATGGATTGATGATGTCTTACAAATTAAACATACTGCGAATACCAACTTTATAGGAAAAGACTATGATTTCCGTGTGTTTGACGACCCCAGCGATCTTTTGGAATGTATTCGTCAGTTAAATAAAGATAAAAATAAAGCAAGAATGTTAGCAGGATATTGTTGGGAGTGGCCAAAAGAAACAAGAACCAAATCAGATACTCCTGATATAGTTATTCCCGAAAAAGATTTTGGAATCAGCTGGAATCTGGACAATACATTAACGTGGGCTATAGATGATGAATCGGTAAATGAAGCAGGTTGTATCCATACATCGCAAGGTTTGGAGTTCGATTACGCTGGTATTATTATTGGTGATGATTTATTTTACAAAGATGGTAAGGTACATACAGACTATACGAAACGAGCAAAATCTGATAGATCACTATTTGGTATTAAAAAGATGATAAAAGAAAAACCCTACGAAGCGGAAAAAATAGCTGATAATATTATTCGCAACACATATCGTACTCTATTAACACGTGGCCAAAAAGGCTGTTTTGTTTATTGTACAGATCAGAAATTAGCGAACTATTTGCGACGAAGATTGGAAAGCGTGGTTGAATACGATGCAAATGAATTTTTTGGTGAAAAAACACGAGTGGCAGAGGATAGAGGAGAATATACCGAGTAAAGACTATTTTACGAATCAATAATTTAATCGCATTTTTGTTAGAGGATTACTGGAAAGAGTTCTAAATAAAATACTTCTATTATTTAGTTGGTATAATTGATAGTAGAAATATGATTAGTAGGAGAGAATTCAATTGGAAATGAAAAATATATATGTAGTCGGAGCAGTGATAGTCAAAGATGATAAAATTCTCTGTGCGCAAAGAGGTGAATCAAAGTCATTATCATATAAATGGGAATTTCCTGGAGGGAAAATTGAAATATATGAGACGGCAGAACAGGCATTGAAGCGAGAAATTAATGAAGAAATGAAATGCGATATCAAGGTTGGAGATCAGGTGGATTATACTGTATATGAGTATGACTTTGGAATTGTACACTTAACCACATACTACTGTACCTTGCTTAAAGGGACACCTGTACTAACTGAACACCAATCTATAAAATGGCTGTCTAGAAAGGATCTTTCAACACTTGATTGGGCACCTGCAGATATTCCAACAGTAGAAAAACTAATCAAGATGTAAAAGATTGGTTATCAGAGGGGAGAGTTGTATGAAAGATTTTCTTCGTGATTTAGAGAGTTCCTTATATAAAGGTTTTATTAACAGAGAATATGGAAAGTCAGATATTTATAAACCTAGATTATTATTTAATAATGTAAGAAAGAACGAAGATGTTTTAACAACCTTAGTGCAAGAGCTTAATAATTGCCATTCTTTCATATTTTCAGTGGCATTTATAACAGAAAGTGGGCTTGCTACATTAAAATCACATTTACTTGATCTAAAAAGGAAAGGGATAGAAGGTAAAATATTGACTTCTACCTTCCTTAATTTTAATCAACCAAAAGTCTTTAAAGAGCTGATGAAAATAACTAACGTTGAAGTTCGATTAACTGATTTAAAGGGGTTCCATTCCAAAGGATATATTTTTGAGCACAATATACATTATTCACTGATTGTAGGGAGTTCTAATTTAACTGCAAATGCTTTGAAAGAAAACTATGAATGGAATGTGCAGTTAAATTCATATAAAAATGGAGAATTAATAAAACATTTCAAAAAACAATATGAGGAAATTTGGCAAAATTCTATTTCTTTAACAAATGAATGGATTAAATCTTATGAAGAAGTTTATAAACCGATTGACTACCGATCTGCAACAAAAGTAATGGAATTATCTCAGGAATATAATACCAGCTCTTTAAAGACTACAATAACAATTAGTCCGAATAAAATGCAAAAAGTAGCATTAGAGCAAATAGAATCTGTACGAGAAAATGGGAATAATAGAGGATTAGTTATTTCTGCAACAGGAACAGGGAAAACCTATTTATCAGCTTTTGATGTTCAACGTGTGGCACCTAAGAAAATGCTATTTGTTGTACATCGTGAACAAATTCTATATAAAGCTAAATCTGATTTCCAGGCTGTTTTAGGTGGATTAGATAGAGACTTTGGAATCTTATCTGGTTCAAGTAAACAAACTAGTGCTAAATATTTATTTACTACAATACAGACTATTTCAAAACAGAGCACCTTGGAGCAATTTGATCCAAAAGCATTTGATTATATTTTAATTGATGAAGTACATAAGGCAGGAGCATCCTCCTATTTAAGAGTAATAAATTATTTTAAACCAAAATTCATGTTGGGAATGACTGCAACTCCAGAGAGAACAGATGATTTTAATATATATGAGCTCTTTGATTACAATATTGCTTATGAGATTCGGTTACAAGAAGCTTTAGAAGAAGATATGCTTTGTCCATTTCATTATTTTGGTGTAACTGATTTAGAATATAATGGTCAATTAATTGATGATACTACAATCGTCTCTAGATTAGTAATGGATAAACGAGTAGAGCATATTATAGAAAAAATTCATTACTATGGGTATTCTGGAGAACGTGTAAAAGGACTTATGTTTTGCAGTAGAAAAGAAGAAGCCATTAATTTATCTCATGCTTTTAATCAAAGAGGATATCGAACAGTTGCGTTAACAGGTGATCATTCGCAAGAAAAAAGAATGCAAGAAGTGGTCCGATTAGAAAAAGGTTCCTTAGATTATATTATTACGGTAGATATTTTTAATGAGGGAATTGATATTCCAAGTGTAAATCAGGTAGTTATGCTCCGTCAAACGCAATCAAGTATCATTTTTATCCAACAGTTAGGGCGTGGTTTGAGAAAACATCAGTCAAAGGATTTCGTCACAATCATTGATTTTATTGGTAATTATAAGAATAATTATATGATACCTATAGCTCTTTCAGGGGATAAATCTCAGAATAAAGATAATATTAGAAGGTGGGCAACAGGGACGAGCTATATTAAAGGGGTATCGACTATTAATTTTGAAGAGATAGCTAGGAAGCAAATTTTTAAATCAATAAATGCAAGTAATTTAACTACTTTAAAGATACTTAGAAATGCTTTTATAGAATTAAAGAACCGCCTAGGTTGTACACCTTATTTACAAGACTATATAGAAAATCATTCCATTGATCCTACTGTAATAACTGGTAAGTTTAATAACTATTATATGTTCCTTATAAAAATGAAAGAGGATATTCCCGTTATCGACACGTATGAACAAAGTGTATTAACTATGCTTTCAAAGGAAGTCCTTGATGGTAAGCGTAAACACGAACTTCTACTGATAGATCAATTGCTAGAAAAAGGATTATTGAAGCATAGACAGTATATCCAGGTGTTACAAAATCAGCATTGTATTGTTGATGAGAAAACAATGAAATCTGTTCATCGAGTTATTGATTTGTCCTTTTTTACACGAACAGATCAAAAGAAGTATGGAAATAAACCAATAATTGAAGTGACCTATGATGGAACTTATAAATTTAACTCAATTATAATAGAAAGCTTACAAACCAACTCGTTTTTTAAAAAGTTAGTAAGAGATGTAGTAAATAGTGGCCTTAAACGAAGTAAGAAATACAAATTGGATAGTTCCCTTACACGATATGAGAAGTATACGAGAAAAGATGCATGTAAATTATTAAACTGGGACAATGATGAAAGTTCTACGTTGTACGGTTATAAGCCAAAGCATCAAACTTGTCCAATATTTGTCACTTATCATAAAAATGACGGAGTAGAAGCTAGTATAAATTATAGGGATGAGTTCATAAATCCTGAAGTATTTAAATGGTATACAAGAAGCAAGCGCACCTTGAATTCGGAAGAGGTAAAAAAGATAGTCCATGCTAAAGAAATGAATATGGAACTTCATTTGTTTATAAAAAGAGATGACGATGAAGGAAGTGGCTTTTACTATTTAGGTCAAACACTTCCAGATGAAAACACAATTATACAAGATAAGATGTTAAATGATATTGAGAAGGAAATTCCGGTTGTTCATATGAACCTGGTTTTAGAAAAGCCTATAGATCATAAATTATACCAATATATTATATCTGATAATGTATAGCTCAAAGTAATACGGTTTATTAGTTTTTTAGTTCTTAACCAAATATGTAAGGGGTTTAGTGTTTTTGATGGTTAACTAGTAATTAGAATAGTAAAGGTAAATTCTTTAATTAATAACTCAACTTTCGCAGCTAGAAAAATGCGTATAATATAACTAGCTGTAAAGCGTGTTACGGTTCAAGTATGTACATTGACAAATGAAATAGGCATAAAAAAACACCTCAACATTTGGTATAGTGTAATTGTCTAGAAAAACACTATCAACAGAAGAGGTGTCTCCTTTATGATAGCGAATAATGACCAAAATAATCAACTACCAAATGAACTTTTTTCAACCTTTAAAGAATTAGAACTGTTTAAACATCTTAGAAAAGCTGGTATTACGAAGCCTCTGGGCTTTACTTGTGTCTATCTTTTCCAATTAATTTTTTGTTTGATCTTCGAAAATAAGAACTGGTATCAAGTACTTCAAAGCAAGAAAGCGAAAGATTGTCGAGAAAAAAATACCGTCTATCGTTTTTTAAACAAGTCTACTTTTGCCTGGATAAGATGCTTACTATATCTAAGCACAGATACGATTGAAAAAGTAACACACCTAACGAATCACGATCGACCAAAATTATTGATTGTAGACGATTTCTTCATATGACCGTAATCGCAGTAAATCAGTTGAATTATTAGCTCGCTGTTTTGACCATGCCTCCCCAAAAATGCGCTTTTATAAAGGGTTTCGTATGCTTATTTTTGGGTGCCACTTTCATGCCAGTAGACTTTTCTTTATTAAGCTCGAAGAAGAGCCAAATTAATGGAATTTCATCAAAGGTTGATAAGCGTAGTTCCGGTTATAAACGAAGAGTAGAAGCATTACAAACCGCACCTGAGCAAATACCACGTATGGTGGAACGCGCGATGAATGCCGGTATTGATGCTTCCCATGTGTTGATGGACTCTTGGTTCACGTACCAGCCTCTCGTTAAGGAAATAAAGGACCAAGGACTTGATGTCATTGGCATGGTGAAGAACTTGAAACAGCGTTACCTTGTGAATGGTCAACGAGTGAGCTTAAAGGAACTTTATCATTTAGCGAAACCGACAGATGGAAAGAAAAGCATTCTTCGCTCGATTCATACAACTTAAGCGAATGGCGTTCCTATTAAAGTTGTGTTTGTTCGCAATCGTAATAAAAAGAGTGAATGGTTAGCTATTTTAAGCACATATTGTACACTCAGTGATCAAGAGATCATTCGTATTTATGGGATGCGATGGGACATTGAAGTTTTTTCAAAACATCAAAATCTCTTTTGAAACTCCAAAAAGAATTCCAAGGTCGTTCGTATGAAGGCTTAATTAGTCATACAACCATCGTATTCGCACGATATATTATTCTCTCGTGGCAAAACCGATGTAGCACAGACGCGCGAATACTTGGCGGCATGTTTTATGCATTATGTGATGAAGTTAATGATCTCGTTTGGGCTGTGGCAATACAACAATTAACCGAGCTTCATGAAGCTGCTTTGAAAAAGAGCAACAAGAAAGTACAAAAACCAATAAAGAGTCAACTACAACACTGGATTGCAGGCCTACCCAATTATATCAGGGCTTATCTGCCTATTTCAGTCTGCGAAAGTTGAGTTATTATGATAAAGAAAATCAATGAAAATGTAGAATAAATGATATAAGGTCGACAAAATAGATTACCCTTATTACATCAAAACATTATCATTTGTTTGAAAGACATTTAGTTGAAATCTAATTTTGTCTATGAAAAATTCTGCATTTTTATTTTGCAATACACAAAAGTAGCTTATAGACCAAATTTTCTGTAAATGGATGATGATGGGGGGAGAATATGAATAGAAGGAAAGATATTTTAAATGCTTGGATTACGATAGAGCAACTATCCGAAGGTTCTATTAATAAAAAGGACAAATTGCTAAAGCCTTTACATACAAAGGAGGAAGACTGGAAAAAGTTTTTTTCAGACTTTTTAACTAAACAAAAGGAAAAACAAAATTTATCCGATAAGTTCTTTAAGAAGTCGGGCTTAGTATTATATTTTGATATTTTTAATTTTCAAGAAGTTGTTGATATATTGAGGAAGAAATACAAGATTGCTAAAACCGACGAAGAAGTTAGTAACTCTGACAAATTCACCTTGTCTATATATTTTGATAACCAATTAAATTTTATAGCAGACAAATTGTTCTTTACGATGAGTGGTTATATCCGACAATATGGTAAGTTACCTGAAGAGTTTTTTAAAGTTGAAAACTCATTTAGAGAAGATTTGAACAGGAAATTTGATGAGGATTTTAATATTACAATTGCTGAACTTTTACAAAAGTATCATGTTTCCACAGAAAACTTTCGCTATGCATTTGTGAAAAATTTGGATAATGGAGATGTAAACCTACATTCGTTCTTTATTGAAGATCTGAACAAAGCAAAGACAATAACTAATAAAAACTTGAATCGATATTTTAATGGCTTTTCTGGGGAAAGGCAAAATCTAGATGGTAAAAAAGAATCAACTCATTTTAGCTCACATATTTTCGAGACAATTTTACAACCTAAATTTTATCCGTTGGGACGTTTTCCAAGTAATCCTGATTTTGCGCTTTCATTCATGCAACAGGTTGCGGTAAATCTAGCTTTAAATGATAAAAATGATATTCGTAGTGTCAATGGGCCGCCAGGAACAGGGAAAACAACGCTGTTGAAAGATATTTTTGCTGATTTAGTAGTACAGCAGGCAGCGGAAATTGCACAGCTTTCTAATAAAAGTATTCCAGGTGGTCTAGTTTATTGGCAAAGTGCTAAACTTGGCGTTTTACCACGTTCCATTTCAGATAAGAATATTATTGTTGCAAGTTCAAACAATGGGGCAGTCCAGAACATTGTTAAGGAGTTACCAAAGAAAGAAGAAATTGCTGACGATTTTCAAAAACAACTAGCGGAAGCGAATTATTTCAAAGATGTTTCTAATTCTAAATTAACTGGTGAAGGTTTCGGGAAAAATCGTGAGATTAAAAATGAGCTTTTAAATGAGGAAAATTGGGGTACGTTCTCGTTAGAAGGTGGAGCGTCAACAAACATTAACAGGTTACTTTTAAACATCGAAGCAATTGAAAAAGATTTAGAAGAAAATTATCAAGCGAATACAGGTGTGTTTCAAGAATTCTTACGTCTCTATGATGAATTAAAAATTGAAAGAGAAAAAATTCAAGAATATAGCGAGAAAATGTATTTTCTTAAAAAATTAAAAACCCAGCATAAGGAGCAATCCATTACTTTTGAACAAGAAGAAAAGAAGAAACGAACAAATTTGATTTCACAGGAAAAAGAAGCGAATCGTGAACTTGAAAGACTGAGACAAGTAAGTGTATATCTGCAAAAAGATTTATTGAATGTCTCCAGTGAAATTAAAAATTTAACTAATGTACAAGCTCAAACTGAAAGGAATTATGATGTAGTTACTTCACAAAAGCCAAGTTTTTTATGGTTCCAGAAAATATTTAATAAATCAAAAGTTGAGCAGTATTTCAAAAAACTTAATAATACGAATGATCATTTAAATCATCTTTCTCAACAAAAAACTAAATTGTTGAATGACCGCATGCAACTCGAAAATAGGTTAAAGGAAAATGTTACAAAAAGTAAGTATGCTCAAAAACAAATTCAGGATACAAAAGCTGACTTCGATCGATGGATGAATACTCAACAAAATGATTTAAAAAAATTGGAACAAGAAATTGCGTTATTGGAAAAACTCAAATTTCAAAGAGGCATAAAGGAACTGGATTTTTCACTATCATATGATGAACTTCAGAAGTCTAACCCATGGTTTACGAAGCAGTTCCGTATTTTACAATCAGAGTTATTTATTTCAGCCTTAAAAGTTAAAAAGCAATTCCTGTATGAAAACAGAAAGAATTTGAAAGCGGCAAGGATTATTTGGAATAAGCAGTCTGAATACATTGGAAAAGAGAATGGACATCAGTTAATTTCAGAATCATGGCAATGGTTGAATTTCACCATCCCTGTTGTCAGCACTACTTTTGCTAGTTTTGGTAGAATGTTTAAAAATCTTAATGAAAATTCAATTGGTAATCTATTCATAGATGAGGCTGGTCAAGCACTACCACAAGCTGGTGTTGGCGCAATTTTTAGAAGTAAAAAGGTAATGGTTGTTGGGGATCCATCACAAATAAAACCAGTAGTGACGTTAGATTCAAATGTTCTGACCTTGATTGGAAGATATTACAAAGTTGATGAAAAATTTGTCTCTACTGATGCGTCTACTCAAACAATTGTGGATGCCACAAGTCAGTATGGTTTCCAAAAAAATGATGTTGAATGGATTGGTATACCACTTTGGGTACACAGACGCTCGAACTATCCAATGTTTACGATTTCAAATGAAACATCGTATGATGGGTTGATGGTACAAGGTAAATCAGAAGATGAGTCACAAGGAAAATCACAATGGTATGATTCAGCCGGAAAAGCAAATGACAAATTTGTTAAAGAGCAAGCTGACTTACTGAAAAGTCTGATTGATAAACGTTTGCAGGAAGATCCAAATTTAGCGGACGAAATCTATGTTATATCCCCATTTAGAAACGTGGCTTATAAACTGGCACGAGTTTTAGATGAAATTAACTTCACGAAACGAGAAAATGAGAAAATAACAAATATTGGAACTGTCCATACTTTTCAAGGGAAAGAAGCAAGAATTGTCTATTTTGTTCTTGGAGCGGACTCTAATAGCAGTGGGGCAGCAAGATGGGCTGTTTCTGATCCGAATATGATGAATGTTGCAGCTACACGAGCTAAAGAAGAGTTTTATGTTATTGGTGATAAGAAATTGTATGCATCACTTGGTAGTGAAGTAGCAAATAAAACGATTTCGATTATTGACGACTATAATAGGTAATCAAATGAATATAATATATTGAATTTGCAAATAAACACTGAAGTTGAATTAGATTTTATCTTAAACATATGGAGTTAGATAAGGTAGTTGTTTTCGGAATTAAATTCTGCATACCTAGCATCTTCTTACAGTGAATTTAATAGAGAAATTACAAGGTTACTTGAAAATGATAAAATTTTCAGTCGAAAATATAAAGAAATCTTACAGGATGAAAAACTAAAGATTCCAAGTATGCTAGAACAAGTTGATGATATTAACGATGAAGAGTAACTGTGACGTTACAGTTACTTTTTTCGTATGAAAAAATAATTGGAATGGTTCTAATTCTCAACACTTGTAAAATAAAAAAACTCATTTGATACATCATGGACAACCATATCACAAGTGATGATAAATAAGAAAGTACATCTAAATAATTAATGATCCATGATCGACATGCAATTTTGAAATATAATCAAGGAAAATCGGAAGTTATGGGCAAAAGGGTATGATGTTAGTACAGTAGGACTTTATCAAAAAAAGTCGCAAAATACATTCGAGAACAAGAGTTCAAAAAAACGATTTCGAGACAATCTAAACAAGCGAGCATATGTAGATCCATTAAAAAAGAGAGGAGAATAAACGGTTGATGGTCAATTCAAAGGTCCCTTTAGGAGTTCGTTGGTAAAGTGCCCTCATAGGACGAAATTAAAACCGCCCGTAAAAACAGGCGGCTAGTTACTTCAGTTCCCATAGTTGAGTTTTATACCATCCATGAGAAAGTATTGTATCTAGTATCTAAACTTATTGAAGCTCACTTAATTCTACCGTGCGATTTTCCTTCCAGGAAATTTTAGCAGCCTTTGCTAATAACTCAGCCTGTAATCCATCCTCGAATTTAGCTACAACGGGTTTATCTTCTAAAATAGATTGTGCAAAATCATGAATCTCAGCGATGTATCCTTCATTATAACGCTCAAGAAAGAAATACATTGGCTTATCTTCTGTAACAGAAGCATTTGTGCTTACTTTAACATTTGTCGGCTTCTGATTTTCAACTTGGACCATTCCGTTGTTGCCGAATACTTCGATCCGTTGATCATATCCATATACTGCTTGGCGACTGTTATCAATAATTCCCAGCGAATCATCTGCAAAGGTAAGTGTAATAATTGCCGTATCAACATCATCATTACGTGAAAAACAATCATTCACCAGAGAAGAAGCCTTTACTGAAATATTTTTAACATCCTGTCCAGATAAGTAGCGGATCATATCGAAATCGTGAATTGCCATATCGATAAATAACCCCCCGGAGCGTTTTATATATTCTTCTGGTGGAGCTTCTGGGTCACGAGAAGTGATTTTAATAACATGTGGTGTACCAATGTCACCATTGCGAACAACATCATGTGCTTTTTTGAAATGTGTATCGAAGCGACGGTTAAATCCTACTTGGAATTTTACGCCTGTTTGTTTAATCACTTGTAAGGTCTCTTTTGTTTTCTCGATATCAAAGCTGATGGGCTTTTCACAGAAAATATGTTTATGGTTTCTTGCGGCTTTTGTAATAAAATCAATATGTGTATCAGTGCTTGAGCAGATAAACACAGCATCAATTTCCGGATCATTCAGAATATCATCCACATTCTCTGTGATAATAGGAACTGCTTTTAAATAGTCTATATCGCTTAAGTGATTAGTGTCTACATCTGAGATTGCTTTTAGCTGATAATGCTCGGATAGAAGAATGTTTTTGGCATGCAGCTTTCCGATACGTCCGGCACCAATGATGCCTACAACTACTTTTGACATAAATTAATTCCCCCAAGTCGGTAACTGTCTATATGTAGAGGCAGTCATGTTATTTATGAAACGTTTATTTCTATTGTAATGCTTTGTTGGAAGTACCAAATAAATGTATTTTCTCTGCTACTACCCTTTCAATGGCACTCATCCCTGTTTGCATGATTTCCGGGATATTATGTGAATCTGGATGTAGTTCCAAATATTTACGTACTGCTTTTGTCCAAGCTTGATTGCATTCGGTATTTACATTGATTTTTGCATGACCATATTCAATTGCTTTAACAATTTGATGTGAAGGTATTCCAGATCCTCCATGCAGGGCTAATGGAATTTCATTTAAATTTGTGGAAATCTCCTGCATTAAATCAAACGCCAATTTAGGCTCGCCTTGATATATGCCATGAACAGATCCAAGCGCTGCTGCAAGCAAGTCTACTCCAGTTTCTTCTACAAGCTGATAGCATTCCTTGGGATCTGCATATTTAATACCAGAAGTTATTCCGTCCTCTGTACCTCCTACAGAACCGATTTCTGCTTCAACAGATACATTCTGCTTTTTGGCGTAATCGACAACTTCTTTCGTGTTAGCAATGTTTTCTTCCAAGGGCAACTTTGAACCGTCGTACATTACCGAACTGTATCCTGCGTCAACTGCTTCTATACAGCGTTCTACAGATAGTCCGTGGTCGAGATGTAGAACAACAGGTACAGTGATTCCCATTTCTTCAACCATTTTTTTAGTTGTGGAAGCAATCAATTTAAATCCGCCAAGATAATCAACAATTCGATCCGTAGAAGCTAGAATAACGGGAGACTTTTCTCTTTCTGCTACACGTAGGGTTGCTTCTGCCCATTGGAAATTATTTATGTTAAACTGGCCAATAGCATAGTGCTTTTTCTTTGCTTCAGGCATCAGTTCTTTTAATGATACAAGCGACATACTTTAACCTCAATTCTTGATAGACTATATCCAGATGTCCACTTCAGCATATGGATTTGACGTGAACATCCTCTTAACGATAGTTGTTACTTAGTTTAAAATGTTTTCATCAATGTACTTCCGAGCCATTATCGCATATTCAAGTGGATGGGCAATTTCCGGGTCTTGCTCAGCTTCAACAACAATCCAGCCACAGTAGTTATGTTCTTGTAGCTTATCAAAAACTTTTTTAAAGTCGATACCGCCATCACCTGGAATGGTAAACATTCCAGCAAGAAAAGCGGATTGGAACGATGTACCGTTTTCTTTGCTAGTTTGCATGACATTATCACGAATATCTTTAAAATGTACATGTTTAATTCGGTCAATATGTTTCTCTAATAATGGCATATATTCTTTATCAGAGGCATAAATATGACCAGTATCATAAAGTAAGTGAACCAAGGCAGGATTTGTGTTTTCCATTAAGCGGTCCACTTCTTTTAATGTTTGGACAACGGTTCCAAGGTGATGGTGATAGACAAGCTTTAAACCATAGCTATTTGCTATTTTACCAAGGACATGAAGGCCGTTCGTAAGCTGCTTCCATTCTTCATCTGAAAATGTTGGCTTATTAGCAAAAACATTTTGTGCTAACCCTTGAATACTGTAGGTTTGCTCGGAAACGACAGCAACGGCTGCATTAACTTTTTTTAAATAGGTACAATGCTTATGAAAAGCTTCAGATGCTTTCTCGATACCATCTCGAACAATAAAGCTGGAAAACCATTGACCAGCAATTTTTAAGTTACGAAGTTCAATTTCTTTTTTTAATGTTTCTGCATCAGGAAAGAAGCCTCCAACCTCGGTACCTTCAAACCCTGCTACAACAATATCGCTTAAAAGGTGAGATAGTGTGTTAGCTTTACCAATTTCGGGTATATCATCATTACGCCATCCGATTGGGGCAATCCCCCATTCAATATCCTGTTTCCCCATAGATCATCACGTCCAACTTCGATTAATATTGTCTTGCATTATCGCGAACTTGCTGTGTTTTTGCGTAAGCTCTTTGTACGCTTTCTCTTTCTGAAACTTCAGCTACACCTACATTCCACCAACTGCCATCGTAACCATCTGTCATTGTTTTTGGCAGCACTTTTATTTCAATTAATGTAGATACACTTTGCCTTTTTGCGTCTTCCATAGCTGTAGTTAAATCTTCCAAATTATTTACAGAATAGGTTTTCAAACCATATCCCTCGCCAATTTTACTGTAATCAATATTCATGATTTCGTTATGCAAATTACGGAATTCTGTTCCTGTACTTCCATTTCCGTGATCCATTTGCAAATTATTGATACAGCCAAATCCAGAATTATTGAATAGCAAAAGGTTGATTTTTTTATCATATTGAAGTGCTGTCACAATTTCAGAATGAAGCATTAAGAAGCTTCCATCTCCAACAACAGCATATGATTCCTTGTCAGGGTTCGCTAATTTAGCTCCTAAAGCTCCGGCAATTTCGTAACCCATACAAGAATAGCCATACTCTAAATGGAACGTATTCGTCACATTAGCATTCCATAGACGCTGCATATCACCTGGAAGGGAGCCTGCTGAAGATACAACAATTGCGTCGTCATCGACTATATCGTTGATTTTAATCAATGCGGCTGTTTGTGTTAGTTCCGTTTTTAGAGCATCTGCATACGCATTTAAAATCTCTTGACTGAAATGCTCCGAAATTTCTGGTGTGAAATTATCTCGATGGAATTCGATTCCAGCTAAGCGATTGCGTTCCTTCTCCCACTCAAGTCTTAATGCATTCATTTCTTCAGCGTAGCTTGATTGATAGTCACCAATATGTTTGTTAATTAATTGCAGTGTTGCTTTGGCATCAGCTACAACTTGAAAACCATCAAATTTATATGCTTGTCCTCGATTTACATTGATATTTAAAAATGTTGTATTATCAAAGTCAAACAATGTTTTTGATGAAGTCGTGAAATCTGAATACCTCGTACCGATTCCGATAATTAAATCAGCATTCATTACCGCTTTATTCGCAGCAGAAGTACCTAAAATACCATTTCCACCAAGATTATTATTGTGAGTAAACGCAACGGTTGATTTTCCAGCGTGTGTTTCTACAATTGGAATATTCGCTTTTTCGGAAAGCTCAACTAATTCATCTCTCGCTTGTGAATACTTAGCACCGCCACCAACTAATAGAACTGGACGTTTACTTTGAGTAATGGAGGATATTGCTCCATCTAATTCCCGTTGCGTCGGCAATTTGCGATCTACATAGTGAACCCGTTTATTAAAAAAGCTAGTCGGATAATCATAAGCCATTGCTTCAATATCTTGAGGCAAACAAATGGTTACAGGTCCGGTTGTTGCTGGATTAGTTAATACTTCAAACGCTCGTAACAACGCGCTCATTAGTTGTTCTGGTCGATCAATACGGTCCCAATATTTTGAAACGGCTTTGAATGCTTCGTTGGTGGTTATATCTGTACTATGCTCATGCTCTAATTGCTGTAGAACAGGGTCTGGCTGTCTTGTTGCAAACGTATCTGCCGGTAAGAATAATACCGGGATATTATTTGCGAAAGCAGTTCCTGCCGCAGTTAACATATTCGCTGAACCTGGACCTGCGGATGCAGAAACACCAAAAATCTTTTGGCGAAGATGCTGTTTGGAAAAAGCAACTGCTGCATGAGCCATCCCTTGTTCATTCTTTCCTTGATAGCTTTTTAGATGACCTGGATTATTTTCAAGAGCTTCTCCTAAACCTAAAACATTTCCATGTCCATATATGTGGAAAATACCTTCAACAAAAGGTGTTTCAATACCATCTATAGAAATAAATTGTTGGTTTAAAAATTTTACTAGCGCTTGTGCAGTTGTTAGACGGATTCTTTTACTCATTTGTTCAACCTTCCTTTCTCTTGAAGTTTAAGAACGCTCGCGAATAAGCTGTTCAATTTCTTCTACAGTCGGCATTGCTTCGGAAGAGCTATGCTTGCTGACTACGATAGAAGCAGAAGCACTGCCAAATTTCAAAGCAGTTTCATAGTCTTTTCCTTTGATAAGCGCATAAAGGAATGCAGATGCATAGGAATCTCCGGCACCAAATGTTTTTAATACCTTTGTTTTGTATGCTTGACCGCGGTGAACTGTTCCATCTGGCTCGTATGCATAAGAACCATCAACACCATGCTTGATAACAACAAGCTCAGTATGATGCTGGAATAAGTGATGAACCGTTTTTTCGTTATCACCTGTAGAATTAAGCTTTTCCATTACATCGTATTCGTCACGTGTACCGATAACGACATCGGATTGCTCAGCAACAAGAGAATAGTAAACAGCTGTTTCTTCAGTTGATTTCCATGTATATGGTCGGTAGTCTAATTCAAATATGACTTTTACATCATTCTTTTTAGCGTATTGAATGGCTTGCAATACCGCTTCACGAGAAGGGCTTTGTGCAAGTGCAGTGCCAGAAACAAGAAGCATTTTTGCTTTTTTAATATAATCTTCATTTACTTCTGTAGAATCTAAATAAAGGTCTGCTACTTTATCACGATACATTAAGATGCTACATTCTTCTGGACTTAGAATTTCTGTAAACGTAAGTCCGGATTTATGTCCATCGGTATCAAAAACGATATTGGAAGTATCAATTCCTTTATCCTGCATATATTGCTTGATAAAGTTGCCATGCTGATCCTGTGAAATTTTTCCGATAAATCCAGCTTTCAGTCCTAATTTTGAGCTGCCGATAGCTATATTAGCAGGTGAACCGCCAACGTATTTTGTAAACGTCATTGTTTCTTCCATTGGACGGTTGTATTCGTTTGCATTTAAGTCAATAGCTGCACGGCCAATCGCGATAATATCGAATTCTCTATCCTGGTTAAATGTGAGTGACATGATTTTCGCTCCTTAAATTGTGAATTTTCATAGAGGAACCGTCCGCGTCCTATTTTATAAAAATAGAAAGAGGGAGGGACGATTCAAAATCTATTAATCCAGAAAACCTAAACTATGGCATGATTTCATTTTCATTCTGGTATAGCCATGTCCAGCTCCAAGCGCTTTCCGCTTTTGGTTTTTAATCTCTATCAATAATCCATTCGTGGTCTTTTTCGTTATGAAATTTCCAAATACGTTCTGGCCCCGCCATGACATTTAAATAGTAGGAAGCATAGCCATCTGGAACGCCGACTGGATGATAGCCTTTCGGAACAAGGACAACATTTGCGTTTTCTACAGCCATTGTTTCATCTAAAGAACGATCCTCTGTGTACACACGTTGGAAAACAAATCCTTGTGGAGGGTCCATCTCATGATAATAGCTTTCTTCCAAGAAGGACTCTTCCGGGAGATTATCCTGATCATGCTTATGCGGAGGATAGCTTGACCAGTTAGCTGTTTCTGTAAATACTTCTACAACAAGCAAGCTGTTTGCAGAAGGGTCAGAGTCTGGCAAAATGTTGTGTACCTGACGTTTGTTATGATACTTGCCTCGATGCTCTACCCCATTATCCTCAGCTTTAATCAGCTTTGTCGGCAGCTCTTTATCGGATGGGGCAAAGCATAGTGCTACACGAGCTTTTGTAACGGCTGTAATCGTAGCTGTTTTATTGTGGGAAATATAAACACTGTCCGTTGGTTTTCGTTCAAATACACTGTCACGCGTACCGATTTCCGAGAAGCTTTGATATCCATCTGTGACAGTGATTTTTCCTGTCAGTGCCACAACGCAAAGTTCTAAATTAGTCAGCTTTTCATCATAGCTAGTATGAGGTTCTAAATCAACAACTTTAAAACCGACATAATGAAGATCGGAATTTTTCTCTGTCACTTCATGAACAAGCGTCACGCCGTCTGCTAGTTTATTATTTTCAGGTTTTCTTAGTAAATGACTCATAACGGACTCCTTTCAATATGGGCTGAGGCCGGGGTAGTGGGATAACAAGCCCTAACCTCATGTTAATACTGGAAAGCTGGTATTCTCTTTTTATGAAAAATCAGGTTCAAGATAACGAGCTGTTACTACCTTCTTACGCGTATAGAAATCTACACTGTCTTTGCCATTAGCATGCAATGTACCATAGAAGGAAGACTTCCATCCAGAGAATGGGAAGAATGCCATTGGAGCCGGCACACCTAAGTTGATTCCTAACATCCCTGCATCGATATTTTCACGGAAGTAGCGTACGGATAACGCGCTTGTAGTGAATAGGCAAGCACCGTTAGCGAATTCAGATTGGTTAGCGAATTCAACAGCTTCTTTCAAGTTTTTCACACGTACAATAGATAGTACGGGAGCAAAAATTTCATCTTTCCAGATGGACATATCTTGAGTTACCCCGTCAAAAATAGTTGGTCCAACAAAGTAACCGTCTTCTAATTGTTCATCGCGGCCGTCACGAATTAATGTAGCTCCTTCTTCAATACCTTTTTCGATGTAGCCAAGTGTACGTTGTTTTACTTCATCGCGAATAACTGGTCCTAAGAAGATGCCTTCATCCAGGCCATTACCCATTTTAATGTTGTCAGCAGCTTCTTTTAATTTAGCGATAAATTCATCTGCAACAGAATCTTCTACTGTTACAACGGCGCAAGCCATGCAACGCTCTCCAGCTGAACCGAATGCTGCGCTAATTACTTCTTTAGTTGCTAAGTCTAAGTCAGCATCTGCTAGTACAGTAGAGTGGTTTTTCGCACCAGTTAATGCCTGAACGCGTTTTAAGTTTTCACTTCCGCGTTTGTATACATATTCTCCAACAGGCTTAGAACCTACGAAGGATACTGCTTTCACAGCAGGGTGATCTAAAATATCATTAACCACATCATGTGCACCATTAACAATGCTGAATACACCCTTCGGAAGACCAGCTTCATCTAATAATTCTGCAAGTCTAGCTGCAAGAATAGGTGTCTTTTCAGATGGTTTTAAGATGAAGGAGTTACCTAAAGCGATTGCCATTGGGAACATCCAGCATGGAACCATCATTGGGAAGTTAAATGGAGCAATCCCGCCGACAACCCCTACAGGATAACGATAGTTTGTAGCTTCTACATCTGTTGCGATTGTTGCAAGTGAATCACCCATCATTAGGGTTGGCGCACCAGCAGCAAATTCTACGTTTTCAATACCACGTCCAACTTCACCTAATGCTTCACTAACGCTCTTTCCGTTTTCTTGTGTAATTAATTTAGCTAATTCTTCTTTATGTTCCTCTAATAGGTTTTGATATTTAAATAAGATACGAGCGCGTTTTGCTACAGATACCTTTTTCCATTTATCTTGAGCTGCCTGAGCGGATTGTACGGCATCTTCGAAATCTACAGAAGTAGAGATTGGTACCTGAGCTAATACCTCTTTTGTAGCTGGATTATAAACATTTTCATAGTTATCAGTTTTACTTTCGACCCACTCACCGTTAATAAAGTTTCTAAGTTTTTTAGACATTTGATATCCTCCTCTTTATTCTTACAACTTCTAATACTAGCAATCTGAAAGATAGATAGCGCCTTCATAAATCTCTAGATATCACCTGTTAAGAATTGGGCTTTTCCAAAGCCAAAGCTCCATTCTCCAGCTCCGTTTGTAACAAACGTTATCATTACATCCTTCGAATCAATCTGGCACTCAGACTTTAATTTGTCAGTCAAAATCCGATAAAAGTCTTGCTTCATTTTATCGGTTCTTTGCGTGCTGATTACAGTAAACAAAAGTACATTACTACTTCTACTAAATCCTAATCCAGTATCTTCTAGTATCATTTCATATGGTTCATGTTGAGTAACGATTTGATAGCGATCTCCCTCAGGAACTTGAAACGTTTTCAATAAAACATGATGCGTTACATCCATAATCTGTTTGATTTCTTCAGGCTTTTTACCCTTTATTAAATCAATTTTTACTAAAGGCATTTCTTTACTCCTTTATTCGGATTTGCAGTCACTAGCTCAACTTTATTATTCGTACAATATTCGACATACTTGTTATTTGGTAATCGATCAGTAATGAGATAATCCAATTGATTTAAGTCGCAATAAGTAGTGAGGGCGACTTTATCAAATTTTTGGTGATCAACTAATAAAAACTTCTGATCAATTTGTTTAGCAATATAGGATTTTAACTCTGTTTCCTCAGGAATTGAACTTGTAATACCATTTTTAATAGAAATGGCAGTTGCAGCTAAAAAAGCTTTGTTGATATTGTATTTTTTAATAATTTCCTGTGCCTGAAGGGTTGTGAAAGATTGAGATCTTCGATCGAGCAATCCTCCGAGACTATAAACGGTAAGATTCTCAAAAGGAATCGTTCTCAGAATAATGTCAATATTATTAGTGACAATTGTAATCGTTTTTTCTTGAATATGTTCTATCATTTCCAATACCGTTGTACCTGTGTCTATAAAAATAATGTCACCTTCTTGAACATATGTAGCAGCTTGTTGTGCAATTCGTTGCTTTCCTGCTAGATTTGTTTCTTTCCGGTAGGTGAAGGAAGTTAAAGGTTTTGTTACTTCATTATTTTGTGATTTTTCTTGTACAGGATTTTTTACAGCTGCACCACCGTGGACTTTTATGATTTTTCCAGATTTTATTAATTCTTGTACATCATTACGAATTGTATTTTTAGAAACAGCGAACTTATCAACGAGTTCATCGTAGGAAGCTTGTTGCTTATGGGTAATATATTCTTCCAATTTAGCGATGCGCTTAGATTTGATGTTGATCACCTCTTTTCTTGTCTAAGATTATAGCACATAAAATACAAAAAGTTAACAATAATATTACCAAAACTTTATATAAAGTTAGATAAATTATGTGTATAAGTTTTAAGTTTGGTTGTCTATGGGTATAGTAGTTTTCGTGCATTTGATTCATTAAATATGACTTGGAACTCTCGGATTATATAATGTAGAATAAGACTATCTTTATAAATGTAAACGGATTTGTAATAAGAAGAAATAAGTTTAAAGTAGGATTGCTGACTTAGTAGGTAGTAATAGAAGTAAATGGTGAAGACTATGATTAAAAGCTTATTGGAAAGGAAGTAAATACCAGGGGGATTGAATTACGATGTTTTATTCATTGGTGAAAATGATTTGATTTGTGCATAAATTATTAAAAAGTTAATATATAGTTAACATGAATATGATTGCACGAACTTATCTTAGCATTGTGGAAGATGAAAAAATAAAGAAGGGAGCACTTAGTATGTTAAAAGCACAACGAGTAAATGCCATACTCGAATTTGTGAAAGAGAAAGAGTCCGTATCACTTGATGAGTTAGTGGAACGATTTGATGTATCAAAAAATACAATTAGGCGAGATATACAAGAACTTGTTGATGGAGAAAAACTAGTGAAGGTGTACGGTGGAGTTTCAATAGCAAAACCTTTAACAGTTCCTTATCAAGATCGTAAAATAAAGCAATTTAATGAAAAACAACAACTTGCTAAATTAGCAGCAGAATTTGTTGAAGAGGGAGATATTATTTTTATTGATTCTGGTACAACTACTGTAGAGATGCTAGAATTTATGAAACATAAAAATATTACCATTGTAACCAATAATTTAGATTTCACATTGGATGCCAGTGCATATCCGAATTTACATATTTATTCAACTGGTGGTGTTTTCGAACGATCTACAAGGTCATATGTTGGAACAGAAAGTGCAGAAGTAATTCAAAAGTATAATTTTAATAAAGCTTTTATGGCTTCCACCGGTATCTCTTTAGATAAGGGGATAACAAACTCTTCGCCTTTAGAGACACAAGTAAAAGCAAAAGTGATTCAGAAAAGTGAGCAAGTATTTATACTCGTTGACCATACAAAATTTGATAAATATGCATTAACTACCTATTGTGATTTTAGTGAAATTGATTATTTAATAACAAATCAAGAACCACCGATAGAGTACATTAAACACAGTGAGCATAATCAATATAGCGTTTTATACCCCAGTCATATTAGTGTATAGTGAAAAGTTGACTTAGCTTTAGGCAACAAATTAGTAAGCTCTTACAGTAAAATATCACGTTTTGTATGCTTAAGATTTGTGTGGATAAAAATAATAAATTACAGGAGTGGTGATAATTTTGGATAAAGTAATTGTAGTCTGTGAAGCTGGGATAACTACGAGTTTATTAGTAAAAAAATTAGAGGATCTTGCTAAGGAAAAGGGGGAGGATTATGATATTCAATCCAAAAGTATGGAAGAAGGGTTAGACTATCTGAAACAGAATAAAGTTGATGTTGTATTATTGGGTCCACAAGTTCATCATGTAGCTGATAAATACATCGAATCGACAGATGCTAAAGTGGTTAAAATCTCTGTAAGTGACTATAATACAATGAATGTCTACAGCATTTATGAGCAAATGAGTGAGTTATAAGGATGTTAATTGATGTGCAAGTATTCATGCCTTTAATTATGGAAGCTTCACAAGCAAAGACATTCGCTTATAATGCATTGGAGTTTGCAAAGGGAAGAGATATCACAGGATATGAAGAGGCGATTTCTTATGCAAAAAAGCATTTGATAAATGCACATAATAAACAAACGGAGTTACTTCAGTTAAATTCTAGAGAGCAGCAAGCTGATATCAATGTTTTTTTAATACATGCGATGGATCATGTGACAAATGCTCAAATAATTTGTGATATGGCACAAGAATTAGCAGAGCTTCACTTGAAAATGGCAGAAAAAGTATAAAGCTTATGATGTAGAAGAGGCTGAGATAAAAGAATGAAGAAACAGTAAAAACGAACGATAATTATTCAAAATTAATTATCGTTCGTTTTTTGATTATAATCATTCAATTAGCACCTGAAATAGGCGAGACTCCTGCGGGAACAGCACGATCCACTTGGTAAAGTTTTTTTCTTTACCAAGTTAGCTGAGGCCGTGCCCCGCGGAAAGCGAGTATATTTTCACGGTGCGGCGTGATAACATGATTATTCGTGTTTTGAGTAAAGAAGTTGTGTTTTATCTCAGGTTCTTTTATGGAAGGTAATTTGTATAGTATGAAAGTAATTCTACTATAATTCAATTATATCACAAAAAATAACAAATAATTGACCAATATTTAACTAATACTTGACTAATTATTACATGTTGTACTAATATATAACAAAGATATAACTAATAATAACATTTAACTAAAATTATTATAGGAGGAAATAAAATGGAAACGCTTAAAATAGGTGTAGCTGGATTGGGAAGGTTGGGTTTAATTCATGCAGAAAATATATATAACATGAAAGGAATAGAATTAACAGCAATCTCTAATCTAGATGAGAAAATAAACAAAAAAGTGAAAGAGAAATATAAGGTTCCTTATACTTACACAAGCTATGAGGATATGCTGGAAAATCCAGAATTAGACGCAGTTTGTATTGTAACCCCGTCTGGATTCCATACAGAACATATAAGATTAGCATTAGCAAAAAATTTACATATATTTTGTGAGAAGCCAATTGGTTTAGATGTAGAAGATATTAAAAATACGATTAAAGTTATTGAGAAACATGATCGTATTTTTCATTTAGGGTTTATGAGAAGGTATGACGAAGACTATTTATACGCTAAAGAATTGATAGATAATGGAGGAATTGGAGATATCTCACTAATTCGTTCATATAGTATTGACCCAATTCAAGAATTAGATAGTTTTGTAAACTTTGCAAAAAAGAGTCCTAGTGGTGGGTTATTTCTAGATATGAGTGTTCATGATATTGATGTAATTAGATGGTTAACTAATTCGGAAATTTCAACCGTTTGGGCTACCGGTAATAATAAAGCTGCTCCTGAATTGAGTGAAGTGAATGAGTTAGATATGGGAACGGTGACTATGAAATTAGAGAATAATGTAACCGCTTTACTTGTGGCGGGTCGTACCGCTTCACATGGGTACCATGTAGAGACAGAAATCATTGGGACTAAGGGAATGATTCGAGTTGCCGCAGCACCTGAAAAGAATAAAGTGACAGTATTTAACGAGCATGGTACAGTTCGCCCGTCCTCACAACATTTTCCTGAGCGATTTGCACGAGCATATGAGAATGAAATAAAAGATTTTGTACGTTGTATTCGTGAAAATAAGTCACCGGAAGTAACAAGTCTTGATGGATTACGAGGAACAGAAGTGGCTTTAGCCTGTCAAAAATCGTTCAATGAAAATAAATTAGTAGACGTTAAATATTAAGAAATATCTGAATAAATCATTTGTTAGGGGGGAAAGAGTTGAATCTATTTAGTATTTTTAGTTTTGTGTTAGTATTGGCGTTCATTTACTTATATGCTTATTATCGCAGTAGAAGCATAGATAAAAAAGATTCAGAGGGGTATTTTCTAGGTGGCCGTTCTCTCGTCGGAACAACTGTTGGTATGACTATTATTATGACAAATCTTTCTACTGAACAATTAGTAGGTCAAAATGGTCAAAGTTATGTAGCTGGTATGGAAGTTATGGCATGGGAGGTAACAGCTTCTGTAGCCATTGTTATGCTAGCTTGGGTTTTCTTGCCGAAATATTTTAAATATGGTGTAAATACGATTTCAGATTTTATTGAGATTCGCTATGATACGTTTACAAAAAGAATAGTTTCCATCCTCTTTATAGTTACTTATGTAGTAAGTTTTATGCCAGTTGTATTATATTCCGGTGCATTAATTTTTAATGATTTGTTTGGGATTGAAGAGCATCTTGGTGTTAGTAACATAACTGCAGTTGTCATTATTTCTACAGTTATTGGCTTGGTAGGTGTTACGTATCTGTTTGTAGGGGGACTTTCACTTATAGCACATAGTGATACGCTGTATGGAATTGGTCTCCTTCTTGGCGGATTGACAATTGCGGTTTTAGCAGTTATTGCTTTAGGGGAAAATAGCTTTTTCCGTGGTTTAGATATATTTTTAAATAGTTCCCCTGAAAAACTAAATGCATGGGGAGCTCTAGATTCATCTATCGTACCATGGCCAACTTTATTTTTAGGAATGCTATTTAATAATTTGTATTTCTGGTGTACAAACCAAATGATTGTGCAAAAAGCACTTGCAGCTAAAAACTTAAAGGAAGCACAAAAAGGGGCAATGTTCGTTGGTTTCTTTAAAATTACAGGCATGTTATTCTTAGTTATTCCTGGTATTTTAGCTTACAATATGTTTGGTGAAGGAATGCAAATGGACCTTGCTTATCCTGCATTAGTAGCAGAAGTGTTACCTAATTGGGCTGCCGGATTTTTTGGGGCAGTAATATTTGGAGCAATTATTAGCTCTTTTGTAGGGGCGCTAAATGCTACTGTTACTTTATTCAGTTTAGACTTCTATAAGCCGGTTATTAATAAGCAGGCAACAAACCATCAAATAGCAAAAGCAGGAAGAATTCTAACGGTTGTAATTGGGATAATAGTTGTTTTGATAGCACCTTTTATTTCACTTTTCCCACAGGGATTATATGCAGTAATCCAAGAGTTCAATGGATTATACAGTATGCCACTTTTAGCTATCATTCTAGTTGGTTTCTTTTCTAGAAAAACATCTGCTACTGGGGCGAAAGTTGCATTACTATTTCACATTATTGTTTATGCGCTTTCAAAGGTAGTGATTCCTGATGTACATTATTTATATGTCTGGAGCGTTTTGTTCCTATTAGACTTAGGTATCCTATATTTCTATAGCCAGTTGAAGCCGGATCAAGAGGACTTTCAATTTGATAAATATAAAAACAAAGTTGATATTACTCCTTGGAAACATTCTAAGTGGGTAGGTATTTTAATACTGGTTATTGTAGTAGCATCTTATATTGTTTTTTCTCCACTTGTATTAGCGAAATAAATATCTAGAAAGCAAACATTTTTTATGGATATAATGTTTGCTTTCTATTTTTGTCAAAGCTTCGCGTTTTTCTAGCTATTCTACCTAGTTTCTTTCTGTTCTAATGGAGCTTATTTTATCTTCCTTGAACAGCTCGCTCTATACAATGGTTTAAGAGAAAGCTATTTTAGAAGAAAGCATTCGTGTTTGTTTGGATCAAGGAAGGTTTTAATAGGAAGCCTAGTGAGGAATGGAAAGTGATACTTACCTTCATTTGTTCTTTATTAACTCAGTAGTTCCGGTGGGTTAGAATATGCTGACTCTGAATTGTCCCCTAATAATCCAAGGTAAAGAACAATTGGATATATTTAAAATACTATATCTATAAAAGAAACCAAAATGTAATACTAACGTTTGGTTTCTTTTATTTTAAATCTAGATGCTATGGAAAACGATGACTAAATGGTCTTTCTAATAAAGATTAGCTTAACCCTACCATTACCCTCGATCACTCACCGTATCACCAACCATTGCCCCTTCTTCACCCTTCTTTTTACTTGTTAAAGAAAAAGCGGCAAACAGTAAGGATACAATCACAAGTGCGCCACCGAAGTAAGCTGCATTGGTAACTGTTCCAGTATGATTTAATACGAGTCCCCCAGATGCGGACCCGATAGAAATGCCGATTTGCAGTGCAGAGTTATTGAAGCTTTGCTGAATGTCGGATGTTTCCGGATCTGTATCAATCAAATAGCTTTGTTGTGGTGGAGATAGACTCCAGCTCAGTGCTCCCCAAATCATCATCACGGGGATGAATAGAACAAGGGAGAAGGTCGTTAATGGTAATAAGAATAGCATCGCAGCAAAGGTCGTGATTACGAAAATGATACTTTTCTGCGGACCAACCGAATCAGATAGGTACCCTCCAAATGCTCCTCCGCTAACTGCTGCAATTCCAAATAATAGATAACAAATACTTATCCAATATGCATTCATATGGAGCTCAGTCTCTAGAAATGGTGTGAAGTATGCATACAGCGTATAATGTCCTGCTAGCATAAATACTGTTGCCAAATGGGCACTACCAATTTTCAAGCTAGCAACAGCTTTTAACTGTTGTTTGAGTGGAACTGCTTTTCTACCTGGAATTTGTTCTAAGAAGATGGAAATAAGCACAAACGAAATAATAGATAAAATGGCAATGCCAAGGAAAATCACACGCCATCCGAAGTTATCGGAAATGAGTATTCCTAATGGCACACCCATGACAAGGGATGAACTAATCCCCATATAGATAAGTCCAAGCGCCTTTGCTCGATGTTCTGTTGTAACAATCTTGGCAGCAATCGTTAACGATAGTACTACAATCAGTGCTGTACTCATCGCACTTAAAACCCTTGCAATCATCATAAATGTAAAATCAGGGCTGAAATACGTCATGATATTACTGATGAAAAAGATACCTAAGGAAATAAGGTATACTTTTTTACGCTCCAATTTACTTGTTAGAACAAGTAATACTGGACCAAAAACTGCATAAATAAGTGCGAAAACGGTAATAAACTGTCCAGCAGAGCTAAGAGAGGTATTTAAATCCTCTGCAATCGTAGGAAGTATTCCACCAACGATCAGTTCAACAAGTCCAACCGCAACAGTGGATAATGCTAATATAAAAACTTTTATATTCATATTCTGTTTTTCGTCCTTTCTCATAGATAGTTACTTAGGAAACAAAAAAATCCTGATTACAAAAAATGATAGACTCATTTTCTGTAATCAGGATTTTATGGTTCCTGGTAGAGACCCCCAAGCCATATTCTTGAGGTTATACAGTGTACGATTTATTTTTAGTGAACACTTAAATAGTTTACTAGGAGTTAGAGAAGTTTTCAAGTGTAAGATTATTCTAGTATAATTTTAATTAGTATGGATGGAAAAGAGAATTAAGCGCATAGAACGCGTTTAAATTGTCTAATCAACGTGACGATAATATAAGCGGCAAATAAAATAATTAGAGAAATGTATACATAACGTAACGAACGATACAAGTAATTCTACAATTACATCGATTTGGTTAGTATAGTGAAAGGGCTGATTAGAATGTTCTATCCTTTAGAATTACAAAATAATACGTTGAATATTCCGAATTTTGAGGTTGAGAAAACTACATTTAAAGATCTAGGTTTAAGAGAAGCTCAATTAGAGGAATTTTTAGCTTCTAATCTAGAATTGTTAGTAGAAGATGATGAAAATTTATTATTAGTCGGACAACAAGTTCGTAATATAAGTAGTGGACGCACAGATTTAATAGCTGTTGATGAAAATGGAAATCTTGTGTTAATCGAAATAAAACGTGATCTGGATGACATTAAATCTCGAAAAGAGCCTTTTTAATTTCAGGCGATCAGATACGCAGCGACTCTTGCAAAGATAAATAATGTGGAAACGCTGGTAAATAAAATTTATGCACCATACATTGAGAAAAAAAGAGAGATCTCACAACAAGGACTAACTGCCGTAGAACAGGCTCAGCGTAATTTGAATACATTCTTGGAAAGTAACGAATCAAAAGGAATATTTAACAAAAAGCAGAGAATCATTTTAGTAGCTTCACAGTTTGATGATCAAACTTTATCTGCGTGTGCATGGTTGAGTAACAATAATGTTGATATCTCTTGTTTTACAATTGAACCACTCAAATTTGCAGATCAACTTTTTATTGATTTTACTAAGATATTGCCAGTACAGAGGAATGAGGATTTCTATGTAGATTTGGCAGAATCTAATAGTAGTATTAAAAGGGATAATTCAAATCGAATAAGTAAAAAAAGATATCTGCCTAGAATGAAGGAACTATTTGAGTGGGGGATACTATCACCAAATCAAAAAGTATCTATTAAAAATCAAGATAATTCAGATGCAACTGTAGTAGATGAAAAAACGGTTTCATTTAATGAGAATATAATGTCTTATAATCAATGGGGAAAAGTTGTAACAGGCTGGAGTGCAATGAGTGTATATGAATGGATTATTCCAGAAGGACAAACAAAAACGCTTCATGAACTTCGTTTAGAAAGATTAGATAACAGACAGTGGGATTAGTGAAAAATTCTAGATAAGGATAGTAAGCGTTTTTTTACTCCAACAACGCTTCTTACCTGTAAATATGAAAATAAGCATTGGGAGGTTAATATCAATGCTTATTTTTTTCCTCTTATTTACCACGGTGAACCGTACCTCAAGTAAAACCGATATTTGTTTTATATTATAGAAAATTTATGGTAAATGAAGGGGAAATATTTTGTGTTTTGTTTACATGCTCACCAATCAAGGAAAGAACTAAATTTATAAAGAAAATATGAAGCCATACCTGATTCACCTATGGGGGAATAATTCCAAGTTGACTTTGGTCATACCAAAACATAGAAAACTCATGATACTAAAGAAGTAAAGCTCAACTATATGGCCCTTGTTTCATCTCATTCTTAATATAAATACAAAGAATGTTTACACAGATCTAATGAACACACTTTGAAACGTTAAGGGAAATTACTAGTTAATATAAGTTGTTGTTATTTTTTTAGGGAACTCATTTACATTATCTGCTATAAACAAGGTATGTATTTGTTTTATTTATGTTATAGTTAGAATAAATTAATTATAAAGAAAATTCTATAAAGGGGGAATTGGTTTGGCTCATGAGATAGAATGTATAAACGTGAGCAAGGTATTTCAAGGGGATGGTATCAGTACATTTGCTTTAGATAATATTAACTTACAGTTTAAAGAAGGAGAATTTGTATCAATTGTTGGTCCTTCAGGCTCTGGTAAGTCAACTTTACTTAGTCTGTTAGGTGCGTTAGACCTTCCGACTAAAGGAAAAATAAATTATGGAAACAATCCAATAAATAAATTAAGTCAGAAAAAACTTGCTGATTTTCGATTTAAAAATATTGGATTTATATTTCAACAATTCCATCTATTACCTTATCTTACATCTATAGAAAATGTTATGGCTCCATTATTTTCACGCAAAATAAGCTACGATAAAAAAGAGCGTGCAGAAGGATTGCTATCTCAAATAGGTTTGGAAGATAAATTTAATTCATTACCCTCCCAGCTCTCCGGTGGACAGCAACAGCGTGTGGCAATTGCTCGTGCTTTAGTTAATGAACCAAATTGGATTCTAGCAGATGAACCTACTGGAAATCTAGATACTTATACTGGTGAAATTATTTTTGATCGTTTAATTACTCTGAATCAAGAAAAAGGGTGCGGTGTAATTTTTGTAACACACGACCCGAATTTAGCATCACGAGCAGAGCGCATTATTAGAATGAAAAATGGGAAGCTAATCAGTGATACTAGGAGTGAGTCTTATGTTTAGGTTCATTTGGAATTCCTGGTGGCGTAACAAGGAACGCTTCTTATTATTGATTATTGGCGCTCTTATCGTAAGTATTGGTCTTAGTTATTTAGTGGGTATTACCCAAGCATCAAACGCAACAATAGTGGATGAACTACAACAGAGATGGAAATCATCATACCACATTGTTGTACGTCCGCCCGATTCTCGTAGTGTGACTGAAGAACAAAACTTATTAGAGCCAAATTATCTCAGTGGACTTTCTGGTGGTATAACGCTCAACCAATACAAAGAAATTAAGAAAATGACAGATATTGATGTAGCAGCTCCTATTGCTATGATGGGATATATGCAAAATTCTACTCAACTTAATCAAGTTAACTATTCAGAACCAGGTATTTATCGTATGACAATAAAAGAAACAACTAATACAGGTGTTAAACAGGAAGTAGATGAAAGTAACATTTATTTTACGGTAAATTGGGATGTCCCAAAAGATACAAGTGAATATGGTGTTACTAGATTTTTAGGGGATTTATCGTATGGAACGAATGTATTAATTGCAGGTATTGATCCGAAAGCAGAAGCGGAACTAGTAGGTATTAATCATGCAATTGTGAATGATAGTGAGTATCTTAATGAGAAAGATTCTGTTAAAGCTGAAGAAGTCATTGATGGAATTAAGACAAATAAAATACCGGTCATTATAAGTAACCAAGAATATGTAGACGGTAAAATTAATTATACAATTGAAAAACTCGAACTACAGTTTGGAGATGACCCTACTTCTGTAATGGAAAAAATTAAGGAAAAAGGTGGGAAATCTTATTTAGAAAAAGTTGCTGGGACTGAAGTTGATCAATTTAACTATACCACTAAGGAAGCCCATCAAAAAGTTGTCAAGCAAATTAGTGACAATATTAATTCTAAAGATTCTAGCTGGATGCCGTATAAACCCTCTTCAGTAAATTACCGAGAAGTAACTAGCCCATACGTTGAAAGGTGGCCATTTGCTTATGAAGTAGAGCCGTATATTGTACCAGAAGATTCATTACTTGCTGTTAATTATGCCTATCGTCCAATATCTATGTTTGGTGACGAAAGTTCTTCTTGGCCGAGAATTCAATTAGACTTTAAAGGGGTATTTGATCCAAGTAAATTAAATGTATCCAAAGATCCTTTAACAGAACTACCGATGGAAACTTACTTTCCTTCCAAAGCGCAATGGGTGTTAGATGATAATGGGAAACCAATTAATCCTCCAAAAAAAATGAAACCATTAAATAATCCATACGGTTTTTTAACAAAGCCACCTTTAATGCTTACTACACTGCAATCTGCTGCCGAAATATTAGGAGATGAACCCATATCTGCAATTCGTCTGAAAATAAAGGGTGTAAAAGAATTAAATAAAGAAAGTGAACAAAAGCTACAGGCAGTTGCGAAAAGAATAGAAGATAAAACAGGTTTGTTAACTGATATTACCTTAGGATCGTCTCCACAACCAGCACTCACCCATATTCCAAAAGTAGGAAATGAAAAGAGTATCGGTTGGGTGGAACAGCCTTGGATTAAACTAGGATCATCTGTAACCATTTTTCAGGAATCTAAAGTAGGGATGTCGGGTGTTATTGCAAGTGTTATTATTGTGGCAATTGTATATGTGTTTTCATCAAATATTATTATGATGTATGCAAGAAAAAAAGAGTTTGCAGTCTTGCTTTCCATTGGGTGGAGACCGAATCAATTAAGCAAATTACTCTTTATTGAGGCAACACTAATTGGTTTATTTGTGTCGATAATTAGTTGGCTTATTCTTGGGCTGATATATGTAATGCATGATATACAAACATCAGCTATTCGCTTATTTCTTATTGGCATAATGGGTATTACTATATATGTAGCGGGGGCTATTATTCCTGGGTTATTAGTGAGAAAGGTTCCTCCATTTGAAACGATGAAAGCGGGAGAAGTATCCACTCATAAAAGACATTTATTTAAAACTAAAACAATTCTTAGTATGAGTTTCAAGAACCTGCTTACAAAGTGGAAACGAAGTATTTTATCAGTAATATCTATCGCATTGCCAACAAGTCTGTTAATCTTCTTCTTGTTTGTCACTTTTCATTTACGTGGAACTATGTTTACGACATGGCTAGGTGAGTATGTAGCATTAGAAGTTGGGATGATGCATTATGTAGCGATGGGCGTTGCAATTGCAATCGCTATTTTAACTACCACGGAAATTATTTGGCAAAATGTAGCGGAAAGGCAACCTGAACTTGCGGTTCTTAAAGCAGTTGGATGGCAGAACAGAACAATTCGATTGTTAGTGCTAATTGAAGGTGCAATAAGCGGATTAATTGCTGGGTTGCTTGGAATAATTTTTGCCTTCGGAATGGTATGGGGAATATATCATCAGTTTCCAATTGAAAGAATACCATTCTTTCTCCTTACTATTTTTATTCCAATTACTACCGGCATAGTAGGGGCAACATTACCAGCAAAAAAAGCAGTAAAAATACAGCCTTATGAAGGGTTGACTGGTGGTGTTGTCAATTCAAAGAAAACTGAAAAAAATTTCCGGTATGTGTTTAGCACAATGGGTATTTGTCTATTTATAGGTATTATTGCTTTGTTGGCGCAAGCGATCCCTGATGTACAAGAATCAACTAATAATAAGCAATCAAAAGCTTCAGATGTGAAGGGAACTTCGGGAGAAGTTAAAGAAGTTTTTTCATCTGACCATAGCCAATCGGAAATAGATACAACTATAGAAAAATCTAAAAAAGAGTCTTTGCAAAGTATAGTTAAAAGTGCAACAAAGGTTTTTCATTTAGGTAAAACCTATCAAGATGGAGATAGAAGGTTTACTTTTACATTATTGGAGGAGGCTCCAACAGATATTGAAAAGAAAAGTGAGGATACAAAATTCATAACTATATCCTCTGAATTAGTTAGAGATAAAATACCTTTAGCAACGGTTATTGATTATCAACCGCATATAACGTACCGCTTGGTTGATGACAAAGGTTTCGAATATGAGCCAGTAGATTATCAAGTTTTAGAGTCAGAAAATTGGAAGGGAAGAATACGATTAGGATCACCTGGAAAAGTTAAGTTGTCACTGACTTATGAGGTACCTAAAGATACTAACAATTTGATATTGAAAGGTTTTCACAGATTTTGGGCAAAATCAGGTATTCTTGTGGTAAAGATGACTGGTAAAGTAGAGCAGGATTAAAAATATAGCATAAAATGAATCTCCAATGATATTATAATAGGCTGGTTCTTGTCCAGCCTTTTTAGGTTTATAGAACAAAGATTAAGACTAATATTATGTATATTTTAAGTAGAAAGTCTTTAATTGATTATGTAGATCGTCATAGTTATCCAAGTTTTGTACTAAAGCCATGTTCGTCCGTGCATTCAATTTTTTTAATTTGCATTGTGTTCTACTATTAATATAATTAAATTCCTTTAAATTTTTAAATATATTATCAAGTTTTTGCAACCCATATTTACTGAAAAGGAAATAAACTAATAGAAAACCTTGGTTATATATTTCATGACCAGATCTATAGTCAAGTTTGTTTAATTCTGATAAGGATAAGAGAGTATAGCCAACATCCTTTAGAACTTTTTTTACATAATTTTCCGAATTACTCGCAGAAAAATTAATAGAATTACCTTTAAATATAAAAGATTTTTCTAATAGAACAGCTAGTCCTTCTTGTAGCCACAGTGAAGCATTATCATTAGTGATATTTGAAAGCATTTTATGTGATAGTTCATGAGTTAGCATTTGTAAAAAAATTTTTGTCTTTTCTTTCGTATAATGGGGTACCAAAATTTTAATAGATTCTTTTTCTTCACTCCAACCGTACGTTGTAAAACAGGGTATGGAAGTTGAGATTTGATCTAAAGTGCTAAATATTTTAATTTTAACCTGATTTGGATTCCATTTAAATAATTTATTGTAATTATCTATAATTCTATTGCCATAATTTATTGCTAATAAAGCCTGGTCATGAACGTCTTTAAAGTATTTTACGTCTATATTCTGGCTTTTAACATTTAAAAAAGGGTAATCATCTAGTATCCATTTACTATGAGAACTATCTTTTACTATACGGTATACTACACTATAATCTTTAACCCTTCCAGACGGTCTAGTAATTTTTAAATTAAAATATAGCAGTCCCTGCTTCTTATTACATAGTTTAATTTTATGGACCGAAGTTTCAAAAATAAAGAACTGCTTTTTTTGAGCTACTACTTCCTCCATCCATCTATGTTGCTCCTCGTAAAAAATAGAGTTTAAAGAATTCTGGAAACTCATAAATGTATCGATATCATTATTGTTTATGCTTTTTATTAAACCAGAAAAGTGTTTTTTAATCTTGTATTTAACTTGTTTTCTCTTTGTAAATAAATTCAGAAGCCATCTTGCAATAATATAAATCCATATTCTTTTTACCATTATTTAGCATTCCTTTCTCTAAAAATAAGACTGCCGACTTTTTTATCGGCAGTCTTATTTTTGCTTGCTCGTCAGACGGATTTAAAAAGTTAACAGGGACATTCTGCAACAAATTCTGAGCATACTGTGCCATCACGCCCATCATATACTTCTCTGCACAATGCATCTCTCTTGAAAATTCTAAAGCAATCATAGTCATAACAGCAATAATCTTTACTCTTACGAAACGCAGCATCTCCACATGGTACATATTGCATAATCTTCACCTCCTATTGAGGAATTATATTAATAGTTTTATTAAAACTACTAAAAACTAAGAAACATATTATATATAATTATTGAATGTTCAAACTATTAAAAGAGAATCTTAAGGGGAAAATTGTTAATTGTCAAGATTTGATTCAGGTATCCCTTACTATAATAGTTATAAAAAGTGAATTGCTTTATATGGAACTGGAGTAGCATTTTCTGCAATATAATTGTGATTTATTTTTACAAAAGCTGGCATAAACTTGAGTTTTAAAGTTTTGTATAGTGACTGATTTACTAGGTAGACCCTAAAAGAATTATTGTATAACATTACTAATTCTTTCGCTTTATCAACATCTTGTTCCTTAAAAATAACAAAGTAATTATCTTTTTGGTTACTGTTGAAGAATTCTTCAAAGTTAATACTACATTGAAGACAACTTTTATCCAAAAAAACTAAAATACTATCATTGTGAACCAAATTGTGTAGTTCAATATAAGAATTATCCCAAGGGTCCTTAAGTATTAGATTAGGAATTTTAATGCCTTGGGCAAACCCACTAGAATTAATATTTAATTCTCGCTGCTCAAATCTTTTTTCTACAGAATCAATCCATTTCTTATATTTAGACCACCAAGTAAGTAATCTATACAGTAGGTAGATAACCATAACAAGGCATATTAAAATTAAAAAACTGTTTATAAAATTAAAATACAATTTATCACACCACACAGTAATTTATTTACAATTCTTACATTTCATTTTATACTATTATTTAAAAGAGTCAACCTATTCTGAAAAAATATTGGAGTGTAATATTTTGCGAACTAAACAAATTATTTCATCTTTATCCTTCAGTTATAAAAGTGTATGGGGTGTTAGTAGAATAGGTCTAACGGTAATTCTAACTACCAAAATTATTCTAGGATTTCTACCTTTACTTAGTGTATGGCTTTTTGAAAATTTATTTGATAGTATTTTGGCTGCTGTAAAGGAAAATGCATTTTCTATAGAAATTATGTTATATCTAGCGGGTCTAGCGGGGACGGTATTTTTTGCTTTTGCATTTAACAAGTTTACAGATATAGTAAGGAGTATTTTAATCTATAAATTTGAAGTGAAAATGAAAGGAAAACTTTTTAATTCAGCTAAAGATATATCGTATATTAACTATGAAGATCCACGATTTCAGAATAGTTTTTTACGTGCTTTTACTGGACAAAAAAATATTATCAGTGTGGTTGATAGTAGTACAACTATTATTCAAACTACGATTTCCCTCATATCTGTCTTAATATATTTAATAAATATTAGCAAATATTTTTTAATTCTTTTATTTGTAATGGTTATTCCATTAATCTTTATTGAAACTAAATATGGCAAACAAAGATTTAATTTATCTAAAGGGTTAGTTGAGAGAGGACGTAAGGAAAATTACTTTGAAAGTTTATTAATAAGACGTGAATCCTTAAAAGAAATTAGAATAAATAATCTTGAGAACTTTTTTATCTTAAAATGGCAAACAAGTTATATAAAAAACGCAAAAGAAAAAATAAAACTTGATATCAAACAAACAAAGTGGTTATTTCTTGCAAATTTACTTCTTTTCATTTCATTTATTGGTTCAGGTACCTATGTATACTATTTAATGGTAAATGGATTATTAACAATTGGTGCATTAGCAGCTGTTTTACAAGCTATACAAAGATTACAAGGAATAGTCCCCAGTTTTACAGGGAGTTTATCAAATTTCTATGAGTATACTTTGCATGTAAGAGAATTTATAAATTTCCTGCCGCCAATTAATAAATGCATTGAGGAAAAAGAGACGATTAATTCATTGGAGTCAATCGAAGCTACCAACTTAACGTTCTATTATCCAGATAAATTAGAGCCTAGCCTTGACAATTTAAATCTTAGTATTAAGAAAGGGAAGAAAACTGCTATTATAGGAGGTAATGGGGCGGGAAAAACCACTCTAGTTAAGTGTTTGACAGGTCTATATGATACAAATGATATGATAAAAATAAATACTGAATATGATATATCAAAAATTATAAAAAAAAGCTATTGGGATAAAATTAGTGTGCTTTTTCAAGATTTTAATAAATACGACCTTACAGTGAAAGAAAACATCGGTATGACTAATCTTGATAAGTTAGAGAATAAGGAAGCAATCGCTAAATATATGAAATATACAGGTTTACATACTTACGTAGAAAAATTACCTTTGAAATATAACAGTGTACTTGGAAGGCTATTCAATGGTGGCCAAGAATTATCTGGCGGGCAGTGGCAAAAATTAGCAATAGCAAGGGCTTTATTCAAAGAAGGGGATATTCTTTTTTTGGATGAACCAACTTCTGCACTCGACCCTGAAAGTGAGCTATTTGTAATTGAAAATCTTTTTGAAGTAATCGGAGATTTAGGAGTTGTTTATATTACCCATCGTATCAATGTGGCCATGCTCGCAGATGAGATAATTTTGATGGAAAACGGTAGAATAATTGAACAAGGATCACATGAAAGATTAGTTAAACAGAGGGGAAGATACTTTGAGCTTTACAATAAGCAAATTGAACAACTAAAAAAGAGGAGGGGTGGTGTTTCGGTTGGGTGATTTTTTTATTTCTATAGGTAGTTATTTAATTTCGATTATTTTTATTGCTTCTTTTATTGATAAGATAACAAATTGGAAAATTTTCAAAGTAAAGGTAGAAGAATATAGAATAATACCAAATCGTTTAATTAAACCTTTAAGTACAATTTTTATGGCTACTGATGCTTACATAGGTTTTATGTTTTTATTAAAAGAAATAGGTCTATTGAATATACTGTTATTAGTTTTCATATTGATAGTATATACTACAGCTATATTAATTAATTTGTTTCGAGGTAATATTTATATTTCTTGTGGATGTGGTGGCGTTCTTGAAAGCGACAAACTATCTACCTTACTTGTATATCGTAATATAGTATTGATAATTTTAGGTATTTCTTTGTTGAAAATGAATGATTTTCTAAACATTAACTCGGACAGCTACATTGTTCTTCCTTTTTTAGTTTCTATAGCAATCCTATTATTATATGGTGTCGCTAAAGTATTTATCGAACATAATATAATGATTAGAAAGTTACGTGCTAGGTTAGTATATTTTGAAGAATAACAGGGGGAGTTTATATGATCATGGATGTTATGATAACGGTGATTCTCGTCTTACTTATAGCAGTTCTAGGTATTCTTTATTACATGTTAAAATATAACAGTAATTTTCTAAAACAGATTCAAAGTATAAAGGGGATTCAATTTAATACATTGGATATAGGTGAAGAATCTCCTCTCTTTAGAGTGATGGATGATAATGGGAAAAAAGTTATTGCAAAACAGTTATTCTATAATAAGAATACTTTAATATTATTTGTGAATTCTAAGTGTCCAATTTGCAAATCAATTTTAGGTAAAGTGGACTTAATAAATGATAATTACGATCTTAACATAATTGTGATAAATAATGATGAGTCTTTAGATGATTCGCTAATTAAAAAGTTATTACCACTTTCCATCACTTACATTAGATCAGTTTATATAACGACAGCGTATCATGTCTATACTACTCCAATGGGAGTTCTTATAGAAAACGGGAAAGTTAAACAGTACAGTAAAATATCGGATTTTTATGTACTTAATAATATGTTGGTTTCTGAGAAAGGAAAACAAATAGCAAATTAAACAATTAGTTAATCATA
>NZ_JAJERH010000024.1 GCF_016919725.2 Virgibacillus sp. AGTR
GCGGAAAGCGAAGTAATTAGTCGGAGCATTGCCAATATACATCAAACATTTCAAAATAATTACTTGGCTTAACGCAGTCATTGCACTGATTTTATACTTTCTTAACTTTTTAAAAAAAAGCTAGGTACCATAAGATCCAGTTTGTATCTACTGAAATGCCGACCACATTGACGATCATACTTAACTAAGCATGAAAATCAGCGTTTCTTTACCAAGCTTTCTAAGATTTCCATTCCCTTACTCTTTGTCATTACATTCTGAACATATGTGTTAACAAACGCTTGAGCCTGCGGATCATTACTAGCACCTATCTCTTTGGCAGCTGCTTCCTCGTCATATGGCGTACGTCGAAATTCATATCCCTGAGAACTGAGTAAGAGCCAATAAGCACCACGTTCATCTGCAAATGGCATTCCTACACTTCCCGCGTTAAGAATACATAGATCCCCAACCTCTGCCTTAAATTGTATATGTGTGTGTCCACATACTACAATTGGTTCGTTCACATCATTAAAAATGGCTTCGAGGCGTTCCTTTGATGTATGGGGTGTAAATATCTCTTCATCGCTAGTTGGGGTAGCATGACAGAATAAAATATTACCTAACCCCTTAATATAAAGCGTTTTCTTTGTTGGCATTTTAGATAAAAAATCGCGTTGGGAGCTAGTTAGTTGATTGGCGACCCATTGTTGCTTCTCACTACCTTTTTCAGACATATGTTCGAGCGACTCACCGTCAAAGGCCATCACCACTTCTCGATCGCCATTCCCACGAATGTAGCGAGCCTTATCACCCAACTGAATCAAGCGTTCTAACGTTTTTTCTGGCATAGGACCAGAAACAATATCTCCTCCAATGAAAATCAAATCCGGTTGTACCTCTTTAAGCTCGTTCAGCACTGCATTGAGTGCTGGTAAATTCCCATGAATATCATAAAGAGCAGCAATTTTCATTTTAACACTCCTATATCTAGTGTTCTTATATATTTCTACAGTCAGATTGCAGAACCCTCTGTCATTTTTATGTATATTTTTTCTTAACTATTTCATTAATGGAGAGATAAATGTTAGAACAGAGCAGTAGATACAATAGCCTCCCCACTTTTCCAAGTAAGGAGGCTTATTATCTTTTATCTAAAAAGATCTAAAAATCGTTCCCAAATCCCCTTTTCCTCTTTTACCGGTGCCTCGGTTATTTCAGGTTCTGGAATTTTAATGCTTTCTGTTTGCAAGACAAACTGAACAACTTCGACATTCTTATTTTGGTCAGATACAAAAGACTTTGGCTCAAAATCGGAGTTATCATATTCCTCCATCATCTCATCTGTCTCTTGTTTAATTTGTCCTGGTAAATCATTCGTCGCCTCCTGTAACTCGTTGGTGCCTTTATGCAGTTCATTTGCACCATCACTGGTTGCAGCGGTTCCTTTTTCCAGTTCTTGTATACCAGTATCTAGCTTTCCGTACGAAGATGCCAGCTTACTTACACCATCTGTATAGCTTAATAGCCCATTATGGAAAGATTGGTATTCGGAAGATAGAGAAGAAAATCCTTCTTGAAGCTGAGCCATGGCATCCATTCCATCCATGTTTTTAAGAGCCTTCTCTAATTCTGATGCCATCGCTTCTAAATTAGCTGCCATTTCCCTTGTGCCGCTAGCAGATTGATTTAGTGAATCTGTCACACTTCCAAATGCGCCTTTAACTGCATTATATGTTTGTTTTGCAGCATTTGCTGCTCTATATGTCTCTACTAATTGATTAACTACTTCCTTATTTGCATTACTTTCATATAACTTGTTTATCTGTGCTTCACTAATATTATAGGAAGGAACATTGGCGATTGCTTCATCCAACTTATGATATGCTTTGCTATAGTTTTCTTTTAACGTGTCAATACCTTGAGCGTTTTTTTTCAAGCCTCCAGCAACTTGACGGAGCCCTGCTGGTAATTCTTGAAGCTGACTAAGATCTAAATTCCCAGTACTCGCTTGAACAGATTTATTTATCTTTTTTATTGCATCCTGAATGGAAGAAGACCCATTAACTAATACGCTAGAGGATTGATCTAGCTCTTTGATACCGCTTCGATATTCACTTGAACCATTACTTATTTCCTTTGCCCCTTGATTGAGTTCATCAATTCCAAGACTTAACTCACCAACACCTGAATTAACTTCACTAATCGCTCCAGCTAAATCCTGCATTTTCCCAGTCATGCCACCGATATCTGGACTTTCAATAGACATGGAATAAGGCGCTGCGTTTATTTCAATTGGCTGCATTTCAAAATTGGTGACATCTGCTGATACAATTACCTCTTCTTCTTGTTCAGGCATTACCGAAAAGGTAATTTGCTTATTTTTAGCATTAGCTTCCGTTCCCTCTGGAGCTTGGATGTTATTCGCTTTTGCCGGATCAAGTGTAATGGCAATTTGTAGTATATAATTCTCAAAGAATACAGGATCTACCTCTTCATTTTTTGATGTCGATAATTGGATTTCCAAAGATCCACTTTTTCCAGCTAAATCATTTGGTTCGATTTCTTTTCCATCCAGCAAATAGGTGATAGAAACATCCCATGGCAATGGCTGGTTTTCCATTTTTCCCTGATAATAAAATTCTTCTTCATCTGCTTGAAAATGCACGGTATTATTCTGTTTTTTTTCCATTTCGTGCAAATTACTTAAATTCCTGATAGCTGTATAATCCCCATGATCTATCATTTTTCCTGGCTCTGTTACACGAAATGTATTCACTACATACAAATCCTGCATCATTCCATTTGCATCCATATTTCCATATATGACTTCATCCTTGGAAGAGAACGCTCCATCGTTTTGAGTAGTAGCATCTTCCTTATCTGACTTTTCAGTGGCGAGCGTAACTGGCGGAAAGGAAGCTAATACAAGAATTGCGCTCCATATCACAAGACTTACTTTTTTTGTTCGCACTTCATCACTTCCCCTTATAAAAATTTGGTTTCCATATGGTTTTTTCAATTATTCGGTCAAAAACGAGTAACAATGCCGGAAGGAGTAAGACAACCATTACAAATGCTAATAACGCACCTCGTCCCAGCAATAGTCCAATGGACGATACGATCGGATTCGTTGACGTAAGCCATAAAATGAATCCAACACTGGAAAGAATGGAAGCAGAAACTCCAATGGAAAATATCTTTTCATTAATGGTCTTTCGGATGGCATCCTTAGCGGTCATTTGCTTGCGGTTTTCTTTATATGCTTCCGTTAATAAAATAGCGTAATCAACTGTTGCCGCAAGCTGTACCGTACTAATAATCAAGTACCCTACGTATACGAGAGATGTATTTGTAAAGTATGGAATGGATAAATTAATCCATACAGCCGACTGAATCGTTACTAATAATACTACTGGAAGTGAAATCGACCGGAACGTAACCAGTAAGACAATTGCTATCATCATAACCGTCAGTACGTTTACGACTGTATTATCTTTTTCTACGATATGCTTCATGTCATACAGAGTTACACTTTCTCCTAGCACATGATAATCATCACCATAATAGTCTGCTGCCGTTGCTTTTACTTCATCAATAAAATCAAATGTTTCTTCACCTTCAGCATCAATAGTCGAATTTAAGATAATCCGGCTATAGTTTTCTGAGTAGAACTGATCTGTTACCGATTCATCTAAATATTCAGGTGGTATAGCAGCACTAACTGAATCAACATAGGATACAGTACTTTTTACAGCATGTAATTCATTTAAATCATCTACCAGCTTTTCCTCTTTGGCAAGATCTCCTTTCGGAACTAATAGAACCATTGGTGTATGTTTGCCAAAACTGTCTTCAATTTTTATCGAATCACTCCCCGCACGGGTCGATTCTGGCTGATCACCAACTCCATACATGAAATTAGTCTGACTTTGTCCTAAGAAAGCTGGGATAATCAAAACCATGACAATAATTAGCGCTGGAATACGTAGTCTTATCAGCGACTTCCCGACATTAGGAATGCTCGGCAATAATTGTTTATGCTGTGTTCTGTCAATCCATTTATAAAACATTACGGTTAGTGCTGGTAAAAAGACCATTACACTAATGAAGCTAAGTAAGATACCTTTTACTAAATTGAGACCTAAATCTGCACCGATTTCGAAATCCATAAAGGTCAATGCAATAAATCCAAAGAACGTTGTAGAAGCACTTGCTGCAATTGCAGGGAAAGATTGCTTCATCGCTAGTTGCATCGCTTTTTCTGGACTATTTACTTCCCTTCGGTGATCAGAAAAACTATGCAGCAGAAATATAGCATAATCGAGCGATACGGCAAGTTGCAAAATTGGTGCAACAGATTGTGTAACAAAGGATATTTCAGAAATAAATACATTGGTACCCAAGTTAATAAGTACAGAAACTCCAATTGCTGTTAAAAAGAATACCGGCTCAGCCCATGATCTTGTGGATAGGATAAGAATTAAAATAATAATTGGTATTAGCAATGCTGCAGCATACATCGTCTCTTTCCCAGTCATTTTCTGTGATGTTGCTGTATCAAGTGCCTCACCAGACATCGCGTTGTCTTTACCAATTAATTGGTAGATTGCATCTGTCGTATCTACTTCTTTTCCTTCAGCAATATGAAAAGAAAACAGTGCATTCCCGTTCTTGTAATAGGATTCCACCGTATCTTCGTCTGCCATTTCTACTGGTGTTTTTATATCGATTACATCATCCAGCCACGTTACTTCTGAGACGCCATCAATGGCTTCTAGATCTTTTTTTACTGCTAAAGCCTCTTGAATACTAACATTTTTCATCATCACACGGGTATTTGCAACCGCCCCATCAAATTCTGCATCCATCGTTTCCATGGCAACGGTAGACGGTGCATCCTCCGGGAGATAATCTACCATATTGTAGTTAACTGATACGGCAAACTGGGCAACAACACAAATAGCTGCCAATATCACAAATGTAAGTACAACCGATTTTTTATGCCTTAGTATCTGCGCTGTCCATTCAATCAGTGTTCATCCTCTCTTGCATCGTTAATTCAAATCTTTTATTATTATAATATACACCGTGTTGGATTAACAACAAACAGTTTATAAACATACGTATAAAAAGCAACAGATTTTTTTGAAATGTTGGATATCAATGTAAAGAAAGTGTGAACAATGTATGAACCCGAAATTAGATCGACGAAAGAAATATACACGCATGGTATTGAAGGATAGTTTAATTAGTTTGTTAAGCACGAAGCAAATCGCAGCAATTACCGTTAAAGAAATTTGTGAGCAAGCCGATATTAACCGTTCTACCTTTTACACACACTACAAAGATCAATTTGATTTACTTAGACAAATAGAAGAAGAAATCATTGCAGATATGAACACCTATTTAAGTCAACATAATTTTAGTGAAATCGAGAAGTCGTTACAAACAACAGAAAGACTATTGGAGTATATCGTTTCAAAGTCTGATATCTGTAACGTCCTATTAAATGAAAATGGGGATACTTCTTTTGAGCGAAGAGTAATGGAAGTAGCACGTAGCTTTCTCATTACTACGTGGATGGATTGTCAGGAAAATGATGCGGCTGTATCTGAATACATAAGTACATTTATTATAAGCGGAAGTATTCACGTCATTAAACATTGGCTTGCCAACAACATGGATAAAACACCTCAGCAAATTGCCCAAATCATTAACAGCATTGCCATTAATGGAATAGATCAAAACTCTTGATCTATAACGTACGGAAAAACACACATCATTTCGTTCAGTTTTCAAATACAGATAAACCAAGACTTTCAAAAGATGATTACGACATAAATTCGTGGTCATCTTTTTATGCATTTTAGTCATAGCATATTTTCAAGCTTAAATTCATTAACAATAAGAAACCCGATAAAGTGAAACATCAATCAGTTAAAGGGTTTGGTTTATCCCCACTGATTGTTCGTGCCACAAGGGTATGAACTAAAGGTCCTAAAACCAATTCGACATTTACTGGCAGTTGCCCCCCTCTTATCCATATTGGTTCACTTTATTGCTTGAAGTGGGAGCTTACTGCAAGTTATATGCGGGATAAAGTGAAATTTCAATTATTTGAACTGATTATAGTACTCTTTCGGATTAGAAATATGGTTCTCAACAAAAAATCTAGCTTCGGCTTTAATCATGCTTGTATAAGCGTTGTTGTCCATCGTATTATTTTCTAATCCTTCCACATTCCCCTTTACATGGACTCTATTTGCCTTTAAATCTACAAGCACGGTTAAATAAATTTTGTCATGAGATGATACAGTTCCAGTTACTTGTTTTTTCTCTAAATCGACAATAGGATATTCTACCTTCACTCCTATTGGTTTAAATATAGTATATCCCTCATTTGATTTCTCCTTTTTATGTTTCATCTGAAATATTCCCTCACCTTTACCATTGTTAAACGAGTCTTATACGCCCATAAGGTGAAATCCCTTCCACCAACCTACAATAATGACTCGCAAGCGTGAACTACTCCCACCACTAACCACCCTTACGGGTTGCTTGAAGTGGGGGGTTTCTCGGGTAATCGCCACTTTTGGTAGCTGACGAACCGCCAGTCGTCAACAAACAAAAACTTCTTGACCAAAACATTTCTTTCCATAACTTTTTACGAACAGGAGGAAAATCCCTCTTGATAAGTCTTGAACTGGCACTTTTATAGGCATTGATGAATTTCGACCTTTATAGAACCAAAAATTAATGATTATTGCGTTGCTCATGATTTAATATTAGCTCATACATGCTACATTCATGGACTCTGTTAAATCTATTCAAGATTTCTTCGTTGTTACCTGTATAGTGGGCGCATGCGGAAACTGGTGTTAATTGTAATACTTCTGATTTCAGCGTGCCTTCTACCTCTTTCCCCTCTATATAAACATGAAAATAAGCATCCTTTTTTATAAAATGATTTGATTCATACCAGCTGTTCACCCATCTATCATCCCGTGTCCATGCTTCGATTCGACGAATCCCCATATCTCTAAGATATTTAATGGCTTTGTCTAATAGTGCTGTAGCAACTCCCTTTCTTTGAAAGTCTGGATGAACTGCAATATGCCAAATCATTCCGCTAATTATATTTTCATTAGAACAGATTGTATTTGGTTTCTGCTCACATTCAATATCCATGATACCTATAATCTGGTTACCCTCTTCTGCAACTAGTTCAACAGATGGATGAGCATAATTTTCCTTCTCTCTTCGTACATCATCAAAATAAGCAGTATCCAGGAATGATAATACTCGACATCGCAACCAGCCTTTCTCATCATTATCTTCGTATGTCCTAATTACCATGTAATCACTCCAAACCTACATGTTCTAATCTACTTCCAAATGTTATCTAATTGATTAGCATAGAAATTAATTGCTTTTTTGTAGCGTTCTATCTTTTCATCAGTTGTCGTATCTACTAGACAGTTTAGTAATATCTCCATTGCTTTACTATGTTCACTTAGATTATATAACGTCATTGAATAGAACGTTTGAATGGCTCGATTATCAGGAAATAACTCGATAGCCTTTAGAAATGTATCTTTTGACTTTTCATATTCGCCTAATGTTCTATACGTACTCCCTAGCCCCAATAATGCGTCTTCCAACTCCTCTGATGATAACCCTAATTGAATCGCTTTTTCATAATAAGGTACAGCTTGTATTTCTACTCCTAGTAAGTCAAAACTCCAAGCACATTGATAATTTATCGATGCATTTTCAGGAAATTGCTGTACCAGTTTGATGAGCAATTCATTCGATTCTTTATGGTTTCCATTTTTACGTAAGTGAATCGCTTTTTCTAATTCTCTTTTCATCATTTTCAGCTCCGATGTTTTTATTAGATTGGATTCCGTAACTCGATTATTGATTAAATTATCTACAATCCAAGTCGGTGATACATAGGTTATACGTTTGCTTCCAAAGTTACTATTCTTTGAATAACAGACTGAACTTCTGTCTCTTTTTTGATTACAAATAAATGATCTGCTTCGTCTATCAATGGTGCTTTTATATCCTCCTTATCCGTTTCCGCTTGTTGTCGCGTAAGCACTTCTTCAAAATTGGAAACAAACCTAAATATAGCTGTACTGCGCTGACTTTTAATCACTCGCTCTTGCAGAATAGGATCAGGGATATCAAAATTAACAAGAATGCTAGTAAAACCGTTACGTTGAAAATACGAAAGCAGTTCTAAACGATCCTTGCGAGAACGATTTGAGTTACAAAGAATGAGATGTAAATTAGTTTGTTGAACAGCATAACTAACAATTGATTGTGTGATCGTGTATTTAATAGCATTGGGCCCTTGTTTTGGTAGTAAGGGTTTGTAATAGGTGTTGATGAATTCAGCATGGTTATCTTGGTCGATCACCAATGAATGATGTAGCTGTTGCTCAAGGGCTTTAGCAAATGTAGTTTTCCCGCTATGTGTTTTACCAACTGTAATAATTACTAATCTTTTCAATAGCACATTCCTCTTCTAAATTTTTATGCTGAAAATTTAGAATTCGATAGATTATTACTAATTTCCTTCTTCTCATTTATAAATGAATTATAGAAAGGCATAGAATAACATGTTACCCATTTTAAAATCTGGATATAAAAGAGAAAAATGACATCCCTCATTAAAGTGAAACCTCAAACAGTGGGGGTTTGTTTTATCCCACACAGATTGTTCGTACCACAAGGGTATGACCTAAAAGCCTTCGAACTAATCGGACATTTACTGACAGTCGATCCCCCACTTCCCCATATTGGGGATGACGTTTCACCTTATGAGAAATGATTACAAAAATAACAGCTATCAAATAATAAGGTAAAGACAAAAAAATAACGATTCCTCTGTTGAAGAATCGCCAGCTTGTAAATAAACCCCTATGTTTTCTACAAGCTTTTTTGTACTGGTAGGCTGCTCGCTCTTTTTTAGTCTGTAAAATGAATTATAACAATTCTTTATTCTTTTTATAGGAGATCTTTAAGGAAATAAAACTTATAATAAACCAAATGAGGCAAATACTTAAAAGTAATCCCAAAAGCTCTCCCCATTCATTTTGCTTACTTGGGATACCGACAAAAATGAAATAGAGCAACATATAAATAATCCCAAAACTACATGTCCTGCTAAAAATATGCTTTAGCTCTTTCTTGTAGGCATGTTCTGTAGCAACATCTGTATATTCCATACCAGATATAATATACCTTAATAGAACATATCCTAAAAAAATGAATATAGAAGCAAACAAAGCAAATTCTATATCGAGCTGAAAATTGAATACGTACCGACTACTGATAAATATACTAAATAACGCTATCAGTAGAACAATGGATCCTTCTGATAAAAAGTAAAGAATCTTTTTTTCTTTATATTCGTCATTTGGTAATAAAAACGATAGCCATGACTTCATTACATTTCCACCTCCCAGAATAATTCATCTAACGTTTTATGAAGTTCTTTTGCTATGGCAATGCAAAGTTGGAGACTCGGATTATATACTCCCTTCTCGATTAGTCCTATTGTCTGCCTTGTTACGCCTACTTTTTTGGCTAATTGTGCTTGCGTCATCGATAATTTTATTCTTGCTATTTTCACATTGTTTTTCATACATTCACCTACGCAATGTAAATTATATATTACTTTTGCAATTTATATATTACATTGTAATTTAAAAGAAGTCAACCTAAGCCGATTAGTTACATAAAAAAGCGATCCCTCCTAAAGGACCGCATGATTATCACCAATATAGCTTAATAAATAGGCTATACCATTGGCGATAGTCAAAATCTTAATCATTTTACTTTAAAAGCACCATTTTCTTTACTAACTATAGTGTACAACTTTTTGCATTCCAATATAGCCTGCAAACAACTATTCACTAGATTTGCTATTAGCCATTTTTATAGCCATCTTTATTCCTGTTGCAATCAACATACCAATTAATCCAGCGATACTCATTGTCATAATATGATCCCAATCTATCTCTTTTTTATTCCACAAGCTTATTGCAACTACTGCTACGATTACACCTAGCACCCAAGGTAGCCAGAACCTCGATAAGCTCTTCATACCCATTCCCTCCTCCTTCCTTCATTTCTCTTACCGTCATCGCTTCCAGTTTATTTTTATTTAAAATGTATATCTATTTTCCCAGCACCTTTTTCATAGAATACCTGTGCCAAAGCACCATTGACTAAGGTGAGTTGTGGAGGTAAGTGACCTGTATCTACATCGTAAATAAATGAGATATTCTCCTTAGAGAAAATATCGATCAATACATCCTTTAGTTGATAATCCTTTGTAGGAGTATATCCACTTAATCTACCGATTAGGACACCATTTGTATTTTTAAACCATCCATTCGCTTTCATTTGCCACAAAGCACGATAAATCTCAGCTGCACTCATATCAACACTTTCAAGATACCAAATCGTCCCTTCATTTTCTGTATACGTATCTAGGTAATTTTCCACTTGATCAAATGGTGTACCATGAATATTTTGAAGTGTATTAATGACACCACCTAACAATCTTCCAGAGAAAGTTTCCTTCGTATTGAGACTTTTCCATTCCGTTTGGCTATCCAAATAGAAGCCAGTTGCCGGGTTTTTAAACACCTTCTCCCATGAAGACTGAAATTTAGAAGATGATTGCTGTGTAACAATTTCTTTCTGATTAGCTGTTAATACACGCTCCCAACCACTACTTGTTTCATCTAAAGTTGGTGCAGACATCTCCACAAAATTTATTCCATGGGCTGATGCATTGCCAGTAATTGTTGTATACACAAAGTTCATTGTACTAATATCGGAATATCCTAGTATCCACTTTGGAGGCATCTTCTTGATTTTCTCCCAATCTAACAATGGAAAAATTTCTAATGAAAATTGTCCACCCCACGGTGGAATAATTGCTTTAACTGTCGGGTCCATATAGAGATCCATAAATTCTTTTGCTCTTTTTTCTTTTGTTGCACTTCTTGCTTTTTCTTCAGTCCATACGGTTTCTGCCAATTCCACTTGATACCCAAGGGATTCCATATTACTTTTTGCTTCCTCTAATAAAATATGTAACGGTCTTTCTACACCACTTGAAATAGCAGTAACAGCAATTTTATCCCCTTTTTGTAGGGGAGTTGGATATTGTATTTTCAATTGTACTCCCTCCTTATCATATAAAAAAGCCCATCATCCCATAAGAGACGACAGGCTTTACTTTCGTGGTACCACTCTTTTTGATTCATTTACAAAACAAATCCACTTCATTAACCAATTACTGAGTTAACCGTTAAGACCTACATATCAGCCTTACCACTCCAGGGCGAGTTGGGGTTATATTGACTACCTTACACCAACCGGCAGCTCTCTTAACAATAATAATCCTTAATACTCCCTATCATCGTGTTTCCTTTTATGAAATTTCCAATAGTTTATAATTGATACACATTTTTGTCAAGTTTAGAACCCAAGAATTCGATTAGAAAAAACATCCGCTTTAACTAATTTCCTCCTCGAATGATAGGTTTACTGGCTCATCCAATAATTCTGTTTGTATTTCCAAATTAGTTGTTGCCACATTTTTATCCACTTCTTCAAAACGAAATTGGTCTGCCCATATAATGCCTTGACCCGTTAATATAACTCCAAATGATATGACCGAGCTTTCAGAAGGAACATCCAAAACAATCGTATATCGGTTCCATTGCGTAGTCCCTTTGATAGGGCGATTACTCATATTATCAAACTGTAAAACATCATCAAAAGCATTATCTACTCTCATCCACATACCAGAAAAAGTGTCTACATCTTTTGTTTTTAAAAAACAAGATAGTCTCATTCGTTTTCCGATAAATTTATCTGCTTTGAATTGCTGCATCATCGTAGCAAAGTTTGAAGAATCAATCACCGTTTTAGCTTAAATAGCCTGATGATTTTCCACAATGTACGACCTCCCGATCCATTCCCATCTCATAATTAAACGGGTCCGACCCACTTAAAAACCAACCTTTCACTTGATTATCCATATAAGATTCCTCCTTATTTTTCAGTACATCCGACATTAATTTTCGATACTTCCCAGGAGGCAAATGATAAGCCTTTTTAAAGACCCTAGATTTATGATATAAAAATCACAACGAAGCTTGTTTATGCAACTTTTCAATTTCCATTGTGATCGTTTTAACATCAATTCTTTCAAATAGAGGACTAACGTGCTTTACAGCAGTTGCATATTTATCCGTTGGATTCCAAGTAAAGTTTGATATTCCTAACATTACCTTGACCTCATTACTGGAAAATGGCAGGAATGGGCTCAATAGCTGCGCTAAATTTGCAATGATATATATACAGGTTGCTAATGTATGTTTACATGCATTAGGTGATTCATTTATTTGAATCCAAGGTTGTTGAGCATCAAAATATTTGTTCGCTCTTCTTATAAAATGGAATAGTAATTCTAACGCTTGTTTGAAATGTGCTCCTTCAATAAGTGACCCTATTTGTTTATAAAGATCTTGAATCTCATTCATTATGCTTTTATCAACTTTTCCATCTGGAACAAATCCCTTAAATGATTTCTCTATAAACTTTAATGTCCTATTCACAAAGTTACCATAGGCTCCTAGCAATTCACTATTATGACTATATACAAACTCTCGCCACGAAAAATCGGAATCTCTATTTTCTGGTGCATTTATGGTTAAGAAATACCGAATGGAATCAGGATGATATTTTTCAATCATATCTGGTACCCACACTGCCCAATTCTTACTTGTTGAAAGTTTCTTTTTTTCAACTGTTAAATACTCATTCGAAACAATATGAGTAGGTAAACAATCCTTTTCAATTCCCATTAATATAGATGGCCAAATGATAGAATGAAATGGAATATTATCCTTTCCGTGAATATAATATGTTTTTGTATCATTACCCCAAAAAATGGAATCCTCCACGTTATTTTTCTCTGCCCATTTTTTACTGGCTGCATAATATCCGGAAACAGCTTCGATCCATACATAAATCTTCTTCTCCTCATATCCCTTTACTGGAACTGGAACACCTATTGGTAAATCTCTTGAAACTCCTCGATCGGGCAATCCTTCCATTAAATATCTTTCCGATAATTGAATCGCATTTTCTCTCCATAAGTTCTTCACTTTCGCATTAGTTACGTACTGCTGTAGTTCTTTTTGGAATGCACTTAACTTAAAATAGAAATGTTCTGTCTGTTTCGTAGTTGGAGAATCACCACAAATCTTACATTTCTTATTTATAAGGTCTAGTGGTTCTAATATTTTTGAGCAGTGGTCACATTGGTCACCACGAGCATCCTGTCCACATTGTGGACAAGTTCCTTCGACAAACCGGTCGGGTAAAAATTGTTCACACCTATTGCAATACGCCTGTTCAATTTCCTTTTTATAGATTTTTCCATTATCAAATAGCTGCAAAAATATATTTTGCACAATTCTATGATGATGGGCACTATCTGTCCTTGTATAGCAATCATAAGTAAAACCCAACTTTTCAAAACACGCACAAAACTCTTTATGATACCTATCAGCAATCTCCTTAGGTGTTACATCTTCTTGCTTTGCTCTAATCGTAATTGGAGTTCCATTGCAATCACTTCCTGATACATAAAGAACATTTTCTCCTTTCATTCTATAATACCGGGCTAAAACGTCACCTGATAATAAACTAGATATGTGGCCTAAATGTAGTGAACCATTGGCATAAGGCCATGCTCCTCCGATAAATACATTCATCTTATTTCCTCCCTTACTATTTTCATCTCTTGAAAATAAAAAACCTCGTCCAAAGACAAAACAACTGTCTAAGGACGAGATTATTCTCGTGTTACCACCTTAATTTGCTAACCACTCACATGATTAGCCTCAATAAGTACGGAACGATAAAGTTCTTATACCCTGACATTTATAACGAGTGCCAAATCTCGTCATAGCCTTACGCTCAATAGAACGTTCAACTATGCAGCTCAGAGACCATATTCAATCAAATAATTCCATGCTTCTTTTCAGCCAACGAAGCTCTCTGTAACGGAATAAAAATGATTTACTCTTCTCATCATTGCTTTTACATTTAACTTATTATTACATTTCATATTCATAAACACAATAGGAAATTATATTTCTACTTTGATCAACGGTACAATTTAACCTCTCCTCAATATTCCACCCAACAGCATTTCACGGCCACTGTATATATGCAAATCTCATATTTAGCATGTAAACTTCAATTACTCTTTTAATAAAATATATTTTATACATCCTTCAGCATCTTACAATAAAAACAATTTATTTTAATAGTAAAATTAATACGTTCATCCACATGCTTATTTAAGAATTGCAGAAACTTAACCAAACACCTTAAAAAACACTTTAAATAGTGAAATTTTAAATCGAGAAACGGTTATTGAATCTTTTATTACTGTATTTTTATGTCTAAGAAAATTTTTAATTTGCTTTCTTCTATTGGGAATCATAAACATAGGTAATTTTTTTGGATGAAACCAATCCACTTTATCTGTTTCAGGACCATTTTTAATTAGCGTACCACCTAGCAATTCCCCTAAAAATATGTGTTGTAAATCATCAAATTGAGGTTGATAATATTCTCCTATTTTTCGTTTAATCGAAATGATATACCCCGTTTCCTCTTTAGCTTCTCGTATAGCACAATTCTCTAAGTGTTCATCTTTTTCTAACATTCCCCCAGGTAAATCCCAGACAGGATAATCCTTTCTCTTCACTAACAATATGTAACCCTTTTTATTAAAAACGATGGTAAAACAGCCTGAAGTTTTTGCCATATCAATTATTGCTCCTTTTTGAAATAAAAATATACATTTTACCATAAATTCAAAATATTTTAACTGGATTATCTTTAGGTTAATAATTTTTTAATCATCTCTTCTAAACTCCCCATTTTCTATAGTGGTGTTAAGAATTTTTTCTCTTCTGCCTCTGTAATTTTAATAAGGAGAAGTTACATCTTGAGTATTTTAGATGAATTAAAAGTAATAACTTATTGAATTATGGACCAATATTTGGAGGGTTTCGTATATGTTCAGCAAAATCTTCTTTATATGGACAGGTACCTTGGAGTATTTCCTTCACAGCTTTTTCTATGTCATACTGCGTTTCCTTATGTTCTATTTCATCATCATGAATAAATAGCCAACAAGCCCCCTTAGCTTTACTCTGTAGACCAACACTACCAGCATTGACTATTCGCCTACCAGCTACTAATCTGTCAAACTGAATATGCGTATGGCCGCATACTATAATATTCGCTTCAGTATCCTTTACCATCTCATTAATTTCTCGTTCATCGGTATCAGCTCTTATTGCTTCTTCGTCATTCCTTGGAGAACCGTGTACAAACAATACATCGCCTAACCCGTTAATAGCCATCCGTTGTCTCTCAGGCAATTCTTTCAAAAAACTCAAGTGCTCCCTTGTTAATTGATCTGCACACCAGTAATTTATTTCTGCTACAAAATCCTGACAGCCATCTTCTATGCTATATCGATGCGCTACCTCTCTATCTGCATTACCCATTATAAATAAAAATGTATCCTTATATCTCATTAAAGTTTCCATGACTTCTCTAGGCTGCGGTCCCCAGACTAAGTCCCCACCAACTATAACTTTTTCAGCCTTTTCATTTGCCACTTCAGTTAAGACAGCTTCTAATGCAACGTTATTACCGTGAATATCATAAATTGCTGCTATTTTCATAACAAATACCTCCACGTATTAACATTTTCAGATACTAGATTAAGATGATAATCAATCATTTTTGCTAAAAGGTATATAGTGCCGTTCACACAAGATATCAATGTTCTTCAACACTCGCGGTCATTAATAGCTATTTTTATATTTTTTATATGCTAATGGTGTCATGTTCATCGATCTGCGAAACTGAGCAATGAAATAGCTTGTACTATTAAAGCCTACTTCATAGGCAACATCCGTGACATTGGATTCTATTTGTTGTAGTAAAATTAAGCTTTTTTGAATTCGATAATCGGTTACATAATTCAATGGTGTTTTCTTTAAAATTCGTTTGAAATATCTACAACATTCGGATCGACTCAATTGACCAGCACGTGCAATATCGTCTAAAAGAATTTTTTTCGCATAATGTGTGTGTATCCAATTTAACATTTGCTTCATTCGATGACTCTTTAGCTTTTCTACCTGTTCGTACTCTAAATCAAAACCATTTATGATTAAATTTTTCCAAATTATCGTTAGCTGCATGCTAATATCGATTTCATAACATGAGGGATTTTGTTGTATCAGTTGATTGATGTTTACAATAGCAGCTAAAATATTTTTCTCCCAAACTTCCTCTGTATCCAAGTGAAGGTAAGGCAAATTAGTGGCTTGCGTATACGGACTTACATGGGTTGTATAAAGCTCTTGAGATAAAATAAAATGTGGAGATACATTACATTTAAACAAATATAAATACAGCCCGAATCATTTTCATCTGTTGCCATGTGCAAACACCCACTATTTATAAACAGTCCCTCGCCCTCTCGAACAGTTATTTTTTCTTCATTAACTTGGAAGATTGCTTCTCCTTTTATAATGAGAACAAATTGAATTTCATCATGCCAGTGCAGTGGTATAAAGCCATGTATGTTTTTAGTAATCATCGTTTCGTAACATGCAAGCGGTAATACAACCGTGCGATGTTCCGTTAATTCTTTTAAATTTTGGTCAACGATAAAATTTTTTATTTGCATAGCAAAACCTCAATATAATTATACTTTTTGATTCGATTTACGTATTATTCCAAGAATTCTCCTCTTATTATTATCCATATGATAACACTATTTTTATCATAAAGGTGGAGAATTCATCATGAATAGAGGGAAAGGAATGTTTCTTGTAATAACGGGAGCAGCATTTTGGGGGATTGGTGGCACAGTTGCAAAAAAGCTATTTCAAGAATTCTCTATTGATGTAGATTGGCTTGTTGCGACCAGGTTACTACTGGCTGGTTTATTACTATTAGCAGTTCAATTTTTTGAAAAAGACCGTTCCCAAATAATTGCTGTTTGGAAAAACAGAAGGATCGCTATTCATTTACTTATTTTCGGGTTACTTGGTATGCTTGCTGTTCAGTACACATATATGGCTTCGATTGAACATGGCAATGCTGCGGTAGCAACACTATTACAATATTTAGCACCAGTAATGATTATTCTTTATCTCATTTTAAGCAGACAATCTGTTCTAACAAAAAAAGATGTGTTAACTATTTTGCTAGCTTTCGTTGGATGCTTCTTCTTATTAACCAATGGCTCATTCTCACAACTATCTGTACCGTTACTAGCAATCGTTTGGGGTGTTTTATCTGGGATAGCTTTAGCATTTTATACGTTGTATGCCATTCCTTTGCTAAAGCAATACGATTCGCTTGTCATTGTTGGCTGGGCTATGATTATCGGAGGTACTGCATTAAGCTTTATCCACCCACCTTGGGAACTTAACAATAGCAGCATAACGCTAGAAGCATATTTATATATAGTCTTCGTTATCATTTTCGGAACGATGATTGCATTTTGGTTTTATATAGAAAGTTTACAGAGCCTGTCACCTAAAGAAACGAGTCTTATAGGTAGTATTGAACCCCTAGCAGCTGTTTTAACAACTGTTTTCTGGTTAAAACAACCCTTTGGCATTTTCCAATGGGTTGGTACAGCTTGTATCATTATCATGATTTTAATAGTAGCTTTACATAAAGATTCTTCAGCAAAAAATCACGCCGTCTAATTAGAAAAAGCCCCCCAGGATTAACTAGTTTCGTTTTTCGCTGAGAGGGCTTTGCGTCTCTAATCTGAACTAAGTAAACAAGGATATATTCGTTGTTTTTTAGTAACAATTAAGGGGAGCTCAAATTTTCACTAAAGGTAAAGGTCTATTTGTTATTCTTTTCTAGGTTCGAATAAATCAAGATTATTCCCATATAAATCTTTAAATACTACCCCTTTACCTCCTGGTACCCCTTGTATCTCTCCTTGAAAAACTACTCCTCGCTCCTGCAAATCACTAACATCTCTTTCAATATGATCGGATTCAAACATTAGCATGACCGTATCGCCGCCTTGTTTGCCTATCAATTGTTCTTGTTTAGGAGTTTTAGCTTCAGCTAGTTCAATCATGGTTTCGTTACCATTCTCAGGGGAAACAGCAAGATAACGCCACCCTGGTTCGAACTCCTCTTCTTCCCGTACTACAAATCCTAACTTGTTCACGTAAAAATCTTTCGCTTCTTTTAAATCATGGACGAACAATGTCAGTTGAATCGCCTTTTTTATCATAATTATCCTCCTTCTAGCAAATTACTACTAGGTTAGCATAACAACAACCGGCAAACTTCTTTTCAATTGCTCCATATAACTTTTTTTGAGGACATTTACTGACAGTCGATCAATATGTAGACGCTTTAAAAACAAGATTATTTTAATTGCTTCAATTTTGTCATAATCATAATAACGATAATTCGTTTCAACTTCTATTTACGAAGGCTTTAATAAGTCAATTTCATCATAATACCGTAATATTTTAACAGACACATTACATATTTTTGAGAACCTTTCTATGGTATATCATTTTATTCTTTCAATCATTTTAATGTTCTGTATAAATAGTATTAACTATTTATTTTATAATAAACAATATTTTTTTAAATTATCATAATTTTCAACGTATTCCCCTTCACGGTAATAATGAAGGGTTATTTCATATAGTCTTCAACTAATTCAAAACACTTTTCTTCGGTAAGATTGTTCTGGACCGTTACATATTCTAACTGTTCCATCGTGCCACCTTTATATTTTAGCGATGCCTCTTTTGCAGTATGATCTCGGTACGCTATCCATTCACGCTGTTCCTTCCTTAGTTGATCCATCTCTTCTTTAGGTAGTTGCTCCTTTAGGGCTCCATAAATTTCATTTAACAATTCATCCCAAATATCGTATGCATCTCCTTCAACTTTTTTCAACGCATATGTTGTATCGTCTATCGGATTTTTTCGCATCTCCTCCACTTCATTCTTCGTATCATTTAATTTCTTAAGGTACTGATCCTTCAAACTAGCTGTATCTTTTGCTGGTACATTGTTTGTCGTATCTCCCTTTTCATCGGTACCATTACTTCCAGTATCTGTGTTCGTATTGTTGGTATTTGTGTCATTATCTGTCGAAGCTGCACTTGCAGAATCGTCATTTGTATTTTGACTAGAGTTTTTATTTGGTGACTGATTGTCCAATGTAGACTCGTCAGATGAGGTTCCACAAGCAGTCAATATTACTAAAACTACTGTTAACATGCCTAATAAGAATTTGCGTTTCATTGAAATACTACCTTTCTTCTCATTATTCTTCCTCGTGACTACATTTAATTTATCAAAAAAGATGCTCTTCCTAAATTAATCTACCTAAAACTTTCCCGAAAGCCATCCATTTTTGTTTTTGTAACCTATTGAATTTGGTTTACTTTGTTCAACTCTACTAATTCAATGGCTTCCATTATTTAACCCCCGTCACATATTAAATCCTATTACTGAAGTATCTGGTTATCACTATTTAACAATCTTCGTTATGTTTTTTTATTTTATCATATTTTAAAATTACTTATGATCTAGATCTATCCTTACACTTCTCATTTCAATTAAATTCAACTTGGATTGATATTGATTTTAGGATTGAATCTAAATAAGTACTATTGCTCACTCTCTTCTTTTTCCTCCCTCTTTCTTCTTTAGACTATACCAACTTTTTAACAGAAAAAACTAGATGAAAGACCAACGATAAGTTTATAACAATAAGGTAACCACTTTATGATCCCCAACCATTAGAAAAGGAACGAGGTCTAATGAACTCCGTTCCAACTAATAATGCTTTATTTAGTTTAAATTACTGTAACATTGGTCAAATCTGCTTTATTCTTCTTCAGTACTGCATATGTTACCTTATCCATTGTTGCACCATCAAAATTCGCTTTGTTACAAGCGTATGCATACTTGAACGAAGCATTTTTAAATACAGCATTTTTAAAATTCGTACCCTTTAATCCCGAACTATAAAAATTCGTGCCATTGAAAATTTGATTTTCGAATGGAACACCCGATAAATCAGAATAGCTTAAATCTGTATTATTCAACTTGGCATGTTTAAAACTTGTCTTGGATAAATCCGACTTTGATAATTTAGCTCCTGTAAGATTTGCACCATCGAATATTACATTCCTTAAATCACAAACGATAAATGAGCTATAAGATAAATCGGCTTCAGTAAAATCGGCATCTCTTAGATCGCTTTTGCTAAACTCTGCTTTTTTTAAACTTACCCCTTTAAAATCAGCTTCACGAAGATCCATTTTAGTGAAATCCATTTCCTTTTCCTGCTGCTGGAGCATAGTTTGCTTTTCTGCATTAGAATCCAACATTTCGGATATATTCCCAATAGATTTTATCGTCATGCTAAAAGCAGTTTCATCATCATGTCCCTGTTCTCTTAAATCATTTAATTTCTCTTGCAAATTATTCATTATTTCTTCTTTTAATTCCTTAACTGAGTTTGTCTCCACATAAGGTGAAAACTCATTATCCAGATATTTACTTAACTTTTCATTCATTTCCATATCCACCTTTCTCTAATAATTGATCTAAAATCCGTTTAGTGTTCTCCCAGTTCTTTATATTTTCGATATACGTGTCTTTCCCTTTTTCTGTAATTTTATAATATTTCCTTCTTCCACCAGAGGTCTCATCTCCCCAGTAGGACACGATATGGCCATCTTTTTCAAGCCTTTTCAGACTTGAATACATGGTAGCCTCTTTTAATTCATATTCCCCAGCTGAGTTCTCTACTATTAACTTGGTTATTTTATACCCATATTTATCTCCAGTCATCAACAGGTTCAAAATTATTGTATCGGTATGTCCTCTTAGTAGATCCGAGGAAACTTTCTTATTTACCATATTCACACCTCCTATACCATACCTACAATACTTCTAACTTCAGTGTATTGGCAGTTGTATCGTTGATCATCGCCCCACTTCCTTATAATTATAATATACATCATATTACTATGGTCGTCAATGTACTTTTACGATAATTATACTTTTCCAATTAAAATGATGTCTCGATATAGGAAACTATAAAAGATCCTTCCCAGTCTAAATCGTCCTACATCTCTCCTTAATCAGAGATTCCCCCTATTGTTAACCTAAAGTCAGTGTACTAAGTTCTCATTTAGAAATCGAAAGAAGAAAGATTATTATGTTAAATGTAGAAGCATTAGGATGACGTTATAGTTGGGAATTATACTGCGTATAAATTGAAAAAATCGTGCAGATTGATATAGTGAGGACTGCAATTGGAATGGGTGGATACTGCCCAAAACACTATTGATAAGGATTGAGGGGGTATTAGGGAATAACAAAAGCGTAAGCACCCGATTAGAAACAGAGCGAGTCAACGGAGACAACGAAATTACGGTGTGCTTGTGAGCCGATGATGACTTTTGCGTAGGGGGTCGTGAAGTCGCCTCGTTTCTGGGTGCTGGAGCTGGACGCGGCCCAATACGCCCATATTATATAGGCTCAAATTTCATCATTTCCTAGTCTATGAAAAGAAACTGGATCACTTGGATTCAGCCCCGGATTAGAATGGATATTATATTGCATCATAATTGAGTTGAGTACCTATTATTTCGTCACCGCTGCTTTTTTACATAATAGTAGAAAGAAGCGTTTAGGAGATTGGAATAAGCGTACTCTGGGTAATCAAGCTCTTATTGGAGTAATTTAAGTATGCCATCATTTAGCGAAACAAAAGGTTTTTTATTAAAAAGCGTCAAGTGCTCACGCAATTCTGAATTACGTAAGTACTCGACGCTTATTTTAACTGCCAACAGACATTAGATGCTTATTATCAGTCTATTTTCCTTTTAGGCTCCACCAGCATGATGTGTGATTCCTTTTCGGCGAAAGGCTTATGCTCGACGCCTCCTGGGACAATACACATCTCGCCCTTAGAAATTTTTACTTGCCCATCACGAAAATCGATGAACATCTCCCCTTCAAGCACGATAAATAGCTTATCTGTATCAGGATGCTCGTGCCATATAAAATCTCCATCAATTTTAACAAGCTCAATTTGATCGTCATTCATTTCACCAATAACTTGTGGGGACCAATAATCGTTAATTTTAGATAACTCGTCCTTTAGTTTTATAGGTTGGTAATGGATAATAATCCCTCCTTATTTTGACTTCCGCTATACCGTTACAGTAATGAGTAAAAAAATAGTATGCATTAGTAAAGCTCTTTACGTTTAAAAAGAAGATGCTCAGGCCAAACCTTGTCGTTCGGTTGTTACAACTGAGTGATTTCAATAACTTTTATCTCCACCTTTTAGAACTAACGTAAAGAATTTATTATATTTTGTAACGCATATTCGATAGCCAATGGACCACCAGTAATAGCGGAAGTATCCATTAAATAGACATTGCTTTTCTTCACAGCATTCAGGTTGTTCCATACATTACTTTGTTCTAATTCGTTCATCAATTTATCCTCTTTTGTAATGTCGCCTATAAGGAAAATATGATCTGCTTGAATCGTTGAAATTCCTTCAAACGTAATAAACTCATTATTAGTACCTTTAAATGTCTTATCTGGTGTAAGCCCCAGCCCCCTACTTTTATCAAACGCTAGTGTATAGACAGGATTTTCTTCACCTAGAACATTAAACGTTTTTCCATCCCAAGATACTATAAATGCTACTGACTCTCCTTCAATTGCCTTTAATGCTTCACGACCCGTTTCAATCGCTTTCATCATATGATCGATTACTTTTTCCGCTTCGTCTTCCTTTCCAATAATCTCGGCTACTGTACGAAGACCGTATTGCCAATCTTCATAGATGTCATTGGAGTTTAGTGTAATGACAGGCGCAATTTTTTCTAAAGAGTCATGTATCTCTTTATGATGTTCTGTGGCTATAATATAATCAGGCTCAGTAGATAGAATCTTTTCAATATTAGGGGACAGTTTATCTCCTAATTCTTCAGTTGAATCCAGCTTTCCTTTTAAATAAGATAGAGAAGATAGATATTCTTTTTCTGTAGAAGCAGTAGGTGGTTCACCTAGTGCAACTAATATTTCAGGATAAAAATACCATAGCGTGGCCAATTTTTCAGGTTTCTTCTCCATAATAATTTCTTTACCAGATGCATCCTTAAACGTTCTCGGCCATTCCGTTTCATCTATATTAACTTCTGTTTCAGGTTCAACTTCTGAGACTGATCCATTATTATTTTCAGTAGGCGTTTTATTACAACCAGCTAGTATGCCTACTAATATTATTAAGAACAGAAGTCCTTTCATTTTTTGCATATTAATTTCCCCCTATACCATGTTGCCTGTGGCTTTCCATTAGTATAGTACATTCATTTTCAGTTAAGAATGGATGCTTGTTGAAATTAGCATGGATTATTGATGAACTTCTCGCGATATTTAGTAGGAGAAATGCCAACTTGCTTCTTGAACACTCTACTAAAATAGAAGGGGTCAGTGATTCCAACAGCTTGTGCAATTTGTTGTATAGACACATTTCTTGTAAATAACATTTTTTGTGCCATCTTTATTCGATAGTTTAATAGATATTCTGCCGGTCCCATCCCTGCATGTCTTCTAAATACGTAAGAAAGTCGATTTCGATTAACGTTATATTGTTCTTCAAGCGATGCTATTGTAAGGCTTTGATAATAGTTTTCATGAATATAATTAGATACCCGTTCGAATAAAGTATGTGATTCACAGCTATTTTGCCTATTAATAACAGATAATAAGACTTCATTCAGTGCTTCGCGAAACAGCATTTCGGTCTGAAACATTGAAATGCCTCCACGCTGATTATATACTTGCCACAGGCGCATAAGTAATTCGACAAGTCGAGGGGATTGCCCTGTTGATAATTCAAAATGCTGTTGAGAAAAGCTAGTGTCTTCTAGTTTTGAGTTACCTATCCGATATAGAACTAGAATATATTCCCAGTTTGTGTCACCAAACATTTTTTGAGCCAGTTCCATTTTTGCACCCCCATGGATAATTTTCCCTGGGGAAAGGATATAAGGTGTACCATTAAATTGAAATTGTGTCCTCCCTGCAAGTGGAAAGACAAATCCAGGAAAAGAGTCTGTATAATCAGCGTCAGGTACACCTGGGTTTTTAGCATAACGATATATTCCTTCTACTTGAAAAGGATTGTCTGCGAGATACTCTGCTAATTGATGAACGTCCATTTTCAAAATGCTTGCCTCATTTCACTAATAATTTGCCTGTAAGCTGTGAAATCAACCGATGTACATGCTGTACCACTCTACACCTAAGTATTACATACACTTCAACAAGCACGGTTGGGTTTCCCATAAGCCGTGCAACTTACCATAAATTTCTTCATTTAATCCATTACACTCTTTTGTTGTCCCTGCCTGCGGTTAGTGTATATGCTAATGGGTAGATACCCTAATATTCCTCCGAGTGTATTCAAAATAACATCATCAACATCAAAACTACCAAAGCCGAAAATAAGTTGAATTAGTTCGAATGTTAAACTTAAAGAAAGAGCTGCAATTGTAATCTTTTTAAACCTATGGAACTTGCTTGATAACAGTGGAAGAATAAATCCGAATGGCATAAACCCAATAATATTTCCAGTTAGATTTTCAACCCGTATGTTGATGTTTATATCATTCGCCAAGAACAAATAATACGTAATCGTCTTAAATGGAATAAAATTGTGGTTATTCCAGTAATAGCCATCAAAATTAAATGTAAAATGGCTCATAATGTCTGGAATGGCAAGGTGTTTGAATAGAATTAGTTTTGAAAGAATGAACAAATAACAGCATAATACAACTGTTAATCCTACTTTCAATAAAATTTTCATAATCACTATTCCCCTAATTCTCGATATTTCTACAAACCTTTTAAAAAATCTATTGCACTTTGTATGGAATGTTAACCGAATCAATTTGTTGTTCTTCGAACGAAACTTCCCTTTGGAAAAGTGATGACACTTTTGGCTATCTTTAAAATCAGAAAACCAATGATACTGCCAATTGTATTCAAAATGACATCATCAATATCGAATTGCCCAATTTTTAAAGCCAGCTGCAAAGTTTCAATTGAAAAACTAATAACGGTTGAAGCAACAATTACCCTAGTAAATCTACTGTATTTTTTAATTAATAAAGGAAGAAAAATTCCCAGTGGCAGAAAAATTAAAATGTTTCCTAATGTGTTATTGATGATGATATCCATATTAAAACGGTCAGCTCCAGATATGTATTCGATGGTATTTTTAAACGGAATGAAATTCGAATTGACCTTTATAAATTCAACATAGCCTTCTGAATTCATTGGAGTAAAAACATATCTGTTAAATGTACCTCCAGTTACGTAGTAATCGTTGATTCGGAAAATGATACGTTGAAAGAGTAACTTAAATAGAATAATAAATGAGTAAAGACCAAATAAAATCCATGTTCCTATCTTAGTTGCTTTATAGAATGGAAACAGTGACTCCTGTAAACCTTTCGTTAATTGTTTTTGTTCTCCAAAACTCTCTAACGCCTTTTTTGTTGATTCTTCCTTAGTAAAACCTTGATCTATATATTCATTTTTTAATAAATGTAAATGATCTCTCATTTCATCAATTATTTCTCTCTTTTCTTCCTCGTCACAATGTAATTGATTCACAACTTTATCAATATAATTTTCGATTTTTTTATCCATGCGATACCCTCCGAACATACTTTAATTAAATTACTTATTTGATTCCATTCCTTTAATTTCTTATCTAACTCTTTCTTCCCATCTTGTGTGATCCTATAGTACTTCCTTCTCCCGCCATTCTCTGAACTGCCCCAATAAGATTGAAGCCATTCTTTGTTTTCTAATCGCTTCAAAGCGGGATATAACGTCCCTTCACTCATGTTGTATAGTTCATTACTATTTTCTTTTAATGTTTTTACTATTTCATAACCATACATGTCCCTTTTATTTAATAGAGATAAAAATAAAATATCAATACTACCCTTCATTATCTCTTTGTCCATAAACGACACCTCACTTTCAAACGAATTATATTTACATCGTAACACAATAGTACATCGCATTACAAGGTTAAAAAAAATTGACCTATCAAATTCACACTTTACAGACGAATTAGTCCCAAAATAGAGAAACAACAGCCAGTGAAGACAATTCTATTTCTATTTTTGAAAAGAGGGATAAAAAATATAATTATAAAAAAGGAGCCCCAGAAAAGAGTAAAGTCAGCAATGAACAAGAGGTATGAAAAAGACCCGAAAATCGGAAAAGATTATTTTCACGAAAAACGGGGTCATTGTCATTATTAAAATCATTTGTCATAGAGCCCATTACGGACACGATCTATCTTCAAGGCACTTCTCCAATAAGCCGCTCACAATAGGCTATCATGTCCGCTACTCTCTGAAAACGCAAATATTGAATAGTAAAGTATGTCATTCTATGAAGCAAAAAATTGCATATTATTATTTGCTTCCTCAACTCTAACATTGAATTAAACTTTTCAAATTTAACAAATGCCATTAACTATCTATCATTAACTTTAATAGCTTCTCTCTATAATTCAACATTCTTTTCTGCCTTATTCATTTCAAATGCTATAGAACCTAGTTTAGCCCGTAAATCCTTTTATAATTTCCTCATTCTTTCAGTGAATTCAGGTGAATGAGTATGTTAATGAATAATATTGCTTGACCGAAAAGGAGAAATCTAATTTATATAGTTTTCTATTGAATGCATGTCCAATTTAATAGAAAAGCTTATTCTCTTATCATATTATGGGGGGAAATATTATTTCTAAGTAACATTTCACAACTATAAATTGAATTCCAATATGAAATATCGGTTGTTAAACATGTTATACATTTTTACCTTTATTCAAAACATTAATGACCACTCTGCTACTTATACAAAATTGATTTGTAACATTACAACTTAAACCGCCCTACCAATTCATTTAATTCCTCAGCCAATTTAGCAAGATGCTCAGAACTTCCTGCTACTTCTTCCATGGACCCACTTGATTGCTGTGCTGATGCTGATGTTTGTTCTACACCCGCTGCAGCTTCTTCAGAAACTGAGGCTATTTCCTCTATAGAACCATTCATTTCTTGACTATTAGCCGCAATTTCAGATAAGTGTTCAGATACAGCCTGAATACTTTGAACCATATCTGTAACTGCAGAACTTATATTATTAAACGTTTTACCTGTGGTTTCTATTTGAGATGTCCCTTGTTCTACCTCTGTATATCCATCTCTTAATGAGTCAGCTACAACACTGGATTCAGTTTGTATGGTGGTTACAATTGTCGTAATATCATTTACGGATAGAGCAACCTGCTCCGCCAGCTTTCTTACTTCATCTGCCACAACTGCAAAGCCCTTACCATGCTCACCCGCTCTTGCAGCTTCAATGGCAGCATTTAAAGCCAATAGATTTGTTTGCTCTGCAACATCTTTAATCACCGAAACAAGTTTTGAGATTTCTTGCGATTGGTTATCCAAATTTTGCATCTTTTCTACTGCATCTTTTACAATCCGATCAATTTTAATCATTTGCTCAGTTGAAGCATTCATTAGTTGACTTCCTTTTGTTGTCAGCTCTAATACTTTTCCTGAATTCTCGTGAATACGTTCTCCACTTTCATTTGCTTCTTCAACTCTGTTAGTGAACGTTCCCATAATGGATGCTAACTCACTGGCACTATTCGCCTGTGTTTCTGCCCCAGTTGCAAGCTCTTCCATTGTTATTGCAACTTGGTCTGCTCCTGCTTTAACCTCACTGGCTGCCTGCGTTAGCTCTTCGCTTTGACTTGAAACAGATTCGGATACTTCAGAAATTCTATTTAATAGATTCCGATTATTATCACTCATTATATTCGTTGCTTTAACAAGTTGCGCAACCTCATCTTTGTTGTTGGTTTTCAACGGTTCTTGACTTAAATCGCCTTTTGCCAAATCATTCATTCGTTTCATAATTATTAAGATTGGATTAGTAAGAGACTTTGCAGTTATTAAAGCTATAATAATACCAATTATTAAAACTAAACCTGATATGATTAAAATAAAGAACACTGTTGAATCACCATACAATATAATTTGTTTTCCTTGTTTATTGACATCATTTTGACTTCTTGAAGATAATTTTTCATTACTATCCATTATTTCATTGGAAAGTGACTTAGCTTCCAATAATATCTCAACAGCCTTATCACGATTACCCGATTCATATTCGGTGATTGAATTAGTTACCATATCTGTCCATTTAGCTTTTTTGTCTATAATGGATTTAATATTTTCTGAATCACTTAAAGTCAACATTTCTTTCTCTATTTCTTTACCTTTTTCCAAATTAGCCTCTAATTGTTTCTTTATCTCCTTATCATTATATAGGAAATAGCCACGAACCATTGATGCACTCTGTGACATATTATAAGAAAAATTTTCATTAATAATTAGGTATGGAACGTCCTTTTCAACAATTTGCTTTGTATTATTATTTAACTTTTCAATAGCAATATAGCTTACCGTTCCTACTATAAATGCTAATGCTATAAGTAACCCAAAACCGAATAACAATTTTGTTTTAATTCTTTTAAATTTGAGTAGTTTTTTCATGCTAGTATCCCCTGTCAGTTTATATAATGGTATAAGATTAATTGCAACCAAACCGAATGACATCATTTGTAATCAAGTTTAATACTTGCACATCCTTTTAAACCCCACCAATATTTGATGCAGGTTTAATCTCTATTTCTTCACTATCTACCACGCTTGTAGCTGCAACGAATAGAAAACTAACGTTATCATTATCTATGCCTACAATTAAAAATACGATTTTCTTCTGTTCTATTTTGTTTTATCAATCTCTTTTTCCAACCAAAATGAATATGCTATTATTCGTAAAATTATAATGCTATTTGGCAAATCGAATGATTTACAAATGACTATTAGTTACTTTTAAAACCTTGGATAGATAGGATTTGATACACAATTAATACAGAAATATGGATCTTCAGCTTACATATAATTATTTTTATAATCCTCTATTTCTTTTCCTCCCTTACAAGTTTATTTTTAAATTCATACTAAAGAACCATCACTAAATACTCATTACATATATCGGTGAATATTATGAGATTGTTAGTTATTTCACTATTGGAAATATAAGGGATTTATGGAGAAGAGTTTGATTACATTCTTGCAAAGAATTGGAGGAACGGGAACGATGTTTGAAGTAAATATAAATGGACAACTGTGTTTAGCAAAGGAAAAGTATACAAGATTGTAATGAAATTTTGAACTTAATACTTGGTCCTAATCTATACTCCATACTTGGCTTTTTAACGGCATCAATAATATTAGTAATTGCAAACATCATTTATGTGTTTTATACAAAAATAAAATCAATGCAGAAAGAAATAAACCTTTTGTTTGTCAGGCTTATTCGGAATGTTGCTTTAAAGTAATACAAAATCTCCCCCAAGTAAATTCCATATTACAATGAAATCAATCTCCGTAATCAGATGCGTTCCTATTAATAATTATTTGCTAATTAGTACTCCAATAGCTTTTACCTAATGTATCAATATCTTCCTTAAAACATAACGGACAATACCTTAAATAACTCAATCTAAGTACTTTATTCCCACCAAATCCAACTAGCTTTTCAAAGTTCATTTTTAAACCATTCGACCATTTTTCAGTCGTCTCGTATATGAAATCCGTTTTCCTTGTGAAATAAAATGGGGATAGAGTATGTTTATCGTTAATTTCCTTAGATGTTACTTTTGAAGTTTGTGGTAGGCATTTAATAAATGAATCAAAGTATTGAGGAAAATAAGAAGAAGATACTAGAACGTTCCTTCCGAATAAATCTTCTAGAGAGTGTAATACATTGAAATAAGAATTGCTATTTCGCATATCCAATATTTTTCTTTTGTTCACTAATGTTCAATTTGGGATTATGCTTCTCTACTAACACAATTACCTCTTCAATCAATAACTCCAATTCTTGTACAGCATTCTGTGGATCACCTATCATTATACTTGTCATTCTGTCATAAAGATTTTCCGGTTTAATCTGCATACGTTCAATATTGAACCGCATCCACTTATAAGCAGGGTGATTTACGTACATATGATTTAAACCAAACAAAACACCAAACAGTTTCTTTTGTACTCCACAGAGGACATCATAAAGCATTAACCAGTCTTGTCGTTTTAATAGTGCATTACGGTTACTCCATCGATTACTCAACCAAAGATTTTCAGTAATCATTTGTTTGGTAAGTCCTAACGGATATTTAGCTATTCTATTTTTTAACCCATTAACTATTTCTTCTCCGAAAAGACTAATTCCATCATCAATAGATGCTAGAATACACTGTTTATTAAAATCAGTTTCGCATCTATCAATTACATCGAAAATAAAACGGTCAACTGTCGTGGACAAAAAGCTACTTATCTCAAACTTAATACCATCTTGATTCATATAAGCTTCGGACCACTCTTCCTCTTCATAGGGATGATACGATAAAATTGTACCCTTAACTTCTTCGATGGGATATTGGCGATCCTCATCTGTTGGAGAATTTGACCACAAAATATGCAATTCAATATCTGAATACTCATCCTGTAAATTCTTTGATACCGAACCAGCCAAAATAATGGCTTCCACTTTTTCATTCTCCCTATATATCTTGGACATGTCTATTGCTTTCTTAAATAAGTCCATTTGTGCTAACTCCCAACCAATTCTATTTGTTCCGTAATCTTGCTTTATTCTAAAATAAAGTGTAGACGCTTACTCTGTAAATAAACCCTTTAATTTAATAACTCTAAAACCACATCTGATCTATGCCTCAATACTAATTGTGTTTTTCTAGCTTTTATATTTAAGTCTTCAATATCTTCTGTTTGTTCTTCCCAGGATAATTTGGTTTCATTTTCTAATTTAACCACTTCATCCTCTATCCATTTTCTATAATACCTATACATTTTTTCCTTATCAATATCAAAAGTCAAATCTAAAAGGTATTCATTCATATCTTCTTATTGATTATTAGGTTCGAATATATCATACATCACTGCAATATAATATCGTTTCATAATATCACCGCTATAATATAATATCTCTATTGATCCTTCTTCAGCTCTTATACCCGTTACTACAGTTACTTTAATACTTTTTAATCATTATTTAATCATCAGAAGGAGTTAGATATTTCTTTTCTCCTATTGTGAAATCAGCCCCTCGTTCTACTTCAACATATAACTTCCTTAGAAGTTTTTTTCATCATACAAACTTTCCCATCATCAAAATTATATATCTTTAGTTTACTTCTAAAGTTGTAAAGTTAAATACTTTAGTTGTATTTTCCCTTAGAAGTCAACGATATTTTTAAGCATTCTTCCTACACTCTTTATTAGCCAATAAATTAGGCGTATAGGTAAAATTACTAACTCAGGTATCCAACACAATACGTCAAGAATGACATTCCAAAACGTATAATTCTCTTTTTCTTTTTTTCTCCTCCTTGCTTTCACTTTCTTCCTCTCCCACCATTCTTTCATTCATATCACCCCCATGAATCCTTCTTTTGAATCTCTATATTTTTTCACATCGTCATTATCTAAATAACCATTATTCAATACGAAAATGATTTAACCTTCCCTTCTAAAATAAATACACTTGGCACTAATTGTTTTAGTATAATTACGATGAATCAGTAAATTAGTTCGTCATTTTGACTGATGAATAATATAAAAAGATTAAGAATTATGACCTCCCCCTAAAGTGGACAAAAAATACGCTTCAGCTTTAGGGGGGATTTTATATCCAAAGCTCAATTTATTATTTTTTTAACTAATCCTCGACTTAATAGCAAGAGCTATTACCTTTTTTTAATTCTATTTATCCTATGTAAAATTGATTTAGAAATAAAAGGAGTTTTTCAAAGAATGTTTATTCTTGATATTTATATTGGTGAAACTAGAGGATTGCATCCAAGTAGGGAGACGAAGCAAAAACCTATTCGAAGAATGTATTGATTTAAAAGGTGGTCTTATAATATGCACTACGATTTAATTTTAAGAAGATTATGTTTGAAAAATAAATAAAAAGAGCGGATAATGTAACCCGCTTTTTTCTAATTTTTCTGCTTGTTATCCATCCAGGATTAAGCTATTTATATCCATAGTTTTTATTAATTTCCCTCTGTTGACTTCTTTTTTTTATAAATCACACGAACAGCATCCGTAATAAATAATATTATTGCAGCGGTTAAAAAGCCTAGAGTGGTGTATACATTAAGATCAAATATTAAGGTTAAAACAGCTGCCACAACAAAGGCACCTGTACTTGCTATAGTAAGGTACCACCTCGATAGTTTTTTTGATGACATCAAATTTTCTCCTTTCTCCGGTAAGAAGTATACATACCTAAAATTTTACCACTGCAATTAAAATGAATGTTTTGTTACTATTATTAATAATAACAAAATATTCATTTTTTTAAATTCGTAATTAATCTAATTTTATCTACTAATTCCAAAAATCAGAACTAGATCAGCTAAATTAATACTTAAAAAATTTTCGCGAATAAACAAAACATTACAATATAAATCTAGTAAACGTTTACAAAGGTGATGAATAGGAGGTTTTCGCTAAAATTTCTAGTTACATGTTTTTAATTTCGAAAGAGAAATGGACAATAAAAGGGGTTGTGGAAGGTGAGTAGACTACTTAAAACTAGCCACTGTAGCTATTACGGACAAAACAATTGAAATGGTGGAACCAGTTGGCAAATATGACTTCTTAATCAATGGAGAATTAAATCACTTCGATGTTACTATCAGTGATGTCTCAGAGGATGACCAAACACTTTCTGTTAATGAATCCAATGGTCATCTTTTTTGTTTTAAAATAAAGCTCTCTTAAAAAGTTGCGTAGGAAAGAAGAGAAAACCGAGACAAGACAAGGGATGAGCATGAAAAAGACCCGGAAATCGGAAATGTTTATTTTCACGAAATCGGGGTCTTAATCGGAAATGTTTATTTTGTGTCGGAAGTTTACTTTTTAATTAGACACTTTCCTTTCCAACCAAGTAACACACTCCACATGATTGGTCTGTGGAAACATATCAACTGGCTGCACTTCCTTCGTTTCATAGCCACCTTCATCTAATATTTTTAAATCACGAGCTAAGGTAGAAGGATTGCAAGAGACGTAGACAATTCGCTTTGGCTCCATTTCAATCATAGCTTGAAGGAATTCCACTTCACAGCCTTTTCGAGGCGGATCAACGACTATGACATCTGGTCGAAGTCCTTGAGCCTTCCACCACGGCATAATTTTCTCAGCTTCACCAACAACAAATTCAGTGTTCGTAATGCCGTTTAATTTGGCATTCATTTTGGCATCACTTATTGCTTCTGGAACCACTTCAATACCGTACACCTTCTTCGCCTGCTGAGCTAAAAATAAAGATATCGTTCCTATTCCGCAATAGGCATCAACAACAATATCATTTGCTCCAAGTTTTGCATATTCCAACGCTTTATCGTATAACACCTTTGTTTGAGGTGGATTCACCTGATAAAAGGATTTAGCGGAAATAGCAAAGCGAATATCACCTATCGTATCGTATATATAGGTTTCGCCCCAAATTACCTTTGTTTTCTTTCCCAAGATAACATTTGTCCGTTGGCTATTCACATTGTGAACAATCGATTTTATATGTGGGTACGTTTCCGTTAATTCCTTTATTAGCTTGTCCTGATACGGCAGCTTTTCCGTTCGTGTAACGATAACGATCATCGCATCATTTGTTTCTCTACCAGTTCGGACCATAATATGTCGTAATACTCCACGGTTTTGCTTTTCATCATAAGCTTTAATCCCTAATCGATCGGCAATTCTGCGAACAGCTTCTACAAGTCGGTCATTACTATCATCCTGAATGACGCACGTATCCATATCATCAATAATCTGGTGACTTCGTTTTTGATAAAAACCTGTTATTAATTCACCATGCTTATCCCCTACCGGAATTTGTACTTTATTACGATATCTCCAAGGGTCCTTCATACCAATGGTAGGATGTACGGGAACTTGTTCCATATGTGCTATTTTTCGCATAACATTCTTTACTTGATTCTGTTTCATATCCAACTGCATAGCATAGCTCATATGCTGCAGCTGACAGCCGCCGCATTTATAATACACATCACATGGGGGCTCGACACGCTCTGAGCTTGCTTGTCTCACCTCTACTAGTTTGCCGAATCCAAAGTTTTTGTTTACTTTAACAACTTTTACCTCGGCTTCCTCCCCTGGTAGCCCATAAGGTACAAATAGTGGATACCCATCAATTTTGCCTACACCATTTCCTTCATGGGTAAGATCTTCGAAAGTGAGCGTGATGGTTTGATTCTTTTTTACTGGTGCTGTTTGTTTCGCCATGTATATCTTCCTTTACGTGCTAGTCTGTGGTCTTATCTTAACATAACTCTAACCAATAGTATGAACAAAAAGAAGACTACTGCATTCAGTAATCTTCCCCTTCTTTATCGATAAATTCAGTTGGAACACAAAAGTCGATATGTTGCTGCAAATTTATAAATTCTCCGGGCAACAATCCACCAAATTCCCCATCAATATTTAATTGCATCTTCTCATCTGTCGTAACTGTCACATGCTTCGCTTTTTCATAAATGACATGCTTGTCTTCTAAATGAGCTCCCCGCAATGCAAGCGTGGCAATACGAATAAACTCTGCTAAGTTCGTTTTGCGCAAAATAATTAAGTCAAAATATCCGTCTTGCATATTTGCTTCAGGTGCTAACTTCTCAAAGCCACCAACAGAATTCGAATTGGAAATAAGAAATAACATAATATCCTCATCAATAACATTGCCATCATACTCTATTTTTGCTCGAATTGGCTTTAAGGACGGAAGCATCTCGATTCCCTTCATATAATAAGCTAACTGTCCAAGCATTGTTTTTAGCTTACTCGGAACCTCGTAGGTTAGCTCCGTTAACTTTCCACCACCGGCAATATTTATAAAATAATGTTCATTTACTTTGCCGATATCTAAAAGCATCGATTGACCATCTACAATAACATCAACCGCTTTTTTTATATCTCTTGGAATGCGTAATGCTCTAGCAAAATCATTGGTTGTACCAACTGGTATAATCCCCAGCCTTGGCCGATGTTCCTGTTCGGCAATTCCATTAATCACTTCATTAATGGTGCCGTCGCCTCCAGCAGCAATAACGAGATCATATCCTCGGTCAACCGCTGTCCTTGCAGCTGTTATCGCATCTCCTTCACAGGTGGTTGCGTGGGTTGATGTTTCATATCCAGCAATTTCGAGCTTTTCTAGAACTGCCGGTAATTCTTTTTTAAAGGCTTCTCTGCCAGATGTGGGATTATAAATAATACGTGCTTTCTTCATTTCATTCCCTCCGCATTGCATGAAATATGCAGGGTCCTTCAACTATTTAAGTCACTAGGTCTCATGGTTTATTTTTCAGTCCAACATCTATCATAGACCTTTTCCATCATTTTGAAAAGGGGAATTGTTGAATTGTTTCGTGAATATGCATTATTTTCCAATGTGTAACTGACTGCAAATACGAGACTACCAATGCTTTTCATTGGTAGTCTTGCCTCCACACTATTTTTTATTTATTTCCTCTAATAGGAGCTTATTTACCATAGGTGGATTTGCTTGTCCTTTTGTTGCCTTCATTACTTGACCGACTAAGAAGCCGACTGCTTTATTTTTACCATTCTTATAATCGATAATCGATTGTTCGTTTTGATCTAGCACACCCGCTATAATTCCGCGTAATTGCCCTTCATCGGAAATCTGCACAAGCCCTTTTTCTTTTACTATCTTTTCTGGGTCTCCACCCTTTTCTACTAATTCAGCAAAGACTTTCTTTGCAATTTTCGAAGAGATGGTACCATCTTCAATTAATTGGATCATCTTAGCTAATGCTTCTGGTGTAATTGCTAATTCATGCAATTCCTTGTAATGCTTATTCATATAAGCAGAGATTTCTCCCATTAGCCAGTTCGACACCTGCTTCATATCCGCATCATGAGCTATTGCTTCTTCAAAGAAATCAGCCATTTGCTTGGAATTGGTCAATACGGCAGCATCATATTCTGGTAAACCAAGTTCTTCCATATAACGTTTTTTACGCGCATCCGGAAGTTCAGGAATTTCTTGACGAATTCGCTCTTTCCAAGCCTCATCAATATATAGAGGTACTAAATCAGGTTCAGGGAAATATCGATAATCGTCTGATCCTTCCTTCACTCGCATTAGAATTGTTTCTTTTGATTTTTCATCATAGCGGCGCGTTTCTTGGAGGATTTCTCCTCCGGAAAGCAATACTTTTTCCTGACGCGTTTCTTCAAACTCTAAGCCCTTTTGTACAAAGCTAAAGGAGTTTAAGTTTTTCAGTTCTGCTTTGGTGCCAAATTCCTCTTGGCCAAGTGGACGTAGAGAGATATTTGCATCACAGCGCAGCGAACCTTCCTCCATTTTCACATCCGATACACCAGTATATTGAATAATATTTTTTAATTTTTCTAAGTAGGCATATGCTTCCTCTGGGGAACGCATATCTGGCTCAGAAACAATCTCTATCAATGGCGTACCTTGACGATTGAAGTCTACAAGCGAATAGCCATCATCACCATGGGTAAGCTTACCAGCGTCTTCCTCTAAATGTAGACGTGTAATTCCGATCCGTTTTTTCTTGCCATTTACTTCTATTTCAATCCAGCCATTTTCGCCAATTGGCTGATCAAATTGGGAAATCTGATACGCCTTTGGATTATCTGGATAAAAATAGTTCTTACGGTCAAATTTTGTATTTGTAGCAATGTCACAATTAAGAGCCATCGCTGCCTTCATTGCGAAATTAACAGCTTCCTCATTTAATACTGGTAATACACCAGGGTATCCCAGATCAATTGGGTTTACGTTGGTATTTGGATCTGTACCAAATTCATTCGTACTTGGACTGAATATTTTGGATTGTGTTTTTAATTCAACATGTACCTCTAAGCCAATAATTGTTTCGAAATTCATGCGTTGGCACCTCCTAATTGAGGGCGTTGTTTATGATGATCTGTCGCTTGTTCATATGCATGGGCTGCACGGAATACGGTGTTTTCATCAAAATGCTTCCCAATAATTTGCAGTCCGATTGGTAAGCCTTGATCAGAAAAACCGCAAGGAACAGAAATTCCTGGAACGCCTGCAAGGTTGACTGGAATGGTTAAGATATCATTTGCATACATCGTTAATGGATCATCCACCTTTTCCCCAACCTTAAATGCTGGCGTAGGCGTAGTAGGTCCAATAACAACATCATAGTCTTCAAAGATTTTATCAAAATCATTTTTAATTAATGTCCGTACTTTTTGAGCCTTTTTATAATAAGCATCATAGTAGCCAGAACTAAGCGCAAAGGTTCCTAACATAATACGACGCTTAACCTCTTCTCCAAAGCCTTCACTACGTGATTTTTTAAACATATCAATCATATTATTAGCATTTTCCGAACGCACGCCATAACGGACACCGTCAAACCGAGCTAGGTTCGCAGAAGCTTCAGATGATGAAAGTAAATAATAAGTTGCCACTGCATATTTGGAATGTGGTAACGACACTTCCTCCCACGTTGCACCTAATGATTCATATACCTTAAGTGCTTGCAGAACCGATTCCTTGACCTCAGGTGCTACACCTTCAGCAAGGTATTCCTTTGGTACGGCAATTTTCAATCCTTTCACATCACCGGTTAGTGCCTCCGTATAAGCTGGTACTTCTACAGCTGCGCTTGTAGAATCCATTGGATCATGTCCAGCGATTACTTCCAGAACACGTGCATTATCTTCTACATTACGTGTAATTGGGCCGATTTGATCTAAGGATGAAGCAAATGCAACCAAACCAAAACGTGATACGCGTCCATATGTCGGCTTTAAGCCTACCACTCCACAGAATGCAGCTGGTTGACGAATTGAGCCGCCCGTATCTGAACCTAAAGAGAATAATACTTCTCCTGCTGCTACGGCTGCTGCTGATCCACCACTAGATCCACCAGGTACATAATCGGTATTCCAAGGGTTACGAGTTGGTTCGTAACTGGAATTTTCATTTGAAGAACCCATTGCAAACTCATCCATGTTCAACTTTCCAATCGTAACTGCTTGCTGGTGATTTAATTTGTTAACTACAGTAGCGTTATACAAAGGGTCATTAAAATTGTCGAGGAATTGACTTGCACATGTGGTGCGTAACGCCTTTGTGACAATGTTATCCTTAATACCACTAGGCATTCCAAATAATGCGGTATGTTTATCTGCTGCCTCGTCCAATTCTTTCGCATAGGCATTAGCATTTTCTTCATTTAATGTAAGAAATGCATGAACCTTGTCATCGACTTCTTTAATCCGTTGATAAGAAGCTGCTACTAAATCTTGAACGGTAATTTCATGATTATGTAGTTTTTGTTCTAATTCTTTAATCGTATGATCAAATAATGACATGCTTTTCCCTCCTACTCCAAAATAGATGGTACACGATACTGTCCATCTTGCTGATCAGGAGCATTTTTCATTGCTTCCTCCTGCGTTATCCACTTCTTTGGCTCATCCTTACGAAGCACATTCTTAATGTCTAACACGTGCGTCGTTGGCTCAACATCTGATGTATCTAATTCGTTAAGCTGCTCCGCATATGTAATGATCGAGCTTAATTGCTCTGTAAACATTTCTACTTCTTCCTCGCTAACTTCCAAACGAGCCAAATGAGCAACATGCTTTACTTGATCCTTCGATATATCTGCCACTAGCTTTCCCTCCAAATCTGTTTCTTCTATATTATATACATCTATTGCTTATCCATAAACTTTGGTAACACTATTGATAATAGCAGAACGACCCAACAATAATCAACTATGAAAGAAAAGCGAAGGTGTTTGATTTACGGTGCAGGAACTGCATCCATGCCTTACGTACGAAGCAGTGTTATTCAAAATGGCAATTTGCCGTTTATGCTTCTATAGGGCATCCACAATTTATAAAGTAAAACTTCCATTCATGGGGGCTGTTTATCTCCACGGATGGTTAGTACCACAAGGTTATGAAGGCGTCTGAACCAATCGGACATTTACTGGCAGTTGTCCCCACACTTTTCCTTATTGGATTCACCTTATTGCTTGAATGGGGGGGGTTACTGCCAGTTATATGCGGGATAAAAAAAGGCAAATTATTTTAATAAAGAAAAAGCCGAACTATTATTCGAATTAATGGTTGCCCCAGAAGATAGATTTTTCACTCTAACTTCTGGGAGCGATACCTACCTTAACATTCGAATCTGTTCGGCTTTGCTGGTTCTAAAATTTGTTGCGGCTTTGATAAAGTCCTTGAATTCGTTTATACTTTTTTCTATTGTTCTTTCGTTATTAGAAGCAGCGTTTAAGCCACATCTTATTACTTGTGATTTACTCTTTCAATTTTTCTAAGGTCTCGTCAAAGTCTGATTTTAGCTCAGGATCTGTTTTGCCAAGAAGACTCACAACGATTGCTACAATCATATTCATAATGAACCCGGGAACAATTTCATATAAATCAAAGATTCCACCAGAAAGTAGATCTCCCCAGATAATAACAGTAACTGCACCAACGATAATACCTGCTAGTGCACCATTTCGAGTAATGCCTTTCCAGAATAGTGACAGGATAATGATTGGACCAAACGCTGCACCGAAACCAGCCCATGCATAACCAACGAGATCAAGAACAGAGCTTTCCGGGTTCATGGCAATAATTAATGCTACAATCGCAATCAATACCGTTGCTATTCTTCCAACCCAGACTAATTCCTTCGCAGATGCTTTTTTACGGAAAATCGCTTTATAGAAATCCTCCGCTACTGCTGATGAAGATACGAGCAATTGTGAATCTACTGTACTCATAATTGCTGATAAAATAGCAGCTAACAGCACACCAGCTACTACAGGGTGGAATAAAATCTGTGAAAATGCAATAAAGATTTTTTCTGGATCAGCCAACACTTGAAGTCCATCTTGATTAGCCACTTCAATTCCAAATTGGCTTAGAATCGGTACTTCTTGTGTACTTATAAATGCTAATCCAATAAAACCAGTAAATATGGCACCGTAAAGTCCTAAAATCATCCACGCCGTACCAATAAATTTCGCTTTTGGTACATCTTTCGCTGAACGCAATGCCATAAAACGGACTAAAATATGCGGCTGACCAAAATAACCAAGTCCCCATGCTAGTGAAGAAATAATTGCCATTATTCCAACACCTTGAACCATATTAAGATGTGATGGATTGATTTCTCCGACTGCTTGTACAGCGTCACTCCATCCACCCATTTGGTTTAACGCGACAATTGGTACAATAATGAGTGCAAGAAACATAAGAATACCTTGTATAAAATCAGTCCAAGATACTGCCAAAAATCCTCCAAGTAACGTATATGATACAACAACGATCGCACCGATCCAAAGTGCTGTCATATAGTCAAGACCAAAAGATGCCTCAAATAATTTTGCACCTGCAACTAATCCTGAAGATGTGTAAAAGGTGAAGAATAATAAAATTACTAAAGCAGATATAACACGGAGAATATGTGATCTATCCTTAAATCTATTTTCAAGGAAATCAGGGATTGTAATCGAGTTATTTGATACTTCGGTGTAAATACGTAAACGTTTGGCAACAAACTGCCAATTTAAATAAGCACCTGTTGCAAGACCAATTCCCATCCAAGCTTCTGACATTCCAGATGCATAGATTGCGCCTGGTAAACCTAGTAACAGCCATCCACTCATATCAGATGCCCCAGCACTTAATGCTGCAACGCCTGGTCCTAGGTCTCGCCCACCGAGGACATAATCGGATAAGTTATTGGTACGATAATACATGACGACGCCGATAGCCAGCATCCCAAGTAAATATACAATAAAGGTTATTAATGTTGTAAGATCCACGTACTATTTTCTCCTCTCAGTAAATAAAGTAATGATCGATATTAAAAGTACAATTGGCATTGGAACAAATAACCAAAACCAGGTAGCACCTCGAATCGCATATTCCATACAAACAATGCCCCTCTCTCTAAAAATATAGCATTATTATTTTGAGATTCATTTCTCAAATAAGCACATCGACTATGATTTCATATAATTAATTATTTTTCAAGTTACATAGGGCTCACAAATGGCGCCCTATCAAGCTTCCTACTAAATAGAACTATCATATACAGTGATATGTTATGAAGAATAATCATTTTCATACATGAAAGAGATAAGAGTTCCGTATATGTAAATATAGTCCAAATCCTTTTAAATAACTCCTAATAACTCAAAATTTCTATATAAAAAATTTTTTCAATAAATTTTTCAATCTGAGCCATATGCTGTAGATTATTCCGCTAAAGTGCTGGAAGACTTCAACTTTAAGAGCCTGTGTTGGTACAAAAGGGACTAAGTGGGAGAAAACGACACCTAAATACCCAATTTGTTCAGAACCTTTGGGTCATACTCTTGTGGTACGAACATTCAGTAGGGTATGGAAGAAAACTTCTACGGAATGAAGTTTCACTTTATCGGAACATAAGTGCAAGCGCCAGATTAGAAACGTAGAGACTGGAGCGAATCAACGAAGATAAAGGAATCACGGTGAGCTTGCGAGCCGATGATAACTTATCCTAGGGCGATTCGTGAAGTCTATCTGGACGCTAGAGCTGGACGCGGCTCAACACGCCCCTATTTCTCCATAGCCTCAAATTTTATATTTTCCTAGACTACAAAAAAAGTCCCGGAATGGGTTCCACGCCATCCCAGGAAAATCCATCATATAGTAATAGGGTAAAAAAATTTAAAAACCAGTTTGCGAAAAAATCAAAAATAACTAAAATTGTGATACAGGTTGCCCAATAGACACAACCTCAGGCTCGAGTTCATGAGCTAATTCTGTTGAATTATTGTCATGAGTATTTAAAAATCCTATCATAAGAAGTGAGCCTAATGCCATTGAAGCAAATAACTTCTTCATTAACATCCCCCCCTTTAAAGATTAATTAATTCATTATAAGCTGAATTTGCTAGTTTATAATATTTAACAGATTCTTTATACTTACCAAGCTTTTCAAAATGGCTGCCAAGCATTTTAGCATAGACAACTAAATTGCTATGGTCGTCATGCTGCTTCAGATAAGGTATAAATTCATCTGTTACTAATGCCCTGAACTTTTCTTGCTCATTGTTTAATGCATAGGTGTACGTATGAATAATATAGTAATACAGTTGATAATAATGATCATCACTAGCTAAGTCTAATATTGTTAAAGCTTTTTTAATCATTTCCTTTGTTTTTTCATAATCTCCAATATTATAATATTCTTTTATTAATGATGTTATTGATGCAAGTCTTTCTTTTATTTTTATCGCTTCATCATCTTCTTCTTCAATAACAAAAACATAGTATTTAATAGCTTCTTCAGTATTGCCAATCTTAGAGTGAGCATATCCTAAATTTAGATTCGCTAACTGAATTACCTGTTTATTTTTATTTAGTTCACCTAAATGCTTTGCTAAATTATAATTTTTAATAGCTTTATCATACATATCAATTCTACGGTAGGAAATCCCTAACAGTATATGGCATTGGGCACAACGGATAAAATTATAATTTCGTTGAAAGACATCCATCGCCTTATTGGCATAATCAATAACTTCCAACGTATTTCGTAACTTACTATTTGTGACTGAAATCGTATAATGTAAATCCGCAACTTCCTCTTCATCAAGATCTACCTGATTTATTTTATCCTCTGCCATCTTATACAATCGCATTGCTTGATTAAATTCTCCAGTAAATGAATAATAATTCCCCTTAAATTTGTACCAATAATAAAGATGGTCATTATCAAATGAATTAACCATTTCACTTAATTCATTCATCTTAGATAACGCTTTATCGATTTGTCTTAAGATTATATAGTATCTAATTTTGTGAATCTCAAATAGAAAAAAGCTATCATTAATGCTTCTGTCCATTAATGCTTGTAAATCCTTATATGTATCGATTATCTCTTTTTTGTCATATACATCAAAAAGCATTGCATACCATTGCTTACACTTTTTTTGTAAGTCTGTATCAACTCCATCGATCAATTCGATACCAAGTCGATTACATAGTAATTGAATTATTTCAGGGCTCGCGTCTGTTTTTTTATTTTCGATCTTGGATAAATAGGATAGTGAAACGATGCCTTCTGCTAACTCTCCTTGTGTCATCTCTTGCTTCGTACGCTGCAGTTTGATAAAGGGACCTATTTCTATCAACCTTCCCACCTACCATCTACTTTTTATTATGCTACTTTATTTTGTATAGTCATATTATAACATAATTTCAGATAATTCATATTGGGAAAATAATAGAGAAATGAACACTATTTATAGGCGAAACAGGCAAAAAAACTTTCCAATTTTCCTCACAGAGGAAAATTAGTCCTTGTTCGACATGAATCATGGTAAGAAACCTGAATTATTTATATGACTATTTTATTATGAATTTACAACTTTTCGGAAGTCTTCGAAAAACACAAGTCACTTTTAGGTAATCTGGTCTGTCTCTTTCGTATAAGAATTTACGAAAAATTGTACATTATTGTTTAGTTCTCGTTTGTTTTCCTGACTTTCCTAACCAAATAAAGTAAAAGGATGGAGACGATCTCCATCCTTTTACTTATTACTTTCTTTATTAATGGAAAATATGCACCGTCGGCTTATCGGCTCCTGCCTCACGGTATATCATACTTTCTAGTTTATCACTGGAAGTAATTTTAATCTCTAAATCATAGTAATCCTTAAACATATCCTGTACTAATCCATAGGCATACTGTGTGAAGCCAACCACTTCACCTTTTCCGTAGAATTCAATCGGGATTTCAATTGTCATCTTTTGCAATTCTTCATTCATATAGAATCCTTCCCCAATGACTCCTACATAGTTTGGAAAATATGAAGCAATTTCTTTTCCAAAGCTAGTAACGATCTCTTGATCCTCATAATATTTTTTCTTCCCCTCGTCGGAAGGGAATAAAACATATTCTTCATCAAGCGTATCCCAATCACCAATGGATGCACTATTACTAGGAACATTAGTCTTTGCAATAAAATTTCCTGGAACTGGGGAAGATTGATCTTCCTCCCTATATAAAGCCATCATCACGGGTACTTTTTCTAAGCCCTCGATTTCTCGAATACTTTTTATGACCTTCTGGGCAATCTTATTTCCTTCCTTTAGCATTTCAGACTTGGAAATCGATTCATAATAGTAGGGACCACCGGGCTCCGTTTGGAAGCGATAGACGGACTTCATTGCAATTCCAATCGATATTCCGGCTAATTCTACAGATTTATCCTCTTTTTTTACCAAGTAATTTTGCTCTAAAATATGAGAAAGATAACGTGGATTATCCTCAAAGTATTTTTTCTTGGCCTTTTCCTTTTTAGGCGGGTTTAACTTATCAATCCACTTAAGCACAGTATCTTCATCAATATACTGACCTTCCTGAAATAAATATTTCTTCGGATCATACACTTCCTTGGATTGACGACGTAATCCTTCCTCCATCTCATCAATATCTAGTCGATTGGCCACTTGTCCAACGATGACTCCCCTAGCTTTCCCCGGTTCAAAGGGAAGAATCATTTTATAATTTTCCTCCGATAATTGATAGCTTGGTACGATTGCTGTTTCCTGCTTCGAATCAGACTCATCGTTTTGAACAACTTCTTCTTCATTGACATCGGGAGCACAGCTTGTCACGAATAAAAGCACGCCCAGTAACCAAATACTTAATTTTTTCATGACTTACACTCCTCCATTTTCAATAGCTTGCTGAAATTGTTCTTCATTCCATACGTCAACTTCAAGCTTCTGGGCTTTCACCAGCTTCGATCCGGCATCTTCTCCCGCGATTAGGATATCCGTCTTTTTACTAACACTGCCAGTAACAGACCCACCTAACCCCTCAATAATTTCCTTTGCTTGAGGCCGAGTAAAATACTCCATTTTCCCTGTTAATACAATCGTCTTCCCATGAAATATGCTTTCCTCTGTTTGTGTAGAAGGCTTCGTCCCTAAATACGTCATGTTAATTCCCAGATCTCTTAGCTCATTTAAGAGATCAATAACTTGCTGCTCTTGAAAATATTGCGCGATTGAATCAGCCATTTTATCTCCAATTTCATTTATTTCTAATAGGTCTTCATATGTTACTTTTTGCAGGTTATCCATCGTTTCAAATTCCATTGCTAATGTCTTTGCAGCCTTTGATCCGACAAATCGAATACCTAATCCAAACAGCAGGCGCTCCAGTGAATTCTCCTTTGATACTTCAATAGCACGTAATAAATTATCAACTGACTTTTCGCCCATACGTTCTAACTCAAGCAATTCTTCTTTTTTCAGACGGTAAATATCAGCTATTGTATGCACAAGGTTCTCCTGAAAAAGCTGAATAATTACTTTCTCTCCTAAACCATCAATATTCATAGCATTACGTGAAACAAAGTGAATAAGCCCTTCCTTCAATTGCGCAGGACAACTAGGATTAATACAACGTAAGGCAACTTCCTCTTCTAATCTAACTAATTCACTCCCACAGGCTGGACATTCAGCTGGCATATGGAATTCCTGCTCTGAGCCAGTACGCGCTTCGACCATCGCTCGTACCACTTTCGGGATAATATCACCAGCTTTTTTAATCACTACGGTATCGCCAATACGGATATCCTGTTCTCGGATAAGATCCTCATTGTGCAAGGAAGCTCGTTGTACGGTAGTTCCAGCTACTTTTACAGGGTTGAGAATAGCCGTTGGTGTGACAACGCCAGTTCTCCCTACACTTAATTCAATATCCGTTAATTTTGTTACTGCTTCTTCTGCTGGAAATTTATAAGCAATTGCCCAGCGTGGACTTTTCGCAGTAAAACCTAACTCCTCTTGTTGCTTGAGATTATTTACTTTTATAACTATCCCATCGATTTCATAATTTAAATTTGGACGTTCATTCGTCCAATAGGAAACATACTCTAAAACTTCATCAATGGTATCGCATTTTTTCCACTCTGGGTTTGTTTTCAGCCCTAACTCCTTCAGTCGTTCCAAACGCTCACTATGTGTGGTTAGTTTACTATTTTCCCACGCACCAACCCCATAGAGAAAGATGTCCAAATTTCGCTTAGCAGCAATCTTTGGGTCAAGCTGCCGTAAAGAACCTGCTGCCGCATTACGAGGATTCGCAAATGGCTCTTCCTCATTTGCTTCTTTTTCCTTATTTAAGGCTAAAAACGATTGATGAGGCATAAATGCTTCACCACGAACTTCAATGGTTTCCGTTTCTTTAATGGATAGTGGGATACTACGAATGGTTCGCAGATTACTAGTAATATCCTCACCTGTCGTACCATCCCCACGCGTAGCTCCACGTACCAATTTTCCATTTTCATACGTCAGCGAAACAGCTAAACCATCAATTTTTAATTCACAGACAAATTGAACTGGTTCATCTGTTCCCTGACTTGCGCGTCGTGCAAAATCTCGCAAATCCTGTTCATTAAACGCATTTCCCAAGCTTAACATCGGAATCTTATGCTGAACTTTTTGAAATGCGTCTAACGGTTCTCCGCCCACTCTTTGCGTTGGAGATTCGGCAGTTACCAGGTCTGGAAAAGCCTCTTCAAGTTTTCGCAGTTCCTGCATTTTCTGGTCATAGACCACATCTGGAACGGAAGGGTTATCCAGCACGTGATATTCATAATTATAGTGATTTAAAATTTCGGTTAATTGCTTAACCTTATCTTGTGCCTGTTGTCGATCCATGCAAGCACCTCCCTTACTCCTTCGTGATTGGCGCAAATTTAGCCAAGACTCGTTTTATACCTACTGGCGCTGGAAAAGCAATATCTAACTCCATTGCCTCTCCTTCTCCTTGAACTTTAACAACTGTACCAACACCCCATTTTTTATGGCGTGCCTTCTCACCAGGTCCCCACGTCTCATTCTCTGCACCTGTCGTTTTTTGCATACGCTCCGCTTTACGTTTCATAGGTGCAGGAGCTGGCTTAGATTTCTGTCCGATACTTCCACCAAACATAGACATTTTCGCTTCTTCCATTCCATCAATTAATTCTTCTGGAATTTCATTAATAAATCGACTAACGGGGTTCATGTTCGTCCGGCCGAAAAGTGTACGCATTTTAGCATGCGTCATATAAAGCTCTTTCTCCGCTCTCGTAATGCCTACATAAGCTAGTCTTCGTTCTTCTTCCATTTCTTCTTCATCTAACATCGAACGACTGTGCGGGAAAACATTTTCTTCTAAACCGATTAAGAAGACAACCGGAAATTCTAGTCCTTTGGCCGCGTGTAATGTCATTAATGTAATTTTTTCCTCTGCCTCTGTCTCTTCTTCATCTACTTGATCAATGTCAGCAATTAAAGCCAGATCTGTTAAAAAAGCAACAAGTGTCTTGTCCTCACTGGTTTCTTCAAAATCCTTTGTTACAGTCATAAATTCTTCCAAGTTTTCCAAGCGACTTTGCGCCTCGATCGTTCGTTCATTTTTCAGCATTGTTTCATAGCCTGTCCGTTCTAAAACGGCTTCTACCATATCGGTTGCAGTAAGAAACTCTTGCTGCTGCGATAATGTACGAATAAGATTACCAAATTCCGCTAGAGCATTTGCGGCCTTTTTCGAAACACCGGTAAAATCAACCTCTTTAACTGCTTCATGAAAGGATATATCATGGAGTGCTGCATATTCACGTAATCGATCAATGGATGTTTTTCCGATTCCTCTTTTTGGAACATTAACAACGCGTTCAAAGCTAAGGTCGTCATCGGGATTAGCTATAAGTCGAAGGTAAGCTACCATATCTTTAATTTCCTTACGATCATAGAACTTAGTACCACCTACCATTTGATAGGAAATATTTGACTTCACTAATGTGTCCTCAATCGCACGTGACTGTGCATTTGTTCTGTACAGTATTGCCACTTCACTTGGTGAATATCCTTGACTACGCGTTAATTCTTGAATCTTTTCAGTTACAAACAATGCCTCTTCTTGTTCTGTAGCACCTTGAAAGTAATGAATATTTTTACCTTCTGGATTTTCTGTCCACAGCTTCTTTGGTTTTCTTCCACTATTGCGTTCGATAACTTTATTAGCGGCTTGTAAAATTGATTTCGTTGATCGGTAATTCTGCTCCAACAAAATTGTCCGTGATGTTGGATAATCCTTCTCAAAAGTAAGGATATTGGTAATATCAGCTCCCCGCCAACGATAGATCGATTGATCCGAGTCACCAACAACACAAAGGTTTTGATACCTGCTTGCAAGTTGTTTCACAAGTGCATATTGTGCATGGTTTGTATCTTGATACTCATCAACATGAATGTATTGAAATCTCCTTTGATAATATTCCAATACCTCTGGTACTCGTTGAAAAAGATGTATCGTCTGCATAATTAAATCATCGAAGTCCAGAGATTGATTTTTTTGTAGCATCTTTTGATAAGCCTCATATACTTGACCTACTTGACGATCAAAGAAGTTACCTACCTTTTTATTAAATTCTTCAGCAGTAACTAATTCATTTTTCGCAGCACTAATTTGTCCTAGCATTGCTCGTGGCTCAAATTTCTTTGGATCCATATTAAGGTTTTTTAAAATTTGTTTAATCGCAGACAACTGGTCACTGCTGTCCAAGATAGTAAAGTTACTGTTATAACCAATTCGGTCAATATCTCTTCGTAAAATTCGTACACACATGGAGTGAAAGGTCGAAACCCACATTTGATCACTCTCAGGTCCAACTAATTTACGCACGCGTTCTTTCATCTCACGTGCAGCTTTATTCGTAAATGTAATTGCTAAAATATTACGAGGAGAAACGTCCTTTTCTCCTAATAAGTAAGCAATCCGATGGGTTAATACTCTTGTCTTTCCACTTCCTGCACCGGCCATAATAAGTAAAGGGCCGTCTGTATGTGTAACAGCTTCTTTTTGCTGTTTATTTAATCCTTTTAATAAGTCATCTTTTGTTTGACTCATTTTTACACCGCCTAACTATTAACTATCTTTTACCGCTTTTACCGTTTTTAATGCTTGCTTGATATCTGTATATATACGATTGCCAACGATAATTACATCCGCGTGTTCTTTCATTTCCCGTGCCTGTTGGACTGTTTCAATACCACCACCGTAAAACAATAGTGAATGTTCCAATTGAGCTTTTACTTTTTCGACCAGCACTGGGTCCCCGTAGGTTCCACTATACTCCATATAAAAGACAGGCAAGTGAAAAACCTTATCTGCCATATAAGCATACGCAATCACATCATCTTCATCCGGTAAATAACTGTTCGTATGTATGAAAGCTTTTGCGTCCTTATTCAATATACAATATCCTTCAAATAATATCTCACTATACTCAAGCATATCAACAAATTCTTTAATAGCTTGATGCTGAATATCCATCATCCACTTTTTTTCCTTCGAATTAAGCACCATAGGAATATAGTAATAATCAAAGCCTGGAGTTATTGCATCCATGGATGAAATCTCTAAAATACAAGGTACTGTATATCTACGTATTCTTGAGAGTAGATCAAGCACGCCATCTAATGTTATGTTATCTGTCCCACCTACAATTATGGCATCTGTCCCTGACTCACAAACCATTTCTAAATCTTCATCTGAGATTTCTTTGGCAGGATCAAGCTTAAAAATATGCTGCCAAGCATTCATTGTTTTATCCAAAATAATAGTCCTCCATCATTATAATCCATTAGTTTATTATACCAAAAAACATTCTAGGAATTTAGAGATAAGGATAATCTTTTTACGTAAAACATGCGTGAGTCCATATATTTTAACGAAAACGCTGTACACTGCAAACAAGTGGATTTATTATCAACTGTTAAGCAAAAAGTTAACTTCATCGTTTCTTGCTGTATGTGCTTCTATTCTTGACCTTCATAGGACAGCTTCCTAGAGCACATATAGTGGTCGGGAAACCAGCGTTATCTTACCAAGAAGTTTTTTGACCCACATTAAAGCTTCCCAGAACCCTTGGCATAGCTAGGGAGGTTTAAAACAAAAAACTAGAAATGTCGATGATGACATTTCTAGTTTTTTGTTTAATCGTCTTTGTCCCCTATGATGCGATCAAGTACTAATTGATACCCTTCACTTCCAAAATTAATGCACCGTCTTACTCGTGATATCGTAGCAGTTGATGCATTTGTCTCCTGTTCAATTGCATTATACGTACTTCCATCCATTAGCATTTTTGCTACTTGTAATCGTTGGGAAATAGAATGGATTTCTGACATCGTTGCAATATCATCAAAAAAACGATAGCATTCTTCCCGGTCTTTTAATGAAAGGATTGCATCAAATAATTGATCCAATTGTTTCCCACGTAGTTTATCTATTTGCACACCAAAGCCCTCCTGCTTCCATTACTCATTTGATATCATTACGGCTCTCTTTATACCAGGTTCGGTCGGAATCACATTAATCCACGTTTTTCCTGGAGCAAATGCAACTTCTTTCCCGTCTTTCATTGGAACAATTCTTCCATTTCTATTTTCCCAGCGAAGTTCTTGAACTACACCTTTTTGCAAGAGATAAGCATCTCCACCTGATTGTAAATCGATAGCCCGACGACCAGCATCATCAATTACTTCATGATGAGTCTCTATTATAAATACATTACTAGCCTGAATAGCTTCCTCTGATTCTAACTCTATTGTCTTTTCCTGATCACTGTATCTTGTATATGCTTGCGAACGTTTATTATAATCAAATTCAACAATCTCCGTAGGCGTATCGGAATATACAATTTTCACATGGTTACCAGGTTCACCAGCTACCTGCTCACCTTCTGATAAGAAAGGCAAGGGCTCATACGTTGCTTTCGTATCATAGCCTTTCGCTTCTGCTTTTTCATAGACAGATCCAAGCTGTAAATACGAATTATGCGGTGCCTTTCTAAAAGGTTCACGTTTAAATAATACACCATCATTATCATAAAACGAACCATTCAAATGGTCAATTCCCCGCTGTTCTATCCTATCATTTACAAATCCAGCAGCCCCATGATAAACATAGATTGCATTATAATCATTTGCTAGTTCGAAATAGTATTCTCTCGCACTTCGTACAGGTCCTACAACATCTGGCATTTCACTTTGGAAGAGTGCTAAAAACCGAGTAATTTTACCTTCTGCTAGCATTTCAAATACGATATCTGCTTTCGATAATCCTGTCTGTGGTCTAGCTTTTGTGTGATTATTAACCATTACACCTACCATTCTATTATTAACGACTTCATCTGTACCTATTCCTGTTAGTGGATACATATTTTCATATTCTTCCGGGACTTGGAACGAATCGGACTTCTGTTCCAAGCCAGAATCCTTCGATTCATTATCACGAGCTTCCTTTTCATCATTACACGCTGCAAGAAATATAAAAGCTAGAAAAACGATACATAATAATTTTTTCATATTCCACAACACCTTTGAAAAGTTAGTATAGTATTATATTATACGCTAACACATCGTTGCCGGGAATAGAACTTCTTTTTTCTTCACATCGATAATTCCTTGTTGTGTAATTCGTATATAAGGTAGATGTGTTGACGCAAGAAAGAAGATGGAATATACCGGATCTTGAAATGGATAGCCAAAATCCTGTAAATAATCCTTTAATTCTTTCTCCTTTTCAATAAGCTCTTTCATATCTCCATCAAACATCATACCACTTAGAGAAAGCGGAATTTCTAAAAGGATCTTCCCTTGATGGACGAGGACAATACCTCCACCCATTTCTTTTATCCGTTTCCCCGCAAGTATAATATCTTGTTTATCCTTACCAATGAACACAAAGTCTCCAGTTGTTGAATACGAGCTGGCAAGTGCACCTAATTTACTAGTAAATCCGCGTAATGTTGTATTAACTCGCCACTTTCCTTTTCTGTCCAGCATTAATAAAAAGGCCTCATTTGTTTGCTCAGGAAGTCTATCGACCGTTATATCGATTTCAATTGGATAAGGCTTCATAATGACATCATTCACCATTTCTAAACCAATTGGAACGGAAAATTGCAGTTCATTTTTTCCTAGTTCCCAATCTAAATTCAACGGTTTAAGTCCGTATGCTTGCCAATCAATTTTTTGGTGAACGGTTTCTTCCGCTCCATTTTTTACAATCCATTTTCCTTTAGCAAGGACACTTTCTGGATGCGGATTATCCTTTGCATATAAAATATTAATATGAGCAAGCCGACCAGGCGCAATACTTCCCAATTGTTCTTCCATGCGAAGATGCTTAGCAGCGTTAAAGCTCCCCATCAGATATGCCTCCTCCAATGGAATACCTTTTTTGATAGCAATATCAATACAGACATTCATTAAGCCATCTTCATAAAATCCAGGTGTAGCTCCATCCGTTGTCATCGTTAAATGATCAAATGACTTTAGGTCAAGCGCAATCAGCTCTGCTAGTATCCTTGGCAAGTCTGGTCGAATGGAGGAGTAGCGTAAACCAACTTGATACCCTAGCTGTAAACGCCGGATTACTTCTTCTCCTGTCATCGATTCATGGTCTGCATTAATTCCTAATAATTTCATTTTCGTTAATGTCCGTTCAGACGCACCCGGAAAATGCCCTTCAACCGGCTTTCCATGTCGCTTCGTCTCTTGTATCCAGTAAAGTAGCCGATCATCCCCAGCTAATAGTTCTGGCCATGCGGTTAATTCGCCACCCTGTAAAACGGCTGGATGCTTAATCCATTCTAAGACGTCTTCCGTACGAAAGATATCATCTTGCTGCTGCATTTCAGTTTGAGCGTCAAACCTTGCCCACCAATACATTGACACAGGTAGCTTACGAAATTCATCCAATATAGAAAACGCTTTCTTTTTTTGCAACAAAAAAAGCCATAACAGGTTATCATTTACTAATGTCGTTGTACCAGTCCTTCCAGCATGTTTTGCCAATTGTTCTGGATTATACAGTTGGAATGGATGTGCGTGTGGCTCGATATAACCTGGCACTGCATACTTTCCCTGACAGTCATAAACTTCCGTACGGTTCATATTTTTAGGAGTTTTGTCTCCAACATATACGATCCGATCCTCATCGATCCAAATGTTCGCTTGTAACCATTGTTTTGTATACGCATTTAAATACGTGCAATTTGTTAAAACTAATGTCGGTGACGACGCTTCATCAATCACTCGAACATGTTGCCTAATTTCTCTATTTCTCCAGTGATATCCGTTATTTTGCATGGTTAAACAACTCTCTCCATCTTAATATTTCTTTTTCATTTCCTAACCGTATACCTTCTGTAAAGATATAAATACTGTTAACAGCTAACTTTATCCGTAACAACCAAATCCCTTCGTATTTGCTTAGCTAAACCCTGTTCGGCAGGGAAGCATAAGTGAACTCATGACTTACAAACCTCTAGCTTACTTGAATAAAGTGGGAGGCTTACTGCGGATAAAAAAGATCTAAGCCGATATTTCCCTTTATTTTACCATATTTTTTGCTTTCTCACTGTAATGTTTTTGTAAACTAAAGTGAAATTTTTGTGAAGACAGGAATGGCACTTTTCAAGTGTTACTAACTCTAGGTAACGATCACAGTAAACAGTAATAGATAAATTTTCAGTAGGGATTCTTCATTAATAGTTATATGTGGGATATAATTCGAGTTTAACTGATTCTTTCAGGACATTAAAAAGACTAAACCAACACTAGATTTAGCCATTGTATCAAATTTATGTCCATTCTGCTATACTTGAGTACCGCTATCCATATTCTGCCTTGTTGTCACAATTACTCCATCCATATTATTACCTGAGATAGTATATTCACTATCGGTTGGTACCAATATTTTTGGATGGTCTTCTGAAACAGGAAAGAAACAAATAAGGAATTTCTCCCCTTGGTATGTGGTTGCTATTTGCTTTTCTTTCTTTAAATAAGTTAAATACTCTTCCAATACGAGATTCTTTTCATACATAATTGCACTATGAGGCAGACCAACATAACGTAAATGCCATGGCTCATATTCAATACCTGTAATATGCACTTTAGCTTTAGGATAGCGAAGTACAAAACCAAATTTCCAAGCGTTTTTTTGTATCCAAGCTCCCTCCGCTGCATATTTAATACTTTCCTTTGTAGATCCAACATCTAGAGCCAATCCTAAATTATGCTCACTATAACCTGGTGGTAAAGCATAATCTTTTCCCTTTTCCTCGTATAACACTTTTTGTTCCTCTTGGTCTCTAAAAGCACTACTTAATAAAAAGTTATGCACATTATCCTTTTGGGCAGCTTCAACCATGTCCGAGAATTTTCTAGCTACTTTTTCGGATAAACGTAGATCTTGATGGAGCAATCCATAATTTGCGATTAATTCTCGATGGTTAATTAATTGGATCATATCTTTTTTAATATATCGTTCCTTTACAGGAAATTCATCATTAACTAATAATAATTCACCCTGATACATTTCTTCCTTATTTATTTCTTTTTCTTGTAAATCAAATTGTTCCAAATTGATATTTTCCTTTGGAACCATATTTGGTTTATCTTCATTTAATACGGATACAGGGGTAATATATACTATGCCTATTACAATAGATAAAAACAACAATATGAAAAACCACTTCTTCATGTAGAACTTCCCCTCCTTGATTTCTTCTCTCTATACACATCTTAGGAAAATATCTTTAATAAAAAAGTGGGTAAAATCTTAAATATTTCTTAACTAATTCTGTTTCTTACTCATCATCACTGCTAGTAAGACGAACTTCAAATACGGTTTGCTTCAAATTACTCTTTGCAGTGATTGTGCCGTTATGTTGCTCTATTATATTCTTTGCTATAAATAAGCCCAGTCCGCTTTTATTTTTTTGCATCGTTCGTGATTTATCTCCTGTATAAAACATATCAAATATATGTGGTAAATCTTCATCTGCTATGATACTTCCATAATTAATAACTTGGATAATAGCTTCCTGATTTTCTTGAAAAGCACGAATATCAATAAATTCCCCATCGGACCCATACCGATTGGCATTTGTTAGTAAATTTTCAAATACACGAGCTAGTAAATCACCATCCCCTAAAGTCATCAAATTAGATTGGATATCCTGTCGTAAATGTAGAGAACTTTTTTCAAAAATTGGATACATTTCTTCTGCTAAT
>NZ_JAJERH010000025.1 GCF_016919725.2 Virgibacillus sp. AGTR
TTTTACATAGCTCTCTTCCGTACTGGTCCAGCTGAAGGGATATTATCTAACTTAAATGTTCTCACCTTTTTTACGGTAGAAACAATAAGCCATAATACTCTTATCATTTACTTCAAGCACACGTATATAACGCTCTCTAACATTGTTATTGCTATCTGTATAAAAGATAATGATTTTTAACTTATTTTCTGCAGAACGATTAAGTAACCCTTTCACGATAAGACCATTTTTAGGATATTAGTTCTTATCATAACACAAAAACGAACATGTATACTTGTTTAGTTGGAGACTTATGCGATGTTTTTGGTTATATTTCAGGATAATGCAGGAATTTGAAAATTATTTTCGAATAATATTTAATAGAATTTTATAAAGGGGATTACGATATGAAACTAATTCTAACAAAAGAGATTAAAAATAAATTAAGAAAAAAAGAAGCTAGATTTAAATCAGTAGCAAATAGAATTTTGTGTAAACTTAATTTTAAATATCTTATCTCAATGACCATAATCACCACAGTTCCTGCCTCAATTCTTTTAACTCTTTTTGAGAGCTATATTACTAAGATAACAGAACCATTGGCAACATTTATAAGTTTTTTTCTCACAGTAGCATACTTTTTGTTTTGGGGCGTAATATACAAAAAGAAATACAGGCTATATCAAAATCCACCTGCTTCCTTGACTGTCATTATCAGCTCCTATCATCTTATAATAATTACTAGCGTATTAGTAATTATTGCTATAGTACCTTACACTAACCTACCAATTGAAACAATCATTGGAATATGGCTCAGTTTTTATGGGATATTATACTCTAATCATCAAAACAATAAAAAAAGGTTAGACGAATACCATGAAAAAAATATAATTTGTAAAAAAATGCAACAAGAAGTAATTGAGTATTTTTATGATAAAATTAATACTAAACTTTAAAATGTTTATATTAACGGAATTTGCCGGAATGTAAAAATAAACCTTCTCTATAGAAGGTTTATTTATTAGGGATAAGATCATTTAAAACTATATGTATATTAGAGTAGGGATTTACATATCTATCATTTTGATTAGACATTAAGGCTTCGCTATGCTGCTTTGCAGTTTCCCACCTCTCAGCTATTTTTCCTATAATATCGATCTGACTTTTACTTTCACCATATTTAACTTTTAGATAATCTGACATTTTTTTATGAAGTTTAGTTTTGGTTAGATCGTACTCGCCATTTAAAAATTCAAAATGTAACAATAACCATGTCTCAAAACATAAATTTGTAAATCCTACACCTATATTTCTTTCTTCAGCTTTTTTAAAAGTCAATTCAAGTTGATCCCTTGGCAAGTTATCTTTATCAAAAATTATCCACACGCTATCAAAATTCTTTTTTGAATTACTCACTTTTCCGCTTGCAGTATTCAATAAACTAATTCCACTTTTTCCTGTACCATCAACTTTTATTGTTACATTAGGCAAATTCAGAAGCTGCTTTAACCTTTCAAAATATATAACTTCAGTCTCTTTACCTTCACAAACAAGAAGAATACTTTTATGCTTTGTTAGACCTTTTTTCTTTCTCCTTTTAATAGGCATAACTCATATACCTGCTTTACAATTATTGAAAGGCTGAATATCAAGTAAGCCTTCACTAATAACAGGATAAGCACCGAATTTACCTTTTAAATACTCTTTAGCATAAGAGATATCACTTCTTGATCTATTCTTGTCATCATTAAAATCATATAAAGAATATATTTCAGTGGAATTAAGTTTATTTTTTTCTGCAAACCATATTTGATCAACTCTTAATATGTTATTATCAAGTAAGTTAATATCGTGTGTATTTAATATAAACTGAGCATTCTTATTATAATCTTTTGAATTGAATAACTGCAACAAAAACTTAGAAATTGCTATATGAAAAGCACTATCAAATTCATCAATTAATAGGGTCTTCCCTCTTTCAAATGCATCTAAAAGAGCAATGGCTATTACAATCATTTTTTTAGTCCCACGTGATTCGTAAGAATCGGCATGAAGTAGAGTAACATCATCTTCACCATTATGAGAATTAACCTTATTATATACTGTATATGCATCATTAAATTCTATAAATTTTTCATCATCATCGTCATCATCTTCAAGTATCTTTTTTATTATATCAGGTATTTCTTCTTTTTTTCTATTAACTATAATATCAACAATATTATAGTCAGCAACTTTTAATATATTTAATACGTTATGTTTAAATTTTTCATCTTCTAATTTTTCTAGTAAACTGTTAAAATATCTCAAATCATAGTTCGTATCTATTATTTTCAAATCGAATTTAAACCAATCCAAAATTAATATCGCTGTATCATCATTAAACTCAGATAAAATTGTTAAGTATGAAATATTTTTACGAGTTTTATCAGTTAAGTCAGATACTTTAGGGGTTTTATATAAATATCCCTGTTTATCATGACTATATTCTCTTTCATAGTATAAAATATCACGTTTTGTTTTTAACTCAACCAGAGATTCGTGATGTATACGATCTCCATCGTAGGTAATAGTGAATTTAAAGTACCTAAAATCTAAATATAAAACAATCTCAAACTCGGTATATCCCAATTCATTTTCTTCATCCATTTTAAATGGCACATAAGGTAACTTGGAATGATTTCTTTTATAATTCATCCCCCAATTCAGTAATAAAGCTCTTAAAGTCCTAATTCCTTCAAAAACGTTTGTTTTCCCACCACCATTGGCTCCAAAAATCAAGGCGTTTTTTAATAGCCTAATATCAGGTGATTTAATAGTATTAGATTCTTTAAATTTTTTTAAGTATGGAGCAGTTTGCATTGAAAAAGTTTGTTTAGTCTTAAAAGACCTAAAATTTTTCACAGAAAAATCTACTAAAATAAATTCCACCCACTTTCTAAACAATAATCCGTAAAGAAATAATGATATTATATATAATATACATTAAATAAATAGTTTTTGCACATATTTTTAGTAATTAAAATCGCCAGTTAATAATATCAAGACAAACTTTATCAAATTCTTCCTCATTTTTGACTATGATAGATTTACATAAATGAGGATAGATTACTTCTAATTCATTTTCTTTAGGAATAATTTTAAATCCATGACATTTTGCCAATTCATATACTAAAAATAGAAATTTAGAATGTTGAAACCTATTATTCACCTTCAATATAGCCCCTCCTTATATTCAATTACTAATTTAAATCATTCGCTTAGAAAATACCGTCGAAAAAACTATTTAATATAATTTTTTTATTTCTATATTTCAACAAATTAAACATATTGTTTTTATTTTTTTGAAATCATTCATATTTAGACAAATTAATTAAGAAAATTAAATGGCATATAGTTCTTCCTTAGCCATCTTTGCCCTTACTCCACTCACACATACTTGCTACTAGTCGTCACATTGAAATAAAAAACAGCCCCACCAAAAGGCAGGGCATGACGTTTACTTAATAATAGCACTAGTACCAGACCCAACATAAATATTACGCTTACCTCTGCCAGTCTTAATAGTAACTACATCTGGATATGGTTTATCTAATATTTTATATGTTAATCCACCATACCTAGCAGGAGTAAGGCTCCAATCACTATTTTTCTTTACAGGTTTAACATTAAGCTTGTACGTTCTCCACGTTTTTGCAGATGCAGGCAAATGAACGGTACCTTTTGCTTGGCTAGGTTTAGACGGTTTACCCTCACGCATTTTATGAAGCAATTCAAGGTTTTGATCTTCTGTACCTTTATAACCTTTAATACCATATTCAGCAGCATATTTTTTTCTTGCGCTAAAGCTGGCATCTTTACCAATGCTATTAAGGTAATCAACAATAGAGCCATTAGTTACTGTTTCGGAGCCCACTTGTTGGTTAGGTGCTTCGACGGTTTTACCCTCAATGCCATCTATAAATGTACTCCACATATTCAGCAACAAGCGAGGGCAGTTTTTGCCAGACCAATGCTTATGAGGTACAACACGTTCAATAGGTATGTTGTGTTCTTTCATTAATTTTTTAATAAGCCATTGGGCATTTTTAACCGCTTTGTTAAAGTCTCCATCGCTGTTTTCACATATTTCAATTCCAATTGATTGTCGATTTCCTGTTCCGTTACCATCGCCAGCATGCCAGCCATTTTCATTCGTTGGAATGTGTTGGTATATTTCTTTGTCATCGACAGTGTAGTGCCAAGCAACCACTCGGCCACCTGCACCATTATGCAAATACCGACTGTGCATTTCTGCATCTGCACCCTTCTTTTCGTTAGCAGTACCGTGGACTGTTAAATATCTTGGTTTCATAGAATGACCAGGGCGTTGATTCGTTTGAGATTTAGGTATAAAATCTTTTATTATTTTTGGCATTATTTCATCCCCTTATCACGTAAGAATTTATCATTATGTTTTCCTTTTTTAGTAACTGGATTGTCTTTAAACCATGCCCATACAGCTACGCCAATCGTTGCTACTGTTGATACACCTTCAAATATTTGATCTTCGCTAAATGGCAAAGGACTCCACCCCATAGTTATCAAGGTTTGATTTGCCAATAAAATTACCAATACCACCAGTCTTACAATTGCTTGTTTCATGTTAATTCCTCCTCTTAAAATAAAAATAGCCCTATTACTAGGACTAACCTTCCATTGTGTCTATTCGCTTGTGTGCTTGTTTGGTTGATTCTTCAACTCTGGTTACACGTTCATTTAAATGAGCGATGTTTTTCTCATTTGCTTTTAAATCAATTCGTATGTCATCTACCCCCTTTCTGATATAGCCTAACTCTGCCCTTACTTCTGCGCTTTGTTCGGCATCATTTTTTGTATTACTCTTAGCTGTGTTACTTCTTTTAAATTGGTAAGTTTGATAACCAATTAACGCTGCAAAGGCTGCAATAATTATTGATACAATTGATATTAATACTCCTAATTCAATCATTCTCAACCCCCTGTTTTAAGACATAAAAATAACGCCTATCCAGCGTTTATTAAACCTTCACATTTTAAGCAACCTCTCATACTCCGCAAACTGCCCCTTAATCATTTCGGGCAATGTCGGCTTCGATTGCCCAAAAGTGGCATCAATTCGATAAGTACCCGGTTCATAGACCTCACTTATTTCAGTAAGGCGTGCATTCCTAGTTAAACCCCAACTTCTATTCTGTAAAGTTGTAATATCGCCTAAATCATAATCCCTACCATATACAAAAGGTGACATCGTTAATATTTCTGATTCCAGATAAAACTCATTTTCCAGTTCTTTCATCTTTTGTTGTCCACGCTCTGTTAGTTGGCTTGTTTCAGCTACATCTCTAGCATCTATAAATGTTTCAATACGTTCAAGACCAGTAGCTCCCCCTATTTCAATAACTTCACGCTCTACACCTTCACCTTGACCAGCTACATAACCATAGTTTTTCATGTTAATGTCGCTGTCGGTAAGAGTTTGATTTTTGACCGTTTCAAATTCAGGACTAAACAAGATTGGTGGCACATCGCTCTGATCAGTCGTTTTATTCACACCTTCTACAACATCAAATACATATTGTCTATTTTCAAGATCAAGTGTAATATCCCAACCTAATTCAGTAGCTAAGGAAATATCTTGCAGTTCCTCTGATATATTCTTGTATCTGCTTTGCCATGTAACATGTTGCCCACGCCCTTTATCTTCTGCGATCACTAAATTAGGTATTTTACGACTAGGATCAGCAGGATTTATAAAGTGATTCATAATATAATGTTTCATTACAGTTTCAGCTGGTCCACTTTTTCGGTCATATTCTGCATTTGATGGAGGTATAGAAAGACGTTGACCAACAATACCTTTTAGTTGATACCCCTTAATAGTCCATTGTTCAGAGCTCTTTCCTTTTTCATTTAGGGGTATTTCTCGATGCTTAATAATACCAACTTTATTAAGCTGACCACCTAACATAATTAACGCATTTTTAAGCAGCTTGTCTGTATGTTGTTTATACCTGTTAATTCGTAAATCAAAGCTGCCAATCGAATGAAAGGAACGTGGAAACTGTAAGGATTCGTAGTTATCTATTTCCGCTAGTAACGTTAAATCTTGCGATAAAATGCGTATAGGCATCAACTTATTTTGAGCCATGTTTACACTTCCTCTGGACCTGATAAATTTTTATTTAACGGTTTTACAAATCCGCACACAGTTTCATCCTGTCTTGTGTCTGTAAGCTTGTATGCTATGAGTTGATCCGGATCTGGCTCGACAGTAGATATTGACAATTCATATAACTCCGTATTCCTAATTAAAGGCGGAATTTTGCCATGTTCTTCTTTCTTCACTACCTCAATATTGCCTGTTATTAAATCCAACTGGACAACATATCTATACATTTTGCCATCTCTTACTCCTGATACATCGTGACTAATATTATTTTCTTCGTAATAATAAGGGAGCCCCCCTATAATCGCATTTCCACTTGATAAACCCATATAATTAGCTGTTGCAAAGGATGGCTCAAGCCCACCCTCAAAAATCCCATCGGATAGTTTCAAGCCACCATTTATGATCGTACTTGCTTCTTTTAACTCATCCTCAATGGGTCGTATGCGTTCTTCCAATACTTTCCCTGTCACATATGCTTGACCACGCTGATCCTCAAACCATGCATTCCAATCATCTTTTGTTCCTTGAAACCAAGCATTCCAGTCGGTTTCTGTATTGCTAAACCAATTATTCCAACTGTTATCATATTCTGTTGTTGCGTCGGCAAACCAGGTATTCCATTGTTGTTCAAATTGTAAAATATGTTCGTTATACCAATCTTCCCATTGTCCTTCATGGCTTGCTGTTTTTGCTTCATACCACTGTTGGAATTGGTTAAATATTTCTGTTGTGTCAGCCTGAATCAATGAGTTAACCAAGCCACACACATCATTGTTTAAGCGTTCATCCGTAACTTGATATCCTTCAATATAAGACTTTCCTGCTTCAATCTTTACCTGTGCTAACGATAATTCGTATATATTATTTTCTCTCGTCAATGCTGGTGCTTGCGGAGAGGTAGATGGTGTACCTTTTAACACCACAGCATTAATGGATCTCACTTCTAAAGATGTATTTAAGCGCAAAACAATACGGTCAATACGATCAAGCTCATTATGCGGTAAATCGTGCTGCAAATAAAAAGGTTCGTCCTGGATTTTATAGAGATAGCCCTCTATCCAGCCGAACCCTTGATTAATATATGTTTCTATGTTGTTCCCATCTGCCTCTACTTTTAAATTGGTACCACCATTAAAGATACCATTTGAAAGCAATCGTCTAAAATACTCGGCAAATTCATCCGCGGTATATTCTCGATCATCGTCAGGAGTCGAGTCAAAAAATCGTGATAATTCGGCCATACTTTACACCCCCACATACATGTTTCTATAGGATATAACTACCCTTGTTTTCGTGCTGTCGTTGTTACTGTTATATTCCAATTGATTTTCTCCTATCTGCAGTTGGAAAAACCAACTTTCCGGATTAATCCAATTAAATGCATCCGTTCGGTTACCTGCAGCATCTTCTATTTCTACTGACTTTTGACCAAATGTAGTATCAATAATTAACTTATCTGTCTCCGATAAAGTACGGTTTACTTGAATAAATTCACCAGTTGTATTGTTCTTGATTATAGGATTAATGGCAGGACCACGAAATTCAATATGCACTGGCGTTTCTACATCACCATCATTTTTAAAAATACGTCTGAAAGACCGCTGTGAGAATTTCGTACCTAGTCGTAATGGGAAAGAGAATCCACCCATGACAAAAGACATTTGAGATGATTTAGTAACCGTTTCTCTCCAATAAGGATTAGGACATTTCCACGTAATCATAAATGGTTGCCATACGTTTCGACCACGTTCTGGAAAAACAGGACCGCCATCAAGTACACCAAATATTTCTTTGGTATCTCCATCTAATTCTAAAGTTATTTTTCCAAGACCTAATTTAGGATTGCAAACCCTCAGTATTTGTTTTCTAAAGCTCTTTATTTCTTCAGGTTCTCTTCTGGTAATAGTACCTTCTAAATCTATAAATCGAGGTTGTAATAATGTATCAATGTGTGTATCTCCATCTTGATAAGGAGCTTTCTCACTCTGTAAATCAGCATCTATTTCACCAATACCTGTTAAGGACTCAATAACTAGAGGTGATAGATAAAAGATAATAGCTTCACCTCTACTATTTTCAAATGTTAATCGTCTCAATATCTATCACCTCAATTCCATTGCTGCTTCTCTTAACATTTGCTTATTTTTCCTTGCTGTTTCCGATGGTGATAATGGTGTCGGACTATGATAATGATTTGTTTGATTAATCTCTTTTGCTTCTCCAGCTGTCTGAAGAAACTCTTTCATTAAACCAATTAAATCATCGATACGATCATTGTCACCATTTTCACCTGCTACATTAACTACTGTTTCATTACCTTTCCCATTAAGTGCAAGCAACTTCATAAACTCATTGTTTCTTAGCTTACTTGGCTCAACAAGGCTTTGCCAGTCTTTTGTACCTTGAGCGTATTTTGGTGCTGACTTTAACAACCTTTCTGTTTCTCGATGCGGTATTACATGAGATCCTTTTGGTAGATTAGGTAATAAGGTATCCGTAGGTGGAGATAAAAAGGTTGAACCGTTAGGGGTTTGTATTAATTCTCTTCCACCGCCATCACCTACGACAGCATGGCCACCAGGATGACCACTCGTAGGTGTACCTTTTGCCCACCATTTAAAACCACTAGCAACAAACTCGATTGTTTTTTGAATTGGACTTTTCGCTTTTTTATCAAGATCATTAATGGAACCTTTATCATCGGCCTTGACATACTTCGTGACCATATCACTTGCAAGGTCGTTGATAAACCTAATAGACCCATTGTCCTTAGCATTAACGTTCTTATCAACGTCTTTAGCAGCTTCTTTGGTACGTTTCTTTTCTTTTTCAATACCCTTGTCTGTTTTCTTGTTGTTGTTATCAATCTGATCGCCTTGCTTTTTAATGGCGTTTTCCCCTAAATTCACTTCATCTTTTACTTGATCCCACAAATCGGCTTCTTGAAGAATCTTTTTAAGAACGTCGTCGTTTTTAAGAATTTTATTATCAAGCTCTGCAACTTGATTCTTTATTTCTTGTTTGTTTAATCCCTGTTGTTTTCCGTTTTTTATAAGATTTTCACGTTCTTTAAGCAACTCATTATTCTTGTTTTGAATCTGTTTTACAATGTTACCTTCTTCAACTTTAATATCTGTAGTTAAAGCATGGTTTTCTATCTTCCGCTGCTTCTCTTTTGTTAAACTAGCAAATCTACCTTCCATGAGTGAGTTTAAATTTTTATAGATGCCTATTTCTTCAAACAAGTAATTCTTAGCCTCTAGTTGTTTGTTATTGGTTTTAACTAGCTTGTCATAACGTTTCTGTTCTTCTGCAGTTAGTTCACCATTTTTTTGACGTTTTTCTTCTAGCCTTACTATTTCCTCAGTATTCTTTGCGATAGATTTATCAAGCTGCGCAAGACCTTTTTTTCCTTCTTCATTGATTCCAACTTGCTTTAATATGATGTTTTGCATTTCTTCATTTAACGCATCAATTTTCGCAAGTTCTTCTTCACTTTCCTTTTTGGATTCGCGTTTCTTAATAATTTTATCCTGCAAATAGTCAACTGCTTTTCTATGATCACCATTTTCAATATCCATCAAGGCTGTCAGTTCTTTTGTTAATTCATTTTTTCTTGCAGAACTAGTATTACTATCATTTAACAATTTATTAATCTCGCTCTGTCTGGCTTTGTTTTCATTCATAGACAGTTCAGAAGCCTCATTTTTAATTTTCATTTCATCCAGCAAACCGTTAAGCTCTTTTTGTTTATCATTTATTTCTTGTTGGATATTTGCCTTTTCGGACAGTGCCGCTGATCGTTGAGCCTCTAACTCTGTCCTTGTCATTTCATATAACGATTCAACATATTCATTTACTGCATCTGAGTTTTTGGCAAACGCATTACCTTGATCAGAAACGTTTTTCTCTACATCAGGTGTTTGCTCAATAATATTCTTATTGGCTTTAAACAATTTTTTTAGTTCGTCCTTGGATAAGCCTGACTTCTTAGCTAAATCATCATAACGTTTTTGGAGCTCATTAATTTCACCAGGATTACTAGATTCAGATATACGTATATTTAAATCATTCAATTCAGCTAGTTGTTCATTGCTGATTTTAGCTTTATTTGATAGCTTATCAAACGTGTCGGCACTGTTTTCTAGTTCAGTAGCTTGATCGTTTAATGACTGAGCAACTTCCAGATTGACCTCTTTTGCCTTTTTTGATTTTTGAATTAAACCATGTACAGTTAAACCTAGTGCTGCGACTCCAGCAATCGCTAAACCAACTACGCCACCTTTACTAAGCAACGATAATGCACCAGCAGCGCCTTTTCCATTGGCTACACCGATAGATTTCGATAATCCTCCCATGCCTTGCATTAACATTCCTGTACCCATTGTTAATTTCCCAAAAATACTTAAAACAGGTCCAGCTGCGGCTGATAATAAACCAAACTTCACAATGTTTTCTTGTGTTTTAGGGCTTAATTCCGCAAACCAATTAGTTAAATCTTTTAAGAGATTAATGGTTGTTTCGATGGTAGGCTTAAGGTTTTTGTACATCTCAATAAAGAGATCTTCCAACATCGACTTTAATTCTTTCACGCTACCTGCTACATTATCTTGCATGGTATCAGCCATTTCACTTGCTGCGCCTTCGGATCCTTCGATAGCTTTTGTTAAATCCTTATAATCAGATTCAGAGGCATTTATCACAGCTAATGCACCAGACATGGCTTCTTTTCCAAATATAGTCGCTGCAGCTGAGGCTTGTTGTTTCTTGTCCAACTTGCCAAGATTCTTACGTAAATCCTTCATGACCTTGTCGAAGGATTTCATTTCTCCACTTGAATCGGTTAAAGAAATACCGTACTTATTCATTGCTTTTTGCATCGCTTTTGTTGGCTTAGATAAGTTAGTCATCATGGTACGTAATGCAGTACCGGCCTTTTCACCTTTAATACCAGCGTTGGCCATTAAACCAATTGCCTTAGATGTATCTTCCATCGTATACCCAAGTGCACCAGCTACCGGAGCTACATACTTAAAGGCATTACCTAAACCTTGTACATCTGTATTCGCATTGGACGATGCGGCCGCTAATATGTCAGCCATACGGCTACTTTCTTTAGCAGATTCGCCAAATGCTGTTAATCCGTCTGTTACAATATCAGAAACACTTGCTAAGTCCTCACCAGATGCTGCAGCTAAATCCATAACACCAGATATACCGTCCATCATATCTGCTGCATCCCAACCAGCTAACGACATATAGTAAAATGCATCGCTTGTTTCCTTGGCACTAAACACGGATGTTTTACCCATATCACGTGCTTTTGTTTCTAAGTTCTTCATTTCTTCAGCACTAGCACCAGATACAGCTTTTACTTTGGACATACCTGATTCAAAGTCCACGCCTGTTTTAATGGCGGCTCCGCCAACAATCCCAAGGGGTAAGGTTACATTTCGGTTTAATGTACTACCGATATCACTCATACCTGATCCAAAGTTTTTTACTTTTGAACCTGTATCGTGTAATTTATCCCCCATTTTCGTCCAATTCGAGTTGGCAATACGTTGTTCCTCTTTTAATTTGGCCAGTTCATCTTTGGTACGTTCCACATAGCGTTCTAAGTTGTTCAAGGATGCAGCTTGATTGTTGTATTCTCTCGCTGCCTTTTCTGCTTCGGTGGATCCTTCTCCATATTCATCTACCATTTTTTGATACGACTTATACGCTTTATCAGTGACTGCCCTTTGGACTTCTAACTTTTTATTAAGTCCTTTTAAGCGAGTCTCATATTTACCAACCGATCTATCACTGCGGTCAAAAGCAGACATATTAGCTTTCATTTCGCTATTAACCGTTTTAAGTTTAGACTTTAAATCATCCAAACCACTATTAACTTTCATGGTTTCGAGATCTAGCCCAATGGATAAGCCGTCTATTCGTTCAGCCATCAGTTACCTCCTTTCTTTGGAGATAATAAAAAATCCCTAACCGCCAAATGCAGCGATTAAGGACTTTTCTTTTTTTGGTTTATTCTTATCTTTTAAGATTTCTACAACGTAATGGATGGGCATATCTAATATTTCATTGATATCCTTACCATTTTCCATCATGTCTACGATGAGTTTATCCATATACTCTGCTTGTTTGGCTAAAGAAAAGTCCTCATCGTTTAACTGTTCTTCGCCAGGTAGTTTTTTGTATCATTACTTTGTTGTCCATGTGCAACGAACAACACTTGATCATACAAGGCATCTTTACCTTCAGGAGCATGAAGGCGATTATATATATCATCCTTCGTAATCTTGCCAGCATAAATTTCATTCGCTACAAAATCTGCCAACTTATCAAACTTATCTGCTTCAGACATTTCCATATCTGTTTCCAAATCATCAAACAGTTGAATTGCATCTCTACATACTCGAAACGGAATAAAGGCAGGTGTCCAATGTTTTTCGATTTCCACCTCTCCACCGTTCATGACTTCTTCTGGATTTTTTACAAGTTCTAACATGTTTCGTTTCAAATTCGCCATTCTAACCATCCTCTCTATTAAATTAAAAAAGAGAGCAGGAAAGACCTACTCTCAAGCTAATTATGATTATTGTGCTGGCCAAGGAACATCAAATGTAGATCCATCAGATTTCTCAAAGGTAATGTTAGTACCATCTGAAGTTGCACCAACTACACTAACACCATCGGCACCAGGATCACCCTTATCACCTTTTGCCCCTTTTGATCCAGCAGGACCTTGTTCCCCCTGAGGACCTTGAGGACCTTCTGGACCTGCGGGACCTTGTGAACCGCGTTCACCACCACTAGATTGCCTAACAAAGCTAGCAACTTCACCTGTCTTAATCGCATCTGTAACATAGCCTATTCCTTCAGTATCAGATGCAACCAGCACTCCACCTTCTCCAACTTCTACATATTGACCAGCTGATAAATCTTCCCCTGCTTCCACGTTCCATATTGGTTTGTCTTTCATGGTTACAGTAACTACTTGGTTCTCTGTTAATTCACCTGTGGATACAAAGTCTGGTGATTCACCTGGTACGGTAATAGCTAAATGTGGTGCACCGTTACCGCCTGTCATGGATAATAGACGATTAGCCTGAACGTCTTCTGTTACAATAGCTTTAAATGTACTCATTATCCCTCAACGCCTCCTTGATTTTCTGTACCTGGGTATGGCTTCCCAAATATTTTCTGGAATAAATCATCACGATTAGTTGTTTGTCCTTTTGGATCTTGGGCAAAAATAACGGATTTTTCCTCGTCAAATCCTTCTACAACACGATCCATAAATTGGGCAGAGATTTCTTCAGAACTAAACTCAACACCATCACCCTTTGTTTGACCACTAATATTTGGCCGAGTGAATAGTCCTTTCGGTAAACCAACATATTCCATCGATCCATCTTCAAATGTTTTCGCAAAGATAACACCTACATATGGAGAATTATCTTGACTACCTGCAGCAGTTAACCCTCCTACTTTCTCCCAACCTAATAACCGTTGCTTGTCCTCTATTGGGATTTTATGAAATTGAGATGTAACGGAAATATCTCCATTGGAGGTAGCCATTTCGGCTGTTTTATTACTTCCGTAAGCTCGAACAATTTCCTGCGGCATTTCTACATTGATATCTTGTAAAAAGTCAACATGCTCAATATATTGCGCTACAACATCATCGCCAACTTCACCATAGTAAAACTCATCTACACCAGTAGCTGCACGATAATTTTTCTTTTCTTCTTGTGGCACTATAATCACTCCTTGTTTTGGTTATAAAAAATGACAGCCTATAAGCTGTCCAAATCATCTCTATATAAGGTTCCTCGATACCTTCTTGCATCTCGAAAAACACCTGTATCTTTGTCATATGCTTGCGGTCCTGGTTTTTGCGAAAAGCCAAAGACCTCCCACATGATGTCACGAATTTTATCCGCTATGGCATCTGTTATTTTTCTATTACTTGACCAAACATCTATTTGTATTAGATAGTCATACTTCATCCATTTATTAGATCCATAATCACTAGGATCTGGTGGATTGATTGGATCAATAACTATAAATGGCTCAGTTACATCACCTGTTTCTGGATATTCATAATACTTTATTCTTCCAAGAGTCTGATCTTTAATGTAATCATCAGCAATTAGTGACTTGTATATCTTATCTAGTATATCCATCACAAACCACCTTTTAAGGCATTACGTACTGCAGCACGATACGCCTTTTCACTGTTTTTCATCGCCCTTGCAACTGCACCTTTACCTCTTGGATTCGGATTTTTAATTGTTCCCCACTCATTAAGATGTATAATCCGGTAACGACCATGCGGACCACTCCAATGCACCGTAACACGTCTCGCACCATCTGGGCCATATTCAGGACCTTTTATAGTAATTTCTTCGATACTATAACCTTCATCTTTAAAGCTTTCAAACTCAGACTTTAAATTTCTAACAAACTCTTTCGCTGCATTTATCAAAGCCTCATCGCTAATTCGTTGCATGGCCTGTTTACCCAACTTCGTTTCCAATTCAGCTAGTAGTTTATCCAAACCTCTTATTTTAACGCTCACGATTGAATCCCTCCCACAATTTTAATAAAAGCATTGTTTTGAGGATCCGGAAAATCCGCTTTTACGTTAAAGTGTTTTCCACGATAACCTCGGGCATCAATGGAAATATAGTGTTTGTTTGTAGGAATGTAATCGTCTAACGGATCTCGTATGGTAATGGTCACATCTTCGACAGTTCCGTTCGTTTTAGCCTGTTCCAGATCTTTCATCCACACTTCGTCAATCTTTCCCATGCATTCATAAAGAGTTTTCTTCTCTTGCTCTCCTGGTTCAGGACCTTCTTTCGGTACATATTTATAAAAGGTGACAGGTGTACGTAATTCGCCACTATGCACACGTGGTGGTTTGTATTTAAACTCCCTCATTTGTTTCACCTTCTTTTGAAAATACCATATCAAGGCCAAGTCCAACTATGTCGCTTAAAAAGTTATCGTCAAAATACTCAACGGCTTCATTATAAGCATACCTGGTACGTTCTATGACTAGTTCTGTTGCTCTGATATCGAGATTAGTTTTTCCGTCAATGTTGAATTGACCACATTTATCTTCTACGAATGCAATAGAAAAGGACAACAATTCCTTCAAATTGTCATCCTCTCCGCTATGAGAAATATGCATCCGTTCCTTAAATTTTTTCAGCAATCCCTCTGTGACCAATTAGATCACCCCTCTACGCCACCAGATCCTGAAGTATTAAATGTGATATTCAAATCGTAAACCAATGCTGTTTTATTATCTTCAGGTTTACCATTAGCAAATTGCTTAATCGTGTAAAGAATTGCGTCCTCAATCGCTAAGGTTTGGTCATATTTATTTGTTTTATACCCGCCTGCCAATGCAGCAAGATATTTTCCTTTAACAAAGAACACCGCTTTCCCAACAGGAACTTCTTCAGACTCAGTTGGTTTAATGTTATATGGTAAGGACATTACCCATTGACCATTGGGTGTTTGGATAGTGTTTCTAGCTTGTACACTAATAGCGTCAATTGGATTCACGATCATAACAATTTTATTCATTACCTTTCGTGCTTTGTCTTTTGCATCTGTAGATAAAGCTTTAATTACATCATGCAATTCTCCTGCAACAACTTCCCCTTTTTCAGATGGAGCAAAAGTTAATGTTCCAGAAGATTCTTTATCAGTTACAGCACCATTTTCAGATACATTTTTCATTAATCCGATTGGTTCATTTTGAGATGGACCACGACCGTTTACAAATCCATATTCTAAACCAACTGAATATGATTCAACCAATACAGTTCGAACATAACGTTCAACCCATACCGGACCAAGTGCCAGCATATCCTTTGGCATTACAGCAAATGCAGTAAGTTTCAATTGCCCGATTTCTTCTTCGGTAAATGCAGAACTAATTTGTCCTTTAATCTCTCCGAACAACTTACCCCATGCGTAAGCCTTTGTTGGATCGGATTTAATGAAGCGTGTAACCGCTCCTAAATCTTGCAGACCGATTGCTTCAAGTAATGGATGGGCTTCAACTAAATCCTCGAAAACACGTTCCTGCGTTGTTACAGGAAGGATTGAATCTTCATCGAAACCCTCAGAAATAATTACTTCATTAAAGAATTTCTTTTCCTCTGATGTAAGTACGTTTTGACCACGAGCAGACAAGATATGATCATCCATTTGTTGTGTACGAACTTCTGCAGTAATCTTCTCTGTTAAATCTTCTGCAAGAGCATTTTGCATTTCCTCCCACGCATTTGAAAGTTTTTCTGCATCTTGCTCTTCCGCTTTTACTAGATCCATGTATGCTTCTTTCTTCGCTTTAAAATTATCCATTTTACCTTTTAATTCCATTGTCATATAACATTCCTCCTGTTTTTCAATTAAAAAATGAACCCTTTTCTTTTTGGCTGCGTTGTTGCAGCTGGTGTGGGTTCATTTTGATTATTATTGTTTTCTTTTAATTCATTCAAAATTTCTTTCTTAAACTCTGCAAACATATTCTTTACAGTTTCTTTATCCAGGGTTTGTTCAGGCTTACCTGTTACTTTGTTTAACTTCCCCTGTCTAATACCGTCAATGACTTCCTGAGGTATTAAATTCGAAACACCTGAGCTTGCTGTAAGTTTAATTTCATTTTCAAACATGATTTCATCAACTAAACCTTTTTCAAGAGCGGCCTGTGGAGTTAGCCATGTTTCTTCACCCATGAGGTCCAGTAATTCTTTATCATTCATTCCGGTCTTTAATCGATAAGCATTAGCAATAGTCTTATCCGTGTTTTGTAGCATTTCAGATGCTTTACTCATGTCCCGGTGGTCTCCCGAATAACCCATTTTGGAATTGTGAATCATCATTTCTCCAGTGGGAGCTATCAAAACTCTATCGCCAGCCATTGCGATTACGCTTGCTGCAGATGCAGCTAATCCTACAATTCGTGTTTCAACACTTCCAGCATAAGACTTTAACTCCGTGTATATTTCAGATGCGGCATATACCTCTCCGCCTCCACTATTGATAATGACTTCTAAACTATCACCATTGGCTTCTTCGATTTGCCTAGCAACCCCTTGTGGTGACGTATGTTCTATGTCAAACAAGTCATATATCCATGAAATATCGCTAGATACAATAGGACCTTTTACATTAATTCTCTTTGGCATCAATTATCACCTCCTTCAGATGAATTAGCTGATTGATAGTTTTTCGTAATAACAAACTTGTCTAACTCTGGATCGTCTGATCGTTCTTTACCAAACAACTCTCTCACCTCATTTCTTGTAAAGGCACCAGATGCTACTAATTTATCAACCGACTCTGCATTCTCTACTAAATCCCTTTCCGTTAAACCAAAGACATCAATCCGATCACCTTTAAGATAATCCTCTTTCGTAAGTATTTTTGCATTCAATTCATTTTTTATCTTTCTTAGAATCGGACTGTTGCAGAATCTCACGTATGCCTTAATACTCGTTTCATAATCTGACAATTCACCATGAACTAGAGCAATAGGTATGCCAAGGATATTAGCTAGATCATCAACCAACGACCTTTTTAGTTTTGTAATCTCTTCAATTGATTGCCCTTTGCCATCACCCTTGGCTACTTCGTCATATTCAAAACCTTTTAACTTTGGTACGAGAGCAACAGTGTTTTTTCTAAATGAGGTGAATAATTTATCAATAAAGTTTTGTAATCTACCTTGATTTTCTGTGTCTAGCTTTTGGGTAGTGTCTACCCCTACTGTTCCACGGATTTGATGATTCCTCATACTAATTTCGATCATTCGACTAAACAAGTCACCAAAGTCATCAAACATACCTTTCATAAACTTGGTAAGTTTTTCGTTGTTATACGTGAGATAAATCACCTCATCCATTTGAAAAGTGCGTTGGAATGTATAATCTTTTACAGTTACATTGCGAAATATATCCGGGTAAACTGCGTATTCAACTCGATCAAAATCATCAGCAATTAAGAGATCATTGTTATTAGTTAAAATTACTAAAACTTCATTCTCGTTAATAAGCCGATATACAAAAGACTGCCAAAAATCTGTAGCTGTTTGGTCCGTGTTTGGGCGAACGTTTAAAAGATAATGCCAATCGTCAATTTGGCGTTTACCATCTTTCATAACCCTAAAATCAGATTGGCTAATTGTTCTACCGATAAAATTAATACAAGTTTCAAGAGCCATGTGTTTTAAATAAGCTCGGTGATTTGTCTCATCATATAAATCTAAATCAAATAATGATTCAAGCTCGCTATTCCTTCTCAACACTTTATCTAACCATCCCACAATATCTACTCACCTCCTTTAGAAGTTAAGTGCTTCGAGAGCGTCTAATGAGCTATCTAGATCAACTTCCTCTTCCAAGTAATTATCTGCTTGCCACAATGCGTATATAAATGCAGTAAAACCATCTGTTTTTCTTCTAACCTCATCCTTTTTGAGGAAGTCTTTATTTCCATCTGGTTTCACTTTTACTGCAATGTTATTGGTATTCCATCTCATCAATGGATTGTCACCAAATATAACTTTATGCTGCGCAAAGAGCATCTCGATCCTCGGTGCAAGCTTTGCGTAAATGGCACGTGGATTACGTATATACAAAACGGTAAACCCTTCTGCTTCTAAAGCTGTCTTCACAATGTCTAATCGAAAAGTATCCCCTACTATAATTTCTAACCCATACTTTTCTCGCATATCGCAAAAGTAATCCACCATATGCTGAATGTTTATAGCTGGCTCATCTAATAAAGTTAACAAGCCTTGTTCTTCCCATTCCTCAATTGGTGGCTTAAGGTTAGCTTCTTTTACAAAGTCACGCCTAGCATATTGGTGACTATCCCAAATGTAATTATCTCCGTCTTTAAACAAAACGCCGCAAGCGGTAAAGTCTTTTATAAAAGAATAGTCAATAGCACCTACGCATGTTTGGTGTTTTAACTTTTCATAAGGTATAGGTCTGCTGGTGGCCATAATGTCATCCCAAGAAGCAATCCTAATTGTGGTGTCCTCTTGAGGAAGATTCATTCTCTTGGCCATAAATTCAGAACGTCCAGAAGGATCATCTTCCAGATCTAGATATTCATCCATAACTGTGTCAAACAATTCTTCTGCATACGGACTCAAGGGTTTGCTAAACATAGGATTTGCTTTTTCCCATAGATCAGGATTTTCCACTTCCTCCTTGTTATCCATCTTGCATATAAAGACAAATCGGTTTTGCCGCTTACTTCCGCCTTTCAATACTTCTAGGCATTGTTCGATAAATTTATCAAAAAAACCACCACGGACATGACCGTTGGTGGATATGAATATACGCCTTCTATGTTTTACTTTTCCTAATCCTGAACTGAGTGTATTAATCAGTTTCATTCCTTCGTAGATATGCCACTCATCAAAGATCAAACACCCAGGACGTCCACCGTCTTTGGTATCGGCGTTAGATGTTCGAAAACGAAACTCAGCTAAAGATTTCTTTCCAGTGATTTTGGTCTTAGTCCATGTGAAAAACTTTTTCATGAAATTCTTATGTTTTTCTTTCATGTTGTAAACTTCTTTTATGGACGTTTCCGCTTGCTCTTCACTGTTGGCTACAACATCTACGTTATATCCGTCAATGCCATGAGCTGGGCTAATGAAATAATCACCCAGTCCGGAAATAAGACCGTTCTTTCCATTACCACGCGGTATAACAATGACAATATCTTTGTAGAACAATTTATCGCGTTTCTTGTACTTAAGAAATATGAATGGAATTATAAACTTCTGGAATGGTTCCAACTTAAAGTACCATTTTTCAATATAACTTATACATTGCTCAATTTGTTCTTCGTCAAAATATATATCATCCCGAACAAGGACCTCTGTTTCAAGTTGCTTAACCAAATCTATTCTTTCTTGATTGAAGAGGATTTTTCCCGTTCGCCACATTTTTATATAGTCATCTACATATTTTTGATGAATCAGTATAAATCACTGACTTCAGGTTCGTCATTATCCTTCTTGTCCTCATTTAGATTAGGGGGATTGATCATTTCGAATTTGATAGATTTTTCAAGAGAAATTAATGTTTTTGTGAGCTTATTTAATTCATTAATTGCTGGATTTGATTTAGTAAATTCTTGATTTGCATTTACAGTTGTCACCATTACTCCTTCTTTGTTGATTGCAGTTTGAAGCCTTCTAATTTGCTTAACAATTGCGATATAACGCTTTACTTTATCAACTTCAATTAGATCGTCTTGGTCAATTCGCATCATCAATTGTATTTCCAAATCAGTTATTTTTACTACTCCACTCACAAAAACACCCCCCTCTATTTTTTAACCCCCTAATATAGCAGCTGATTTTTCATTTTTTTGGACAGTAGACTCCCCCCTCACCGGTGCCCCTGGCGATAAAAATTGCGAAAATATTTAGGTGGGGGGTACCATTTATTTAGGTTTCAAAGGATCAATTTCATGAGTTTCTTTTACGCCTGTTAAGACAACTTCTTGAAACTGGCAATTCCCGCAAATATATTTATCTTTCACTTGATGTTCCCATAGCCAAAATTCATCTGTTTTAACTCCACAATGTTTGCATTCCGTAGAGAATCTAATTCGTTGTTGAAGCAAGTTAATCACCACCATTCATCATCCCACTTAGGTTTCTTTCTCCACTTCGAGTAATCCACATACCTACCATGCTTTTTGTTATGACAGTTAACACATAACGTTTGTAAGTTATCCTCATCCAATGCAAGCTCAGGATATTCCTCGATCTCTTTGATGTGGTCAACTACCAACATGATCTTCTTACGCTTGGCTGACTCACTATATTCATTGGTATCAATGGTTACTCTACCCTGACGCTTGCATTCCTGGCATTCATAGTTATCACGCTTCTTTACTTTCTCACGTAATATCTTCCAAGGTTTACTGTCATAAAACTTACGCTTTTGTTGTTTGGTTTTGTACTCAATCGAAGGCATGACCTTTCACCTTGCGTTCAATCCGATTGATTGCTGGATATCCTTTACCTGTATCAATGTGCTCAATGGAATAAGTTAAGCCACCAAAAGTATCTGTGTCAGTATCCCAATCTAAGAACACATTACATTTATGCTTAATCTCTTCACCTTTATAAAAGACTTTAGGCACAGACGTTTCATCTTCTAATTCGATAGTTAATAACGAATTGGGCTTATCTTTTTTTGCATATAGTTCATAACGATAGCGATCTACAAAAGCTCCATTGCATTTCGGGCAAACTGTTACCTTTTGGTATTCTTCATTCTTATCATTAAATGTTTTTTGAACATGCTCGCAAGCTAAACACTTTCTACTAACCCATGACATTTCATCCATCTCCTTTTACGCATAATAAAAAGACACCTCATACATGAGATGCCTCATAATCTTTTATTAACTTTTTAGATCTTACATCTAATTGATCAGTTCTCTTTTTAATACGTGTTTCAATCTTTTCAACTTGTTCAACAAATAACTTTGCTTGGCCATCACTAAGTTGATTTCTCATCCTAAGCGCCTGTGCTCTTTTATTAATACTAGCCATACGCTCTCTATCTTTTTTATTATCCTTCATTAACCGTTTTGATGTTTTGTCCATAACTAGAATCAAATGCTTATGATTACAATGAGGACAATCCCAATATCTAGCTTGTATACCTGATTTAATTGTATTGTCATGGATGTTTATTTGCTTAGAATGTATTAAGCTATTGCATGATTCACATTTAGTTAGATTGATCACCAGCAACACTCTCGCTTTGTTTAATTTTCTTTATATCTTCTAATAAACTAACAATTTTACCTAATGTTATAAGCACTGTTCCGATTGCAACATTTATTATTAAAGTTGCGATTCCAGCGACCCATGTAGATGTTAAATCATCTTTCATCACCTGCAACCTTATCTCGTCATCCTCGAGTAAATATGAATCATTTTTTAATTCCCCATATTCAGCATAATCAAAAGATGCCATAATTATTATAAATCCAATTACACCAATGATTATAAATAGAATGCCCATAAACTGTGCTAACTTTAAATCTTTTTGTTTTTCCACTTTATTCCCCTCCACATAGTTCTTATGACTCAATTATGATGGAATTGGAAATTATATGCAATATTCATTTATATGAATCTACTTCTAATTACCTTCAATGATTAATTCTATCAAGCTTTTAACATCATCACTTAAATAATATTTGTGAATAAATCCTTCACTATCAGTAACTGGATTATTTACTTCCTCATAAATTTCAACTGGAATATTATGAAAAGCAGCTTTGGGATCATTCAATCTTCTTTTTAGCATCTTCATTCGTTCCGTTACTTGGTATTTATCCATATCATTTACTTTCAAATCTATCATCCCCTTTGCAACTATAATAACTTTCTCAAAATAATAATCATAGTTTTTTATGAGCGGATTTTTTAAATAAAACAATTTGCAAGTATATTTCTTTATATTTTTCTTTAAATACTTTCTTTAGCATTTTGACATTATATGAAGGAAAAATTTTTACTGTACTCTATTTAGCGTACAGTAGTGTACTCTAATTAGCGTACAGTGCTGTACTCTGTTTAGCGTACAGTAAAAGGTGTACTCTAATTAGCGTACACCCGTTTTTGTTATACATTATTGAATTTCCGATAATATAAATTTATCACCTTTTAAGCCTAATGATTTAAACCTTTTTTATAATTTTTTTATAATATTTTTCTAGAATTTTTAAACCTGGTTGTATAAAAAAAGACACCGAACAGAATAAATCCGTCCGATGTGCTTCCTGTTAATCCGTATCAATAGCCCGTGTAACAGCTATATTAAGGTTTAGAGCCAATTTATAAAATGCTTTCCACCTGAGCTTTGAGTATGTCATCGCACTTATAGGAGGTTGAAATTTAAAACAATAGACATTGATGTCCGTTATATACTCAGCATCTTCTTTAAGGTACCGTTCTTCAATCAGAAATCTCTCCATTTTAGGCAATCGTCTCACAGATCGCTCAATTCGATCACAATATTTCCTAATCCGCTCCTGTTCAGATACATTGTGTACCGCTATGGATCCAGTTTGGTCACCAGGTATATTGCTTCTTCCTCCACCTACATCATCAATATGTGACGTAGTAGACGATTCGCGTTCAAATGTTAAGTATTTATAAATACGATATTTTTCCAATGCAGCTTCCACTGCCTTTTGTGTCTGTTTTCTGTCCAATTCTGGCAGTTCAAATCCCATGTTACGCCCCCTTTTTAGGGATACGCCCCGGTCAAATAAACAAGGGCAATATATTAATTTAATAGATCATCATCATCAAAATTAACATCATCCGGTTCTCCTGAAGGAATGTCATCAAGACTAAGCTGTCCATCAACTACTTCCACAGTACCATCTTTATCAACACTATAGTCAATTCCTTCATGTGCTTCTGCAGCATCCTGAAATTCTTCTATAGACATTTGAGAAGGTTCCAAGAATAAAGTGACATTACTTCCAGCTAATGAATAAAGTTTAATCACTCTATCTTCACTATCACCTCTAACATTAAATTTAAGAGCTGTCTTTTTACTATCGCGTTGAATCGACTTAAATTCTGCAGTTAATGGATCTGTTTCGCTGTTCTTAACCTCCAACACTGCAATATTGCCAGCTAATTGAACCAGTTCATCCGAATGCTCTAATTCATCACCTTGTACATGAAATTCTAAAACTTCTTTTTTGTCATCCTTCTGGATCTTTTTAAACAATACACTTAATTCTATTTTTGACATATTAGTTTCCTCTTTTCTTATTAAATTTGGTCGATTTCCGTCGAATCTATCAATCTTTCATATGAATGAGTATTATTGTTCGTTTTATATTTAAAACCTCACAGAACGGCTTAAAATCACTCACAGGACTATCCGGCTTTCACGTTATATAAAACCTCAGCTTGATAAGAATGTGATACCCTGCGTTCGACCAACGCCTTAGCTATCTGTGCTAATATATAAGCATCAACTACATTGTCGCTAGTATGGACAAATCCAAAGTGTTTTTTTACTGCATCCATAACAGCTAATTTCTTCTCTTTACCTTTCAAACGCTTTTTATTACCTGGTTCGCCTTTCCATCCAGTTACGTGCACAAACTTTTTAACCGCATTTGGCGCAACTTCATAGTAACGGATGCCTTGCTTATATAACTCATTGCGTATGCCGTGATGTAAGCCACCTGCAAACATGGCTCTTTGCGTGTTAAACGGCATACCCTCGATACAGATAATGTCTGTTTTTTGTACATGAGTAACTATGTCGTTTATTAAAGTCGTCATTCTCTTAGGATCCTTATCCCCAATACCAGTAAGCTCTTTTGCTTTTAAAACTTGGCCATCTTTTGCTAAAGCAACAAACCCTGTTTTAGATGCTGGATCTATTCCTACATATCTCATTTTCTACCAGCTTCCTTGTTAAGCAGTGGCGTAAGATGAGAAATCTTGTGGTAATGCTCTCTTTCAATGTGCTTCATATGATTGCCAACTTTACTGTTAGATTGATAGTATTTATTTGTTTCATCCCTTATCAAAACAAAATGATCAACACATAAGGGAACTAAAGCAAATGAAGTAGCAGCACTCTTATTACATTCAGGATAATTACATTTATCGTGCTTCATTACGTTTCCCCCCCTCTTTCCCTTAATAAGCCTTATTTCCGTGCTTGTAAGATCTACCTTTATTTCGTTCCATTTTTGTTTCGATAGCATCCTCTAAATCGATATTCTTGCTACCACAAAGGTCAAAGATACGAATGCATACATCGGCCAGTTCTTCCTCAAAATTTTCCTGATTACCTTTTCGATCAGCTTCTAATGCTTCTGATACCTCACTATGGATTAAGGCAAGTAAAGTACCAGTTTCTCTTGGTTCATCATGCCAACCCTTATCTTTAGCTATTTGATATGCTTCTTCACATAATTGATTAATAGATTTACTCATTGTTTGACCTCCAATTTTTTAATATCACCCAGCATGATTTCTTTTGTCATGACGTTACGCCTTCTAGTAGTTCTGGATGTTCAACTGTATTTCCGATAATTTTCAAATTATCAAATTCCATAAACTGCTGAATAATAAACAACGGTTCGCTTTCATCGACAACCGTATAATTTACATGTTCGTATTCACCGAAAGCGTACTGAACAATGGTGAAAGTCGGATTAACTACCTCGCTTTTTACTAAATCTCCGTAATAACAACCATCCTCAAATACGACTTCAATTACTACTTTATTGCCTTGATTGTCTGTTATTTCCAAAAGGTCTTTTCTGAATATCTCCTCATCGTTATCGGTATCTAATCCTGTGTACTCACTAATGGATTCATAATGCACAGGATGCTCTTGTATATACGCCAACTTGTCAGCATGATTCATATAAATATCATGGTATTCATCATTACCCGTAATCCACTTACCTCCATGCGCTAATGGTTCAATTACTAAACCTCTTACTTTAATTTCTCTCATTCCATTTCCTCCTTTACCTCCCATTAAGGGAGGGTTTGTTATTCCAGTAGCTTATTTAATTCGCTTTTTATTCGAACTCCGAATTAACTTATATTGAATTTTCTCGCTTCGCTTTGTTGAATTTCTCTCTAAACCGTTCTAATACCCATACTCTTTCATAGTGGTTTTCATCTGCAACCTCTAAACAAGTCTCAATTACTTCTTCTACAAGTTCATAGATACGTTCCATTGCTTCTTTATAGATTTTGCTTTCATCTGACATATAATTTCTTCCTTTACTTCGTATTTTGTGTCTAATTTAACCTTTTCAGCATGATTCATCCCTCTACTCCTTTCAATGCTTTATCGATAATTTTGTTTATTACATATACATCCCAGCAATTGTCATAAAAATCATCCGAATTAACATACTTACTCAATTGCTCCAAAGTCTGCCTGTAGCGTTAATTTTCTTCTAAAAGATCATCATACTCAGATTCTTGAATAATAATTCTTCCTGTATAGTAATCCACCCCTACACCTCCTGTAGTTGTTCAGTTATCCTCATGAACAAATCCCTGTCTCCAACATCGAGAGCATAATCTATTAAAATGTTAAGTATATCTTCATCAGTTACGGATGTTTCCACTCCGTATTCCAAGTGTGTATAATCTATTAAACTCATTTCTAACTTGAAAGATTTTAAAAGTGCACATTTAAATGCATCAAACTCATCGGCATTCCTCATATAATCAGCCCCTCTTTTTCTTCTCCAGTTCAATAAATTGCTGTTTCCATCCTCGGAACAAGAGCCTAAATTCATTCAATCCTGTGTTACGTCCTTTAGCTATAAATTGTTGGACCACCTTCCCTTTACTATCAGTGTCTTGTGGATCAACCCATAAAAACTCAACTACATCGGCATCTTGTTCAATGGATCCTGATTCCTTTAACTCAGAAAGAGTAGGCTTCTTTGGGTTCTTATCGCTATCCCTGGTCATTTGAGACAACATCATGAAGCAACATTTTAATTCTCTTGCAATTTGTTTAGCTGCTTGCGTTACTTTCCCTATAGCTTCAGATCTTGTTTGTCCTTTAGCCTGTGGTATGTTCATAATCTGTAAGTAATCTACAGCCACCATAGCTAAATCACCGTATTTCCGTTTAAACCTTCGAGCAGTGGTTCTTACTTCTTCAATGGTTACTCCGCTGCTGTCCTGCAAGAATATGGGTAGTTTTTCTATTCGGTTATACGTTTCTTCGATTAGTGCGTATTGTTTTGGATTGAGTTCTTTATTTCTGATCCGGTTAAATCCAATACCTGTAATGTTGGAAACTATCCTATCTTTTAATTGGTTTTCATCCATTTCCTGCGACCAAATAAGTACAGGACCTGTTTCAGCAACCCCCATTGCTCTTTGGAGCAATTTTGCTGTTTTCCCAACGGATGGGCGCCCAGCAGATATAAATAAGTCGCCTCTATAAATCCCTTTTGCCCATCCATCAAATTGAGGAAATCCTGTTTCTATATACTCAACCGACTTGTCTAAAAGGTGATTGAAATAATTCTGCCTAGTCTCTTGTAGGCTTCTCATTTTTCCTTTTACATCAGGTCTAATTTCAGCAGCTAAAGATTCAACTGCAGAAAAGTATTCCTCATCCGTTTCAAAATCTTCTCTTGCTAGATCGGTTATTTTATTTCCTATTTCGGATCCTCTTCTACGTATTGCTTTAGATCGAATAATATTTGCATGATGGACCACATTTGCAGTTGTAGGACAGGATTCTGCTAATTTTATAAAATACGAAGTATCTAATTGATCGGTTTTTTTGTACTTCACATATTGCTCTGTTACAGTTACTACATCCACAGGGTAATCGTGTCGATCTAAATATTTCATTACTTTATAAATCTGCTGGTGTACTGGATTACGAAAGTCTCTTTCTTCAAGAAAAGAAATATCGTCAAGCACATTTGCATCTAAGAAAACCGCACCTAAAACCGATTGTTCAGCTGATATATCTTCAATCGTTCCAGTTGAATTCATCCGGATCATTTCCTTCTGCTATCCATTGTTGTAACTCTATATCTTTATCACGATGGTCTTTAGGTTGTTTTGGCTTCTCAGGCTGTTTTTGTGCTTTCATTTTAATGGCCAACTCTGGAAACTTATCTCGCAATTTTCTAGCTGAAAGAACGTTCGTTTTCCAAAATGAATCATTCACTACCCAATCCATAACTTCCTTTGCAAGCTTTTTATCAACTTCATCAATTTCAACCAACTTCCTCATATCGTCCGCCCAGGTTTGCATATTTGCTTTTTTAGTTAGATGAGGAAGTCCAGCATCTTGGGCTACTTTATTAACAAGGTGATAGAAATAAACAGCCATCTTGTAATAGGTGTTATCTTCGTCGTACTTCCTTTTCTTAGTTGTTGGCTTTCTCTTAGGTTTAATCTCTGGAGTAGATTCCTTGGTGTTATTTTTATCTGTCCACTCTTCATAATTTTTGTTAAATGACAATACTCTAGCCCCTTTCTGACCAATCTCATTAACATTTATTATTTTTCTTTCAACCAAAGCTGTTAACTCTCTATCTACAAAGCTTCTGCTTTTTGTATCAATCAATTGCGCTAAATAGCTAGTAGACATTTCATATTCCTTCCGATTGAATCCGTAAGTATAACGCCATATAGCTATTACAAGCCGGAACTGTGTACCGTTGAGATTGGTCTTCATTATCTGATTCAAGATTTCATTGGCAATCCGTGTATGCCCGTTATGCAATTGTGGATTTGCCATATACAATCATCCATTCATTTTTGTTGTTGAAATAATTTAGTAACCATATGTGCAAAGTTCTCAATGTCTTCTTGCTCATTTCCGACATAAGGCTTGTTTAGCCAGAGTGTAATCATATTAGATAATTCATCCTGAATATTTATTTCAGGTTCGTATCCGTTTATTAATGCCTCAATGTACTTACATGGGTTTTCCATAGCGAAATTCCGTAATATAGTCGCCTTTCCTCTTACCCGTGCTGATGGAATTGTCATAAACATAAGTGTTTTTTCATCATCCGACATACCATTCAAACATTCATGATGAAAATCAAATGCTTCAGCTACTTCTTTTGGCACTTTTACGCGCATCATATAACCTCCAATGTATAATGTTTATTTTCAATGAACCCTTTTTGATACAAGGCTCTTTTCGTTGTCATTTCTGCCAAGGCAGGAAGATTATTATTACTGCTTAAATGCGTTAAATAGATCTGTTCTCCCTTGCCTTGAATTAACTTGGATAATGCTGTAGCTGTCTGCTTATTAGATAAATGCCCTATATCTGAAAGCACCCTAGCTTTTACGCTGTTAGGATAACTAGATGCTTCTACCATTCTTGGTTCGTGGTTGCTTTCTAAGATGTAGGCATTTGAGTTTTTCATAACATTTAACATGGGCTGTTCGACTTTTCCTGTGTCTAAACAAATTGATACTTTAAAGTCAGTTTTATGATTTGTTACTGTATATCCTAGTGGTCGATATGCGTCATGATGTACTTCAAAAGGAACGACTATAAAATGTTCCGGAGCTCCAAAGATTCCACCTATACCTATTTTGTTTATCAGGTGGGCTTCCACACTTTGTATGTCTTTCCATTCTTCCTCACCCGCATATACCGGAATGTTATACTTATTAGCCAACGGCAACCCTTTTGTATGGTCCTTGTGGGCATGTGTAATAAAGATAGCAACTACATTCGTTGGCACAATCCCTACATCAAGGAGACGTTTTTCAATCTTTGTTTTGGCTATTCCGGCATCCACTAGAATGGTAGATTTGCCACTGGTTAAGGCTATGCAATTTCCGCTAGAGCCGGAAGCTAGTATGTTAACTTTCATTATTGTTTCCCTCATTATCAGTTACCATCATCGCGAAATTGGCTATATTAGCGCACCGTTTAGTTATTTCCTGCTTATCCCTATTAGGTGGTATCTTTATTAACTCATGGCGTAACTTTTCAAGATTCAAGAGAAGAAAACCTGTTAAATCCTGATGATGATCTCTTTTCCAACCGCCTTTATGTTCGTTAGCACTTAACTGTTTTTCCATTTCAAAGGCAAATTTCATCACTTCATTTCTGGGATTCGGCACAGGTCTTGTTTGCTGTACGAAATTAGCCACACATTCGCCAAGCTCATACACCAGAATACAATCTCTATCCATACCATAGCGTAGAGCAATAAGAGTATCGTTATCATCATGAGTACCATTTCTATATGTGTGCATCTCTGAATTTTCCTCAAAAGTTTTCCTTGCATCTTTTACAAAATCTAAATGCCTTTGTTCTATTTGCTGAACCATTTGATTTCCTCCAATTCTTTCTGGCACCGTGGGCAAATACTAAGCCCACGGTAATAATTTTCATTTCCTCGGTTCATTTCATTTCCGCATAATTCGCACTCTGCTCTTCTTTCATATACAACAACATGGGGTAGATACTTATTCAGGTAGTTCATCGTCATCAGCAGCTTGTAACTCCTGTAATTCGATGTTTCTATCCAACAATTCTATTAAGCCTATTAACTCTGATTCAGTAGCTGGATCACTCATCTTTACATTGTTATCTTCTAAATACTTACCGATCTTGGCATTTGTTGTTATTCCAAGTTGCTTAAATTTACTTTTCATTTCTTCACGTAGACTAGCAATCTTATTTTCAGGCTTTTCTTCTTTCGGTTCAGTAATAGTTTCTTGATTAGGTGTAATGTCTTTTCGCTCTCTTTGTTGATATTCAGGTATGCTTTGATTTTCATCATGGTTAATTGTTTCGTCATCAAATTCAAGTCCATATTGCTTTTTAAGAGCGCGCTGCTGTACATGTTTTCCAAACATATCAGCAGTCCATTTTTTCCAGTTATCTTTATTTTGACCAGTAAACATATGCCCTACTTCATCAATGTCCATGATTACTGTTACTGGTCTGTGACCATCACGATAAGCAATTGAGTAAGCATCGATTATTTTTCCTCTTGGAAACCCAATCTCATGCTGAACAACTTCCATTTCTTTTGTTTCCTTGTTCATTTCGATCTTAAATTCATCATTCTCATGCACCATCTGTGTATCTGGTGGCTGAAATCCATCTTTTTCTCGTGCTTTAGAAAGGTAAGCTTCTGCAGCAAATTGAATACGGGCTGTGGTTCCATATTTGATAAAAAATATTTCATTCTTGAATGGATCTAATCCATAAGATGCTGCTTTATGTGCAAAGAGTAGAAATTCTTGATCGTTTGCTGTTGGAGCTATTGAATTACGCATTACCTCGATTACTTGTGGTGCAAAAGCATCCGTGATTTCTGGTGTTAATGATGGTAAGTTATTATTTGCCATTGTTTGTTTCCTCCTTTTTTTCAAATAAAGAAATAGTTGCATCAAATTGCACTTTATTCAGCAGTAATAAAAGCTCTTCTCTCTCTTTACGAGATTTAAAAATCACATTTACATGAGGTTTCCGAGAATTAAAAGTTAATCCAAATTTAGTCCTGCTCATCTACTTTGACCTCCAACTCTTTCCCAGCAACAACTCTGCTAATAATCAGTTGTCCATTAGGCTCTTTAAACTTGGTGATTGATTCGGCATTATCTACAAACACTGGTGCAATTACTTCACTTTGTTCAGACAATACATTTCTTAATTCAAGCCCTGCTCTAATTCCCTCGGATAAGGAAAGTTTTTTATAACCTTTTCCATCCTTTTCAATTTCAAAATCTGGCTGAGGTTCATCAGATGTTTTCAATTCTTTAAACAACTTAATGGATAAGTTCTCAAACAGCCCTTTCACCTTCTCCGCCTGTAGTTCAGCTTCTTTTGCCTCGAAATCTTTTATACTATCAAGAATAAAAATAGACTCATTTAGCGATAAAAGGGTATGCTTTTCGTTGTTTTCAGCTTCAGATACTTGTTCTTGCAAACCTTCTAGTTGCTTATGTTTTGACATCTCTTGTTGAAGAGGTGAACGTTTTGCTTCAAGCTCCCTAACCTTTGTCCTTTGTTCACTCACATCGATATATTCAAGGACTTTCAATTTCTCCTTTAGGGTATTACGCTTGTTGACAATTTCATTATGCTGAGCTTTGTATTCATCTACACGCTTTGATTTATCATCTTCAACAGCTTGTATAGATTCTTCATCCAATGGCCTTTTACATGTTCTACACGTATCCTCTATCTTTTCATCACGTAGCTTCGGCCATCTCTCTTTAGACATTTCAATTTGGTCATTTAATGCTAGAATTTGTGATTGCAGGCTATTAAATTCCGAATTCTTTTCAGCAGCAGAATCTATCACAGATTCAAGTTCCTGGATCTCTTTTTTCAAAATGCTATCTTCTGCATTTAGCGATTCTAGCGGAACTGTTGGAGCATTATTTTCTAGCTGTTCTTTTAATGTTTTAGTACGACTCTGTGCTGCTATATATTGCTTGTTCAACTTATTTTTGTTTTCGCGATGGATTTCCTTCAGATTTTTCATAGAATGTTTCTTTACAAGTTCAGATAACTTATTTCCCTGTGCTTCAGGTAACTCCTTAAACACTTGTTTATTTGCAGGAGCAGATACATACTGTAGAATCATTTTTCGTTGCTTTGTCCAATTTAATGTAAAAAAGTAATTTGGATTGAAAAGCGAAAGGAATAGATCCTTATCAAACATTTCTGTTAGTACCTCATTAAATTCAGTTGCCTTGCTTGGTACTTCATTGATGTAATATTTTGCTTTTCCTTTTACTAACTCTCTACCTAGAAGCAAATCTTTACCATCAACATTTAAAAGTAGGGAAACCATTGTTTGATCCGCTTCGTAAGTTATGGGCGTTGGATCCAATTTGCTTCCTAATGCATCCATACCGTATAATAACCATGTAATAGCTTGAGGGATTGTTGACTTCCCTTTCGCATTGTCACCAGTGATTACCGTGCGCTCGCCAAAGTTTACGGTTAATTCCTGGTGACTTTTGAAATTATTTAGTGTTAGTTCTTTGAATTTGATTTGCAATTTAGTTCCTCCTTACAATTCCAGTAATGTTTGTTCCAATAATTCAATTTCCTTCTCGACTACTCTTTCATATGCTTTTTTCATTTCATTCGCCAGAGATCCAGTTGAAGAATCAAACAAGTAATTTCCGTATGAATCATAGAATGTAACTCGGCCAATGCTGTTAGTTTCTTCTATATTTGATTTTAGTTTTTCGATTGTATTTACAATTTTTCGTGCTTCTTTTGATCGTTTTTCCATATACTCCAAGGTTTTTCTATCCACTTAACTCACCCTCTCTCAAATAATTATTGCTATAATCAGAGCTATAACCAATGCACCAGCAAAACTTCCTAGTTTCACATCCTCACCTCCTTCAATAAGTAATGATTAAGTAATAATTCCAAAGAGCTACAACAGCAAACAATATTCTATAAGTCCATTTAGACTCTTTGACTTTTTCTATCAAAACCAATCTTTCCTAACTTGTTCGTTTACTTTATTAAAACGATTTTCTTGATCTAGTTTCTTTTTGTTGTAAGATAGTATGGCTTTCAAAGAATGCTCGATTTGAAATTGTGCGTTTTTTGCTAGATCTGGATTTGCTGTTTCAGCCGCTTTTAGTCCATCAAGACCAGCTTTCATTAAGTTCTCAATATGTTCTAAAACCTTGTCCATATCTTCCATTCGATAATGATCTAACATCGACATTTAACTTTCCTCCCATGCGATCATGTTTTCAAGATCGTAATCAACGTTGAAAATTGTCTGGTAATTGCCATCTTTATCATAGAAGCTTAAATGCGAAATGCGTCCGTCATCATTCCAGAAAATACTTTTCACTGGACATTGCTTACCTTCAAAATTTATTATTGCTCGCATGTTTTAACCTCCTAACTGTTAATTAGCTACTTCGCTAACCTTTATATACAATTCCGCTATTCCTGAGTGTGCTTTTTCACCTGGTAATGAAAAGAGCATTTCCATGTCTTGCTGCAATAATTCAGCACGCTGTTTACGTATTTCTGGATGATTATTTAAAATGTCGTCAAATCTCTTTTGTAACAGCTGTAAATGTAATTGATTAGGATCAGTCATTTTGGTTCACTTCCTTCAACTAAAAAGATAATTTCAACGCCTGTCCGCGCTTAATTTGGATTACCATTCATTCATAATTTCTTTCATTACTTCTAAACTTTGTTCATAAAACCAAAAGCGTTTCCCTTTTTCCTTTCTTCTCTCCAGGAGTTTCATCCGTGGATCATGTAAGAATTCATTTTCTAAAAAAGATTTACTCATGCACGTTCTTTTCGACATTTCTTCAATATCCCAAACAAATAATGATTTCTTTAATGTTTCATCTAATTTTCCATTGATGTACTCCCTTATTTCCGATTGATCTACATCAATATTGACTTCTGCTATTGGCAATTAGGAAACCTCCTTTCTGTTAAATCCCTAAAATCTTTCTAATGTGTTTAACATGCTGTTGAGCTTTCGGACCAGTTCTTCGTCCGTTAATGATGTCACTAACGTACGGACTCGAAACCCCTAACTCTTTTGCTAACCACTTTTGAGTAATATTTTGCTTATACATTTCTGATTTAACCTTTGCTGCTAAATCGTTCGACATAACTATTTCTCCTTTCACGTCAATGACATTTGACTATTGCAATGATCTATTTCAATTTGTAACGATGTATTAGGTCGCCACAATTCAACAAAACGAATAGCTTCTTCAAACTTCGCCTTTGGAATGTCGCCATAACGAGGTACTTTAAAATACTGCTTAAACTCTCGCCAGAATGCTGAAAATACACGTTTACTCATTTCGTGATAAGCAGCAGAATCCCCACCGCCTAATGCTTGCACTACTGAATATTTAGCAGCTTGTTGTATTTCTTGTTGTTGGAGCGAATCGACACGCATACTGTCTTTCAGATAATTCACGTCTGACTTTATCGTCTTAATTTCGCGTTCATGTTCTAGTGCTGCTTGAAGAGCAATTTCTAATGATTGTGGTTGTTGTTGTTCTTTCACGTTGTAATATTCATCCACCAACATTTCGTAAGCATCCCAAGCTTCGTCTGTATTTAATGATTTAGCATGTAACCATGCTCCTTTTTCTGTCCAAAGATATAATACAGATGTATACTTTAGGGTGTCGTCAAGTTGACGTGACCCTTTAAAGTCTTTTAAACTCTCACCTGTTAATGCAAAGTAATGCTTACCGTGAGTGTATCGATCGGAATTCCTTTGAAAGTTTCTATTGATTACTTTCGATTCCGATCCAAAAGACTCAGCCAACTGACTTGTCGTCAAAACCCGTTGATCATTGTGGTTAATAATTGTTAAATCTGACATGTTATCATTCCTTTCTTTGGTATAATGTTCCTATTAATAGTGATGAGAGGTGTATTTACTTGGCTATTCCTAAATTTACTGATAATCAGATTGAAGCTATCTCCAAAATCATAGCCGATACTAATGAAGGAGTTTCTGGAAGTGATTTAACCAGACTACTTTCGCAGATTGGAATTGATGATCCTTCAACTCATACAAAATGGAGAAGACTGGATTACCACCTTAAAAACATCCAGAACAAACAAAACAGTGCAAATAATGTTGTTCAATTTATTCATAATGCTATGGAGCCTTCAAGGTTCATTGATGATATTGAATCTTTTAGCAATATGAGGTTAAAACTTAATAAAGTTCTCCTCCTAAATGGATTAAAATTAAATAACTCTGGTAAAGTTATTGTAGTTAATAAAGCTGAAACTCTTGATGAAGCTCAATCCCGAGCTAATGAATTGAAACGAAAATTAACTCTAAGAACCATCCACAGTAATCTTTTGATGTTTTGTGAAAAAGAGTACTTACAAGAAAATTATTTTCATGCTGTATTTGAAGCTGTAAAAAGTCTCCTTGACCGTATTAGAGAATTAACTAACCTTCATGAAGATGGTATTCCATTAGTTATGAAAGCTTTTAATGAAAAAAAGCCAATACTTAGTTTTAATAAATACCAAACTTCTAGTGAGCAAAATGAATTAATGGGGTTCAGATCATTATTAATCGGTTTAATTAAAATGGTAAGAAACCCTCATGCTCATGAATTAAAAGTAAAATGGGCTATTGAAGAAAAAGATGCTTTAGATGTACTAACCATGGTTTCTTATGTTCATCGAAGGCTAGATGAAACATTTAAGACAGGCTATTAAACTCTAGAAAATTTACGTATTCTTCTGTAAAGCCTAATACTTCGAGATTCATTAATTCCGAATAATAATTCTCAACTTTAGTTGCATAATCTCTAGCTAAATCCCGATCCACGAAAAGCATCGCACTGCTTTTATCAAGTGATATTGTTAACTTATAATCGGTGAGATAGTATTTAATGTGTTCACACTTCAACACTACTGAACTTAAAGTTCCCTCCGTTTTATCGGTGGGATTTTTTTTATCACTCACTCTCATCCCTCCTTTATCACTCACACCCAAGTTTCAAGACCTAAAGTCATGGCGTGACCTATTGGCGTCGCTCACTATCCCAATTGATAGGTCTTGGCGTTACTCCGCTCGTTTAGATTTTGAAACTTAGGTGTGAATGTTTTTATGGAAAGCTAATTAATTAGCTAAAGTTGTTGACTTGAACTAAAAAATACATTAGTATATAGGCATAGCTAAATAAGACTTTAAAAAGCCTGCAACAATACATTTAATCCGTTCCCCAACGCAAAAATTGTATTTAGATAGGTCGTATTTTTTATTGTCTCCTTTAGCTAATTGAATAGCTTATGTACACTTTACTAAATTATTTATTAGTTGTCAACGCATTTAACTAATTTATTTTTTAGTTATTGTGTATAAACGAAAGGATATATTGATATGAATACGTTAGAGCGTGTAAAGAAATTATGTAAGGAAAGAGGAATCACTGTTGCAAAGTTAGAGGAAGAACTTGAAATTCCAAAAAATACAATATATCAATGGAAGAGAATTTCACCTAGTCTAGATAAATTAAAATCAATTGCAGATTATTTCAACGTAAGTATAGACTATTTACTAGGTCGAACAGATATCAAAAATAATGATTTAACAGAAAAAGACGAACGAGATATTGCAAAACGAATGGAGAAAATGAGGAAAGATTTATTTGAAGGCACAGGAGAAGATGGCTTAGCGTTTTCAGGTGAACCTATGAGTGACGAAGCAAAAGAATCATTACTAGAAGCACTCGAATTCATTGAAAGGCAAACTACTAAAATCAATAAAAAATATATTCCATATAACAAACGAAAAAATCAAGATTAAAAGCGATGTGATTAAATGGATGTAAAAGAAATTGCAGAAAATCTAATAAATAAATATGACACGAATAACCCTTTCCTTCTCGCTGAATATATGAACGTTATTGTTTGCGAAAGAGATATGCATGAGGAAATCATGGGATTTTATAAATATAATAGAAAAAATAAATTTATCGTTCTTAACATGAACTTAAATAAACTACTCAAAAAATTTACAGCTGCACACGAACTTTCACACGCAATATTACACCCTGGATCAAATACTCCATTTTTAAGAAGCAATACGCTGTATCCTATTGGTAAGATTGAAAGAGAAGCTAATCAGCTTGCTGTAGAGATATTACTTCCTGACAAATTTATTTACGAACATCAGGATACCAACATGACCATTAATGAGATCGGCGGCATGTATGGAATCCCTAATGAAGTATTGCATCTTAAAAATTTTTACCATTAAAACCGAACAAACGATCTATTTAAGGAGGTGATTCCAATACAAATATGAAACTGATATCTTCCTCCCCTATTTTGAACGCCTGTCCGCGCAAAAGAAGGGAAAGATAACAATGAAATTGTATAACAGCAAAAAGGATAAGGAATTGTATTACTACTTTAATGCAAAAAAAGAAAAGTTGTGGTGTTATAGGCACAGGTATTATGATGCCTTGGGTAAAAGAAGGGAAAAATATAAGCAAGGTTTTAAAACAGAAAGTGAAGCTTATAGAGCATTACTAGATGTCAAAGCAAATACTTTGAATGGTAATGTAAAGCAAGTAGAAAACTCTAATTTGACGGTTGCGGAATGGCTAGATATTTGGTATGAAACTCATAAGAACGATTGGAAAGTCACTTCAAGAAAACAAAGAGAATTAGCTATTAAATATCAAATGAAACCACTCCTAGGGAAATATAAGTTAGTGGAGCTGGATAAAACAACTTACAAGCGAGTATTTATCAACAAATTGCTTGAGAAAAAGTACAAACCTAGTACGGTTCAGTTATTTCACAGGTTGTTTAAAGTGGCCATTAATGCAGCAGTCGATGACGAGATTTTACCTCGTAATCGATTTAATAAAATTTCTATTCCACAAGATGATCCTAAAGATAATTTTCTAACTGCAGAAGAGTTAAGTAAATTGCTTGCAGCTGCTAAGGAACATGAGAATGATACGAACTATACTTTTATCTTTACTTTAGCTTACACTGGATTACGTAAAGGGGAAGCCTTAGGGCTACAATGGAACAACATCGATTTTAATGCTAAAACAATCACTGTAGAGCGTACAAGAGATAATAAAGGTATTCGTACCCCTAAAACTAAAAACAGCTATAGAACTATTCTAATTGATGATATAGCAATTGCGCAATTAGAAAAATATAAAAAATGGTGCAAGAAAGTTAAACTTAAATATGGGATGCGTATAAAGGGAAATGATTTTGTTTTCATGTCATTCCAGACTGGAAGAGCTGTATCAGACGCCACAGTTCTATACGGTATGAGGCGAGCTGTCAAAAAAGCAGGAATTAAAAGTATTAGCTTACATGGATTACGCCATACACATGCTACCCTTTTAATTAGTCAGCGGATCCCGGTTAAAGTTATTGCTGAAAGACTAGGTAATACCCCGCAAATGATATTTGACATTTACGGTCATACATTTAAAGAATTAGAAGAAGAAGCAGTCACTGCTTTTAATGCCAGTTTAAAACAAATTGGGGGAGCTTCTGGGGGAGCTTTTTAAAATGAAGTTTTCAAATACTATATATACTAGGGTTTCGGAAACTATTTAATTCTACTCTCGTTAATCCTTTTAGATTGCAAAGTAATGCACAAAAAGCCCTTGTAATGTTGTTGTATCAACGTTTAAAGGGTTTTTTATTTTTATCTACTTTGCAAAATGATGCAGGATAATGAACTAAATTAGAGCCTATTTTGGGATCAAATAAATTACTGGCATGGATGAAGGGATGGAAAGAAAAGATCAGTTCACTACATGTGTTGCGGGCTGACTGATGAAATATAGATGTAGTAGTCCATCTATTATTTGATTACACCTTCTAGTGATATGTACCTCCTTGCCATAGTTTTTGAAATCAAAAATGTTATTATAGTTGGTATATAAATTGGGTTGATTTCAAATAAGGTCAGTCTTTCACAAACAAGCCGTATTGTGGGAGTAACTCTTATATTGCGTAGTAGACACATACTGTGCAACAAACAACTTTTTTTGATCAGTTTGTAAAGGAATGTATTAACTAATACGTTAAATATGTTGTTTATAAGAGAAGAAATTGATACTTCATTCTCTGTGTTCCAACAACTAAGTTGAATTTCATTGAAATAGTTTATGGCGACTTTCTTGTTGACAATATTTAAAATTTGGCATATCTTATACTTAACTTAATAATCGGCAATGTTTATTTTTGCCTATTTAAATAATTAGGCCTTTAGCATTCTTTTAATATTTAATATTGACTGGATGAAAAAGCACCCTAATATAAAGGGAAAGAGTAACATAAATCGATTTATTTCATAATCAGCGACTAAATTAAAGTTATACCGATGTTTTCTTAGAATTTAGTTAAAACATAAAGTAATATGACCTATAAAAAGGTAGTTCTTCAAAAAACTTTGTTGAAGTTAGTTGAAGTAAAACCGACAATTTTCAAGACTCAATGATTTTAAATCATCATTAAGTTTTGAAGTTGTCGGTTTTTTTATTGAGTAAGTATAAATTTATTCAATAATCGTAATGGAGTAAATAAAATGTATAACTTTTTAGAAAGATATATGACCTTTTCTAAAAGTAATTTTTAATGTGTTAACGCCGTTTAGAAGGGAGAATGTTTTGTGTTAGGTTCTTTGAGTTCATCATCATTGTTATCATTATTTTTTATTATGCTTGTTATTTCTGGACTTAGTGGCCTTTTGTTTTTACACCCACGGATACCATTAAGTTTTGTTCGTATTCATATCGGTATCGTGGCTTTACCATCTTTAGTTTCCTTATTGGCTCTCACTAATAACAGTGGGAATAGAGGCGATGGTTTTTGGTACCTAGATTCCTTAGCTTGGTTAATGGTTTTCTTTGTTCTTACAATTGGATTGATCATTCAGCGTTTTTCTGTACGTTATTTAATGGGAGATCGTTCTTATCGAAAGTATTTTACGCTTTTTACTTTCACTACAGGTGCTGCTTCAATTACATGTTTAAGTGCTGATCTCCGTTTGATGGTCATATCTTGGGGAGCGACTCTCGTCGGTTTAACCTTACTTATAAGGTTAAACCGTGCATGGAAAGTAGCAAGTGAAGCAGCCAAGGTTTCTGGTCGATTATTTATATTAAGTTGGTTTTCATTATTATTCGCGATAATTTGGCTTTTTCAAGTCACAGGTCAATGGCAGTTATCATTAATTCTAACAAATGAAAGTTTAGCTCAACTTGGAGCATGGGAGAGAACAGGGGTTAATTTATTGATTGTATTAGCAGTGATAATTCCTGCGGCCCAATGGCCTTTCCAAAGGTGGTTGATTGAGTCTGTTGTTGCTCCAACTCCTGTTTCAGCGATTATGCACGCAGGTTTAGTAAATGCAGGTGGGATTATGCTAGCTCGATTTTCTCCTCTTTTTAATGGTGATATAGCTTCGATTATTTTACTTATTCTTGCAAGTTTTTCTGTATTGATTGGATATGGAATTAGTTTAGTACAGGTTGACTATAAACGTCAGTTAGTAGGCTCTACGATCGGGCAAATGGGGTTTATGTTCATTCAATGTGCGTTAGGTGCGTATGTAGCAGCCATTATTCATCTTATCTTACATGGTTTGTTCAAAGCTACGCTGTTTTTACAGGCTGGTTCGGCAGTACGTCGTTTCGAAGTATCGACTCCCGTTAATGAAAGGTCATCCTATTTATGGATCATGGCAGGTCGGACATTAGCCTTAGTTATAGGGATTGCTTATTGGCTCATGGCTCCTTTAGAGGGGTATCAATTGATTAGTGCGTTAATCTTAGGGTGGTCATTGTCCGTTTCTTGGACACAGCTCGTAGCTTTTGGAAAGGGGAGAATTGGTCGAATTGTTGGCTTATCATTTTTAGGAGGAGCAGCCATTGTTTATTTTATCATTCATAATCTCTTCTATGAGTGGTTACGCACAACCGTTTTCCAAAGTGTTCAACCTCCAATGTCAGTTGTCATCATTGTCGTATGTCTCTTATTATTTGGTATTGCGATGGGTACATGGGTTGCTCGTAATCGTTCTTCTGTTTCCTTCGCAATACTTTATCTTTGGTTAGTACGATTAGGTGAAGCAAAACCAAAGTTAGTAGAAAGTCATCCAAACTACCTTAAACAATATTTATCTCAAGGAGGTAATCGGTGATGAACGGAACATCTGTATTAACGAAAGAAAATGTAAAAAAGCAAGATACAAATATTAATCATCAAGAAAGTAATATTAACGTTTTAATAGAATCTGCTAGTCAAGTAATTGCACCACTTTGGCCAATTTCTGCATTTGCAGCACGTAATCCGTGGGCGGGACTTGAAAAGCAATCTTTTGAACAGACTGCAGCTTGGTTAAATAAAACTCGTGATATTGATATCTACCCTAGTGCTTCTATGATCCTTTCGGCAAAGAGTAAAGGTGAGATTGATGAAGCTTTTGTGAAAATGGGTCTACAGCATTGGCTTGATTCCCATTCCTATAATATCCCACGGAACGTGGCAGAGCGATTTTGTCATGCTGCACTAAAATTAGATCCATTACCTTCTAACCTTTTATCATCACTTAAACTGGAGAAATTGGCAGATGAATTTAGTGGACTGAATACGGATCGTATCGATAATTTTTTAATCCAACCAATAAGTTCGAATATAGCGAATGAAGATGGTGAAAGGTTAGTCAATATTCTCGATCATCATGTCATCAAGTGGTGTAAATTATACCTTGATGACTCACAGGCAGGTTGGACAATGCCAAACCGTGATGAAGGTTTCTATCGTGCGTGGCAGCGTCTTATTCAATATGATCCGGCACTTAATAAAATTCAACGTAAAAGTTTAAAAGGTTGGCCAAAAGAGGCACATATGGCTTTAAAAAAAGCGTTATTCGCGCTAGAAATCCCTAATTCAGAAATACAGACTTATCTTGAAGGTCATTTGCTCTCCTTACCTGGGTGGGCAGGAATGATGCTCTGGCGCTCCCGACAATCAAGCCATGAACATTCACTCCTAACAGAATATTTAGCAGTTCGAATTTCCATGGAGTGGGCTCTATTAAAGCCTTATCTACATTTGACCAATCAACGACCTGAGAAAAAAGTTTCGATTGCTCCCCTTATAGCAGCGTGGATCCATTGGGGGGACCTTACAATCGAGGAATGGTCACAGATGTCTGCCGCTGAACAAAACGAATATTTATCATTTGCCTACAGCTTTGATGAGAAGCTTCGCAGGAAACTTTGGTTAGAAGCTTGGGAACAAACACACACAGATCGATTAAGTCAGCAGATTATCTCTAAACAACGGAAGATCATCGACAAAAAATCTGCACTAGCTCAATTTGCATTCTGCATTGATGTACGATCAGAACCTTTTCGTCGTCAACTTGAAAAAGAAGGTCCGTTTGAAACGATTGGAATTGCTGGTTTCTTTGGATTACCGATAGCAACTAGTGAACTTGGTAGCGATCATAGCCATTCTTCCTTGCCGGTTATACTAAAGCCTCAACATAAAATAAAAGAGACTGCTGATGAAAATGAACTCAAATTATATCAACAACGTAAGCAGGCAGTTACTTCCTTAAGCTATACATTTAAAACGATGAAACAGAATGTACTTGCTAGTTTACTTTTACCTGAGCTAAGTGGACCTTGGCTTAGTCTCCAAATGGTATCACGTAGCTTTGTACCAAGAAGAGCAGATCGTTTTATTCGTAACCTTCGTGAGACTTGGTTACGCAAACCTAATACAACGCTCTCGCTTAATCATGTTCATCATCTAGAAGCGGAGATGCCTGTTGGTTTTTCTGACGAAGAAAAAGTGAATTATGCCCGTCAAGCTTTGAAAATGATGGGGTTAACAAAGAATTTCTCACCATTAATCGTAATATGCGGACATAGTAGTAAAAGTACCAACAATCCTTATGCTGCAGCTCTTGAATGTGGTGCGTGCGGTGGAGCGGCAGGTGGATTCAACGCTAGGGCCTTAGCCACTTTATGCAACCTTCCAGAGGTAAGAAAGGAACTTTCTTCTGAAGGAATTGAAATTCCTGAGGACACCGTTTTCGTAGCCGCTGAGCATAAAACAACAGTGGATGAATTACATTGGATTTATGTTCCTGAACTTTCCGAAGCTGCACAGGAAGCATTTGACCGTATCGAAGCTATAATGCCGAAAGTGAGCCGTAATGCAAATGCAGAACGTCTAGCCCAATTACCGAATTTTAAAAAGGAACTTAAAAATCCTAAGGCTGAGGCACACCGATTTGCGGAAGATTGGAGTGAGATACGTCCGGAATGGGGATTAGCTCGTAATGCTGCTTTTATTATCGGCCAACGTGAACTAACTCAGGATTGTGACTTGGAAGGTAGGGCCTTCCTTCATAATTATGATTGGAATCAGGATGAAAGTGGTGATCTCCTAGCTAACATCATTGCAGGACCAGGAACGGTGAGCCAATGGATTAATCTTCAATATTACGCATCAACGGTCGCACCTCACTATTATGGTAGTGGAAATAAAGCAACTCAAACCGTTACAGCAGGTCTTGGTGTTATGCAGGGGAATGCAAGTGACTTGTTAGCTGGACTACCTTGGCAATCAGTCATGCAATCAGATCACGAGGTTTATCATTCTCCTCTTCGTTTGCTGATTGTCATCCAAGCACCTAGCGGATATGTAAAACGGCTATTAAATAATGATTCAGTATTTCGAGAAAAAGTTCAAAATGGATGGGTTCGACTTGCTAGTGTCGATCCAGATGGACGCTGGGTAAATTGGTAACTACTATCAACTAGTTACTACTTAAATAACAATTTATAAACATAAAGAAGGAGTGTACTATATGAATTTAGATAAAAATAAAAAAGCACTATTTTTAACGGACATGGAAAACGGGTTGGAGCCTATTTTACAAGAAGTAACGAATATTCGAGCAGAAAACATGCTAACTATACAAAGCTATGGCTCCGTAATCTTGCATCCTTATGGAGATATAATGAGGTCTATTATCATTGCGATTTATCAGGAAAATGTTGAGGAAATTTTTGTAGTAGGAACAAAAGATAAGAGGACTTCCACAGTTAATGTATCAACTCAACTTGAATCAACGAAAAACAAAATACAAACATTAGATTATCTTTTTCAAAATAGTAAGCCTGAATTTTCAGGTGGTACGGTCGATGAATGGCTAAATGGAAAAGAAAATGGTAGTGACAATATCGAAAAAAGTGTTGATATCATTCGTCATCATCCATTAGTTCCGTCACATTTTAAAGTTCGAGGTTTAATAATAAATAATTATGATGGAAAATTCTCAATTGTGGAGGTTCCTACTAATAAAACAGTGTCAAACCTAACCTGATCATCACTTGTCATTTCCTTAAGAATTAGAAGCTAGGAGCAATAAATCATTTAGCTCTATACTAGTTTTCATATTTACTGAAAGGAAAAATTAATGGACTCTAATTTAACTGATTTTGTAATTGCAACAAAAGAAGAAATAAAGTATGTTTGATTGTGCAAATATGGAATGTATTAAAAAGATAATTAGAAAAGCAATTGATTTTATAATTTAAAATCTTATGAGGAAGTTGAGGAAACCTATTTAGGTAGCATTCAATTTTTTGCATATACACTCTATTATGGACGAAAACATATTATCTAAAATTATTGAAGTCTCAATAAACAGTGAAATTGAATTAAATATTGAAGGTGTATATGAAGGTTATGTTATGAGGGATTATTAATGGATGGCTAGAATAATCAATTTTGTCAATATAGCATGCATCTTAGACTTTCGAATTCAGGATTGACGACTGGCGCTCTGCTTTATTTTATAAGGATGAAAAGCGATATAAAGACTTAAAAGCATATGGAATAAACCAATTTTTTGGTTTGATAGGAGATGTAGTATATATGAAAATATCTAAAGGTTCTTATGAATCTGAGATAAGTAAGGCAATTACTCAATGGGAAAAGGATTTTCTTGGGCGGGGGTCTGTATCAGTTAAGACAGATATATTAAGAGATATGATTATTGTAATTCTAAAAGGTATTTTAACACCAGCTGAATATAGCGTTTGTGAAACAAAAGAGGGAATGTTAACTATAAAGAAAACTCGTTCGGAATTAGTTGAATCAGGTATAGAAGATCTTAAGGATATTATATTAACTATTACGGGAGAAGAAGTGAAAAGTTTCCATACTGATATAAGCTCTCGTACAGGTGAACGAGTGATGGTATTTAAATTATTTAATGATCTTGAGAAAAATTTTAATGTAAAGAAATAAAGGAATGTAACCTTGTAAATGATAATTTGTTAGTAAACAATACTATATTATAATGTCTTCGATAACCTATTCGAGCAGGCTGAGACATATTAGTTATTCTAATTTTATACTATAAATAATATATAAATGATTTTTTGGACAGTATAGAGATTATTGTAACAATGCATAAATAACGATATAGAAATAAGCGGATGTGTTTATCAACTTTCGCTTATTTTTGTTTTATTGTTATTGCACAGTACAACGTGCAAAGATTAGGTAGTGCAATTGGGTGCTATCCACAATAAATAGTAATATTAATGAGTCTAAAATTTGCAAGCTTTAATTCACTTCTGCATATTTTGGCTCTCTTTTTTATTCAAAAAATATACTGCCATATATAGCATTCATTAAATGCCAAATACAGATAGTGGTGGTAACTTCAAGACTATGAGGGACAATACTTGCCCATTCTTATGGAGAGCAAAATACATAGCATGGTTTACAAAATTTATTATATCGTTATTAATATTAACACCGATTGTATAAGCACATAGAATAATTTTCATCATCATTTTGGGGTAATAAGCGGGGCAGCCTGTGTCATGCGAAAAACTAGTAAACGCATCATCTGGTATTGTTCAACCATATCATGCACGGTGAAGCAATATCATCCTTATCCAATTTTATTTCTAAATCTAAAGGCAAAACCATTTTAATTCTATCAAAGGGGATCCTTTTTGTTTATATTAAATTTTGAAATTAATCATAAAAAATATTGGGACTCCACATTAAGATGTCGTCCCACGAATTTTTATTTTACTCGGGTTTTGTTCCAGCCCCTTTTAAACGTGATGTATTCACGTGAAATTATTAGAAAATAAATTGTACGGTGACCCTATTTAACAATCGGCATTGATAATGAATTAATTCATAACCATAGATTGAGAATAACTTACTCACTTATTTACCAATCCTTCTAAATGTCCCAAACCTTTATATAATTAACTTCACCTATTCCTTTTCGTTATACCTCTGAAGTGCTTCTATTTCTCTTTTTAAACGTTCTTCCATCAGCATATTTTCTTCTTTTAGAGAGTTAGACAAAGATGTTAACTGATCCTTAAGCCAATCCATAATTCTCATTTCTAAGCTTTCCATGCTCTCATTTAACTTACTTTCACGTATATCATCCTCCAAAGATGTAACCTCTATTTCCTTCAACTTATTTTTCAGATCCATCCTCTGTTTTTTTAAATTCTGTTTAAGTTCATCTTTTTGTGCTTTCATCAGATTTATTAAATCTGCTTTATATTGTTGAATAGCTTCTCCATATAGTTGCTTTGACTGATTACTATACTGAAACTTACTTTCTTCTTTTGCCCCCATCGAATCTTGTTCCGTATGATCCATGAGCAATCCATCCTCCTAAAGTTTGATATATCATTACCATATGTAACTATATAGTGATGTGACACCTAAGCATTCTATATTTTCTGAACAAGTGTCTATACAGTGAATACTCCCCCTGAATACATTGTACATAACGATTAATGTCTATTAAGGGAGAGAAAATCATGAAAAACTCGCTCGATTTTTGTAATGAGTGCTGTAAACATTTTAAACATTGTGACTGCAAAAGAGAGTCTCCATGTAAAAGACAATTCTGTAAAAAATGTTTTCATAAGCTAGAATGTCAATGTCATAAAGATATGAAGCAACAGCAAGAGCAAGGATTTGGGGATCAGGACCAAGAACAAAGTCAAGGTGATGAGCAGCAACAGCAAGAGCAAGGATTTGGCGATCAGGACCAAGGACAAAGTCAAGGTGACGAGCAGCAACAGCAAGGACAGGGGTTTGGCGATCAGGACCAAGGACAAAGTCAAGGTGATGAGCAGCAACAGCAAGAGCAAGGATTTGGCGATCAGGATCAAGGACAAAGTCAAGGTGATGAGCAGCAACAGCAAGAGCAAGGATTTGGCGATCAAGACCAAGAACAAAGTCAAGGTGACGAGCAGCAACAGCAAGAGCAAGGATTTGGCGATCAGGACCAAGGACAAAGTCAAGGTGACGAGCAGCAACAGCAAGAGCAAGGATTTGGCGATCAGGATCAAGAACAGAGCCAAGGCAATCAAGAACTACAGCAAGGACAAGGACATGGTGGTCAAATCCAAAATCAGGGTGATCAAGATCAAGGGCCGCAAATTCAAAATCAGGAGCATGGTGACCAAAGAAATGGAGATCAAATTAATGAAGGACATACAAATATATCTCCGTTGGAAAATGATCAAACCATATCAACTCCTGTTGATGTGGACGGAGTAACTGTAAATGTAAAATGTGGTGATTGTGTTCCCTTTCCATTTTTCCCACCACACGATGATCGTAAAGATAAGTGTAAATGCAAACGATGCAAAAACAGGAAATGTTCACCTGATTGTGACAATTGCACCATATGTTCATGTAATTTACTAGAAATGTTACAATCTTTTCAGACCACAACTACGGATACTGATGCTAAGCAAGTAGATCTATACATCTCATCCATAACATCACTAAGCAACCCTATTGAAAATCAGACTATCACCGATATTATTGACTGCTGTATCGTTAAACTTAAACCTGCCTCACAACCTGAAGTAATTCCCAGCACAACTGTGCAACTGTGCGATATTGCTGGAATAAGAGCGGAAAACTCTACAGAAAGCCCAAATGCTTTAGATTTTATAATAGATGTTGCTCGTGAAATGAACGAACATGGTGATGACCATCAGAAAGACTGTAATTGTCCTCGTTGCGCAAAAGCAATGGGTGATGAGCTTGCATGTGCTGCGCGATTTGGAATACTTGTCAACATATCAATAACTGGCTTAACTACTCCACTATCTTTATATGTACTAAACGTAAAAGACTGTTTTGTTTTTCTTGTCGATGATCTAATGAATCCCTCAGAGATTTTTGCTTTTTCCCTATGTTCTGTAGTTGGGTTTACTGTAGAGTCACAAACCATCTAAAGAAGGCAAATTGTACCTCCTAACTATATAGGCTGGAAAAAAGCATATAGATAAATCCATGTAGGATTTGAAATTCCACATGGATTTATCGTTTTTCATTACGTTATTTTTTTCTAAAATGGTCCCCAATCAATCCATACACCAATTGTCAACGTCAGAATGGCAATGACTAACCAAATTAAAAATAGTGGTAAAACCCTCCTTCCCCACTTCGTCCATGGCACATTTGCTACAGCGAGACTTGCCATTAATATGCCGGATGTTGGAAAAATAAGATTCGTCAACAAAATACCCTAAGCTGGTTGCTACAAAAATGAGCAGGTACTTATGTCTGCTTGTAAATACAGCATGATGCTGCCTCCCTCTACTATCCTTATCCACGCCAATGATACTATTTGATGTATCTTCTACACCCTTTTAGCATATCTCCATATATACCAAATGGTAGCAGCCAAGGGAAGCCGGACACACAAAATAGCTGCCGAAAAGAATTTCTCGACAGCTATTCAAACTAATCATTAATTTACAATACTTATTGCTTCTATTATTTTTTAAAACGTAATAAGAAAGTACTTTTTCTTTCCTCTGCGTATAACAGTAAATGTATCTTCAATACGATCATCCACTTGCAAGTCGTATTGCACGTCCTGCTGACGTTCCCCGTTGAGATAAATAGCACCATTCGCTATATCCTCACGTGCTTGTCGCTTTGATGGAGAGATTTTAGCAGCAACCAGTAGATCAACTAAATTCATATCTTTCGATTCTGCTTTATACGTTGGTACATCTTTAAATCCCTGTTTAATATCACTTGCTGTAAGTTGTTTTATATCTCCACTAAATAAAGATGCTGATATTTTTTGTGCTTGTTCTAATGCTTCTTTACTATGAACAATCAGCGTCATTTCCTCAGCTAACCGCTTATGAGCTACGCGCTTTTCTGGTTGCGTATTAATTTCGTCTTCCAGACTTGCAATTTCTTCTTCAGAAATAAATGTAAAATAGCGGAGAAACTTGATAACATCACGATCATCTGTATTTAACCAAAATTGATAAAATTCATATGGAGATGTTTTTTCTGGGTCAAGCCAGATTGCTCCTCCAGCTGTTTTACCAAATTTAGTACCATCCGCTTTCGTAATTAATGGAACAGTTAGTCCAAAAACATTTATTTCGTCATTTTCATTTTCTCTTGAACGACGAATTAGTTCCATTCCTGCGGTAATATTTCCCCATTGGTCACTTCCACCAATTTGTAACGTACATCCTTCTTCTTCATTTAATTTCATGTAATCCAGGGATTGCAGAATCATATAACTAAATTCTGTATACGAGATACCCTGTTCAATACGCGCAGATACCGATTCTTTTGCAAGCATGTAATTGATGCCAAAATGTTTACCAGCATCCCTTAAAAAGTCAATAACAGTCATACTTGCTAGCCAATCATGATTATTTCTTGCAACTACTGGATTTTCTCCTTTGTCAAAATCAAGAATACGAGCAATTTGCTGTTTAATTTTTTCACTGTACCCTTTCACTACGTCGCTTTCATTTAGGGAACGCTCTGTATTACGTCCACTTGGATCTCCGATCATTCCCGTACCACCACCGATGAGAGCAATTGGACGATGTCCAGCCTTTTGGAATCTCTTTAGCATTGTAATTGGCACCAAGTGTCCAATATGCAAGCTATCACCAGTAGGATCGAACCCACAATATAATGTAACCTCATTTTCAGCTAGATGCTTTTGTAAACCATCTCTATCCGTTACTTGGTTAATAAGTCCTCTTGTTTCTAGATCCTGTAAAATATTCAATTCCTTCACACTCCATCATTTTTGTTTCTTTCTAGCTCAATATGCTTGTACTGCTTACTCCAATGAAAAAAATAAAAAAACTCCTCCCTCAAAAAGGGACGAGTTATATTCACACGCGGTACCACCCTTGTTGCAATTGCTTGCCACTTGGGATTGATAACGGTGTCGCCACCGTTTCTTTATTACACCATAAAGAAAATGCTCCAGAATGTAATTCATTTTACAAATATTCCTGACTTTCACCAACCGCCAGTTCTCTAAATAGGGATTTGTAAAACTACTTCGTTCTTTCTCAGCATCGTTTATCCTATTACTATATATTCATATCATATTCATTTCATAAAAGCAATAATAAATCAAAATTTAATATACCCTAAATAGTGAATATGCTATAATGAATAAGGAATTTAGGAGGTTTTGCCATGAATTTTAAAGAACGGCTTCATACATATTTTGAAAAAGCCAAATCTATTTGGAAAACGGGAAAAATCCAGACTACTTCACGTATTTCATATAGTGTCGTTTGGAATGTTATCCTATTTTTTCTTGTTATCGGCCTAATTGGTATGTTTTTTGCCGGTGGAGTGGGAGCAGGATATTTTGCTTCGCTAGTGAAGGATGAACCTGTCAGATCCTATGAAGTAATGAAACAGGATATATACAACTACGAAGAAACGTCCAAGCTGTACTTTGCAGGAGATAAATATTTTGGAGATGTCCGATCGGATCTTTATCGTGAAGAAACAACATTGGAGAACATCTCCCCTACTTTACTTGATGCTGTTATCGCTACAGAAGATGAATACTTTAAAGAGCATAAAGGAGTTGTCCCCAAAGCAATTTTACGTGCAGTATTACAAGAGGCACTTAATTCTAATGTAAAAACTGGTGGAAGTACGCTGACACAGCAGCTCATTAAAAATCAAATTTTAACAAATGAAGTATCGTTTGAACGTAAAGCAAAAGAAATCTTACTTGCACTCCGGCTAGAACGATTCTTTGAAAAGGATGAAATTTTAGAAGCATACTTAAATATTGTGCCATATGGTCGAGATGCATCCGGAAATAATATTGCAGGAGTTCAAACAGCTGCACAAGGTGTTTTTGGCGTAGACGCTAAGGATGTAAATCTAGCCCAAGCAGCTTATTTAGCAGGACTTCCACAAAGCCCCTCTGCCTATACTCCATTCACTAGCGATGGGAATTTAAAAGAGGGGAAAAGTTTAGAACGAGGCATCAATCGAATGAAGTCCGTACTTAACCGGATGTACGAATCAGAATATATTACAAAAAAAGCATATGAAGAGGCAATGGCTTATGATATAACTAAAGATTTCACAGGTAAATCAAAGTCACCAATTGAAAAATACCCGTACTTAACCTTTGAAGTTGAAAAAAGAGCCAAGGAAATTCTTACTACTCAACTTGCTAAACAAGATGGTTATACGGAAGAAGATCTTGCAAAAGATGATGATCTCGAAAAAGAATATCAATCGATCGCTTCAAGAAATCTACGCGTGAACGGCTATCATATCCATACAACAATTAATAAAGAGATTTATGAAGAGTGGCAGGATATCGTAAAAAATTATCAATACTATGGACCTGATCGTACATTTACGAAAACCGTTGATGGAGAAACTGTAGAGGTTACGGAAAAAGTACAAACTGGTGGCATGTTAATCGAAAATAGTTCTGGTAAAATTATTAGTTTTGTTGGTGGTCGTGAATTTGGCCAAGATAGTCAATACAATTATGCAACGTTGGCTACCCGTTCACCAGGAAGTACGATAAAACCAATACTTGACTATGCACCAGCAATGGAAGAAGGTAAAATCCAGCCTGGTAGCGTATTAGCAGATATAAGAAAACCATTACCAGGTTGGCCAGCTGGCAAGCCAGGAAACTATGGAGGAGGCTTTCATGGAATTGTTTCAGCAAGAACTGCATTGGCTCAGTCCTACAACATTCCTGCGGCGGAAGTCTATTCCAAAATACTGCATTTAAATCCCGCAAAAAAATATTTAGAAAAAATGGGGATTACCACACTGAAAGAAATAGATTATAGAGGTCCTGCCGCGTCAATAGGGACAATGGATGTATCGGTTGAAGAGAATGTTAATGCGTTCGCAACCTTAGGAAACAATGGTAAGTTCGCAGATGCTTACATGATAGAAAAAATCACGACAAATGATGGTGAGGTTGTCTATGAGCATAAGTCAAAACCAGTAGATGTATTTACACCACAGACCAATTATTTAACTATCGATATGATGCGTGATGTCATATCGAGTGGAACCGCTCGCTTTCTTAATGGCCAACTAAACTATGGTGGCGTGGATTGGGCAGGAAAAACCGGGACCTCACAGGATTACAAAGACGCATGGTTTGTTGCAACAAATCCAAATGTAACCTTTGGAACATGGATCGGATATAAAACGCCGCATTCCATTTATAATTCGAGTATGTCTCTAAGCTACAGCCAACGAAATATGAAGTTATGGGCGCAATTAATGAATAAAGCAACAGCCATTGATCCAGAGCTACTAGCACCGACAAATAGCTTTAAACGTCCAGGTGGAATCGTCCAGCGAAGCTATTGCGCCATATCTGGAATGCTGCCATCGGAGCTATGTGAAAAAGCTGGTTTAGTAAGGTCGGATCTATTTAATGCCAAATTCGTTCCTACAAAGAAAGATGATAGCTTAATTACTGGAAGTATTGTTATGGTAGACGGTAAAGCAGTAGTTGCCGGCCCAAATACTCCAAGTGAGTTTACTAAAGGTGATGGTCTAGCATTTAATCCAGAATTCTTAAAACGGAATGGTTATGATAAATTAGCAGATATTAGCCAGCTATTTCCTAACATTGCTACAGAGAAATGGGAAAAAATTAGTGCTCCTAATAAAGACGCTGGTGACATGCTAAAGGATGATGGAAAGGCACCAAGCGCACCAACATCTCTTAAAAAATCAGGAAAGAAACTAACTTGGAAGAAGTCAGGAAGCAAGGATGTTGTTGGCTACCGAATTTATCGGGCAACTGGACCAGGTAACAAATTCACATTAGTAGGCAGCACAACCTCAACTAATTTTAACATAGGCACTGGTGATGCTAGGTACCATGTCAAAGCAGTAGATTATTTCGGTCTTGAATCAGGTGCATCGAAAGAATTACTCGTTGGTGATACAGGAGAAAAAGAACCAGAAACACCAGATAAAGGTAAAGAAAAAGATACTGTTAAAGATAAGGACAAGAATAAAGAAGAAGACGAGAAACCAGTTGATGATAAGGATACGGATAAAAAAGATCCTGATTCGAACAAAAAAGATAATGACGAGGATACCGTCCCTAGGGATGAAGATAAAGAAGAAACTCCAACTGACAATAGTATACCTGAAGCAACTATGAATTAGACGTCAGTATTTGTCAGGAACTTGGCTAAAGTCCCCCATTACTTTTCTTTAAAGCTTGCAAAGCGAAATGCTTTGCAAGCTTTTTTATTGGTTTAGACCTTCCCTTGCTTATAGGTGTTTATAAAAAAACCTCACTTCAAGGTAGGATAAAGTTGGAATCAGCTCAAGGAAGATTATATGGGATCAACTTACAATATTTACATTATCTGATTCATTTACAGGAAACCCACAAGCGCAAGCGCCCGATTAGAAACGTAGCGACTGGAGTGAGCCAACGGAGTTAAAGGAATCACGGTGAGCTTGCGAGCCGATGATGACTTAGTTTAGGGGGCGATTCATGAAGTCACCTAGTTTCTGGGCGCTGGAGCTGGAAGCTGCTCAACAAGCGCCTATTTATCCACATGGGCTAATTTTATAACTCCTTATCTTTAAAAAAAAACT
>NZ_JAJERH010000026.1 GCF_016919725.2 Virgibacillus sp. AGTR
GTGATAGGGACTGAGCGAATTTTGCTCAGTTTTTTTATAGTGGTAGTTATAAAATCAGTGTTATACGCCAACTTTTCTAATAAATAAATAGTTTATTACTTTAAAAATGTCACAGAATGTTCTAAAATAAATAATAGTTACCAAAAAGTTTGCATAATTTTTAATACATTGTTTTTTAATCGGTTCATAAATAGAATTAGTACTTGTAAACGTATCAAGGAGATATTTCTATTATTTGTAACCGATTTCAATTTATAAAACGAGGTGATTGGATGGATATGCAGAAGATACCAGTTAAAGAAGGTAATCATAATCTGAAAGATTATGAAAAAGTTAGGGAAACTTTTTCATGGGATGATATGAAGAAACATTTTTCCTGGAATGAAACGGGAAAGGTTAATATTGCCTATGAGGCGTTAGACCGCCATGCGGAAAATCCAGAGAAAAAGGACCAGGTTGCATTACTGTATTCTGATCCAGATAGAGAAGAGAAGGTAACCTTTGGTGACCTACGTGATGAGAGTAATAAGTTTGCTAATGTTTTACGTAAGTATAATGTGAAAAAAGGAGATCGCGTATTTCTGTTCATGCCAAGAAGCCCAGAATTTTATGCAGCTTTCTTCGGTATCCTTAAAGTTGGTGCCATCGCTGGACCTTTATTCGAAGCTTTCATGGAGCAAGCGGTTCGCGATCGATTGCAGGATAGTGAAGCAAAAGTGTTAATTACAACACCTGATTTATTGTATCGAGTTCCACAGGAGGATTTACCAAACTTAGAAAAAATAGTGCTTGTAGGGAAACATAACGAATCTGCGGATCATTATATTGATTATCAAAGAGAAATGAAGGATGCTTCTAATAAAACAGAAATGGAATGGGTAGATTTAGAAGATGGTATGTTACTCCATTACACATCTGGATCTACTGGAAAACCAAAAGGTGTGTACCATGTCCATAATGCTATGATTCAACATTATGCTACGGGCGAGTGGGTATTAGACCTAAGGGAAGAGGATGTATATTGGTGTACCGCTGATCCAGGCTGGGTTACTGGAACAAGTTACGGAATTTTCGCACCATGGTTGCATGGTGTGACTAATGTTATTCGAGGTGGAAGATTTACACCGGATGATTGGTATGGAACACTAGATACGTATAAGGTTAGTGTCTGGTATACGGCACCTACAGCACTTCGTAAATTAGTAAGTGCAGGAGAAGACGTAGTGAAGAAATATGACCTTTCTTCCTTACGACATATTATGAGTGTTGGAGAGCCATTGAATCCAGAAGTAGTGACTTGGGGATTAAAAGCATTTAATTTGCGGATTCATGATACATGGTGGATGACGGAAACAGGTGCACAGCTTATTGTTAACATTCCATCAATGGAGATAAGACCAGGATCAATGGGGAAACCATTACCAGGTATTGAAGCGGCTATTATTGATAATGAAGGAAATGAACTACCACCAAACCAAATGGGGAATTTAGCTATTAAGAAAGGTTGGCCATCTATGATGCGGGCTGTATGGAAGAATCCAAGCAAGTATGACAGCTACTTTATCCATGGTTGGTATGTATCAGGAGATAGTGCTTATAAAGATGAAGATGGCTATTTCTGGTTCCAGGGGCGTTTAGATGATGTTATCAATACTTCTGGTGAACGAGTTGGCCCATTTGAGGTAGAAAGTAAATTAATAGAACATCCGGCTGTTGCTGAAGCCGGCGTTATTGGGAAACCACATCCAGAGCGAGGAGAGATCATTAAAGCGTTTATTACGCTGAATGATGGGTATCAGAATACGGATGAATTACTAGAGGATATACGCTTATTTGTTAAGACAGGGCTAAGTGCTCATGCTGCACCACGTGAACTAGAAGTAAAAGACTCCATTCCTAAGACAAGAAGTGGTAAGATCATGCGTCGACTATTGAAGTCTTGGGAGCTAGGATTGCCTACTGGTGATACGTCAACATTAGAAGAATAGATGGTAGAGCCACAGAGGGTAAAATAATTTAGATAACGAAGACGCTTAATTATAGACTGATTAAAATATGCTCCCTTCCAAAGTAGATAGATCAAAAAATATAATCTGTTGCTTTGGGGGGATTTTTGTCTAGGAAATTACGGAAATTATAAAATTTGAGCCTGTGGATATATATGGGCGTGTTGAGCCGCGTGAAGCTCCAGCGCCCAGAAACGAGGCGACTTCATGAATCGCCCTAATCTAAGTCATCATCGGCGCGCAAGCTCATCGTAATACCTTTATCTCCGTTGACTCGCTCTAGTCGCTACGTTTCTACTCGGACGCTTACGCCTTTTGCTCTTGAAATGCTATCGAACGGAATGGATACAACACTCCTTTTACACCGCTCACTTTATAAGCTAGTTATTTCTTATTTACTTTGAAATCTGTTACATTTCCAATATGGGACATATTCATAAATTGAGGAAATGAGGAATCTTAAAATGTCTAAAGAATTTTGGGATCAAAACTTTTCAGATAAAGAATTTGTATATGGGAAACAGGCAAATCAATTCATCCAGCAAAAGAGTCACCTCTTATCTAAAAATTCAACTATAGGATGCTTTGCAGAGGGAGAGGGCAGAAACGCCATCTATTTAGCTGGTTTAGGGCATGAGGTTATTGCTTATGATCAATCTACTGTCGGATTAGAAAAGGCAAAACAATTAGCTGTAGAGCAAGGAGTAAACGTACAAGCTATTCCCATGGACTTGACTAAGGAAAAGGTGATATCTCGCCAATTTGATGCGGCGATTATGGTCTTTGGGCATGTTCCAGCGGAAGATCAACATTTTTTTATTCATAATATAATTGCTGCTGTAAAGCCAGGTGGCTATGTAATGTTTGAGGTATACTCAGAGGATCAATTAGACTACCAAACAGGTGGACCAAGGGAGAAGGAAATGCTGTATCATCCATCGGATGTATTACAATGGATAATGCCTCATCATTGTTTGCATTTCTATTATGGAGAAGTAGATCGAAAAGAAGGAAAAAAGCATACTGGCTTGTCTCATGTTATTCAAACGGTTATAAAAAAGAAAGACTAGATATGTAAATAGAACCAAAGGATAAGCGGATTACTCCCTTAACCTTTGGTTTTTGTCGTTTATGCAGTAATGGATTCAGCTGGGCCAAAAATTTCGAAATGAATATCTTTGTCAGCTACATGTGATTTTTTTAAGCTTACATAGGTTGTACGCATGAATCCTTTTGGTCCACAAATGTAACATGTAGCATCTGATGTTGGTAAAATTGAAGATACCCACTCAGCGTCTATATAGCCTTTTTTATCACATCGATCCGTATCTTTGGGATGATTATAGATCGTATAGCTTGTCACATGATTATTAGAATTAGTAATGGTAGCAACTCTCTCTTTCAACGCATGATAATTTTCTGACTTTGCAGCATGAATGAAGATAACCTGTCGTTCAGGCTGTTCTTTTATCACCGTTTCTAACATACTCATCATTGGTGTCATTCCCACACCTCCACTAATTAGTATCAGTGGTCGATGATCTTGTTGATCAAGTATGAAGTCTCCAGCCGGTGCACTTATAGGTAAAATGCTTCCTTCATTAATTTTCTCATGTAAATAAGTAGAGACAATTCCTGCTGGGCCTTGTTCATTCTCATCCTCACGTTTAACACTAATGCGGTAATACCCTTCATCCGGAGCACAAGATAAACTGTATTGGCGAAGATGGGTATATGGTTCACCATCTATGTCTGCTTTTACAGTAATGTATTGTCCAGGCTGATAACTAGGAAATGGTAAACCATCCTCGGGAACTAAATAAAAAGATGTAATAACTTCACTCTCAATTACCTTTTTTGTCACTTTGAAATTTCGAAAACCTTCCCAGCCACCGGATGATTGCAATGTCTTATTATATAATTCTTTTTCCACGTTAATAAAAAGATCTGCTATGACATAATATGCTTTTTCCCATGCGTCGATCACATCATCATTAGCTACTTCTCCTAAAACATCTTTCATTGCTAGTAATAGGTACTTGCCAACGATTGGATAATGTTCTGGTTGAACATTTAGACTTTTATGCTTATGTGCAATTTGCATGACATGGGGTACTATTTCTTCTAAATGATCGATATTTGCCGCAGCAGCATAAACGGTATTCGCTAAGGCCTTGGGCTGAGCACCTCTCCGTTGATTGGTTTGATTAAATAAATTCTTTAATTCTGGATGATTTGTTAGCATTAGCTGATAGAATCGCTTCGTTATCTCTGAACCTTGTTGTTGTAATACTGGCACAGTAGCTTTAATAATGTCCTTTGTTTGCTCATCTAGCTCGACTGTTTGTGTTGACATAACTAAGCACTCCCTTTGAAATAAACATGTATTTTGTATACATGTTTATTTTATAATGATTTAACTGGTAAAAAAACAGGAAAATAAGCAAAATATGTTACAATAATGTGAAAACATGAACAAGTAGGTGTATCCATGAATCTTAAAAAATATACAGATTACGCATTACGTGTATTAATATTTACGGGAATGAAATCAGATCAAGAGCTGGCTACAATTAAAGAGATATCCGAGGTATATACGATTTCACAAGAACATGTAAGGAAAGTAGTACATGAGCTTGTAAAGATGGAATTGATAGAGTCGGTAAGAGGCAGGCATGGAGGAATTAGAATGGCTAAGCCACCAGAAGAAATCAATGTTGGTAGACTTGTTCGACAGCTTGAAGCTGATTTTGTCATTTTAGAATGCTTTGATAAAGGAACAAACCACTGTGTTATTTCTCCAGGCTGTACATTAAAACATGTATTAAATAGGGCGTTAGTCGCTTTTTTTAAGGTTCTTGAAGCATATACATTAAAGGATTTAATTAAAAATGAAGAAGAGCTTCGTGAACTAATGGGACTGTAAAAAATATGTTTTATATAAGAATTATTGGGAACATATAATTATGTAGTCATCGTAAAGGAGTGGATATATCATGAGTAAAAAAATAGCAACTGTTATTACAGATATGTTTGAAGATGTGGAATATACAGAGCCAGCTAAAGCTTTCCGGGAAGCTGGTCATGAAGTCGTTACGATTGATAAAGAAAAAGGAAAGAATGTAACAGGAAAAAATAAGGAAGCTATCATCACTATTGATCAAGGTATTGATGATGTAAACCCAAGTGATTTTGATGCGTTATTTATTCCAGGTGGCTTTTCTCCAGATATGTTACGTGCAGATGAACGCTTTGTAAAATTTGCAAAACATTTTATGGATGAAAAGAAGCCAGTATTTGCGATCTGTCACGGGCCGCAGTTGCTAATTACGGCGAAATCACTTGAAGGGCGAAAAGCAACTGGATTTAAATCGATTCAAGTCGATATGGAGTATGCGGGGGCAAACGTAGTAGATGAAGAAGTGGTAGTATGCCAAAATCAGCTTGTTACAAGTCGTCAACCAGATGACATACCAGCATTTAATCGAGAAGCTGTAAATGTGTTAACGAAATAAGCTAAAAATTGGCATTGCTAAAATGCTTGTTTTTAAAGACGAATAAGAATTGAAAAATTTATAAAAGCATGGTTCTATTTGCTGCATTGGAGAGAGGCGCTTGTGACCAGCCCGCGTGAGCTATTGCACTATGTAGCCTTACCGAACGGATCGTTCGGCTTTGTTTTATAAGTTAAGAAAGTATAAAATCAGTGCAATGACTGCGTTAAGCGAAGTAGTTATTTTGAAATGTTTGATGTATATTGGCAATGCTCCGACTAATTACTTCCCTTTCCGCGGGCACGGCCTCAACTAACTTTGCAAAGAAGAACACGTTGCAAAGTTAGCTGAAGGACAAACCCCACGGAAAGGGAAGTGGGCAGCCGGAGTGGTGGTCAAGCAGTAGCTATTATTCCATAATAGCTACTAGAGGAAGCGTAAATCTGAGCATTTAGTGATAAGGACTGAGCGAATTTTGCTCAGTTTTTTTAGCTAAGATACGTGTAATCCAAGCTTCAGCATTCTATAGCAAATGGAAGGATCTGTTAGATTGTAACTGTCACTAGTCCAATTTTTGAATTGTGAATTGATCCTGTAGTAACAGCCAATTTTGTGGGAAAGCTAACCCTAATTTCCAATAGGATATGCCTAATAAACCTAATTCCTTTATGAGATTGAATTTGGATTGAATGGACCGCGCATCTTCAAACCATACCTCATGTTGACTTCCTGTATTATCGGTATACGTGAAGTAAGGTGCCTGAGCCTTTTCATCGTATCTAATTTCTGCATTGTTTTCTCTTGCAATCGCGATAGCTCGCTGTGGACTTACAGCCTGAGCCGGCTCCCCACCATTTGCCTGATATGGCAGTGTCCAGTTGTATCCATATAAATTTTGACCTAATAAGATTTTCGTAGCGGGCATTTCCGTTAATGCATACATAACGACTTCCCTTACTTGATCAATTGGTGAAACAGCCATTGGTGGTCCGTAGGTATAGCCCCATTCATAGGTCATTAGCACAACAAAATCAGCAATTTCACCATGTACTGCATAATCATGTGCCTCATACCACTGTCCAGTCTGTGTGGCACTGGTTTTTGGTGCTAATGCTGTGGACATTAATAAATCTTCTTGGGATAAGCGTTCCTTTGCTTTTCTTAAAAACGCATTGTATGCTTCTCTGTCCTCTGGGGGAAGAAATTCAAAATCAAAATGCACATCGCTATATCCACCAGAAGTAGCTGTATTAACGATGTTATCTAGGAGTGTGTTTTGAACGCTTTGAACGGTTACAATAATATGTCCAAGTTCTTGGCTGAATTGACCCTCTTCCAGATTAGTCACAACCAGCATCTTTGCCGTGTTATTCTGTTCAGCGATTTCCGATAATCCATTTAATGGTGGTGGTGTTAAGCTACCATCTCTACCAACACGATAGCTAAATATCGCTAAGTAGGTTAAATATGGAGTGGTTTTCATGGCTGCATTTTCTAGCGTATCAGAAACAGAATCTCCCATTGGTTCGATATAGGCATTGCTTGTGATAGGTGATTTAGGCCCTGGTGGTATATAAAGCCTAAATCCAACCGGAAGTACATTACCTGGCGAGATACCATTTATTTGTGCTAGCTCCTGATAAGACATTCCGAATTGTTGAGCGATGGAAAATAAACTATCACCAGGTTGGACAAAATAAAACTGTCCGACGATAGGAATAACTAATGCCTGACCGACCACTAAATTGTTTGGAGCGTCTAGTTCATTGGCATCGATAAGCGCCTGTGTTGTTGTATTATATGTATTTGCAATACCATATAACGATTCACCTGGGCTAACTACGTGAATTTGCATATAGAATCCCTCCTTCATGAGGTTGTTCAAAAATGAATTAACCTCTCTTTGAACACACCTATTTATCGATCTGCTATTAACAATCTATGAGAAGGGATTTCTTGTTATTCCAACTATATAGCTGTGATATTTGCTTTCATGACAGAATGTAATAAATATAGAGCATATTCATTATTGTCCTTACCTTCAGAAGCCATGCAGTTCTTTGGGATGTGCATATCATACCCATACATATAGGCATCCTTTGCAGTAAATAGAATACAAATATCACCCGCAATTCCTGCCATTAATAAGTTGTTTTTTCCTAATTCATTTAGCAGAGATTGTAATGGCGTTTGAAAAAAGGCGGAATGCTGTGGTTTAATTAGAAAATAGTCATTATCGTCTGGTTTTAACGGTTCAATGATTTGTTTACTCCTATCATTATGGCAGTAATTGATAATTTTATGAAAGTCAGCCTGCCAAAGACCATAATGGTCATTAACATAAATAATAGGAAGTTGCTTTTCTTTTGCAAAGTTGCGTAATCGTAATAAATGAGGAAGTATATCTTTCGTATTTGCTAATAAGTTATTACCACCATCAAAATTAAAATCATTTACAATATCTACAAATAAAACAGCGGTGTTTTCAAGCGATGAATGCAATCCAATTACTCCTCTCTAATTTAAAGGAATTGATGTTTAATGATGCTTTTCTTTTAGTTATTTCCGTATTCTTGTTTTTCAAACTATTATTGAAAGGTAGGGGCAAAATTGTTGGATGAAAAAATGATGGAGTTAGCCATAGACGAGGCTACTAAAGCTGCAAGACAAAATGAAGTTCCTATTGGAGCTGTTATTGTATATCAAGGTGAAGTAATTGCTAGAGGCTATAATCAGCGTGAAACATCACAAAGTACGTTATCACATGCTGAATTGATTGCTATCGAACAAGCCAATGATGTAATTGGCAGTTGGCGCTTAGAGGATTGTACACTGTATGTGACGTTAGAGCCTTGTCCGATGTGTGCTGGGGCAATTGTCCAATCTCGAATTAAGCGTGTTGTATATGGAGCAAAAGATCCAAAGGCAGGTTGTGCTGGTACACTAATGAATCTATTAGCAGATAAGCGGTTTAATCATCAGGTAGACATTACGAAGGGTGTGCTAGAAACAGACTGTGGAGATCTTTTAAGAAATTTTTTCAAAGACCTACGTAAGCAAAAAAAGAAGAGCTAAGGTAAGCTTAAGAGCGAAAATCTATTTTAACAGATTAGTTATTTTTCCATGCTCTACCATTGCATTTTTTTAATATTATCGTTATAATGATTAATGCCGTGCTAAGCGGGGAGGTAGCGGTGCCCTGTACTTGCAATCCGCTATAGCGAGGCTGAATTCCCATCTGAGGTACGATGACTTTATAGTCTGCCTTAAGGGAGTGGTGTTGACGCTTAGGTCCTGCGCAACAGAAACCCATGAATCCTGTCAGGTCCGGAAGGAAGCAGCAGTAAGTGGTCATTTCTGTGTGCCGCGGGGAAGCCTAGGTTGAGCCATGAACTTGAGTAACGTATAGGGTTGTCGTATCGAAGATGGGTGCACGGTTTACATAAGATTAGTAAGTCCCCTAGCTGTTTGCAGCTAGGGGACTTTTTAAATGGGATATAATTTTTTAGGCACCATTAATTAGACGTATATTCATTGTGATGGAGTCGGTACGGTACCTGTATTAATCAACGATGGATAATGGAGGAAAATTACGACACTCCTGTGGAAAGAAAGTGACAGAGACACCGTAAAAGTTTGTGTTAGGGTAACGTGCATTTCTCGGTGGAAAACGAGTATCCTTTCCTCAGTAGTAAGAGTAAGAGAACCAAAAGATATATAGAAGTGAAGATAATAGGTAACCCAAGCAATATTAATAATAGAAGTGCTAAATAGATATGAAAGGGAGAGGTACAAAATGGATCGAAAAGTAATATGGGAACATCATGAGAACGTAGGAACAGAATTTTTGCAAATGAAATATATGCAAGATGGTATACAGATTACAAGTACGGTTATAAACGGTCAGAAAGAGGCTCCTTATCTTGTTCATTATCAAATCGAACTGAATAGGCATTGGAAATTTCGAGAATTGAGAGCTGAAGCAGATAGTGGAAAGCAAATCGTACTACGCTCTAACGATCAACGAGAGTGGTTTAATGAAGCGGGAGAGGAGATTACTCATTTACGAGGTGCAATGGATATTGATTTATCGTGTACGCCTTTTACCAACTCCTTGCCAATCAATCGTTTTATGTGGGAGACTGGTCAATCCAGTGATTTTGACATGGTATTTATAGCTGTTCCAGACTTTACATTGACTAAAGTTAAACAACGGTATCATCTTGTAGAACAGTCAGATAAGCGGAAGGTATTTAATTACAAAAGTAATACGTTTGAATCGACGATTGAAGTAGACGAGATGGGGATTGTGACAAAGTATCCGGGGTTATTTACCAGATTATATGCTAAATAAAAAAGGGCTGTCCCAAAAGGCAGCCCCTGTTCCTAGTCAACGGGAATAAACTCCTTTTCCGTGGGCAGTGATTCAGCCTCTTCTTGCGTATAAACCCAACATTTCGGGCTTCACACCATTGTATCTTGCACAGGAGTCTCGTATATTCCGGTTGCTGTGTCTTCATGTACCTTATGAGACAGTCCCTTATGGATGGGTCATGTCATGATTTTAGATAACCGTCTACAACTAGATCGAGTTTACCTGTATTCGGATCGATGACTAAGCCATGGACTGGTACGCTTTCTGGCATAAGCGGATGGTTCTTAATCGTAGAAACACTATGCTTCACACTATCCTCGACACTATCAAACCCTCGTAAAAAATGTTTGAAATCAACACCTGAATGGTGAAGTGTATCTAGTTTTTCTTGACTAATTCCACGAGTTTTCATTTTTTCAACTGTTCGATCAGCCTCTACACCGGCCATCCCACAATCATAATGGCCAATCACACAAACCTCATCTACTTCAAGTTCATACACTCCAACGAGAATACTTCGCATGATGCTACCAAAAGGATGGGATACAAGTGCTCCGGCAGTTTTAATAATTTTCGCATCGCCATTCGCTATATTCATGGACTTTGGCAATAGCTCGACGAGTCGAGTATCCATACAAGAAAGAATTAAGGCTCGTTTGTTTGGGAGTTTATTGCGCTGATATTTTTCATATTCCTTATTGTCAACAAATTCTTTATTATAGGTTAAAATCTCTTCTAATAAACTCATGATCAAGCTCCTCTTTTTAATAATCTCTATCCATTATAAAGGAAAAATTACAAGAAGACATAATTTAGGTGGAATTACTAGATATATATCATTATTAAAAACAAACTGAAAATTATCAACATATGTAATTTCTTAATTATGTTAAAATAATAATCTTACAAAGAGGCATCCGTTTTATAGATGTTTCATTGAATGGAGAAAGTGAAAATGTCATTACAAGTCAATAGAGGATGCTAATTCAATTGTCATTATGGATGTTTTTACTTATTGCTCTTTTACTTTATTTTGGGGTATACTTCATGCTAAAAAGAAAGCTTCATATAAATAGTCAAACAATTAGATACAAACATGTAAATAAATTTAACTTTTACCTTGATCCTATCGTTTTTCAATATTTTCCAAAAAATTTATTTAAATCTTCAGGCGTATTTGATTTGAGTCCGTAACTTTTTTGTTTTGTGTATGAATTCTATTGCACTTTTAGTAAATCTTTTGTTCTTTCCTCGTATTTTTTACTCTAAATGGCCTATATTTTTAAAACCAGAAATATTATTTTTATTCATCTCTTTTTTCCATTTGTTTTATCGCTATGGTTCACATTCCCCCCTTAAATAGAGTATAATTAGAAGGAGATTTTAAAGGAGAATTGTATCATGAGCTATCAAGCTTTATATCGGGTTTGGCGACCAACGAATTTTGCGGATGTGGTTGGGCAAACCCATATTACACGAACTTTGCAGAATGCGATTGTACAAGAAAAATTCTCTCATGCCTATTTGTTTTCCGGACCACGTGGGACAGGGAAAACAAGTGCTGCGAAAATTTTTGCCAAAACGATTAACTGCGAGCGTTCGCCGGTAAAAGAACCTTGTAATGAATGTGCGGCATGCCGTGGCATTCAGGATGGGTCCATTTCCGATGTTATCGAAATTGATGCTGCATCTAATACAAGCGTTGATGATGTCCGAGAAATTAGAGATAAAGTAAAATATGCATCTAGTGTGGTACCTTATAAGGTATATATCATTGATGAGGTACACATGATATCGGTAAATGCATTTAACGCATTGTTAAAGACACTGGAAGAACCCCCAAAGCATGTTGTCTTTATCTTAGCTACAACAGAACCACATAAGATTCCATTAACGATACTATCAAGGTGCCAACGGTTTGATTTTAAGCCAATTTCTAATCAGGCTATCGTCGAGCGAATGCAAACCATTATAGAAGCAGAAGGAATATCCGTTTCAAAAGAAGCACTAGATACGGTTGCTTTAGCTGCTGAAGGTGGAATGCGTGATGCACTAAGTATTCTTGACCAGGCTATTTCCTATAGTGAGGATACGGTTGAACTGGAGGATGTTTTAGCGGTTACCGGTGGTGTATCGCAACAAACTTTAATGAAAATTGTCCAGTCCATGTATGAAAAAGATGTACAACAAGCGTTAATGCAGTTGGATGAACTGCTCCAGGGAGGAAAAGATCCAGCTCGATTTGTTTATGATATGATCTACTTTCTACGCGATTTGTTACTATACAAGGGTGCGCCAACACTTGAAGGAATGCTAGAGCGTGCACGCGCTGACGAAAGTTTTAAGCATTTAGCTAATCACGTATCCAATGCTTGGGTTCAGGAAGCAATGACACAATTAAATCAATGCCAGCAGGAAATCAAGTGGACGAATAGCCCGAAAGTGTATATTGAGATTGCCATCTTGTCCATCACAAACGCTAATGTGGAACAAGGACGTTCAGAACAAGTGGTAGAATCTGATGCAATTGCAGGGTTAACTGCAAAAATTGGTCAGCTTGAAAAGGAATTGAGCTTATTAAAGGAAAACCCTGTTGTTAGTGCACAATCTGCACCACAACGTGAATCTAGAAGAGCACCATCCAGATCATCGAAGAACAGTTATAAGATCCCATATGAGCGAATTCGCGAGGTACTTAAACAAGCGGAGAAGCCAGCATTGAAGGAAGTTCATTCTCAATGGGCTACCTTTTTAGCAAATTTAAAGAAAGCTAATGCTCCCGCTCATGCTACTATCCAAGATAGTAAGCCAGCAGCAGCATCGGATCAAGCGCTTGTCGTTGCATTTAAATATGAAATACACTGTTCTCTGTTCTTAGATAATCGGGAGACAGTAGAATCTATACTCTCCAATGTACTAGGAAAATCATTAACGATTATCCCAATTCCAGAAAAGGATTGGACAGATTTACGAACAGAGTATTTATCAAGTCAAGAGAAATCGGAACCAAAAGCGGAACAAACTGCAGATCCACTAGTTGAGGAAGCAAGAAAGCTTTTTGGTGATGACGTATTGGAAATACATGATTAATCGAAGCATTATACGAATTAAAGGAGGAATTTTCCATGAAGGGAAATATGGGTAATATGATGAAGCAAATGCAAAAAATGCAAAAGAAAATGATGAAGGCACAGGATGAATTACATGAAATGACATTCGAAGCATCAGCTGGCGGTGGAATGGTTACAGTATACGCCAACGGCAAAAAAGAAATAACAGATATTCAAATCAAAGAGGAGGTTATTGATCCTGATGATGCTGAAATGCTACAGGACTTAATCTTGACTGCTACGAATGATGTATTAAAACAAATTGATGATAAAACGAATGATACAATGGGACAATTCACGAAAGGGTTAAACATGCCTGGAATGTTCTAATTCTAGGAGGCGCGTAGATGTATTATCCAGAACCAATTTCTAAATTGATTGATAGCTTTACAAAATTGCCTGGAATCGGGCCAAAAACGGCTGTCCGCCTGGCATTCTTTGTGTTAAATATGAAAGAAGACGATGTCTTGGAATTTGCCAATTCATTGGTCAATGCAAAGCGAGAGCTAACACATTGCTCCACCTGTGGCCACATTACGGATCAAGATCCATGTTCTATTTGTCAGGATACTTCCCGTGACCAATCGATTATCTGTGTTGTACAGGATCCGAAGGACGTTATTGCCATGGAAAAAATGAAGGAATTCCATGGGAAATACCATGTATTACATGGAGCGATTTCCCCTATGGATGGGATTGGACCAGAGGATATTAACGTTCCCGATTTAATTAATCGACTAAAGGATGAAGAAGTTGAGGAGTTAATATTGGCTACAAATCCTAATATCGAAGGTGAAGCAACTGCAATGTATATATCCCGACTTGTAAAACCATCTGGAATTCGAACAACAAGAATTGCTCATGGTTTACCAGTAGGGGGAGATTTGGAATATGCAGATGAAGTAACCCTATCGAAGGCATTAGAAGGTAGAAGAGATCTGTAGGAATTAGGTGAATACATGGCAAAGAAAAAGATAACGAGAAAAGATGTTGACGGTGAGTTGTTAGATACGATGATTCGTTTGGAGAAAGAGAGGAAGCAAATCGAGTCAATGGTTTCTAGAAGCATTGAATCGACAAGTGATGGATATCATTGGGAGGCTTTTGCACAAGCGAAATATTTATTCTTACTACGAGAGGCAAGGCATCGTAATTTACGAGCAAACTACCATTAATTGAAGGTTTTTTCATAAACTACTATATTAATTGATACGTATACTTCAAAGACAAGGCATGGATGCACTTGTCTTTTTGGCTCTATTATATATGTTGAGCTTTGAAAAAATTAAGCATAATAAAAAACGCAGGCTCCTATATTCTTTACACTTGAACTGACGAGAAACAAAGCAAAGGGATAGGATTGCTGTCGTTAGGGAATAACTGAAGCTAACCATCGCATAACTTACTCATTCAGTTATCCCTAACCTATGAATAGAATTGGCTAAATCTAAACTAACAAAGTGCTCTCGTCTTTATTAATAATATAATCTGCAGTTTCAACTGCTTTTTGTAGCTGGTTATTTTTCAGATAATAATTAAATAATTCCCTTTCATAGCGTTGCATGGTTACAAAAAAACCATGCTCTTTAAAATAAGGTAATGCTTTTTTTGTAAGATAGAAATAATATTTTTCTTCTAGGTCAAGAATCGTATAATAATGTAGCCAGAATACATGCTGATATAAGGGATCTCCTATTTCTGTAGCTACTGCTAAGCCTTCTTCTACTAAAGCTAGTAATGCTTCTTTTGCAATAAATCCTCCTTCATTACCACAACGTACATACCCTTCTAATGATAATAAATAAATATTTGATTTCTGTTGCTTTAAATCCATGGATGCTTTATATAGTTTACCAGCTTCACGGTATTTCTTTCTCTTTAAGTGTTCGTAGGCATAATTATGTAGAATTTTAGCTTTCTTTTCTGGAGAGTTACATAGATCACAAAGCCGAATTAATTCATCGTATTGCTCCTTCGTTTCCTTAAAATTTCGATGCTGGCCGGACTCTACTTCAATTAACATAAGGTTTTCCGTATCAATAACCCCAAGAAAATAATTTCTTTGCTTATAGGCATTCAACGCTTTTTCCCCATAGTAATATGCTAATACGGGAGAATGGATATGATGATAAGCTGCTGCCAAATCATAATAGACCATAGCATTGGAATACATATCAAAATTAATACTTTTTAGTAGATCGATAGATTTAAGATGCTCATCAATCGTCATATAGTAGATACCTTTTACATGTTGCAAGAGGTTCTCTTCATAGTTATTGAGCTTATTCCGTTTTTTATCCAGAAAGTCGATTAACTCTACAGCATTATCCACACTATTTTGCTTTAAATAATAGATGGCCTTTAAGAGTAAATAGTAGAGGTGATATCCTGAAATAGCAATCATTTCGTTTGTTTGAAATTCATGATAAACGGTAGTCGCACTGCTATAATCTTGGGAAATTATCATTTCTTTCCATTGGTCAAGCTTCTTTTTTACATTTTTTAAACTAGCTGCTTCTTCTTCTAAATTAATACTTAGTTTTTGAGCTAATAACATCGTGATTTCTGGTGAATATTCCGTTAATCCTCTTTCTATTTTACTAATATGTGTTACAGAGCAAATGCCTTGACCAAGCTGTTCCTGGGTGATTTTAGCTTTTTCTCTGTAAAATTTAATAATCTTTCCTTCATACATCGATGCGGCCCCCTTTTAAAGAGATCTTCATTACATAATTTTTATCATTATTTTGTACGAGGATTAATAGAACTTCCGATATAAATAGCTAACTTTATACCAATTATAGCTAACTTGGGGTAATTATTAATAGTGCTTTTGATGCGAATTTTTTTCATTCGTAAAGGTGTTACACCAAGCTAATGCCTAGCAAGATAGGTTTTTATTAATATCCTTGCAACCTTGTTAATACCCCAAGGGAGTAATAGTAATGCAAAAGTTCTATTTTAAATATTCAGAAATGAAAGAATTACCCCAATTTACAGTATTGTGATGTGAATATAACATATGGAATAAGAACGGATTTGTACTTGCAGTTACAAATGCAAAAAGGAGGGAAGTATTACAAATCTAATTCAAAAGGAAAGAGAGGAGAAAATAGGTCATGCTAAAACGTAGATTGCAATGGCTCACTGTTTATTTATCTATTATATTACTGCTCATGTCCCTAGTTCCTGTATACCCATTTGCCGCCTCAGCTAAGGGGAAGGAAATAAAAGAGGTATTAAGTGACTTATCAGCAGAAGAGCGCAAAGCCATCCATGAATTAGAGGCAAATCAAGGTTTTACTATTCATCCAGATATTAATGTAGAAACGTCAGAGCCTGTACAGGTTATTGTTGAATTTAAGCAGGATCCAGCAAAAGTAGAGGTAGCAAAGGCGAAAGCGATGAAGTCACGTAGCAAGGTGACGTTAACTCAAGCATCAGACAAGGTAGAAGCATCACATAAACAATTTAAAGAATCCTTACAAAAGATGAAGAAAACAAAAGCTGCTAATGAACCAGCTATTACTTATGAGTATCGACATGCGATAAACGGTGTGGCGATGACATTACCTGGAAACAAGGTAAAAGATTTAATTCAAACAGGTGTTGTTAAACGGGTATGGAAGGATGAAACCGTTAACCTAGATCTTCCAATCATAGATCAAAACAAAATAGAACCCAAAATGGCTGATAGTGTTCCGCAAATTGGGGTAGATCAATTACATGAAGAAGGAATAAAAGGGGAAGGAATACAAGTTGGGGTAATTGATACAGGAATAGATTATAATCATCCTGATTTAACAAATGCCTATGATGGTTACCGTTTTACAGAAGGGGAAGACCCTGCTGATATTGATCCAGATCAGGTTAAGGGTTGGGATTATGTAGATAATGATGCGGATCCGATGGAGACTACGTATGAGGACTGGCAGAAGTCAGGAGAAGCGGAATTTATTAATGGGATAAGCTATTACACCTCACATGGCACACACGTTTCTGGCACAATTGCCGGTACGAAAAGTAATGATGTTGATTATGCAGTTAAAGGTGTAGCTCCCCAAGTAGATTTATATAATTATCGTGTGTTAGGACCTTATGGTTCGGGATCTACTAATGGAGTCATCGCGGGGATTGATAAAGCTGTCAAGGATGAAATGGATGTTATTAATCTCTCGTTAGGATCTGGTACAAATGATCCGTTGTCTCCGACATCTGTAGCTGTTAATAATGCCGTATTATCAGATGTAGTAACGGTAGTGGCTGCAGGTAATGCTGGACCGGGAGAAAAAACGGTAGGATCACCAGGAGCGGCAGCGCTTCCAATTTCTGTTGGAGCTAGCGATGTGTCACAGGCAATACCAACATTCGATGCTACAGCAGGAGATATTGTATTAACAGATTTGCAACTGCTTGCCAAGAATTTTACAGACGACCTTGAAGCGCTCCGAGGTCAATCTTTATCTGTAGTAGATGCAGGCCTAGGGTATGCAGAGGATTTTTCAGAGATTAATGTAGAAGGGAAAATTGCTCTAATTGAGCGTGGTGAGATTACGTTTGACGAAAAAGTTAAGAATGCAAAGGATGCAGGCGCTGAAGCTGTCATTGTATTTAATCATGAAGAAGGACAAATTCCTTATTATATTGGAGAAAGTACAGCATATCTCCCAGCATTCCGTTTATCTAATCGAGATGGACAAGCTCTCAAAGAAGCGCTTTCAGAGGATTTTTTGCTGGTGTTTGGTGAACTAACAAATACGAATTCAGAAGGCGATCATTTAGCAGATTTTAGTTCAAGAGGACCTGCAGCACAAAATTATGATATTAAGCCAGATGTCGTGGCGCCTGGAGTAGCCATTTTCTCTACGTACCCTTCCTATGTTAATGATCCGGAAAGTAATAACTATGATTTAGCATATGCTCGGATTCAAGGTACTTCGATGGCTTCGCCACATGTTGCAGCATCAGCAGCACTTATCTTACAAACCCATCCAGATTACAGTCCGTTTGAAGTGAAAGCAGCTTTAATGAATACATCTGTTGATTTAAAAGAGGATTATTCTGTTTATGAAGTAGGGGCAGGACGTATTAATGCTTATGATGCCGTTCATGCTAAGACAGCAATTAAAGTCCTTGATCAAACAGAGATGATAGATGGTGAAGAGTCTATCATGATCGATGAAGTTACAGGATCCATTGGTTATGGTAGTTACTATCTTGAAAAAGGTCAGGGGCTAGAAAAAACGAAAGCCCTTCGAATTGAGAATCGCTCAACGGAGGAGAAAACGTATGCCGTAAATGTTGAATTCCTAAAAGGAGACAACGAAGGAATTGCAGTAAATATACCGGAATCGCTAACTATAGGAGCTGAACAGTCAGGAAATATAGATGCAACTATTGAAGTTCCAGATAATGCATCGTACGGCTCATTTGAAGGTTATATTCATATTGAAAATGAACAAAGTGAAGAGGCTTTCCAAGTACCGTTTGCTATTCGCGTTACCGATAAAGGGATTGATTATGTTGATTTAGATCGAGAAGCAGTTCCCAATGAATGGACATTCCATCCATTTTTAATTCCATTTATTAATATGGCTTTAAAGATTAAGAGCCCGATGGAAACAATGGATGTAATTGTAAAAGATGGAGAAACAAATGAGCCAATCGGGTTAGTTGGTACGTTAGATAGCAGCAATATGGATGTTGATCGAGAGTATTATATATTACAAGCATTTATGGGGACGGTATTTCCATTTACCAATGACCCTGAAAACCCAATAGCTAAAGAAAGAATGAAGCTACCAGAAGATGATTATATCCTAGAAGTGATTGGTCATGATGAAAACGGAGAAACGTACACGGTACAAAATGTCACTGTTGTCGATAATACACCGCCAGAAATAACATTTAACGATCTTGAGCCTGGTGTACATGAAGTGGATGAATCGATGTATACCGATGAAGATGGTTATCATGCGCTATGGGTTCATACAAATGTCTATGATTCTACGATTGATGTACTCAATTCCAAAGGACTAGAGTATGATCAGTCGGAAAATATCGTAGCTTATTATCAGAATTCACCGTTCCCAGGCAAGATTCCTGTAGAGGCGAATGGGGATATGAAATTTGGTTTATTACCAGAAGAGCTAGAAAATGGACCAGTAAATCTAGAGTTGTTACCAGTTGATTTAGCCACGAATGCTAATTTTATGAATAAAACGAGGTATACATTCGTGGAGGATGGTACGGCATATGGAATTACGAACTACGATGAAGAAGAAATAAGAAAAGGTGACACATTTACAGTGACATTAAGCTTAAAAAACGTTCAAGCACTAATGTCTGGCGAATTTGAGGTTGAATATGCAAATGATCTTTATTCGTTTGAAAATGTCCAAGTAAATGAGGCATTTGCGGAACATGCAAATGAAAATGGATGGAGCGTTGAATTAGATGAACCAACCTTTAGGGAAGACTATTGGACAGACTTTGTAAAGGTAGGAGCTTCGGTAGAAGGAAATGGTTTTTCCGGTATTGATGGGGATATGAAGTTTCTTGATGTCACGTTTAAATTGACAGATGACCATTATTATAGTGGTTTGGCAAGCTTGTCTGTTGCTGATTTTAGCTATAAACAAGCTGGGGAAACAGAACAGACAATCATTCCTGTTTTTTCTCATGATAAGTATACCATTATTCCAAAACATTCGACGATCACTGGATTTATTAAACCAGAAGCTTTTCTTCATGAAGATGGATTTTTATTACGAAAAGATTATAACGAAATCGGAGTAAAGGTATACGCAAAAGCACAAAACGGCAAGAAATATACGGGTACTATTACGGAGCAAGGAAGCTTTACCATCAAGGGCTTACCCGTGACGGAAGAAAAATATAAGGTTTATGTAGATGTTCCAGGTCATTTAAATAACGTGTTGGAGACAGAGGTAGGAATAGAAAAAAATGGTGAACTAATTGGACAATCGAAGCGTGTTTATCCTGAGATGAATCTTGCTGGAGATAGCAATGGAGATAAAGTGGTTGACATCCACGACGTGATGCGAGTTGTTGCCCATTATGGAAAAGAAAATGATAAAGCAGATGTTAATAAGGACGGGGTAGTGGATGAAGCAGACATCCGATTTATAGAGAAGAACTTTTTAGAAATTGGATTTGATGCACCAGGTCAAAAAAGACCACTAGAAAAACTAGGCAATAAAGGATTAAATGATTTTCTAAAATCCTTAGGTCTAGAGCCAAACAAGTAAAATAAGCAGTCTTAAACGATGCGTAACAGCAATTGGAATATTCATTAAAGAGCAACCTTGATAAGACCTTTGGTGAGACCGTTACCTGCGGGACAAAGCGTATACTCCAGTTGTTTAGTAAGAGAGCTGTCTCGAGAGACAGCTTCTCTTAAAAACTTTATGGGAGTGAGGAGGATGGAAATTAACAACGGGTTCAGGAAAGCATGGAAAATAATGATACGTACTTTACTTACCTTACTAATTATTATCGTTTTATATATGGTGGTTCAATTGTTGCTATATCCTAAACAGCCTCCTTCATTGTTTGGATATCAGCCTTTCTCTGTATTATCTAATAGTATGAATCCGACTTTCGAAACTGGCGATATGGTCATTGTAAAAAGATTAGCTCCAGCAGAGATTCAGGAAAATGACATGATTACGTTTAAGAAAGGGACAAATCAGTATGTTACACACAGAGTAAATGAAGTAGTTTCCCATCAAGGCAATATCCAGTTTGTTGCTAAGGGAGACAATAATAATGTGATTGATGAGTCGATGGTAACTGCAAATAAGGTCATGGGTAAACAGGTAGCCACCATTCCACATGCAGGATATATTGCTAAATTTATAAGTGGCCCAGTTGGGTTTATTCTACTTATTGTTCTCCCATTTACTGGATACATTTGTTTAGAGGTATATGAGCGAATATCGCGAACGACAAACGAAGATGCAACGAATCAAAAAAATGAATTGTAGCTAAGGAGGATATTTATGAAAAAATGGAAGAAAGCACTATTAGGTACAACCTTTGCCGGAGTATTGGTAGCATCAACTGGTTTAGGAACATACGCGTGGTTCACTTCAGAAACAGAGGCTCACGGGGACATGGAAAACGGAGTGTTGCAAATAAATGATAATAGCAATATAGAAACACCAATTTTTTCTGGGGTTAAATTTGCTCCTTCCCAGCTTGAATATGGGAATTGGGTGACGATCGAGAATACGGGTGATTTAGACACGTTTCTGAGGGCGACTTATTCCCATTCCATTGACAAGGCATCCTTAGATGCATATGAGGTAGGATATATGGCTATGAAATACACGGTTACGCCGGACCAAAATACCTATGAAGAATCAAAAATTCAATTAGAAAACCTTTTTAATGGGGAAACAAATGAGCGGACTTTTACTGCTGCGAACACAGCTGAAGGTGTGGAGTTTTCTGGGGAACTATTAAACGGGGGAAATTCTGGAGAGCTTGTATTTGGAGAGGGTGAAGAGGATTCGTTTTGGCAGCTAGATGAAGGCCAATATATTGATATTATGATAGCTATCAAACTTGATGAGAGTGCAGGTAATGAATATCAGGGAGCGCAATACGATGCTACCTTTCGTGTGATTGGTAAACAAACAGATGACGGTGCAGCATACGAGCAATAATTCGTAGGGGTGACAACTTGTGATATACAAGAAGAAAGCTTTTCAATTGCTTTTATGCTGCTTGTTTGTATATTTGGTAGGATCTAGTATAGCTACATCTACGACAAAGGCATGGTTTATAACTGAATCCCAATCACAGGGGAAGGTCGTCCATGCTACTACAGAGGATCTTTTGGATGTTGACGCTACTGTATTATCCTATGACACAGACTGTGTAATATGGATAGAAATGAAGATAAAGAATATCTCTGATGTGGCAATTCCAATAGAGATAGATGAAAGGTCTATTTATCTAGCTCCTGGAGAAGTATTCTCTGAAGTGTTTGAACGAAAGGTATCTTGTGAAGCAAACGAATTGCGTTTTCAATTAATAGGATTTAATCGGTTTATTGATGAATTTATTGTTGTTCCACTCCAACCATCTCTATTGAAAAAAACTGCTGTAAATAGATCTGTAGATATAGAGATAGAGAAACAGGTGAAGAACCAAGTGCAAACACCAGATAAACAAGCATCTGATTTGCATGAACAGTAAAAAAGACTTTTAGGGAGAGACAAGTATTTTAGATAAAGGAGCCTCGAAACATAATTTAAGGGTGAACGATGCATGGTCACGTTAGGCGGCTGCTTTAGGATTGGGACATAACTAAAACGGTTCCTTCTAATGAAGGAAAATACACTACTCTAATCTCTCCGGAAATATACGTAAACTCCTTGAAAAAGGAGCGCTTTTTCTATATGTGATGTATCGCTATCGAAGCGTTCCTTATCCTGCGGGAGGAAAGCAAAGTATATTTCCGGAGAAGCTTCGTTCACGGACATCATTTCTAGTTGTTCGTTTTTTGGAATGAAATATTTTATTCTCCGCTTCGTAGATATTATAAAATTGGATGTAAGCTATAATCGCCTCCATTAATGCTTCACACGTGTAATAGTTTTGCCACCCATACTAACCGCATCATGCTTCCGCTTTCTTTAGTAAACCTTCGATATTTCTACCAGAGAAAACAGATGGTGTTGGGCTTTTTCGATGTTAGGTTGTTCTTATTCTCCTTTGTCCTGCATATGTAATATAAAAGGACAAGGGAGAGGGGTTGATCGGTATGAGTTCTACACTAGTTATTTCAATAATGGTAGCATTAATTATTATTTTATTACTTGTTGGCGCGCCAATCAAACCAATGCGCTTTATTGGACATACTACGGTGAAATTAGGGATAGGCATCTTATTTCTCTTTTTTATTAATGTATTCGGTGGAGCTATTGGGTTGCATATTCCGATTAATGTATTTACTGCAATTATCGCAGGCTTTCTCGGTATATTTGGACTAGCTTCTTTATCAGCTATTCATTTGTTTATTATTACGTAAAAGGATATGGAGGTACGTTTTTGTTATCTATTTCTTACAAAAAGTTTCAAAGATTGCCTGTATAGAATCCGTTAGATTAGGAGATACTAATTTGTAACGGAGGTGGGGAAATGAAACAGAATATGACATATGAGCGCTGTGGCATTTGTGAGGAAGAAAAGGAGACAGGTATTCATTTGTACACGTTATTTATTTGTTCTGAATGTGAGCATAATATGATACACACAGAGCCCAGAGAAGCGAAGTACAACTATTATCTGCAAAAATTAAAAAATATTAATAAACCAAAACTATATTCCTAGATCAAGAGGCTCGGACAAAACACAACTTCATTACTTAAAATACGAATGATCAGGTTTATTAATAGGACTATCATCGCCGCACCATGAAAATATACGCTCTTTCCGTGGGCACGCCGTGGGCACGGACTCAGCTAACTTGGTAAAGAAAGACACGTTACCAAGTGGATTTTCGGACTCGTGCTGTTCCCGCCGGAGTCTCGCATATTTCAGGTGCTAAATGAATGATTTTAATCAAAAAACGAATGATAATTAATTTAAAATAATTATCGTTTGTTTTTTGTTGTTTCTTCATTACTTTTTTCTCATCCTATTTTTATAAGAAGCCATGAAGGGTTGGCAATGACTAAATGAAAAGACGGTATTGCTATGATAAGATAAGAGATATGTAAAGAAGTAACATGCTTGGAGAGATAAAAGAATGAATCAAAAGCTAACCCCATTATTTTCTACATTACAACAATTTCAACTGAATCAACCCGTTTCTTTTCATGTACCTGGTCATAAAAATGGTGAGATATTTCCTTCCTTCGCAAAGGATTATTATTCATCCTTATTAAGGCTTGACGTAACGGAGCTACCTGGCCTAGATGATTTGCACGCCCCCGAGGGTGCAATTGCAAATGCTGAACAACTGGCAGGCGATTATTTTCAAGCTGATCATACATTTTTCCTTGTTGGTGGAAGTACGACTGGTAATCTAGCGATGGTCCTAGCAACTTGTACAGCAAATGATACAATTATTGTGCAACGCAATTGTCATAAATCGATTATGAATGCTTTGGAATTAAGTGGTGCAAAACCAGTGTTTATTGCTCCAGAATATAATGAGATAGTAGATCGATATACGAGCCCGAGTGTATCGACGTTACAGGAAGCGTTAGCACTTTATCCACAGGCGAAAGCAGTAGTGCTTACTTATCCGGATTATTTTGGCAAAACATTCAATCTAAAAAAAATGATCGATCTTATTCATTCATATCATATTCCCGTCCTTATTGATGAAGCCCACGGTGTTCACTTTTCATTGGGTACTCCATTTCCAGAGTCTGCAATAGCTCTTGGTGCGGATATCGTTGTACAGTCTGCCCACAAGATGGCTCCGGCTTTAACAATGGGTGCATATCTTCACTTGAATTCAGCTATTGTTTCGAAGCATCGTGTCGCACATTTTTTACAAATTATTCAATCCAGTAGCCCATCATATCCAATTATGGCATCGTTGGATATTGCTCGCGCCTTTTTGGCAGACTTTAAACAAGTAGCTATTAAAAGGGTTCTAGCTAGTGTTGATAAGGTCAAAACTATTTTTGATGATTCGAGCTATTGGAGAATTGTGCCAAGTGATGACCCTTTGAAAATAACACTTCAGATGAATGAAAGTATTGCAGCAAATGAAGTAGCAAAACACTTTGAATTCGAACAAATATACCCAGAGTTAGTGACACATAATCAACTACTATTTATTCACGGGTTGGCACCATTTCCTTGGGAAAAGCGCTTGAAAAAAGCTGTAAAAAGCGTGAAGGATCAATTAAAAAATAGTGCCAAGCATGATACAATAAAAGTACAAAGCTTTTTTCCGAAGCGAATACAGGAATTAGCTTTGTCCTATCCATTGATGCAAAATCTGCATACCGTTTACATGCCTTTTAATGAGGCAGTAGGACATGTCGCAGCAGAAGCGGTAATTCCATATCCGCCAGGTATTGCATTAATTCTTAAAGGAGAAAAAATTACAACATTACATATAGAAGCCATTAACCAATTACGCAAACAGGGTATTCGTATGCAGCAACGTCATACAGATGGCATCCATGTTTTTACAGGTATAAAAGAAGGAGAAGAAGATACGTGAGTGGACAATTTATTACATTTGAAGGTGGCGAGGGTGCTGGTAAAACCTCGATTCTCCATTCTTTAAGAAAGAAGCTAAGTGATCATGGGTTCGAAGTGCTAGCAACACGTGAACCTGGAGGTATTGAAATTGCTGAGAAGATTCGAACCATTATTCTTGATCCGATGCATACAGAAATGGAAGAGCATACAGAAGCTTTGTTATATGCAGCCGCAAGAAGTCAGCATCTAGTTGAAAAGGTGTTACCTGCATTAAAGCAGGGTAAAATAGTGCTATGCGATCGCTTTATTGATAGTAGCCTGGTTTATCAAGGGTATGCAAGAGGATTAGGGATGGATGAGGTATTTGCAATCAATCAGTTTGCTATTGGAGATTGTATGCCGGACATGACATTGTTCTTTGACATTAAACCGAAAAAAGGACTACAACGAATAGCGGCGAATAAAGATAGAGAACAGAATCGATTAGATTTAGAAAATCTAGAGTTCCATGAACAAGTCTATAAAGCGTATCATATACTTGCAGAAAGATTCCCTGCACGAATTCAAACAATTAATGCAGACCAAACGATAGAAATGGTTGAAAAAGATGCTTACGATCGTATTATTTCTTTATTGACTTAACTAATGAAAAATAAAGGAGCTGGCAAGAATGAAGTTATTGATCGCAGTGGTACAGGATAAAGATTCTAATCGCTTAGTTGATGCTTTAGGTGAAGAGAATTTTAAAACAACCAAACTCGCTACTACTGGTGGATTTTTAAAAGAAGGAAACACAACTTTAATGATTGGTTGTGAGGATGAGTATGTTGATGAGGCGTTAGATATTATTAAAGATAATTGCTCTCATCGAGAACAAATGGTTGCCCCTATTTCGCCAATGGGTGGGAATGCAGATTCCTATATACCAAAGCCAGTCAAAGTTGAAGTAGGCGGAGCCACTGTATTTATATTGCCAATCGAATCGTTTTTTCAATTTTAATATGGTGTAAAGAAAAATTACTCCAACTAGTTGAAATCCGAACAATCTGTCTGTGAATATTGGTATACTGATTTCCAAGGGGGCTATGTGACCTCCTTGCTATGTCTAGCTTGAACACGCTTCGTGTAGAGTAGCCGCTGTTTGTTCCAATTAAGCAATCATCGAAACCGCCTTATAGCATTATTCGGTGATTTCATGGAAATAACACGTTTACTTATGAAGTTCATTTACTTGAAAAAGGGACTGAGCAGATGAAAATTAGCCAGGATTTAAGAACACAACCGGAAACTAAATATACCAGAACGACGAATGAGGACAACAGGTCTTTTCAGAAAACGCTACAGTCCCAGGCTTTGAATTTGAAGCAGCAGGAATTACAAGTACTCATGAAAAGCATTACCATGCAGGGAGACAAGCTGGCACGTTTTCGAACATTTCGTGACCTTGCTAAATTCAAACGCTTGGTGAAAGGATTTTTGCAGGAAGCTGTGTATAGTGGATTAGATTTGCAAAAATCACATAGTTTTGGCATGGATCGTCAAAATCGTAAGTTAATGCTAGTAAAGCAAATAGATGAAAAACTAGTAGAATTAACAGAGGAAATTATGAATCAAGAGAAAAAGACGGTAGACATACTTGGTTTAATTGGAGAGATAAAAGGTTTATTAGTTAACATATATACGTAGAATCTTAAGATAGATTATTGAAGGGGATACATATGGAAACATGGTCTGAGGTTGCAGAAGTACAACCGTTGGCAAGTAAAATAATAACAAACAGTATGAAAAAAGACCGCATTTCTCATGCGTATTTACTTCAAGGAGAAAGAGGGACCGGCAAAGAAGCAATCGCTTTATTAATTGCCAAAGGCATATTTTGTGAAACTAATGCTGTAAATGAACCTTGTCAAACGTGTAATGCTTGTAAACGTATTACCTCAGGGAATCACCCAGATGTTCATTGGATTGAACCAGATGGACAATCAATTAAGATCGATCAAATAAGGAATTTACAAAAGGAATTTACCTATTCGGGTCTAGAATCTAATAAAAAGGTATATATCATTAAAGGTGCAGATACGCTAACAGTAAATGCTGCTAATCGTATTCTTAAATTTTTGGAAGAGCCTAGTAAGCGAACAACTGCTATTATGCTAACAGATAACAGTCAAGCTATCTTGCCGACTATTCGTTCAAGATGTCAGGTTATTGACTTAAGGCCTCTTCATCCAACGATGTTGCAAAAACAACTCATTGAAGAAGGAATGCATGAGAGAAATGCTGTTTTAATGAGTACTCTAACGAATCGTATAGATGATGCTTTTACTAGAATTAACGATGAGTGGTTTGCCTCTGCAAGAAAGATAGTGGTACAATTAATAGAAGTACTTTCGACCAATCCAGAAGATATATTCTTATTTATTCATCAGCATTGGGTGACTCATTTCAAAGATAGAAATGAGCAAGAAGAAGGATTGGATCTCTTGCTTATCGCAATGAAAGATATTCTTTATTACCATATAGAAAATGAAGCTGGGATAGTGTTTTTCGCCCCTTCTGATGAATTGCTTGAATTGGCAGCAAGGCGCTTTTCTCAGAATCAATTAGTAGCAGTCTTACAAGCTATTTTACAAGCAAAGCGAAAATTGAAGCAAAATGTCCATCCGACCTTAGTGATGGAACAGCTAACACTTCAAATACAGAGGTGATAAGGAATGATAGAGGTAATTGGTGTCCGTTTTAAAAAGGCGGGTAAAATATATTATTTTGATCCAGGGGAAGCTACCATTTCACTAGATAGTTATGTTATTGTAGAGACAATTCGTGGAATCGAATTTGGCAAGGTTGTTCTTACCAATAAAAAGGTTGACGAGGAAGATGTTGTTCTACCACTTAAGAAAGTGATTCGTATTGCAACGGATAAGGATAAGTTAACCGTTTTAGAAAATCAAGAACGCGCAGAAAAGGCCTTTCAAGCCTGCATGGATAAGATTAAAGAGCATGACTTGGATATGAATCTAGTAGAAGTGGAATATACATTTGACAGAAATAAAATAATATTTTATTTTACAGCAGACGGAAGAGTTGATTTTAGAAATTTAGTAAAAGATCTGGCTGCTATGTTTAAAACACGTATAGAACTACGTCAAATTGGGGTACGGGATGAAGCGAAGATGCTTGGCGGTATCGGACCGTGTGGTAGAATGCTTTGCTGTTCTACTTTTTTAGGAGATTTTGAACCCGTTTCAATTAAAATGGCAAAGGATCAGAATTTATCCCTAAATCCGGCAAAAATTTCAGGTCTATGTGGCAGACTGATGTGCTGTTTAAAATACGAAAATGATGATTATGAGACAGCGAAACGGGAATTGCCGGATATTGGGAAAACGATAGAAACACCTTATGGTAAAGGCAAGGTTGTAGGGTTAAACATCTTGGAACGACTCATCCAAATCGAAATCCCTGAAAAAGAACGAGTAATCGAATATACTTTAGATGAACTAATAGATGAAGGAATTTTAGCGCAAGCCACAGAATAACGGGGTGAGTAGCGTGAAAAACAGGCAAATTTTTGATCAGGTATCAGATATGGAAAAGCAAATTGGTGAATTATATGAGCAGTTAGGTGATCTTAAAGGCAAATTAAGTGATTTATTGGAAGAAAATCATCGACTTGCCATGGAGAACCACAATTTGCGTAATCACTTAGATCATTCAAAAGAAGATGAAGAGGAAACATCTGACAACAAAGCAGAAGTGAATAAGAGCTTTCCTGGTGAAGGTTATGATAACCTAGCTAGATTGTATGAAGAAGGCTTTCATATTTGTAACTTGGAATTCGGTAGTCCGAGACGAAATGAAGACTGTATTTTTTGTCTGGACTTTCTGAATAAAACGAAATAATGCAATGTATGGCTGTCTCGATTTCGGGACAGCCTTTATTACAGTTGACTACTTTTTGCTTACGAGAAAGGACATACATATGGTTGAATTATACGATGATGAGCGTTTAGATTATTTACTGGCTGATAACAGCATGAAAATTATTCAAAGTCCTTCTGCATTCTCTTTCTCTTTGGATACAGTACTACTTGCAAACTTTGCTTATATTCCGAAAAAAAGAGGAGCCATACTTGATCTCTGCACAGGCAATGGTGTTATTCCATTATTACTGTCGAGAAGGAGTAAAAGTAACATAACAGGTGTGGAGATTCAAGAACGTATTTACCAGATGGCGAAAAGGAATATCGACTTGAATAACTTACGTGAGCAAATAAAGATACTGCATGGAGATTTAAAATGCATGCAACCGATAATAGGTCAAAGTAGTTTTGATGTAGTCACCTGTAACCCACCTTATTTTCCGACCCCGTCAGCTACTGAACATAACCTAAATGAGTATTTAACAATTGCCAGACACGAAGTTTTCTGTAGTCTAGAGGACGTTGTGAAGGCATGTAAGCTGCATGTTCGTCCAGGAGGGAAGGTATCTATGGTACATCGACCAGGCAGACTTATTGATATTATTAGCCTATTTCGTAAGTACAAGCTCGAGCCAAAGCGTATTCAATTTGTTTACCCCAAAAAAGGGAAAGAAGCAAATATGCTATTAATTGAAGCAATTAGAGATGGGAAGCCAGATTTAAAAATCTTGCCACCTTTATATGTATACAATGAGGATGGTACGTATACAGAAGAGGCAGAGGAGATTATATATGCCTGAACATGAACATACGGTCTATATTCTGAAATGTAAAGATAACTCATTATATACAGGTTACACAAACAATTTGGAAAACCGGCTGAAAATGCATAATGAAGGAAAGGGTGCAAAATATACCCGTGGAAGAGGTCCGTTTCAAGTTGTTTATATCGAGCGCTTTTCCAGTAAAGAAAAAGCAATGAAGAAAGAGTATACCATTAAACAATTAACTCGCAAGGAAAAATTACAACTTATTCGAGCAGCCTTGAAAGAAGTGATAAAATATGAACATTCAACAAAGCTTTGATAACGAAAAAAAAGGGAAATTATACATTGTTCCGACCCCTATTGGTAACTTAGAGGATATTACGTTCCGTGCATTAAATATACTGCGCTCAGTGTCAATTATCGCAGCAGAGGATACACGAAATTCTAAAAAACTATTGAACCATTTTGACATCTCAACACCGTTAATTAGTTATCATGAGCACAATAAGCTGGCAAGAGAGGAACAACTGTTACGGCGATTGGAAAACGATGAATCAATTGCTATTGTAAGTGATGCAGGAATGCCTGCGATATCCGATCCTGGTCATGAGTTAATTCAAGCGGCGATTGAGCAAGAATTTTCTGTAGTAGTACTGCCTGGAGCAAATGCAGCATTATGTGCGCTGATCGGTTCTGGTTTACCAGCAAATGAATTTTATTTTTATGGTTTCTTACCCCGTAAAAAGAAAGACAAGGAGGCAGAACTAGAGAGATTACAACGGATACAGGCCTCTTTATTATTTTATGAGTCACCTTATCGTATAAAGGAGACATTAAAGGCTGCCAAGTCTGTACTTGGTAATCGCCGTGTGGTCCTAGCACGGGAGCTATCTAAACGGTTTGAAGAATATATTCGAGGTACACTGAATGAGGTCATCACCTATACAAAAGACATAGAGCTTAAAGGCGAATTTTGTATGGTTATTGATGGAACAGACCAGTTAATTCAAGAAACTTCATTATGGTGGGATGGCTATACTATTGTTGAACATGTAGATTACTATATAGATGAGAAAGACATGCCTAGCAAAGAAGCAATAAAGCTAGTTGCAAAAGAGCGAAAGCTTCCGAAACGTGAAGTGTATCAAGCCTATCATATCGAGGATTAATTTGTTGCTATAAAAAAAGGTCTAACGTGTAGAACAGGCGTCAGACCTTTTTGAGACAATAATCTTACTATTTATTAAATCTTGCTTCTATCTCTTTAACCAGCTCTTGTGCACCTTCTGGGCTGAGGACAAGTTTGCCGTTTGCTAAAGAGAGATTATCATCGGAAACCTCTCCAGTAAGATGACAAGTCATGTTTGGTTTGTACTTCTTAAGGATAATTTTGTCATTTTCCACGTAGATTTCCATCGCATCTTTTTCCTGAATTTCAAGCGTACGACGAAGTTCCATTGGGATGACAACACGGCCAAGCTCATCCACTTTACGTACAATTCCGGTAGATTTCAATTTCTTTCCCCCTAAGGTTAGAAAAACGAGCCAATTGTCAGCAAGGGCTTTCGTTCTTCCTTAAAATTTGTAAAGCAAAAAAATCGTCATATTTCGACATCACTCTATGCAATAGAATACCAGTGTTTCTTTTTTCTGTCAATAAATATTTACCTGAAAATTTAATAATTTGAAATACCTGTATAAATACTATTATATCAGGTTTTGTCTTTTACTTAATTGGTTAAAATAAGGTATAAATCTGAAAAAAGCAAATAAACAATCTAATATTTTTCGACAAAATTCGATGTTTTTCTATGTTTCTCTTACAAGACATGATGACATTGCACTCTATTTGGCAAAATAACGGATAAAAGCTACAATAGTATATAGTTTTAATAAAGGATGCTGGTGGATTTAGGAGGTAATGGGAATGCCAAATAACAAAAAAACGTTTTATATAACAACACCGATTTATTACCCTAGTGGGAATTTGCATATTGGTCATGCGTATTCTACGGTTGCTGGCGATGCAATTGCTAGGTATAAGCGGATGCGTGGCTATGATGTAATGTATTTAACAGGTACGGATGAGCACGGTCAAAAAATCCAAAAAAAGGCTACAGAAAAGGGTGTAACTCCACAAGCGTACGTTGATGACATTGTAAGTGGTATTAAAGATTTATGGAAGAAACTTAAAATATCAAATGATGATTTTATTCGGACGACGGAAGAGCGTCATAAAAAAGTAGTGTCCAAAATATTTGATCAGCTTGTTAAACAGGGGGATATTTATTTAGATCAATACGAAGGCTGGTATTGTACATCTTGTGAGTCCTTCTTTACAGAGAGACAGTTGGAAGATGGGCATTGTCCAGATTGTGGCGGTCCAGTTGAAAAAGTAAAAGAAGAATCCTATTTCTTCAAGATGAGCAAATATGTCGATCGACTTGTGCAGTTCTATGAGGATAATCCAACGTTTATTCAGCCAGAAAGTCGTAAAAATGAAATGCTGAATAACTTTATAAAACCAGGGCTTGAAGATTTAGCAGTATCTCGTACCACTTTTGACTGGGGTATTAAAGTTCCCGGTGATCCAAAGCATGTGATATATGTATGGATTGATGCTTTAACTAACTATATTACAGCTTTAGGTTATGGTACAGACGATGATAGTAAATATCAAAAGTTCTGGCCAGCAGATGTTCATTTAATGAGTAAGGAAATTGTTCGTTTTCACACGATATATTGGCCAATTATGTTAATGGCATTAGATCTTCCCTTGCCGAAGAAGGTTTTTGCGCATGGTTGGATACTGATGAAAGATGGAAAAATGTCAAAATCTAAAGGGAACGTTGTTGATCCTGTACAACTAACAGATAAGTACGGCCTTGATGCACTTCGCTATTATTTGCTTCGCGAAGTTCCATTTGGATCAGATGGTGTATTTACACCTGAAGGATTTGTAGAACGTACTAACTACGATTTGGCTAATGATCTAGGCAATCTATTAAACCGTACTGTTGCTATGATTAATAAATACTTTGATGGTCAGATTCCGTTATATCAAGCAAGTGAAACAGAGATTGAGGCTTCACTTGAAGCATTTGGAAAAGAAACGATTCAGAAAGTAGAAGAAGCGATGGAGAATATGCAGTTCTCTGTAGCACTATCCTCCCTTTGGCAGTTAATTAGTAGAACAAATAAATATATTGATGAAACAGAACCGTGGGTATTAGCTAAACATGAGGATCAGAAGGAACGATTGGGTAATGTAATGGCCCATCTAGCTGAATATCTTAGAAAAATTGCAGTTATGCTACAGCCGTTCTTAACAGAAGCACCTACAGAAATCTTCCGACAGCTCCATGTCACAGAAGCGGCATTAAAGGAATGGGATAGCATTTATCGTGAAGGGCAAATTAGTGTAGGTACTAAAGTTCAAAAAGGAAAGCCAATCTTTCCTCGCTTGGATGTAGATAAAGAAGTACAAACTATTAAAGCAATGATGCAAAATCCTGCACAGGTTAAGGAAAAAGCTACGAAGGAAGAAACCAAAAGTACACAAGAAATTACCTTTGATGACTTTATGAAGATAGACATGCGAGTGGCAGAGGTAATAAAAGCAGAGCCTGTCAAGAAGGCTGATAAGTTATTGAAGCTTCAATTAGATCTTGGAGCGGAGAAACGGCAAGTTGTTTCGGGTATTGCACAGTACTATCAACCACATGAATTACCAGGTAAAAAAGTAATCTGTGTAACGAATTTAAAACCTGTAAAACTAAGAGGCGAAAAATCAGAAGGTATGATTCTTTGTGGGGAAGATGAACATGGTAAGCTCGTTTTAGCATCTGTAGAAGAATCACTGCCGAATGGATCTGTCGTGAAATAAAAATAGGAAAACGGGCTGCTTGTAAGGTTCGTCAATTTTTAAATTTTTAAAGTACATGACTCTAGTTGAAATGGGGTTCGTATGAAAGGCATTAGCTATGAGTAAATTTGTTCATGACATGTTGAACCTTGTAGGGAAAGTGAAGTATATTCGGTTTGAATAAGTAGGGAGCTGGCTTTTGGGACAGCTCCTTTCTAAGCATAAGGAAGTTTTATTTTGTCATATAGTAAAGTAATTTTATTTGCTTCGGTCTGTCCAAGCTTATTTGAAGATAAACAGGTGAAATATATGACATAGCGTTTGAGCTTTGTGTTTAAGGAGTGAAGTGGTTTGTTATTTGATACACATGTTCATTTAAATGCGAGGGATTTCTTTGAAGATCGCGATGAAACAATTCAGCGTGCTTTTGATACCGGCGTAAACTATATGGTGGTAGTCGGTTTTGATCGGGAAACGATCCCGTTAGCTATCGAAATTGCAGAACAATATGAAACCATTTATGCGGCTGTAGGCTGGCACCCGGTGGATGCTATAGATATGACGGATGAAGAATTAAACTGGATTGAGGAATTTTCTGCTCATCCAAAGGTTGTAGCTATCGGAGAGATGGGATTAGACTATCATTGGGACAAGTCACCGAAGGATGTACAAAAAGACGTTTTTCGTAAACAAATACGGTTGGCGAAGAAATTAAATATGCCAATCATTATTCATAATCGTGAGGCGACCGAAGATGTTATTGAAATTCTTCAAGAAGAAGGTGCAGCATCTATTGGCGGTATTATGCATTGCTATAATGATTCAGCAAAATATGTACAAGCCTGTCTGGATATGAACTTTTACATCTCTCTTGGAGGTCCAGTAACATTCAAAAATGCAGTAGAGCCAAAGGAAGTAGCGGTACAGGTGCCATTAGACCGACTGTTGGTTGAAACGGATGCACCTTTTTTAGCTCCACATCCAAATAGAGGTAAAAGAAATGAGCCTTCCTATGTTAAATTAGTAGCAGAAAAAATAGCTGAGCTGCGAGGTTTAACCTTGGAAGAAATTAGTGAAAACACGACAAAAAACGCTATTTCTCTCTTCGGGATAAAATTATGACGGTTGTAAAATAAGAAAAATATTTTGTTAAAAAATAGGAAAAAAACGGTATAAAAAAAAGGTTAGCATTTAAGCTAACCTTTTTTTTATTGATAATTAAAAGATGGCGAAAAACCAGTTGTACCAATGCTTTCATTGTACTTATTAAAGAGTAATCCGCTCCTCAAATTAATGTGTAATCTAATTGTAACTTAATCGTAATCGGATATACTTTGACTTTGCATATAACTGTTAATATAATCAAAATGCATTAAGAGGAGGCAGAAGCATGCGAATGATTTCAAAGCTAATGCCGGCGTCGACAATGAAGCTGGTTATTTCAGGTATTGGTGTTTTGGCACTTGTTGTATTTTCCGGATTAGTACTATTTGATGCTACGAAGGCAGAAGTAGTCATAACTGAAGACGGTAAAGAACAAACAGTGAAAACGCATAAAAATACCGTTGAAGAACTGCTTGCAGAAGTAGGAATTACCGTCGGGGAGCATGATCATTTGTCACACAGTAAAGATGCTTCTATTGAAAACGGTATGGAAATTGAGTACAACAAAGCCAAGCAGGTTTTTGTAACTATCGATGGAGAAAAGCAGGAATTCTATACAACTGCAGACACAATAGATGAATTTTTACAAGAAAAGAATCTCTCATTTCAACAGCATGATGATATCTCACATAATCAAGGGGATACCATTGAAGATGGACTACATATTCAAGTAAAACAGGCATACCAGATTACCATTAACGATGGAAACAACCAAACAAAATCAAAACCGACCACAGGTGGAACAGTAAAAGATATCTTAGCTCAATCAGACATTTCATTTGATCCGGAAGGCTTGGATAGAATTAAGCCAGCATTGGATGAAAAGGTGAAAAAAGATACGAATATTACGATTGTTCGCGTTAAAAAGGTTAAGGATGAAGTTACAGAAGCGGTTGCCTTCGAGACAGAGAAAAGAAAAGATAGCAGTCTTCCAAAGGGAGAAGAAAGGGTTCTTTCGGAAGGGAAAGACGGTAAGCTGAAAAAAGTCTATGAGATTGTCAAAGAAAACGGAAAAGAAGTTAGCCGCGAGCTTCTAAGCAAGGATGTTGTTGAAAAAAGTGAGAATCGAGTTATAGCTGTAGGTACGAAACAGGAAAATAAGCTTGTGACCTTATCGAGCAAGAAGTCACATTCGAGCTCAAAGAAAAAATCAAGTTCTAAGCCTTCTGGCGGAAAAGTGTTTACAATGAGTGCAAGTGCGTATACAGCTAGTTGTAACGGCTGTTCTGGTTATACATCTACGGGTATCAATTTAAATGCAAATCCGAATAAAAAAGTAATAGCTGTCGATCCAAGTGTTATCCCATTAGGTTCAAAAGTTTGGGTAGAAGGTTATGGAGAAGCAATAGCTGCTGATACTGGCGGTCATATTGTTGGAAATCGCATCGATGTTCATGTTCCTTCGAAGCAGGCAGCGTATAATTGGGGAAGGAAAACAGTAACAGTAAAGGTTATTAATTAATATTTATGCTCTTACCATGATATAGTGGTAAGAGCATTATTTATTATGGGTATAGAAAGAGGAACAAATGTGAAAATAAAAGAAGTGATTGTTGTTGAAGGTAGAGATGATACAACAAAGATTCTTCAGGCGGTTAATGCTGATACAATTGAAACAAATGGATCAGCGATTAATGATACGATTATAAAGCAAATAAAGCATGCGAAGGATAAACGGGGGATTATTATTTTTACAGACCCAGATTATCCTGGTGATCGCATTCGTCATATTATTGACCAGGCTGTACCAGGCTGCAAGCATGCGTTTTTAACTCAACATGAGGCACGAGCTAAGCATCCTAATAACAAAAGTTTAGGGATAGAACACGCTTCACCTGAAACGATTCGCAAGGCTCTCGCTGATGTATATGAGCTAAAGGAAGCGCACGCGAGTGAAATTGCAAAGGAAAATGTAATCAACAGCGGACTAATCGGAGGGGCGCAAGCAAAGAAACGACGGGAACGATTGGGTGAGCTGCTACAAATTGGTCATACAAACGGAAAGCAGCTTTTAAAAAGGTTGTCGATGTTCGAAATAACCAAAGAGGAATTTGATAATGCGTTAGCACAAATACAGCGGGAGGAAAAGCATGACAGTGAATAAATATATTGCAACACCATCACGTACAAAGGAAATACTAATAAAGTATAACTTCTCGTTTAAAAAGAGCCTGGGACAAAATTTTTTAATTGATACTAACATATTGGAAAATATCATATCCCATGCAGGAATTGATAAAAACGCAGGTGCAATTGAAATAGGACCTGGTATCGGTGCGTTGACAGAGCAATTAGCTATTCATGCAGATAAAGTAGTTGCTTTTGAAATAGATCAGCGTTTATTACCCGTCTTGCAGGATACCCTACAACCCTACTCAAATATTCAAATTATCCATCAGGATATTTTGAAGGCAAATGTATCAGAAGTCATTTCCTCCTGCTTTTCGCAGGAACAACCGGTACATTTAGTTGCAAATTTACCTTACTATATCACTACACCTATTTTGCTGAAGCTTTTGCATGACAATCTTTTTGTAGAGAGCTTCACTGTAATGATTCAAAAAGAAGTGGCTGAAAGAATGGCAGCTAAGCCCAATAGCAAAAGCTATGGGTCCTTGACCATTGCCGTTCAGTATTATACGGAGGCAGAAGTGGTCATGCATGTTCCTAAACGAGCATTTATGCCACAGCCTAATGTGGATTCCAGCATATTAAAGTTAGTGAGACTGGAAAAGCCGCCTGTCCAAGTGCACAATGAAACGTTCTTTTTTATGCTTGTTAAAGCTTCTTTTGCACAACGAAGAAAAACACTTCGCAATAATTTAGTCAATCATTTTAAACCTGATTGGGATAAAGAAACGATTGTACAACTATTAGAAGAAGCTGGAATTGATGGCAATAGACGTGGAGAATCATTGTCTATTGAGGAATTTGCTGTATTAGCAAATGCATTTTATTCAGCTGTTAATAATAATACATGATGTGCTTATGAAGAGTGAATTAGGTATAGAACATAAACGCTAACCGTTAAGAGACGGAAAAAATGGTAAATGAATGGTTCTATATAAAAAATGCTGGGATGAGTGGTGTCTCTGCGAGAGACTACTTCATTTTCTGCGACGGTTATTACGAAGCATTATCTCTAGGCAGCATTTATGTAATTCTGCCTATATGAGGTTAAATTGAAACGCAACAAACGTTTTGACCCACAAAAGCTGAACGGATTCGAATGCGAGCTGAAACGCTTCGAATAATCGTTCAGCTTTTTTCTATAAGTAACTTACTTTATGTTTTATTCTCATTTTGCTGTCCAAGGTAGTTAAAAGTAATTATATAGGTGATCTGTAATAAACGCACAGATTTTATGATGGACTCATACGCTATATCAGAATGTTTTGGAAGGCTGTGAGGTGTCAGTTATGAACTATTCGAAGGGTGATCTGGTTACAAGAAAATCTTACAATCATGATTTGTTGTTTCGGGTTGCTAGTGTGAAAAAAAATAGTGCTGATTTATATGGTGAAGATATCCGCCTGAAAGCAGATGCGCCTATATCTGATTTAAAGAAGATACAAGAAAGAGAATTAGAGAAGCGTAGACAAAAAGGAAAGGAAAAAGAGGAATTTTCCTTCCGTTTATTTCGGCAGGACTATCAATTGATGAAAGAGAAACGTGAATATCACGCAACCGAAGGCTATCAGCATGAACCGATTTTTTTTCAATTACCAGCCAAAGTTCTGCATCTAGACGGCGATCAAATGTATTTAAAGAAATGCATTGAATTATATCAACGAATCGGATTACAAGTACATGGAGTGCATTTACATGAAAGGGAAATGCCGATACAAATAGGTGAATTGGTGGAGAAGATACAGCCTGACATTATCGTCATTACAGGACATGATGCGTTTTCTAAGAACAAGGGCAGAAAAAATGACATACGTGCATATAGACATTCTAAGTTTTTTGTGGAAACAGTACGAGAAGCACGAAAGATTAACCCTAATGTGGATCAGCTAGTTATCTTTGCAGGTGCTTGCCAATCACATTTTGAATCACTAATTCGAGCAGGTGCTAATTTCGCAAGTTCTCCGCTACGAATTAATATACATGCGTTAGATCCTGTTTATATTGCAGCAAAGATTGCTTATACACCATTCATGGAAAAGGTTAGTGTATGGGAAGCACTAAGAAATACACTTACAGGTGATAAAGGAATGGGTGGGATAGAAACGAGAGGATTATTAAGAACAGGGTTACCCTATTTAGAAGATGAATCAAACGAATGAGCAACTTGCCTTCAGGTAAGGTTGCTGGATAAAAATGGTACAAGTTGGTAAATGAACGAGTAATTTTTTCATGGAATATACACATGTAAATAGCAAAGTTCCAATTAATTTAAAAAAATATACATAAAAACTTAACATATGCCAAATAATAAGCGAAATAGACAAAATAAATTGTTGACATTAAAATTGATATCTTGTTATAATAAATAGTTTTATTTGACTATTGTACAAGTTTATGGTATGCTAAATCCAGTGAGGTGGAGTATAGTGGCGAAAACATTAATCGAAATAAAGCAAGGTCTTGAAGGTCATGTTGGTAAACGGTTAAAGCTTAGAGCGAACGGCGGCAGAAGGAAAACAATTGAGCGGTCGGGAATATTAGCAGAAACGTATCCTTCTGTGTTTATTGTTGAGCTTGACCAAGAAGAAAATGCATTCGAACGTGTTTCATACAGCTATGCAGACGTTTTAACAGAAACAGTGGAACTTAGTTTTACAGACGAACGTACCATTGCTTCCGTGCTTGAGCAGTAGCCCTTAGGTTTACTGCTTTTATTTTATAGATTTATAACTGAATTATCTGTAATTTTGATGAACTACTTATACGAAGGTAGTTTGACTTTCCATTTAAATTTTTCCTTTTTTGTATACATATAACGCGAATTAAACAACGAATCTGCTACAAACTATAAATGTCGTAAGGTAAGACTCATCATACGAAGGGAGTTGTTCTTTCATGGCTAATCGACGTGGAATAATGTCAGACCATTTGAAAGAAGAAATCGCCAAAGAGTTAGGATTTTACGACACGGTGCAGCAGGAAGGTTGGGGCGGTATCAAGGCTAGAGATGCTGGTAATATGGTTAAGCGAGCCATTGAAATTGCTGAAGCAAACATGCAACAAAAAGGCAGATCCTAAAGGGTTTGCCTTTTTGTGTTTTGGCGGGACTTGTACCTGCTTGTAGTCGCCTCCAATTATGTAATATGTTACAATTTTAATATCTATCTACAAGAAGGGTGACGGGTGATGGTGCTTTATGAGAAAGCCCCTGCGAAGATTAACTTATCGCTTGATGTGTTAAGTAAGAGAGATGATGGTTATCACAACGTTGAAATGATTATGACGTCAATAGACTTGTCTGACCGTATCGAATTATTTGAATTGAATCAGGACAGAATAGAGATCTCGTTGGAAAGTAGATTTGTGCCAAGCGATGAACGGAACTTAGCGTATAAAGCTGCAGATGCAATTAAGCGGAAATACGGAATTCGTAGAGGGGTTCATATCAAAATTGAGAAAAGCATACCCGTTTCAGCAGGATTAGGAGGAGGGAGCACAGATGCTGCAGCTGTTCTAAGAGGTTTAAACAGGCTTTGGTCACTACATATACCGATGGATGAACTAGCAAATTTAGGCGCGACACTTGGAACAGATGTACCATTCTGTGTCTATGGTAAGACCGCGCTAGCTAGTGGGCGAGGAGAAGTGATTAATGCCCTACCAGCGCCTCCGCCATGCTGGGTCATTTTAGCCAAGCCAGACATAGGTGTGTCATCTAGAACCATTTTTCAGCGAATTATCGTGGATGAACTTGCTCATCAGCAAACACAAGGAGTGATCCAAGCGTTAAGAGCAAATGATTTTGAGCTGCTTTGCAGAAGTACAGGAAATAATTTAGAAGCAATTACTGTACAATTATACCCTGAAGTGCAACGGATCAAAGATGCAATGAGACAAGCAGGAGCCTCAGGTGTATTAATGAGCGGAAGTGGGCCTACTGTATATGGTCTAGTTGAGCAAGAAAGCAAGGCAAAAAGAATTTATAACGGTATGCGCGGATTTTGTGATGAAGTATATTTTGTACGTCTTTTAGGTTAAATATTGATAAAACACATATGATAATGGTATATTAAAGGGAAATATTCGGTTTTGAGGTGTAGTTATGAAAAGAAGTAATCGTTTAGTCGCGTTGACTAATTATTTTCTTGAGAATCCAAGATTGCATAAACAGTTACCTTATTTCGTAAATAGGTTAGAAACAACGAAGGCTTCAGTAAGCGAAGATATGGATATTATTGATGCTGTATTTCGTAATGAAGGATTGGGTTATTTGCAACGGACCACCGGAGCTGGTGGTGGTGTGAAGTATATCCCAGAGTATTTACATGAAAAGAGTGAAGCATTCATTCATGAAATGTGTCACCAGTTAGCGGATCCGGTACGAATTTTGCCTGGTGGTTACCTTTACATGAGTGACCTCTTAGGTAATCCGAAAACAGTAAGAGAAATAGGTCGGGTTTTTGCTTCTGCATTTTCGCAGATGGAAATTGATGTTGTTGTCACGGTTGCTACAAAAGGTATTCCTTTAGCCTACTCGGTGGCTTCTTTTCTTGACGTCCCTGTAGTAATTGTGCGAAGAGACCCCAAAGTAACCGAAGGGTCATCCGTTAGTATAAATTATGTATCTGGCTCCTCAAGAAAGATTCAAACAATGGTTCTTCCAAAACGGAGCTTGGAAGAAGGTGCAAATGTCTGCATTATTGATGATTTCATGAAGGCTGGTGGAACAATTACTGGAATGATTAACTTATTAGAAGAATTCAATGCTCAAGTGAAGGCAATAGGTGTATTGGCTGAGGCGGACGATGAAGAAGAAGAAAGGGTTGTAGAAAATTATACTTCCTTAATTAAAATATCAAATGTCGATCTTAAAGCTAAAAGCATTGAGGTTCATCCTGGTAATTTTGTAGAAATAGGCGATCGTAAGTAAGGCAAAAACACCTGTTTTTTCCATCCATTTGAAAATATTTTATTTTTTTTAATAATTTAGCAGGATTTTAAATAGTTTTGTTGAACTAGATAATATAGATTCAAATGGGAAAAGGTGGTGATACATCATGGAAGTAACTGACGTTAGATTGCGCCGCGTTAATACGGAAGGAAGAATGCGAGCGATTGCATCGATTACTTTGGATCAAGAATTTGTAGTTCATGATATCCGTGTTATTGATGGGAATAATGGACTATTCGTTGCTATGCCATCCAAACGAACACCGGATGGGGAGTTTAGAGACATTGCACATCCTATAAATTCTGGGACACGTGCTAAGATTCAAGATGCTGTATTAGAAGAATACCATCGTGCAGGAGAAGCTGAAGTGGAGTATGAAGAAGCTGGAGCTTCCTAATATGCACACAATATTTGGGATGCAACTAGAGGTCTAATCTACATCAGGTTAGCCTTCTTTTTTTGTAGTCTAGAAAATTTTAAAAGTAGCCCATGTGGATAAATATGGACGTGTTGAGCCGCGTCCAGCTCCAGCGCCCAGAAACTAGGCAACTTCACGAATCGCCCTACGATAAGAAAACTCACCGTGATTCCTTTATCTCCGTTGACTCGCTCCAGTCGCTGCGTTTCTAATCGGAGGCTTGCGACTTTTGTTCTTTTGCAAGCGATTTAGTAATGTTTTTGTGTCTAAAAAAATATAATTTTATTTGCTAACTAGCGCAAAGCCTCCTTTTTCGCTCGAATCGTTTTTGTGCTTTTGTCTACTTAAGCTTATTAGAATGAATCGAATCGCTCTGTATCTTTCTTGAGACGTGCATAAAGGCGGTAAGTATGGAAAGTTTTACATTACCGAGGACCTTGTTTTATACGCTTTATCTATTGAAATGAAAAGGGTTTTAAGATAATATTCATTATGGATAAATCGAATTGATGGAGGTTTCCTTATGACGAAGCGATATGCTGTTGTTTTAGCAGCGGGTCAGGGTACGAGAATGAAATCTAAGCTATACAAAGTACTCCATCCCGTAGCAGGTCGTCCAATGGTAAAGCATGTCATTGATCAGATAAACACAGTGAAGCTAGATGAAATTGTTACAGTAGTAGGCTTTGGTGCAGATATGGTTAAAGAGCAAATTGGCGACGAAAGTAAATTTGTTATTCAAGAAGAGCAATTAGGAACGGGGCATGCAGTGCTCCAAGCAGAGGATTTATTAAAAGAAAATGAAGGAACAACACTAGTAGTTTGCGGAGATACCCCTTTAATAACGAGCGAAACGTATCAAGCACTATTTGACCATCATGAGCAGACAGGTGCTAAAGCAACTGTATTAACCGCAAAAGCTCCAAATCCATATGGCTATGGTAGAGTTATTCGCAATGCGGTTGATGAAGTAGAAAGAATCGTAGAACAAAAAGATGCCACCGAAAAAGAACTACTCGTTGATGAAATTAATACAGGTACATATTGTTTTGATAATCAAGCACTATTTCAGGCGCTGCAAAATGTGTCCAATGATAACGCACAAGGTGAATACTATTTACCGGATGTTATCGAAATCCTTCAAAAACAGGGTGATAAGGTCAGTGCATTTATGACAGCTAGTTTTGAGGAAACACTAGGAGTAAATGACCGTATAGCCTTAGCAGAAGCAGAAAAAACCATGAAACAACGCATTAATGAAAAGCACTTACGAAATGGCGTAGCGATAATCGATCCGGATAATACGTATATTGAACCAGATGTAGAGATAGAGCCGGATACCATCATCCATCCTGGAACGATATTAAAGGGTGATACGGTTATAAAAGGCAATGCAGAAATTGGACCACATTCAGAAGTTACGAATTGTTACGTGGGGAATGGGACTGTTATTAAACAAAGTGTTGCTAGTGATAGTAAGATTGGTAATCATGTCAAAATTGGGCCATTTGCACATATTCGTCCAGAAAGCTCCATAGGTGATCAAGCAAAAGTTGGAAATTTTGTAGAGATTAAGAAGACCGATTTAGCTGAGAAGAGTAAAGTATCACATTTAAGCTATATTGGTGACGCAAAAGTTGGCAGCAATGTCAATATTGGTTGTGGTACAATAACAGTAAACTATGATGGAAAGCATAAATATTTGACGACGATAGAAGATGATGCATTTATTGGATGTAATTCTAATCTAATTGCTCCAGTTACTGTCGGAAAAGGATCCTATGTGGCGGCTGGTTCAACAATTACTAAAGATGTACCGGAAGATTCTTTGTCTGTAGCTAGAGCTAGACAAACGAATAAAGAAGGATATGCGTCAAAAATTAAAAACAGACAAAAAGACTAACGGAGGGTTCTAACTCATGGCATCTACTTACAAAGATACATCTTTGAAAGTGTTCACATTAAATTCTAATCCTAAACTTGCTGAAGATATTGCGGAGCATATTGGTACAATGCTTGGTAAATGTACTGTATCTCGCTTTAGTGATGGTGAAATTCAGATCAACATCGAAGAAAGTGTACGTGGTTGTGATGTATACGTTGTACAATCTACATGTTCCCCGGTAAATCAGCATATTATGGAGTTATTAATTATGATTGACGCTTTGAAGCGAGCGTCTGCTAAATCCATAAATATTGTAATGCCATATTATGGATATGCTAGACAAGATCGTAAGGCTCGTTCTCGTGAACCGATTGCTGCTAAGCTTGTTGCAAATCTATTAGAAACGTCTGGTGCCGATCGTGTCATTACATTGGATTTACATGCTCCACAAATCCAAGGATTTTTTGATATCCCTATAGATCACCTACAAGGTGTTCCTATTCTGTCTGATTATTTTGAAGCGAAGAGCTTAGAAGATATTATTATTATGTCTCCAGATCACGGTGGAGTTACACGTGCTCGTAAAATGGCTGATCGACTAAAAGCGCCAATAGGTATTATTGATAAACGTAGACCTCGCCCTAACGTTGCCGAGGTTATGAATATCGTTGGTAATATTGAAGGCAAGACAGCTATTCTAATAGACGATATTATTGATACAGCAGGAACTATTACACTTGCTGCAAATGCATTGGTAGAAAATGGTGCTAAAGCGGTATATGCGTGTTGTACACATCCAGTATTATCTGGTCCAGCGATTGAACGTATTAATGACTCTAAAATCAAGGAACTTGTTATTACGAATTCGATTCCTTTACCAGAGGACAAGCAGCTTAATAAAATTACTCAGTTATCGGTTGCGCCGTTAATTGGCGAGGCAATTATTCGTGTCCACGAATTGCAATCAGTAAGTATCTTATTCGATTAAATGTTTAGATATTGCATTTAATGGGTATTCTCTATATGAATGTTTTTTTATAGACAACTGCATGAATTACACAGACAAAGTAGAAAAGAAGAAAGGGCTTATAACTAAAAGCCTAGGATTTTTCTAATAACTTGGAGGGTGATGTACGTGGCAGTTAAATTAGAAGCAACATTACGAGAGGATCTTACTAAATCGGCAACAAAGGAAATACGAAATAGTGGTAGAGTACCAGCTGTTATCTACGGAAAAGAAAAGGATTCGGAATCCATATCTGTAGATAGCATTGAATTAATAAAGACGGTTCGAGATGAAGGGAAAAATGCTATTATTACGCTAAATGTGGAAAACAATAAATCGGTAGATGTTATGTTACACGATTACCAAATTGATCCATTGAAGGACGAGCTAATTCATGCAGACTTTTATATCGTTAATATGGCTGAAGAGATGGATGTTGAGGTTGCGCTTCGTTTAGAAGGTGAAGCTCAAGGGACAAAAGATGGTGGCGTACTTCAACAGCCAATGTATGAGTTACAAGTTCGAGCAAAACCTGGAAATATTCCAGAGGAAATTATCGTGGATATTACAGACCTTAAGATTGGAGATAGCATATCTGTCTCGGATATAACGATTAAAGGAAATTACGAAGTACTTGAAGATAGTGACACTACGATTGCAACGGTATTGGCTCCTGACACATTGGAAGATGTGGAAGAGGCTCCAGATGAGAATGCTGAGCCTAAATTAGTAGGTGCTGAAGATGATGCAGATGCAAAAAAGGAATAAAGCAACCATTCCATCATTGATGGTTTTACTTCCCGTTCATATGGGATAAACATGTAAATTATATAACAATGAGTGACTCCCTCCTGTACAGGAGGGTTTGTTGTATTGTATGATACTTTCTAGGAAAGATTTTCTGATAAAGGAAGAAGCAAATGAAATGTATAATTGGATTAGGTAACCCTGGTAAGAAATATAATGGTACAAGGCATAATGTTGGGTTCATGGTCATTGATGAATTACTTCATCGTCATTCATGGAAGTTGAATAAGTCCAAGTATAAGGGTGATTATACGATTGTTCACTTGGACGGAGAAAAGGTATTGCTCCTAGAACCACAGACCTTTATGAACCTATCCGGCGATGCTGTTAGACCATTAATGGATTATTATGATATAAAACTAGAAGATATATTAATTATCTATGATGATTTAGATTTACCTGTTGGGAAAATCCGGTTACGTCAAAAAGGCGGACATGGCGGACATAATGGTATTCGTTCCATTATCGATCATTTAGGTACAAAAGATTTTAAACGGATCAGAATAGGTGTAGGAAGGCCAACGTCTTCTGTTTCAGTTGTAGATTATGTTCTTAGTAATTTTTCAAAGGGAGAATCAGAAGCTGTATCTGACAGTATTGGAAGAGCCGCGGATGCATGTGAAGCATGGCTAAGCGCCTCGTTTTCGCAGGTAATGAATGAATATAATCAATGATGCTTTCATAGGATAGGATACATACATTCATATAGCAACGGGAGCTTTTATTTATTGTATAAGATAAGCGTTTTTCGGATAAACTTTTAATATGAGTTGAAAGTTATTCGAGGAGGTTCCCAGTTTGTCTATTGTGTATACTTGCAAACACTGCGGTCAGGAAATAGGAAGACTGAAACAGCAGGTAGTTGATACATCTATGCTGGGTTTGGATCAATTGACAGCAAAGGAAAAAGAAGAGATGATCACATATAAGTCAAATGGTGATGTGCAGATTGAAGCTATTTGTGAAAATTGTGAAGATGCCTTAGGACATCATCCACATTACCATGAGCTAGATTTTTTTATTCAGTAATATAACCAGCAAAGGCTTTGGTGTAATAACCAAGGCATTTTTGCGCTTCTTTCACAGATATAGTTATTGAGGCTTTGATCGTTTCTTTTAGTTTGAAAGAGAATGATAGAAAAGGATTTGGTCCATAGGGTGTATTTGTCCATATTATCGTGGATAACTCACTTTGACTTTATCAGCTATGAAAGATGTAGAATGTCATGTAAGAATGAATATTAGGATAGGTTAAAGGTAAGTAAGCCAATGCGCTTTTAGCACACCCTATGTACGTGGAGGTTTAGTAATGAAAGGTATTCAAAATTATTTACAATCAAAAGATGATATAAAATCGATTATACATGGAATTTCTAGTGGAATGGAAGAGCAACTTGTTGCCGGTCTGTCTGGCTCGGCGAGAAGTCTATTGGTTTCTATCATTCATACTTCAATTCATAAACCGGTATTATTAGTTACACATCAATTAGTTCAAGCGCAACAGTTATATGATGACCTCACAGCTTTTATGGGAGATGATGATGTGCATCTCTATCCGGTGAATGAATTAATTGCTTCAGAGATTGCAATAGCAAGTCCTGAATTACGTAGTCAGAGAATTGAATCCTTAACCGCTTGGACGAAGAAGAAATCTGGTATATTAATTGCTCCTGTTGCTGCTTTGAAGCGTATACTACCTCCGCCAGAATATTGGAGTAATTATCAGCTGCCATTTACAGTTGGGGAGGATATTGATGTAGAACAATATCTTAATTCGATGGTAGATATGGGTTATGAACGAGTATCGATGGTAACAACTCCTGGAGAATTTAGCAGGCGTGGTGGAATTATTGATATTTACCCAATAACCGAACAACATCCAATTCGAATTGAGTTGTTTGATGAAGAAATCGATTCTATTCGATATTTTGATGCAGATACCCAACGTTCACTGGATAAATTACAGGAAATAATAATTGGACCGGCAACAGAGCTACTTTTATCACAATCTGATATCCATGCTGGAGGGGAGCGTCTTGAGGAAGCGCTTTCCAAAACGTTGAAATCGTTGAAATCTAAAGAGTCAAAAGAAAAACTATTAGAGGTCATGGAGAGGGATATTGAGCGCTTAAAGAACTTAGAGCACTTTCCGGAAATGTATAAATACATCGGCTATCTTTACAAAAACCCTGCTAGTTTACTAGATTATATGCCGAGTGATGGACAAATCATACTTGATGAGATGAGCCGTATACAGGAGACAGCGGTGCACCTGGATTCGGAGGAGGCTGATTGGTACAGTAGTTTGTTGGAGTCCAATCAGATGGTGAAGGACAGTATATTTTCATTCGATTGGCATACGATTTGGTCAAATATGAAGCAGCCACGTTTATATATGTCCGTATTTTTACGCCATATTCCAAACACACAACCGCAAAATATTATTAATTTGTCTTCAAGACCTATGCAAGAATTTCATGGGCAAATGCATTTATTTAAAAATGAGTTAAAGCGCTGGGAAAAAGGTGAGTATTCGGTTGTCGTATTAGCTCCCGATTCTAAGCGTGCAGAAAAAATTCATTCCATTTTCATGGATTATGATATCGATGTGGGGTTAGCCAGTGATTTACAGCTTCCTGTAGACAAACCTACAATAGCTACAGGGAATATTACGAGTGGTATTGAGTTACCGATGCATAAATTGGTGCTTATTACAGAACAGGAATTATTTAAAAAGCGTACCAAGCGAGCTCGAAAACAGCAAAAAATTTCGAATGCCGAACGAATCAAGAATTATCAGGAGTTAAAGGTTGGCGATTATGTTGTTCATGCGAACCATGGAATTGGGAAATATTTAGGCATTGAAACGTTGCAAGTAAATGATCTTCATAAGGATTATATGCTTATCAAGTATTCTGGTGATGATAAGCTTTTTGTGCCAATAGATCAAATTGATCAAGTTCAAAAGTTTGTTGGTTCAGAAGGAAAAGAGCCGAAGCTGTATAAACTAGGCGGCAGTGAATGGACAAAGGTAAAGCGAAAAGTACAGTCCTCTGTTGAAGACATTGCGGATGATCTTATTAAGCTTTATGCAGAAAGAGAAGCGAAGAAGGGTTACGCATTTTCTGAGGATACTGAAATGCAGCGTGAATTTGAAGCGTCTTTTCCGTATCAAGAAACAGAAGATCAACTTCGTTGTATTGAAGAGATTAAACAAGATATGGAAAGAGAACGTCCAATGGACCGACTGCTTTGTGGTGATGTAGGGTATGGAAAAACAGAAGTAGCAATTCGTGCAGCTTTTAAAGCGATCGCGGATGGTAAACAAGTTGCTATTCTAGTTCCAACAACGATTTTGGCCCAGCAGCACTTTGAAACAATTCGCGAGCGTTTTCAGGATCATGCTATAACGATAGGGTTATTAAGTAGGTTTCGAACACGAAAGCAACAAAAAGAAACGATTGATGGATTAAGGAAAGGAACCGTGGACATCGTTATTGGTACACACCGTGTTTTATCTAAGGATGTACAATATAGTGATTTAGGCCTGTTGATTGTTGATGAAGAACAACGATTTGGTGTTAAACATAAGGAAAAAATTAAACAATTAAAAACAAATGTGGATGTGCTTACACTAACGGCTACACCTATTCCTAGGACATTGCATATGTCGATGCTAGGGGTACGGGATTTATCGGTAATCGAAACCCCGCCAGAAAATCGTTTCCCAATTCAGACATATGTAATGGAGTATAATCCAATTTTTATGCGTGAGGCAATTGAACGAGAGATGGCCCGTGGTGGTCAGGTCTTCTTCTTGTATAACCGGGTAGAGAACATAGACAAAGTAGCAAGAGACCTTGGTATGCTTGTTGACGCAAGAATTGCTGTAGCTCATGGTCAGATGAACGAATCGGAACTGGAAAATATTATTTTCGCTTTCTTAGAAGGTGAATACGATGTGCTTGTAAGTACAACCATTATCGAAACGGGAGTAGATATTCCGAATGTAAATACATTAATCGTAAATGATGCCGATCGTATGGGATTAAGTCAACTGTATCAACTAAGAGGTCGTGTAGGACGATCAAATCGAGTTGCTTATGCGTACTTTACGTATAAGAAGGATAAGGTATTAACAGAGGTTGCTGAGAAACGATTACAGGCGATTAAGGAGTTTACTGAACTTGGGTCAGGTTTTAAAATTGCTATGCGGGACTTATCTATCCGTGGAGCGGGTAATCTCCTTGGTGCACAACAGCATGGATTTATTGATTCTGTAGGCTTTGATATGTATTCGCAAATGTTAAAAGACGCCATTGATGCGCGTAAAGAAGGAAAAGAAATTGAAGAAATCACACCATTTGACACGGAGTTGGCATTGAGCATTGATGCATATATTCCTGATACGTATATTAAGGACGAGAAGCAAAAAATCGAAATATATAAACAATTTCAGTCTATTGCTTCTACAAATGACGTAGAAGATTTACGAGATGAATTGATAGATCGATTTGGCGATTATCCAGAAGAAGTAGAGCATTTATTCACAGTAACTGTACTGAAGATAGTTGCAAAGAAAGAACGTGTGGCTTCACTTAGTGAGAAAGGGAATAAAATTGAAATGCTCGTTGATGAAAATCGAAGTCAACAAATTGATGGTGCTAAATTATTTGAAATTGCTAATACATTTGGCCGTGGTGTTCAATTGGGAACAGAAAACAATAAATTGAAGATCGTGTTTAAATATACAAGGGATAACAAGCACCAACGATATGAGATTGTTGAAGATTTTATAGGTAAATTAACTAAAGCGAATCGAGATGCGTAAAATTTTGGTACTTCATGTATAGATATCCTGCTTTGCATCATACTAAAAACACACCTGGTGATTTTTACACGAAGAGATAAGATTTACTAGTGTAAAAACGAGCAGTAATCATCATTAGAAAGTGAGGCTACTTAGTATGAAAGCAACAGGAATTGTCCGTCGTATTGATGATTTAGGAAGAGTAGTAATTCCAAAAGAAATCAGAAGGACGCTACGAATTAGAGAAGGAGATCCACTAGAAATTTTTGTGGATAGAGAAGGAGAAGTAATTCTTAAAAAATATTCTCCAATTAATGAGTTAGGGCATTTTGCGAAAGAATATGCAGAAGCTTTGTTTGATTCGCTTCAGTCACCCGTAATTATTTCAGATCGTGATGAAGTCATTGCAGTTGCGGGGGAGTCAAAGAAAGATTATTTAAACAAAAGCATTGGTGCTCAGTTAGCGAAGATCATTGAAAATCGTACGCAAGTATTTGAAAAAGAAGCGAAGCAGCTAGAAGTAACAGATGGTAATGAGCAAGAGTTGAATTCTTATTGTGTTAGTCCAATTATTGCCAACGGTGACGCAATTGGCTGTGTAATGGTGTTTTCCAAAGAAGGGGATGCATTTAGTAAGGTTGAGCAAAAAGCTGTAGAAACAGCTGCAAGCTTCTTAGCTAAGCAAATGGAATAATACTTCATAAAGGATTTGGAGCGTATTCTATATTTTGTAATAGCTTGTTAAAATAGCTGGATCCTATATCTAGTAGGGAAACGTATTTCTTGATTGAAAAAGCAAGCCATCTAGCCAAAGTATATTCTTTGGTAGATGGCTTTTTTTATAAGTTAAGAAAGTATAAAATCAGCGCAATGACTGCGTTAAGCGAAGTAGTTATTTTGAAATGTTTGATGTATATTGGCAATGCTCCGACTAATTACTTCGCTTTCCGTGGGCACGACCTCAACTAACTTTGCAAAGAAGAACACGTTGCAAAGTGGATTTTCGGCTCGCG